>NZ_JAMYVS010000007.1:0-313681 GCF_040324255.1 Mesorhizobium sp. M0001
CCCTATCACACCCACTTGCTCTGGCCCCCGTCGCATTATTCTAAAAACCCCCACCACCATCTGCTCCCCCCCCCCCGCCCCACCCTGGCGGCCCCCCGGACTGGTCGGTCATCGCACCGGTCCGAAAGTCGTGGTCGATTTTCGGCAAGCCCGGTGCGAAGATTTGGCGCCGGAGCGTGGCAATGCGTCCGCATGGACGTATGTCGCTCTGGCCGAAGCGGGGCGCCGATGCTGCGATACATCTTACGGCGGCTTCTGACCGCCATTCCGACGCTGTTCGTCATCGTGACCATGGCGTTCTTCCTGATACGCGTCGCACCGGGCGGCCCCTTCAATCAGGAGCGGGGCCTCAGTCCCGAGATCAGGGCCAATCTGGAAGCACAGTTCGGCCTCGACGATCCGCTCTGGCTGCAATATGCCCACTATCTCGGCAATCTTCTGCGCGGCAATTTCGGGCCGAGCTACAATTTGCCTGACTTCACCGTCACCGAACTGTTTGCCAAGGGGCTGCCGATATCGGTCCAGCTCGGCACCTCGGCGCTGATCCTGGCGCTGCTGCTTGGTTCGGTGCTCGGCACCATCGCCGCGCTCAACCAGAACAAGCTTGGCGACTATACGGTGATTGCGCTGGCGACCGCCGGCAGCACTATCCCCACCTTCGTCATCGCTCCTGTGATTCAGCTGGTGTTCGGATTGACCTGGAAGCTGTTGCCGATCGGCGGCTGGGGTGATGGCGCATTAATCAACAAGATCGGCCCGGTGCTGACGCTGGCCTTGCCGCAGATCGCCATCGTTGCCCGCCTGATGCGCGGGTCGATGATCGAGAGCTTGCGTTCGCATCATATCCGAACGGCGCGTGCGCTCGGCCTCTCCGACTGGTCGGTGGTGGTCAAGCACGCGCTGCGCGGCGCCATCCTGCCGATCGTTTCCTTCACCGGCCCCGCAGCCGCGGCGCTGCTCACCGGTTCGGTCATCGTCGAGACCATCTTCTCCATTCCCGGTGTCGGCCGCTATTTCGTCGATGCCGCGCTCAACCGCGACTACACGCTGGTGATGGGGACCGTGGTGGTGATCGCGCTCTTCACCATCGTCTTCAACCTGATCGTCGACGTCATGTACGCGGTCGTCGACCCGAGGGTACGCTATGACTGAGGGTGCGCTATGACTGACATCACAGCCGCCGCCGCTCCGCCGGCCGTCGTCGGCCGCTCGCTCTGGGGCGACGCATGGGCGCGCCTCAAAGCCAACCGCGCCGCCATGTTCAGCCTCTATTACCTGGCCTTCATTGGCGTCATCAGCATCTTCGGCCCCTGGTTCGTGCCGCATCAGTACACCACCATCTATGCCGACTATGTGCGCACGCCGCCAAGCTTTTCAGCCTATCCGAAGCCCGACATGATCGAGACGGCGCTCAAGGATGCCATCAAGCGCATGCGCGTCGACATCAAGGAGTGGAAACTGGACGGCAGTCGCGTCACCGTCACCGTCACCTCGACCAAACCGATCGACGACCGCAACATCCGCTATCTTGACCGCTCCGATGCCTTCGACGATACCAAGATAGAGAGCAAATCGGCCGACGGGCTCGAATTGACTATGACTGCGTCGGTCAAACAGCAGTACTTCCTGTTCGGCACCGACAACACCGGTCGCGATCTTCTCTCGCGAACGCTGATGGCAGGGCGCATCTCGCTGGCCATCGGCCTGCTTGCCGGCATTGTCGCGGTGGTCATCGGCGTCCTCTACGGGGCGGCGGCCGGCTTTTCCGGCGGCAAGATCGACGAGGTGATGATGCGCATCGTCGACGTGCTCTATTCCTTGCCCTTCATTTTCTTCGTCATCATGCTGGTGGTGTTCTTCGGCCGCAACTTCGTGCTGATGTTCCTGGCGGTGGGAGCGGTGCTGTGGCTCGACATGGCGCGCATCGTGCGCGGCCAGGCGCTCTCGATCCGGCGGCAGGAGTATGTCCAGGCGGCCGAAGCCATGGGCGTCGGCCAGCGCGGCATCCTGCTGCGCCATGTCATCCCCAATCTGCTCGGACCAGTGGTGATCTACATGACGCTGCTGGTGCCGCAGGTCATCATCCTGGAAAGCTTTCTGTCCTTCCTCGGCCTTGGCGTGCAGGAACCGATGACCAGCTGGGGCGTGCTCATCTCCGTCGGCGCCAAGAACATCGGCACCGCCAACTGGCTGCTTTTGTTCCCCGCCTTCTTCCTCGTGTCGACGCTGTTTGCGCTGAACTTCGTCGGCGACGGCCTGCGCGATGCGCTCGATCCGAGAGACCGATAATATGGGGACCAAATAAAATGGGGACCGTTGCGATGGAAACGCCCGAAACGATCCTCAGCGTCAAGGACCTTCGCGTCCGTTTCCGCACGCTCGACGGCGCGGTCGAAGCGGTCAAGGGCATCAACATCCACGTCAAGGCAGGGGAAACCGTTGCCGTGGTCGGCGAATCCGGATCCGGCAAGAGCCAGACCATGATGGCGGCGATGAGCCTGCTGGCGTCCAATGGCGAGGCGACGGGTCACGTCGATTATCGCGGCCGCAACCTTTTGACCATGAGCAAGCCCGACCTCAACAAGGTGCGCGGCGCCAAGATCAGCATGATCTTCCAGGAGCCGATGACCTCGCTCGATCCACTCTATTCGATCGGCAACCAGCTTATCGAACCGATCCGCAAGCACCGGGGGCTGAACGCAGCCGAGGCACGGAACGAGGCGCTCAAGTTGCTCAGGCTGGTGCATATCCCCGATCCCGAGCGGCGGATGAAATCCTATCCGCACGAAATGTCGGGTGGCCAGCGCCAGCGCGTCATGATCGCCATGGCATTGGCCAACGACCCCGACATCCTGATCGCCGACGAGCCGACGACGGCGCTCGACGTCACCATCCAGGCGCAGATCCTGGTGCTGCTCGCCGAATTGCAGCGCAAGCTCGGCATGGCCATCGTCTTTATCACCCACGATCTCGGCATCGTCCGGCGCTTTGCCGACCGCGTCTATGTCATGCGCTATGGCGAGGTGGTCGAGGAAGGCGAAGCGGAAGCACTTTTCGCCAACCCGCAGCATGCCTATACCAAAATGCTGCTGGCCGCCGAACCGACCGGCACCAAGGCGGCGCCGCCGCCCAGCGCTCCTGTGCTGCTGGAGGGCCGCAATGTCGAAGTGACCTTCAAGATCGGCGGCGGCTTCCTTGCCGGCGAACCGCTGCTGCTACGCGCCGTCGATCACATTTCGATCCGGCTGAAGCGCAACCAGACCATCGGTATCGTCGGCGAGTCCGGTTCGGGAAAATCGACGCTCGGCCGCGCACTTCTGCGCCTGTTGCCCAGCGACGGTGTCATCCGCTTCGGCGACCGCGACATCTCCACCGCCGACCGCCAGGCGATGCGGCCGCTGCGTCGTGAGATGCAACTCGTCTTCCAGGATCCGTTCGGCTCGCTGTCGCCGCGCATGACCGTCGGCCAGATCATCACCGAAGGGCTTCTGGTGCATGAGCCGAACCTGTCAGGCAAGCAACGCGATCAGCGCGCCGTCGAGGCCTTGCTCGAGGTCGGCCTCGATCCCAACGCACGCAACCGCTACCCGCACGAATTCTCCGGCGGCCAACGCCAGCGCATCGCCATCGCGCGTGCCGTGATCCTGAAGCCCAAACTGGTGGTGCTGGACGAGCCGACTTCGGCGCTCGACCGCTCGGTGCAGAAGCAGATCGTCGAATTGCTGCGCAAGCTGCAGGCCGACCACGAACTATCCTACCTCTTCATCAGCCACGATCTCTCCGTGGTGCGCGCCATGGCCGACTACATCATCGTCATGAGGCAGGGCAAGATCGTCGAGGAAGGCCCGACCGAACAGATATTCAGCAACCCGCAGGCCGCCTACACCCAGACGCTGATGGCTGCGGCGATCGATGTCACGCGCTTCCGGCTGAGTGCTTAAGGCGTGACGTTGAGCAGATAGTCAGGGTAGGGCCAGTTCGCTTAGCCCGCTGACCTGGGACATCTGTTGGCTCTTGTCGCGACAATGGCCTCTTGCCGCTGCTTCAGCAGTTCGATTCTGGCCGTCTCACGCTTGGCCACTGCGCTCTTCACGCGCGTGCCGCCGAGCAGCCAGTTCGGCACGCTGGTGTTGGCGACCTTGCCGCGGGTGATGGCGGTTTGCGAGATGTCGCGCGCGGTATCGCCTACGGCGGTGTTGAGCTCGGCGCATGTCATGCTGTCGTATTTCGCCGGGTTCACCGCGCTGCCCAGCGATGAGCAGCCTGCCGCCAGGGACAAAGCGAGCAGCGCTGACAGCCGGCTTGAAATCAACAAATTCATCTTCCGCAAACCTCGTTCCGGCCGCTGTCTCGGCGGCATTCCTATTATCGAGGTAGCGCGGAAGGTTGTCGCGTCAAAACACCATGCTGACAGCGACGCCGACGCGGCCGGTTTGCATCAAGCTATCTTGTGGGTCGGGAGAACAAACACCTAAGTGTCTGTTTTTTCTGGTCGGAGTGGCAGGATTTGAACCTGCGACCCCCTCGTCCCGAACGAGGTGCGCTACCAGGCTGCGCTACACTCCGTGACCAGACCGCGGGCTTATAGCTGCCGCATACCGTTCCTGCAAGCGGCAATGGCAGCGCTTCTGTCGCATTTCGTTGGCTTTCGTTGGGCATCGCCGCAAAGCTTGGCTTTCCCTCCCGGGATAAACCCGGCTTAAAGCCTTGTGTGCTAAGTCGCAGCCCCGATAGATCGTGTTTTCGCCATCTGGAGCTTTGCTGCCTTGCCCCTGAAAATCGTAGGCGACGCCCGGCCCAACAGCTTCGAATTCGAAACCGAAGCGCTGATCAAGGCGTCCGGCTTTCGCGAATACGACGCGCGCTGGTGGTTTGGCCATGCCGGTTCGACGCAACCGCCGGACCTGAACCTGATCGGCGTCCAAGCGTTGGGCATGGGCCTGGGCACTTTGATCCGCCGTCTTGGCGCGGGTCCCGACATCGTCACCGGGCATGATTTCCGTTCCTATTCGCTTGCCATCAAGCTGGCGCTGGTTTCCGGCCTGATGGCTGCGGGCGCAAAGGTGAAAGACATTGGCCTGGCGCTGTCGCCCATGGCCTATTTCGCCCAGTTCGCGCTCGACGCGCCTTCCGTCGCCATGGTCACCGCATCGCACAACGAGAATGGCTGGACCGGAGTCAAGATGGGTGCGGCGAGGCCGCTCACCTTCGGACCGGAGGAGATGAGCGCCCTGAAACAGATCGTGCTGTCGGGCGATTTCGATCTTGCCGGCGGTGGCTGCTACGAATTCGTCTCCGGTTTTCGCGAGACCTATCTCGACGATCTGGTGAGCGACAAGCGCATCGCGCGAAAGCTGAAAGTCGTGGCCGCTTGCGGCAACGGCACTGCCGGCGCCTTCGCGCCACAGGCGCTGGAGCGCATCGGCTGCGAGGTGATCCCGCTCGATGTCGAGCTCGACCACAGTTTTCCGCGCTATAACCCGAACCCGGAAGACATGCAGATGCTGCATGCCATCAGGGACAAAGTGCTGGAAACAGGTGCTGATGTCGGGCTGGGCTTCGACGGCGACGGCGACCGTTGCGGCGTGGTCGACAATGAGGGCAACGAGATTTTTGCCGACAAGGTCGGCGTCATGCTCGCGCGGGACATATCAACCCAATACCCCGGCTCGACCTTCGTCGTCGATGTCAAGTCGACCGGCCTGTTCAACACCGACAGCGTCCTGCGCGCCAACGGCGCGAAGACAGATTACTGGAAGACCGGCCATTCCTACATCAAGCGCCGCGTCGCCGAGCTTGGCGCCGTCGCCGGCTTCGAGAAGTCGGGCCATTTCTTCTTCAATCCGCCGATCGGCCGCGGCTATGATGACGGTCTCATCACGGCAATAGCCATATGTGAGATGCTCGTCCGCAACCCCATAAGTTCGATGGCCGATCTCTATCGCGCGCTGCCGCTGACCTTCGGCACGCCGACCATGTCGCCGCATTGCGCCGATGACGTGAAATACGGCGTGGTCGATCGGGTGGTGGCGGACTTCCAGGCGATGCAGCGCGCCGGCAAGACTTTTGCCGGCCAGAAGATCGCCGAGCTGATCACCGTCAACGGCGTGCGCGTCGTGGCCGAGGATGGCACCTGGGGGCTGGTGCGGGCGTCGTCGAACAAGCCGGAGCTTGTCGTGGTTGTCGAAAGCCCGGTATCGTCCGAGCGCCGCCGGCAGATGTTCGAGGCGGTCGACGCCGTGCTGCGCCGCAGCCCCGAAGTCGGCGCTTACAACCAGACGTTCTGATTGGACCTTTCATGAGCGAGCGCATCGTCAGTTTTGTCATGAGCGGCGGTGTCGGCTCGCGGCTGTGGCCGCTGTCACGCGAGGACAACCCGAAACAGTTCCACGATCTCTCCGGCGACGGCTCGATGCTGGCCAAGACCTTGCGCCGGCTGACGGCGCGGCCGGAAGGTGAGACGCCGATCTTCCTGATCGCCGCCGAGCGCCATGCCGAGCGTGTCCATGCCGACCTTGCCGGACTCGACCTCGCCGGCGGTGGCCCGCTGTTCGAGCCGACCGGGCGCAACACGGCTGCCGCCGTGGGGCTGGCCGCGCTGCGCACATTGTCGGAGTTCGGCGACAGCCTGGTGCTGGTGGTGCCGTCAGACCACGAAATCGCCACGCCCAAGCAGTTCTGGCAGAGCGTCGAGGCGGGCAGCCAGGCAGCGCTTGCCGGCCGTCTGGTGGTGTTCGGCATCAAGCCGACGCAGCCCGAGACCGGCTATGGGTATATCGAAGTCGCAGCCGAAAGCGGCGGCGTCTTCGACGTGTCGCGCTTCGTCGAAAAGCCCGACCTCGCCACCGCGCAGAGCTATCTCAGTGCGGGCACCTTCTACTGGAACACCGGCATTTTCCTGTTTCGCGCCAGCGCCATGCGCGATGCATTTGCGGCCTTCCAGCCCGACATCTGGCAGGCCACCCAAGCGGCCTACAAGGCAGCGACTTCGGATCTGTCCGGCCTCTATATGCCGCTCGACCTCTACGCCGCCATCCCGTCGAACTCGATCGACTACGCCATCATGGAGCGGGCCAAGGACATCGTCATGGTACCGGCCGGCTTTCGCTGGAACGACCTCGGCTCCTGGCAGTCGCTGCTCGATGTCGGCCCTGCTGATGCCAATGGCAATGTCGTCGTCGGCGATGTTGTCGCCATCGATTGCGAGAACTCCTACATCAGAAGCGACGGCCGGCTTTTGTCGGCTATCGGCATGAAGGACGTCGCGATCGTCTCGACGGCGGACGCCACCTTCGTCGCACCGGTCAGCCACAGCCAGCACGTCAAGAAGATCGTCGAGCAGCTGGAGAAATCGGGACGGCTGGAAACCAGGTTTACGCCGGCACACGACCGCGTCATCGAGAGCGGCGCCTGGCGTCGGCGCGTGCATCACTGGCTGTTCGAGGAGACCTTGCCGCTGTGGTCAACTTCAGGCGTCGATGAGCGTCATGGCGGCTTCCACGAGGCGCTGGGTTTCGATGGCAATCCGCTGTTGAAGCCCAAGCGTATGCGCACGACGGCCAGACAGGTCTATGCCTTTGCGGTCGCCAGGGCACGCGGCTGGGACGGTCCGGCGGACCGGTTGATTAGCCACGGCATCGCCTTCATGGCCGGCAAGGGCCGCACCGAGAGAGGCGGCTGGGTGCGCACGCTCAATGTCGACGGCTCCGTCGCCGACCCAACCGAGGATGCCTACGACCATTCCTGCGTGCTGCTGGCGCTGGCGCATGCGCATATGTGCGGCAATCCGGATGCGCTGCGGCTGGGCCAGGAGACCTTCGTGTTCCTCGACGCGCATCTCGAGGACAGCCGCATGACCGGCTTTCTCGAGACATCCGATGGCGAGGGCGAGCGGCGCTCCAACCCGCATATGCATCTGCTCGAGGCCTTCCTCGCCTGGTATGAGGCGACCGGCGACCGCACCTATCTGCGCCGCGCCGCGCGCATCATCGACCTTTTCCGCAGTCATTTCTTCGATGCCGAGAGCTGGACGCTGGGCGAATATTTCGACGCCGGGTGGAAGCCGGCCGCCGGCGAGAAGGGCACATGGACCGAGCCCGGCCATCATTTCGAATGGGCCTCGCTGCTCACCGATTTCGTCGCCCGCAGCGGTCAGGGCGAGTTGAGCAATTTTGCCCGCAAGCTCTACGCCTCGGCCATCGCCAACGGCCTCAACCGCGCCACCGGCCTTGCCTACGGTGCGGTCTCCCGGCAGGGCCTGCCGCTCGACCTCGTATCGCGCAGCTGGCCGCAGGCGGAAGCGATCAAGGCGGCGATTGCGCTTGACGGTTCAGGTGGCCCCGACCTCAAACCGGAGATCGAAGCGCGCGTCGGCCGCCTGTTCCGCTGGCACATCGACCCGGCGCCGCTCGGCCTGTGGATCGACCGCATCGACGAACGCGGCCGCTCCTTGGCATCGGACGTGCCGGCCAGCATCTTCTATCATCTGGTCTGCGCGCTGACGCAGTATCTGGACGGCACGGCGCAGAAGGGGTGAGGCGTTGGAGCTGCCAATCTCCCCCCTGCGGGGGAGATGCCTGGCAAGGCAGAGGGGGGTGCTGTCCCGCCGACGTCTCGGCTACTCGAAGATCAGACCAAAGGTTGGCGATCCGTCACACCCCCCTCTGGCCTGCCGGCCATCTCCCCCGCAAGGGGGGAGATCAGCTGTCACTTCGCTTTCAACCCTCAATATGGGCTCGCCACGTCCCCGGTCTCGACATACACCGCCTTCAGCTGCGAATAGAGCGCCAGCGCCGCCAGCGAGTTCTCGCGCCCGATGCCGGATTGCTTCACCCCGCCAAACGGAATTTCCACCGGCGTCAGATTGTAGGCGTTGATCCAGCAGGTGCCGGCCTGCAGTTCGGCGATCACCCTATGAGCGCGCTGCAGGTCGCGGGTGAAGACGCCGGCGGCGAGGCCGAATTCGGTGTCGTTGGCGCGATCGATCACCTCGTCCTCGCCGTCGAACTTCAGCACGCTCATCACCGGCCCGAAAATCTCCTCGCGCGCAATGCGCATCTTATCGGTGACACCGGTGAACACGGTTGGCTCTACAAAGAAGCCGCCATCGAACCCTTGCAGCGACGGCACGTTGCCACCGCAGGCGAGCGTTGCTCCATCCTGCCTGCCGGCCGCGATGTAGGAAACGACCTTCTCCTGCTGCGCCTTGTTGACCAGCGGCCCCATCTGCGTCTCAGGATCGAGCGGATCGCCGATGCGGATCTTTTTCGTCCGCTCGACCAGCCGGTCGACGAAGCGGTCATGGATGCCGCTCTGCACGAAGACGCGCGTGCCGTTGGAACAGATCTGCCCGGTCGAATAGAAATTGCCGAGCATGGCGCCGCCGATGGCGTTTTCGAGATCGGCATCGTCGAACACGATCAGCGGCGACTTGCCGCCGAGCTCCATGGTAGCGTGCTTCATCTTCGAGCCGGCGAGCGACAGCACCTTGCGGCCGGTCGGCACCGAGCCGGTCACCGAAACCTTGGCAACGACATCGTGGCCGACGAGGCCGGCGCCGACATCGCCATAGCCTTGCACGACGTTGAACAGCCCGTCGGGCAGGCCCGCCTCTGAGTAGATCTCGGCCAGCGCCAGCGCCGACAGCGGCGTGTTTTCCGAAGGCTTGAATACCATGGCGTTGCCCATGGCGAGCGCCGGGGCGGATTTCCAGCCGGCGATCTGGAGCGGATAGTTCCAGGCGCCGATGCCGACGCACACACCGAGCGCCTCGCGGCGCGTATAGGCAAAAGGTCCACCAAGATCGATCGCATCGCCGTTGAAGGCGGCAACCGCGCCGCCGAAATATTCGAGGCAGTCGGCGGCCGATAGTGCATCCGCCACCAGCGTCTCCTGGATCGCTTTGCCGGTGTCGAGCGTCTCGATCCGCGCCAGATCGGCGTTGCGCGCGCGCAAAATGTCGGCGGCGCGGCGCAGGATGCGGCCACGCTCGACCGGCTTCATCCGCGCCCAGGCCGGTTGTGCGGCCCGCGCGGCTTCGATGGCGAGCTCCAGCACGTTCGGAGTCGCCGAATGCAAAGTGGCGATGACCTCACCGGTCGCCGGATAGATCACCGGCAGCGGCGCGCCGCCTTCGTCCTCGATGTAGCGGCCGTTGACATAGTGCGATGCCGTTGGCTGGGCGCGCATATGAATTCTCCAATGGTCTTGGCCGGACAATGCCCTATCGATCCGCCACCTGCCAGCGCGGATTGATCCAGGGTTCCTGGTTGGATGGCGCCAGCGGCGTGCGGCCGAGAATGTGGTCGGAGGCCTTCTCGCCGGTCATGATCGACGGCGCGTTGAGGTTGCCGTTGGTCACCCGCGGGAAGATCGAGGAGTCGGCGACGCGCAGGCCGTCGACGCCGATGACCCGGCACTCCGGATCGACCACGCTCATGATGTCGTCGGCGCGGCCCATCTTGCACGTGCCGCACGGATGGTAGGCACTCTCGGCATGATCGCGGATGAAGGCGTCGAGATCCTCGTCCGACTGGACGTGCGAACCCGGCGAGATTTCCTTGCCGCGAAAGCCGTCAAAAGCCTTCTGGCCGAAGATCTCGCGGGTCAGCCGGATGCAGTGGCGGAACTCGGTCCAGTCGTCTGGATGCGACATGTAGTTGAAGCGGATGACCGGCGTCGCTTTCGGGTCGGGCGAGCGCAGCGTCACCGAACCGCGCGACTTCGACCGCATCGGCCCGACATGCGCCTGGAAGCCATGCGCCTTCGCCGCCGCCTTGCCGTCATAGCGCACCGCCGCCGGGATGAAGTGGTACTGGATATCGGGGTAGTCGACACCGGCCTGCGAGCGTACGAAGGCCGCGGCCTCGAAATGGTTGGTGGCGCCGAGGCCGGTCTTGAAGAACAGCCACTGCGCCCCGATCAGCGTCTTGGAGAATGGGTTGAGAACCGAATTCAGCGTGATCGGCTGGGTCGATTCCTGCTGGATGTAGAGCTCCATATGATCCTGCAGATTGCGGCCGACACCGGGCCGGTCGGCCACGACTTGGATGCCGTTCTCCGTGAGATGCGCGGCCGGGCCGATACCGGATAGCATCAGGATCTTGGGCGAATTGATCGACGATGCGGCGACGATCACCTCACGTCGTGCCTTAACGACCTGAATCTGTTTGTGAGCTTCGATCTCGACTCCGACGGCACGCTGATTCTCGATGATCACCCGGCGGGCGAAGCCTCTGATCACGCTGACATTTTGCCGCTTGAGCGCCGGCTTCAGATAGGCTGACGCCGCCGACCAGCGGCGGCCGCCGCGAATGGTTTGCTCCATCGGTCCGAAGCCTTCCTGCTTCGAGCCATTGTAGTCGTCGGTCAGTTCGAACCCGGCTTGGCGGCCGGCCTCGACAAAGGCGCCGTAGAGCGGATTCTTGCGCGGGCCACGCTGGACGTGCAGCGGGCCGCCGTGGCCGCGCCAGCCGTCCTCGCCGCCGTCACTGTCCTCCATGCGCTTGAAATAGGGCAGCACGTCGGCGAAGCCCCAGCCGACCGCCCCCTGTTCGGCCCAGTGGTCGAAGTCGCGTGCGTGGCCCCTGACATAGACCATGCCGTTGATCGAGGACGAGCCGCCGATCACCTTGCCGCGTGGCGTCGCCAGCACGCGGCCGCCGAGATGCGGCTCCGGTTCGCTGGCAAAGCCCCAGTCGTAAAGGCTCATGTTGAGCGGGATCGACAGCGCCGACGGCATCTGGATCAGCGGCCCGATGTCGGTGCCGCCGAACTCGATGACGATCACCGAATGCTTGCCGTCTTCCGACAGTCGGTAGGCCATGGCCGAGCCGGCCGAGCCGGAGCCGATGATGACGAAGTCTGCTTCAAGCATGGTTCACATGCGCCCATCGTTCATATGCGAAATAAAATCGGCGAGCGAGACATTGCCGCCGGTAGCCATGACCAGGACCGTTTTACCCGCCACATCCACCTTGCCGCCGAGCAGCGCCGCCAGAGAGGCGGCGCCTGACGGCTCGAGCACCAGCTTCATCCGTTCGAAGGCGATCTTCATTGCCCGCCTAACCGATTGGTCGTCGACGGTGATGCCGCGCACGCCGGCGGTCTTGACCGCCGCGAACGGCGCGTCGCCCGGCCGCCGCGACATCAGCCCGTCGCAAATCGATTTCGGCGCGATCGGCATGGTCTCGATGGCGCCATGCGCTAGCGATGCACCCATGCCGTTGAAGCCTTCCGGCTCGACGCCGATGATCTCGGTTGCTGGCGACAGATAGTGGAAGGCGAGCGACATGCCGCCGATCAGTCCGCCGCCGCCGACTGAGCAGAACAGAAGGTCGGCACTGGCGTCCTTTGCCTCGAGTTGTTCGAGCGCTTCGAGCCCGGCGCCGGCCTGGCCGGCAACGATCTCCGGATCGTCGAATGGATGCAGCAACGCCAGCCCTTCGGTCTCGGCAATCTCGCGGGCCTTGGCGGCTGCGACCTCTTCACGGGCGCGCTCGCCATGATCGGTCAGCACGACGCGCGCGCCATAACCTGCGGTCGCATCGCGCTTGGCGGCCGGCGCGTCGATCGGCATGACGATGGTGACGGGAATGCCGAGCGCCTGGCCGGCAGCCGCCAACCCTTGCGCGAAATTGCCGGAGGAGTAGGCGACGACGCCTTTTCTGGCCTCATCCGGCGACAGCCGCTTCAACCGCCAATAGGCCCCGCGCACCTTGAACGATCCCGCCCATTGCAGCGATTCCGGTTTGATGAAGACGCGGGCCGCACCCGTCTCCTTGGCCAAGGCTGTCGATTCCAGCAAAGGCGTGATCTGCGTCGCCTTCGACGTCACGGCATAGGCCTGTCTGAGGTGCTCGAGGGAGGGGACAATTGTCATCATTCGCCTCGCGGAAAGCGTTTCTGTTCCTCGAGATTGTCGAGGTTCATGTGGTTGCGCATGTAGCGTTCCGACGCCTTCTGCAGTGGCTGGAACTCCCAGGGGTAATGCGTGCCGTTGCGCAGCGCGGGATAAACCACCCAGCGCCGCGCCTGGCTGACGCGCACCGCGGCATCGAAGGCCGCCATGTCCCAGCGCGCCCGCACTGCTCCCGTGAAGGCCGCCACCAGATCGGCATGCGCCGGATCGGTGGCAAGATTGGTGCGTTCTTGCGGATCGGCTTCGAGATCAAACAGAAGCGGCGGGTCGATCTCGCAATGGATGAATTTGTAGCGGCCGTCGCGGATCGCCACCAACGGCGCGTTGGAGCCCTCGGCGGCATATTCCATCAGCACCGGCGCGGTGCGCGGCTCGCCATCAAGCAGCGGCAGCAGCGACTGGCCGTCGGTCCACGGCGCGATCGCCGAGATGTCGATGCCGGCGAGATCGCACAGTGTCGGCGTCACGTCGAGGTTGGAGACCGGCGCCTCGACCAGCCCTGCAGGAATGCCTTTGCCGGCGATCATCAAAGGTACTCGCGCCGAGCCCTCGAAAAAATTCATCTTGAACCACAGGCCGCGCTCGCCAAGCATGTCGCCATGGTCGGAGCAGAACAGGATGACCGTGTCGTCCAGCATGCGCGTTCGCTCCAGCACTGACATCAACTCGCCGACCTTGTCGTCGAGATAGGAGATGTTGGCGTAGTAGCCGCGCCGCGAGCGGCGGATCTGCTCCGGCGTGATGTTGAAACTGTCGTAGTCGCTGGCCCGGTAAAGCCGTTGCGAATGCGGGTCCTGATGGGCATAGGGGATGAATCCCACCTCCGGCTCAAGCGCCGGACAGTCTTCATAGAGATCCCAATATTGCCGCCGTGCGACATAGGGGTCGTGCGGGTGGGTGAAGGAAACCGTCAGGCACCAGGGCCGGCTGGCCTCGTCCTCGGAGGTGCGGGCAAGATCGTAGAGTTTTTGCACCGCGTGGAAGGCGACCTCGTCGTCATACTCCATCTGGTTGGTGATCTCGGCGACGCCGGCGCCTGTCACCGAACCCAGATTGTGATACCACCAGTCGATGCGCTCGCCGGGCTTGCGGTAATCCGGCGTCCAGCCGAAATCGGCGGGATAGATATCGGTGGTCAACCGCTCTTCGAAACCATGCAACTGGTCGGGGCCGACGAAATGCATCTTGCCCGACAGGCAGGTGTAATAGCCGGCGGCGCGCAGATGGTGAGCATAGGTCGGAATTGAGGAGGCGAACTCAGCGGCGTTGTCGTAGACTTGGGTGCGCGACGGCAATTGGCCGCTCATGAAGGCGGCGCGCCCCGGCGCGCAAAGCGGCGAGGGCGTATAATTGTTCCGGAAACGTGCCGCGCGCGCGGCCAGCTCCTTGAGATGCGGCGCGTGCAGGAAGTCCGCCGGTCCGTTCGGAAACAGCGTGCCGTTGAGCTGATCGACCATGACGATCAGGATGTTGGGTCGCCTTTGTGTCACTGAGGCTGTCACTGTGTCTGTCGCCCGCCGAGTTTGGTTTCCAGATAGTCCTCGACCAGCGCAATCGCGGTCGCCGCGTCCGGCACGCCGTCCTTCAGCGCCCGCCTGATGTAGAGCCCGTCGATCATCGCCGCGGTCGCTTCCGCCGCGCGGTCGGCTTCGTGCCTGGCCAAGATGCCGGTCAGCCCGCTCATCAGGTTGGAATGCAGCCGCCGCGCATAGACCCTGAGCAGCCGGCGCAAGGCCGATGATTTCTGCGCCTCGACATAGAAGGCGAGCCAGGCCGCGATGGTTTCCGGCTGGAACTGGATGTCGGAGAAGTTGACGGCCACCACGGCCGAAACACGTTCGCGCGGCGAGCCGGCGGATTGCAGCGCGCGCCGCATGTCGATCGTCAGCTCGGCCAGAATATGCCTCATCGTCGCCAGCAGCAGCTCATCCTTGGCGCCGAAATAGTGGTGAGCCAATGCTGACGACACACCGGCGCGCCCCGCTATCTCCGACATGGTCACGTCAAGCGAGCCGCGCTCGCCGATCGCCGAGATCGTCGCGTCGATGAGCGCCTTGCGGCGCAACGGTTCCATTCCGACTTTAGGCATGATGTTCCCGGCTTTTGCGGCGGAGATTATTTTTTATTGACGCGTCAATCAACAAAAAACGATCCGATTGGAACCTGCACCAAGCGATTGTCGGCTTGCGGCCCTTTTCGATGCGGGCGGGATTGTTTATATTTGAACAATAAAGGCGAAGTGCGCCATTTGCCCACATGTTAGGCTGGCGCCAAGGATGGAGACCGCCATGACCGCAAGCATCGTTGGCTGGGCGCATTCGCGCTTCGGCAAGCTGGAAGGCGAGACGCTGGAAGGCCTGATCACCAAGGTCGCGGTCGACGCGCTCGACCATGCCGGCATCGGCCCGGATGAGGTCGACGAGATCGTGCTCGGCCACTTCAATGCCGGCTTTTCCCCACAGGATTTTACCGCCAGCCTCGTGTTGCAGGCCGATGACCGGCTGCGCTTCAAGCCGGCGACGCGGGTCGAGAATGCTTGCGCCACCGGTTCGGCCGCGGTCCGGCAAGGCATCCGCGCCATCGACGCAAACGCTGCCCGCATCGTGCTGGTGGTCGGCGCCGAGCAGATGACGACGACGCCCGGGCCTGAGATCGGGAAGAACCTGCTGAAAGCTTCCTATCTGCCGGAGGAGGGCGACACGCCGGCCGGCTTTGCCGGCGTCTTCGGCAAGATCGCGCAGGCCTATTTCCAGCGTTATGGCGACCAGTCGGACGCGCTGGCGATGATTGCCGCCAAGAACCACAAGAACGGCGTCGACAATCCGTACGCGCAGATGCGCAAGGATTTCGGCTACGAATTCTGCCGCCAGGAAAGCGAGAAGAACCCCTTCGTCGCCGGTCCGCTGAAGCGCACCGATTGCTCCCTGGTCTCCGATGGTGCAGCCGCCCTTGTGCTGACCGACACCTCGACGGCGCTGAAGATGCGCCGCGCCGTCGCCTTCCGCGCCAACGAGCATGTCCAGGATTTCCTGCCGATGTCGAAGCGCGACATCCTGTCCTTCGAAGGCTGCGAACAGGCCTGGAACCAGGCGCTGAAAAAGGCCGGCGTGACGCTCGACGACCTCTCCTTCGTCGAGACGCATGACTGCTTCACCATTGCCGAACTCATCGAATATGAGGCGATGGGCCTGGCCAAGCCGGGCGAGGGCGCCAGGCTGGCGCTGGACGGCACGACGGCAAAAGACGGCAGGCTCCCGGTCAATCCTTCGGGCGGGCTGAAGGCCAAGGGCCATCCGATCGGCGCCACCGGTGTGTCGATGCATGTGCTGACCGCCATGCAGTTGACCGGCGAAGCAGACGGCATCCAGGTGCCGGACGCAAAGCTTGGCGGCATCTTCAACATGGGTGGCGCTGCCGTCGCCAACTACGTTTCCATCCTCGACCGGATCAGGTAGAAGCGGCCCGTATATTTCGGGGTGGTGATGACAAATCCGGTTCTGGTCGAAGTCTTGCGCGGCGCGATCGTCGAGAGCGCCCATCGCGGCGCTGTCGCAATCTTCGACGGTGACGGCAAGCCTGTCCTGGAGATCGGCGATACGGCGCGGCCGGTGTTTCCGCGCTCGGCGGTCAAGGCGATCCAGGCGCTGCCGCTGGTTGAAACGGGTGCTGCCGATGCGTACGGCTTGGGCGACCGCGAACTGGCGCTGGCCTGCGCTTCGCATTCGGGCGAACCCGCGCATGTCGAACTGGCGCAGGCGATGCTGGCCAAGGCCGGGCTCGACAAGTCGGCGCTGGAATGCGGCGCGCATTGGCCGTCGAGCCACGACGCGACGATCGCACTGGCCCGCACAGGCGTCTCGCCGAACGCACTGCACAACAATTGCTCGGGCAAGCATTCCGGATTTCTCTGCACCTGCGTGCACTCAGGGATTGCCCACCAAGGCTACGTCAAGGCAGGCCATGGTTTGCAGGAGATGGTGCGCGACGCCATGCAGGCGGTGACCGGCGCTGCCCACGATGCGGATCACCGGGCAACCGATGGCTGCTCGATCCCCACCTATGCCGTGCCGCTGAAAAGTTTTGCCCTTGGCTTTGCCCGCATGGCGACGGGCAGGAGCTTTGGCCCTGAGCGCGCCAAGGCGGCCAAACGCCTGCTGTCTGCCTGTATGGCCGAGCCTTTCCTGGTCGCCGGCACCGGCAAAGTGGATGTGGCGCTGATGCAGGCCGCGCCCGGCCGCATATTCGTCAAGACGGGCGCCGAGGGTGTCTATTGCGCTGCCGTTCCGGAGCTTGGCCTCGGCATCGCGCTAAAATGTGATGACGGCGCCGGCCGCGCCGCCGAGGTGATGATTGCCACTGTGCTGGCAAAACTTCTCAGCGCCGACGGCGCACTGGCGGCGAACCTTCTGGAGCGGGCCAATCCGCCGATCGAAAGCCGCATCGGCGCCAAGGTCGGCTCGCTGCGGCCGACGACGGCGCTCAGCTGACCCTGTTTCGCTCGACCGTCAGATGCGCATAGCCGCTTACGCTTGACCGCGCGAGGTCGCCGGTCGCCGGTTCGGCCCAGCGCTGGCCGATGATGGCGCCGTTCTTGGCGCCGTCGATGACGTTGTCGGAAATGATGGCGTTTCCAGCGCCTTCTACCACAGTGACGGCGATGCCGGTTCCGGCCTGACGGATGATGTTTCCCGTAGCCACAACATTGCGCATATAAGCGCCCCAGCCGATCTGCATGCCGTAGAGCGGCGCGTTCTCGATGACATTGCCCGAGACGGTGGTGTCGGCCTCGACGCTGATACCGACGCCGAAGCCCGGCGCGTCGGCGGGGTAGGGGCCGGTGGTCGAGAGGTTGCGCACGATGTTGTTTGAGCAGACACCCATACGGCCGCCCTCGTTGAAATTGACGATCGAGATGCCGTTAGCGGCACCATCGACGATGTTGTTGCCGATGATGGCGCCTTCGAAGGAGAATTCGGAATAGAGCGCGGTTTCGCCCGACCGCGAGCAGGTGTTCCCGGTCATCTGCAGATTGCTTGAACTGTTGGCGCGGATCGCCGAGAAGGCGCAGTCCGAGACGATGTTGCCGGTGACGGAGACATTGCCGGCACGGAAGGCGTTGATGCCATTGCCGTTCTGCCCGGTGCCGCCGCTGCGCGCGCCGATCCGCTGCACGCGGTTGCCGCTGACGATCGTGCCGTCCTCGGCCTGCTGCCAGCGATGGACAAGAATGCCGCCATTGCCGCAGTCGGATACGGCATTATCGGATATCGCCAGGCCAGCGGCCTCGACGGAGTAGATGCCGGCGTCCGCAGCCCCCGAAATCTCGGAGCGCTCGACGCGGCCCGACGCATGCTCCAGCGCCAGCCCATGCTTGCCGCTGCCGGTGATCGTGCAATTGTCGATGACGAGATGGGCGACGCGGCGCAGGTCGAGCAGGCCTTGCGCATCGTCGGCCAACCCGCCGTTGGCGCCGTCGAAGACCAATGCGGTGAACTCTATATGCTCGGCCTGTTCGGCCGTCAGCAAATGGCCATTGCCGCCATAGAGGATGCGCGAGGCGCCCGGCACGCCCGAAAGCCTGACGCGGGCGGGCAGGGTCAGGTTGGACACGACATAGGTGCCCGGCGGCAGGAACACCGGCGCATTGCGCTGGCTTGCCTCGGCTAGCATCCTGGCAAAGGCCTTGCTCTGGTCGTCCGGTGCGTCCGGCTCCACGCCGACCTCGGCGGCGTTGATCGAGCCAAGCGCTGCCGTCTTCGCCAAGGCGTTGTCCAGCGAAACGCCGAGCACCGCAAAGCCGACAGTCCCCTTGAGAAGCGTTCGTCTGTTCAACATCGGCACAGATCCCTGCGATGAAATGGTTCTTCGCAGGAATTGGGCCAGCCGCATAGGTCTCCGCTCGGCGATAGTCCGGCCAATGACCGGGTCCGGCAAGTGGCTTGTACAGTCGCCGAAGCGGGCCTAAGTTTATCCGATGAGCAGGGCTTTTACCCGCGAGGAAGACAGCGAAAACGTCATTGCCGGCATCGGCGAGCGGCCGATCAGCCAACACCGCAATCTGGTGACGGAGCGCGGCCTGGCGATGATCGAGGACAATCTGGCCGATCTGCGCGACATCTTGGCGAAAGCCGAGCGAAAAGCCGATCGCGAGCGCATTGCCGTCGTCTCGCGCGACCTGCGCTACTGGACAGCGCGCCGCGAAAGCGCCGAGCTTTCCGTGCCGGAACCGGGCAGCGACCAGGTGCGCTTCGGCATGGGTGTCACGCTGGAAAGCGATGACGGCAAGAAAGTGCACTGGAAGATCGTCGGCGAGGACGAGGCCGACCCCTCAAAGGGCAGCATCTCACACGTCTCGCCAATGGCCGTGGCGCTGTTCGGCAAGAAGGTCGGCGACGTCGCAAGCGTCAACGGCAAGGAATGGGAAATCGTCAAGCTGTCGGACGCCTGACGCCAGCTCACCCTATTTGCACAGCCAGCTTTCGCAACGCGGGCTCATACTTGTCCATGACATCGCGAGCAGCACGCATTTGCCGTTCGACGTCGTCACACGGCACCGGCCTTAGGATGATGCCGTCGTCGGTTTCGATGATCTGGAGTTCATCGCCCACCTGCAGGCCCAAGCTGTCGAGCGTTTCCCGCGGCAGGATTACAACGCCCGATCCGTCCTCAAGTCCGTGAATGATGGTGTTCATAGCTATACCATAGGTTGCGCCCGATATTGCAACGCAACTTTGATAAGCAGTGCAACTGTTTCAATCAGCCCGCCAGCAGCCGGTCCAGCAACCGATCCGCAGCCTCCGGGATAACCGTCCCTGGCGGGAAGATTTCCGCGGCACCCGCTTCCAGCACTGCGCCGTAATCCTGCGGCGGGATGACGCCGCCGGCGACGATCAGCATGTCGCTGCGGCCGAGCTTCTTCAGCGCGTCGCGTAGTTCGGGGATCAGCGTCAGGTGCCCCGCCGCCAGCGATGAGGCGCCGATGACATGGACGTCCTGCGCCACCGCCAGCCTGGCGATCTCGTCGGGTGTCTGGAACATCGCGCCGACCGTCACGTCGAAGCCGAGATCGGCGAAGGCCGTGGCGATCACCTTCTGGCCACGGTCGTGGCCGTCCTGTCCCATCTTTGCGACCAGGATGCGCGGCTTGCCGCCGGACTTCTTCTCGAAAGCTTCGAGCTTCTCCAGCAATCGGTCGACCGTCAGATTGTCGCCAAGCGCATTGCGATAAACGCCGGAGATCGTTTGCACCGAGGCGACGTGACGGCCAAAGACCTTTTCGAGCGCCAGCGAGATCTCGCCGACCGTGGCATTGGCGCGCGCGGCGCGGATGGCAAATTCCAGCAGGTTTTCGTTACCCTGCGCAGCGCGGGTCAGCGCATCGAGCGCGCTCTCGACCGCGCCGACATTGCGCGTGCCTTTCAGGTTCTGCAGCTTCGACAATTGCCGGGCCTTGACCTCGGCATTGTCGATCTTCAGCACGTCGACGTCGATTTCGTTCTCGGGGCGATGCGCGTTTACGCCAACCAGTATCTGCTCGCCGGAATCGATACGCGCCTGCGTGCGCGCCGCCGCTTCCTCGATGCGCAGTTTTGGAATGCCCTGTTCGGTTGCCGCCGCCATGCCGCCAAGCGCCTCGACCTCTTCGATGTGGGCGAGCGCACGCGCCGCCAGATCATGCGTCAGCCGTTCAATATAGGCCGAGCCGCCCCACGGATCGATGATGCGGGTGGTGCCGGATTCCTTTTGCAGGATCAGCTGCGTGTTGCGGGCGATGCGGGCCGAGTGGTCGGTCGGCAGCGCCATCGCCTCGTCGAACGAGTTGGTGTGCAGCGACTGGGTATGTCCCTGCGTCGCCGCCATCGCCTCGATCATGGTGCGGGTGATGTTGTTGTAGGGGTCCTGCGCCGTCAGCGACCAGCCGGAGGTCTGGCAATGGGTGCGCAGCGACAGCGAGCGTTCATCCTTCGGTGCAAAATTCTTCTGCATCAGGGTCGCCCACAGCAGGCGCGCCGCGCGGAGCTTGGCGATCTCCATGAAGAAGTTCATGCCGACCGCCCAGAAGAAGGAAAGCCGCGGGGCGAAACGGTCGATATCGAGCCTGGCGGCGACGCCGGCGCGGGCATATTCGATGCCGTCGGCGATGGTGTAGGCGAGCTCCAGGTCCGCGGTCGCGCCGGCCTCCTGCATGTGATAGCCGGAGATCGAGATCGAATTGAACTTCGGCATGTGCTGGGAGGTATAGGAGAAGATGTCAGACACGATCCGCATCGAGGGCTTCGGCGGATAGATGTAGGTGTTGCGGACCATGAACTCCTTCAGAATGTCGTTCTGAATGGTGCCGGCGAGATCCTTCTGAGCAACGCCCTGTTCTTCGGCCGCGACGATATAGAGCGCCATGATCGGCAGCACCGCGCCGTTCATGGTCATCGACACCGTCATCTCGCCCAGCGGAATGCCGTCGAACAATTGCCGCATGTCGAGGATGGAATCGATGGCCACGCCCGCCATGCCGACATCGCCTGATACACGCGGATGGTCGCTGTCATAGCCGCGATGGGTGGGCAGATCGAAAGCGACCGAAAGGCCCTTTTGGCCGGCGGCGAGATTGCGCCGGTAGAAGGCGTTGGATTCCTCGGCCGTCGAGAAGCCGGCATATTGCCGGATCGTCCACGGCTGCTGGACATACATGGTCGGATAGGGACCGCGCACGAAGGGCGGCATTCCCGGATAGGTGTCGAGATGCGGCAGCCCCTTGAGATCGCCCTGGCCGTAGAGATGCTTGACGGCGATGCCTTCCGGCGTCAGCCGCTGGCCCTTGACCTCGACCGGCGCGCGCCGTGGCGCCGACCAGCCAATATGGCTGAAATCCGGGATCACTGTGCGGCTCCGATTGCCTGGTCGATGCGGACCGGAAACAGCGCCTCGCACACCGCCACGCCCTCTGTGAAAGGCGGCCGCCGCTCAGCCGCCAGCGTCTCGACCGGGGCATCGTTTTTCAGCGGGTAAAGCGTGGTGCCGATGATTACCCGTTCACCCGACCGGTAGGCCTCGGCGCGGCGCTCGGATGCTGCCGTGACGCGCTTCTGGATATGCCCTTGCTGCAGGCTTGCCAGAACGCCGCCTTCCGCTTCGATCCGCTGGAACTCTTCCCACGCCGCTTCGCACAGGCCCAGGGTCAGCGCCTCGACTGCGCCCGACCCCAAGGCTGGGTCGGCGACATGGTCGATATGGCTTTCATTGGCCATGATCAACTGTGCATTGCGGGCGACGCGGCGGGCAAAGCCGGCCGGCAGCCCGTGGGCGATGGTGTGTGGCAGGATTGAGATCGAATCCGCGCCGCCTGCTGCCGCTGCAAAGCTGGCGATGGTGGTGCGCAGGATGTTGGTTTCGGGATCCGCCGCCGTCATCATGCGGAACGACGTCTCGGCATGGATGTTGGCTACCGATGCCGGGATGGAACAGGTTTCCTGGATGCGCGCCCACAGCCTGCGCAAGGCCCGGACCTTGGCCATCGACAGGAACTGGTCCTGGTCGACGCTCAGCGCAAAGCCGATATGGGGAGCGGCATAGACAAGCGGCTGGCGCGCATCCTCGAACATCCTGAGGTATGACACGGCGGAAGCGAGCATGGTGCCGAGTTCCTGCGCTTCCGTGGCGCCGGCATTGTGGAACACCCGCCCGTCGGCCTCCAGCAGCACACCCGGCACGCCCAGCGAGAAGAAATGCGCCAGCGATTGCGGCATCGATGCCTGCAACGCCTCGATCGACATGCGCAGCCGGCCGGTTCCGGCAAAGATTGCCGCCGGGTCGATGCCGAAGGAGAGGTTCAGCTTTGCCGGGTCGGAGCGGCGCTTGCTCAGGAACGCCACCAGCCAGTCGGCGACGGCACGGCTCCAGGGATGGGCGTCGATGCGGATCTGCGTGCGGTTGAGCGGTACGCCATCCAGCACCGTTTCCAGCGCCTGCGCCGTCCTCGGCAGGCCATAGCCGAACGCATTCGGAGCACCTTCGAAGACAAGCGACAATCCCGTCGCGCCTTGTGCCACATCGTCCAGGGCCTGCGCCTTGGCGCGGCCGATATCGGGATCGTCAATGCGCTGGCTGACGATCCAGGGCAATTTGGGGTTGGCGCGCACAAGCGGCTCGGCGCCGCCAGCGCGATCGTAGAGCGGTTCGATGCGAATCTGATCGTCGGTATGCGAGACTAGTTTTTCCTCGAAGGAGGCGCCGGCGAGCGCCTTTTCGGCCAAGGCCAGCCAACGCTGGCGCTCGACGTCAGCGGGTTCGACACTCCTGGTCAAGGCTCCGGCGCCCATCCATGCTCCTCGTTTTTATGCGGCCGCACCAGCGTCAGCCGTCCAGTCTACGGTTCCCTGCCAGATATCGCAATGCAATGCGCTTGCGCGGTTGGGATTCGCTTCCCTGACATAGGGCAGCCTGCGTGGACGAACCATGGAACGATTGCCAAACAGCGGCAAAATCCGCAAGTTCCAAAAACCGATTTGGAGGATTGGTTCAATTTAGACGATTGGCCCAATCTGGATGAATAGCCAACTGGATGGATAGCCCGATTGGAGAATAGCATTGTCGCTGCGCAATGGCCTGACTATACCCTGCGGCACGGCCACAGGCTTTTAACACATCAGTTTGCGGAGACATGGTCATATGGCTGACGACACCAGCATTTTCCTCGGCGCCAGCCGCAAGCCCGACGACAGCTATCAGCGCGCCGAACAGCTCTTGCTGCAATATGGGAACCGCCATGGCCTGATCACCGGCGCCACCGGCACCGGCAAGACAGTCAGCCTGCAGATCCTGGCCGAGGGGTTTTCCAATGCCGGCGTGCCTGTGTTCTGCGCCGATATCAAGGGCGACCTGTCCGGCATTGCCATGATGGGCAAGGCGCAGGATTTCCTGGTCAAGCGGGCCGAGCAGGTCAAGCTCGACCCTTACGACTTCCAGGAATTCCCGGTCATCTTCTGGGACCTGTTCGGCGAGCAGGGCCATCCGATCCGCGCCACCGTCTCGGAAATGGGGCCGCTGCTTCTGTCGCGGCTGATGAACCTCTCCGAAGCGCAGGAAGGCATCATGAACATCGCCTTCCGCATCGCCGATGAGGATGGCCTGCTGCTGCTCGACATGAAGGATCTGCAAGCACTGCTGGCCAACATCGCAGCGCGCGCCGACGAGATCAGCTCGCGCTACGGCAATGTCACCAAGCCGTCGGTCGGCGCAATCCAGCGCACGCTTCTCGTGCTGGAACAGCAGGGCGCGGCGCATTTCTTCGGCGAACCGGCTTTGCGCATCGCCGACATCATGCGCACCACCCGCGACGGCCGCGGCGCCATCAGCGTGCTCGCTGCCGACAGGCTGATGATGAACCCCAGGCTCTACGCCACCTTCCTGCTCTGGCTGATGTCGGAACTGTTCGAGGAATTGCCCGAGGTCGGCGATCCCGACAGGCCGAAGCTGGTGTTCTTCTTCGACGAGGCGCATCTGCTTTTCGACGAGGCGCCGAAGGTGCTGATCGACCGCGTCGAGCAGGTGGTTCGCTTGATCCGCTCCAAGGGCGTCGGCGTCTATTTCGTTACGCAGAACCCCTTGGATATCCCTGAAAAGGTTCTCGCCCAGCTCGGCAACCGTGTGCAGCACGCGCTGCGCGCCTATACGCCGCGTGAGCAGCAGGCGGTCAAGACCGCCGCCGACACCTTCCGGCCCAATCCCGATTTCGACTGCGCCACCGCCATCACCCAGCTCGGCACCGGCGAGGCGCTGGTCTCGACGCTGGAGGTCAAGGGCGTGCCGTCCATGGTGCAGCGGACATTGATCCGGCCGCCGTCGTCCAGGCTTGGCCCGATCACGGCGGACGAGCGCCGCAAGCTGATCGACCAGAGCCCGGTCGCCGGCCAGTACGACCAGACCATCGATCGCGAATCGGCCTTCGAGATGCTGCAGAAGAAAGCCGTGGGCGCGCAGGAGGCGGAAGAACAGGCACAGCCGGCCGACAGCGGCCGCTCGCGCTGGACCATCCCCGGCTTCGGCAATGACGATTCGCCGCCACCGCAATCCGGTGGCCGGCGCGTGCCGGCGCCGCGCCCGTCCAACCGCCAGACGGTGGCCGAAGCCGCGATCAAAGCTGTCGTGCGTTCGGTCGGCTCGTCGGTCGGCCGCGCGATCGTGCGCGGGATTCTGGGCAGCCTGTCCAGGGGGCGGTGAAAAGTGTCAGCCAGCCCGCCTCGGACATGATCAGCGGCCAAAATATCGCTATTGACGGCGGTTGGTAGGGATGGCCGGCCTCCTGGAACTGCGCGACGACCGCGCCCGTCTGGTCCTGGCGCCGCAAAAGGGCGCAGCGATCGCCCGCTTCGACGCACTGGTCTGCGGCGCAACGGTGCCGCTGCTCCGCCCCGACGATGGCACCGGCGCCTCCGGCTGCCAGCTTCTGGTTCCCTGGTCGAACCGCATCTCAGGCGGCGGTTTCGCCTTCGACGGCCGCTTCCATGCGATCGAGCCGAACGTGCCGGGGGAGGCCTTTCCAATCCATGGCGACGGCTTCCAGAGGGAGTGGCGGATTGCCAGCCACAGCGCCACCGAGGCAGAACTGGTCCTCGACGCCGGTGAAATCGGCCCCTACCGATATACGGCGCGGGTCGCCTATGCGCTGCATGACGGGGCCTTGGATGCCACGCTCACGGTGGAGAATCGCACCGGCATTCGCCTGCCTTACGGGCTCGGCTTTCATCCGTGGTTCCCGCGCAGCGCCGGAACGACGCTCGAGGCGAAGGCGGCGCGGGTCTGGCTGGAGGACAAGCATCATCTGCCGGTCGGCGTGGCGCCGGTGGCCGATTACCCCGCGTGGAATTTCTCGAACGCCTCCCTGTTGCCGCGAAGCTGGGTCAACAACGCCTTCGACGGCTGGGACCGCCGCGCCAGGATCACCCGGCCCGAGGACAGGATCGCCATCTCGCTCACCGCCTCGCCATTGCTCGACGTCTTCATCCTCTATTCGCCGTCGCAGGATGCCGATTTCTTCTGCTTCGAGCCGGTGTCGCATACCGTCGATGCGCATCACGGCAAAGGGCTGACCCCGCTTGAGCACGGCGCTACGCTGAGTGCAAACATGCGCCTCGATTGGCGTTCCGCTGCTTCGCTCTGATGCGTCATGTGCACACCCACTCGCGGATCTTGCATTTTTGTCCGTTCCGCTCGCACGCCTGCAGTGTCAGGTCTTCGGCATCCCGGCGTGTTTGCGCCGTCTCGGCGCCCCAACTGGTCAGCCGCCCTTCCGGCTTCTCGCCTACGGCGAGGGCGCCGCAATGCTTGTAGGGAAAGCCGGTATTGTCGTCATCGTCCCAATGGCGATGATTGCGGAATACGCTGACCACGGCGCAGCTGCCGCCGCCGGCGTTCTGGCAATGCTTCAGCGCGATGTCCATCGCCTCCTGCCGCTTGTCGGCGCCCCAAAAGAAGCCGTGCTTCTCGTCGGGGCTCGAATAGGCGATCGCCGCCCAGATGCCTCTCTCCTCCTGGGCCGGCGGCTCGGGCACGTCCGCCGCCGGGGCTAGGTCCGCCGCGCCCAGCCGCCCGGCGCAAAGCAACAGCATGCCGATCGCCGCAATGGCGGAATTCACCCTCATTGTACGCCTCCTTGTTTACCTGCTGCCGAGGCCACGGAAATGACGACGCAGCTGTTGCCGGTTGGCAGCAGCATCGCGTTGCCCCCTCCATTGGCCAGTTCATAGACGCTGATTTGTCCAAGATTGTTGGCGAGCTTGCTGTCTTTCGGAAGCAGGGCCGGAACATCGGCGCAATTGGCCGCGAATGGCGCCACCCTGACCATCGTACCTTCGCAAACGGATGCGGTGGGTGCCGCGAACACCAGGCCTGCCGCCGGGCCGCTGTAGCCCTGTGTAGCGTAGTTCATGCCGACCAAGGCTTCCACGAGGTGTTTGTCGGGGGCCTCGTTGTTCCAGATCGACTGGACGCTGTACGTCGTGCCGGTCGTCAGCATCTGCCCAAGGGCTGGGAAAATGTTGGAACAAGACTGCAAGCCTGCCTCTTTGGCGTATTGCAGAAATGGCGTCTCGGCCAGGGCCGGATTGGGCTGGTTGGTCTCCGCGACCGCCGGCTGCGGCAATAAATTGTGGAGCAGGTCGTAGCGCATGGCCGCGAAGCCGGCCGTGGCGACGACGGCAATGGCGAGCAACGAGAAGACAGCGGTCCTCGCGCGGTTTCGTTGCGGTCTGCTCCGGTCTTCGATGCCGACCCGGACAGCATCCTTTCCCTGGTTGCGGGACATTATCCGGTCATGGATCGATTGCTGGTTCATCGCGATTGCCTCGTCAATTGATCGCCGCAACGGCCGCGGCCAAGCCCTTGAGGGTCGCGGTTACGTTGATCGTCCTGCCATCCGTGGTCGGGAAGGAGATGACGGATGCCGCGGCCTTCGAAATCTGTTCGCGCATGATCGGACCAACCGGCAGCATGCCGACGCAGACGGCCTGATTGCATCCGTCGAGTTGAATTTTTATCGGCTCCTTGCGCCCCTCGAATGTCAGCGAGACAGGAGCGTCGCTCTTGGCGATCGGCGGGGCGCGCAAGATCATGTAGGGGTTGCCTTCCTTGGTGGCGGCAAGCGACCAGCTGAACGCAACCTGTCCTGCCTGGTCCTCGATGATCTGGGTGACATTGCAGACCTTTTGGCGCGCCTTCAGGTTCTCGTCGCAGATCAGCGTCCAGTTCTCGAACGGACGGGTGGTCCGTTGATATTCGCCAAGCTTCGCATCCGCAGGGATCGCTACGTCGGAAGGTTTTACCCTGTAGCCGGAAGGGATTGCTTCCTGCCCGGCCGCTAACGGGCCGGACAGGAGCATTGACGTCATGGATATCGCGACAGCAAGGACTGCCTGCCTAATCATGGCCGGGCTCTAGTTCAGCGTAAGGCTGACGCCCGCGCCGACACCCCAGTGTCCGCCTGCCGTCGTACCGGACAGGTTCGCTCGAACACGTCCTTCCTCGCTGGTGTAGCCGGCGCCGAAGGCCAGGGCGCCTTCACCGCGCCAATAGCCTCCGCCGGCGGCCACGCTCAGCTTGCCGGGACGATCGTCGTAGCGCAGCGAGCCGGCCGCCAAGCCGATTGCCGCAGCCTGGCGCGCCTCGCCCCTGACCTCTCCCATGTCCATGTTGAGCTGGCTGAGTTTGGAGTCCGCATACGCATTGGCTTGCTGCAGCGTGGTGGCCGCCACCTGGTTGGTGTAGTTCTTCGAATTGTCCAGGTTGAGTGCTAACCCGCTGTTGAACTGCTGAACATTGACCGCATCGGTGTTGGCAACGCCCGGCCCGACATTGTGGATGACCACCGGCGTGTTGGGATCGCCGCCGGCAAGGGTAATCGAGTTGGACTTGTTGCCGTTCCCGTCCTTGTCGTACTGGACGGCGAACTGGTTGAGGTCGCCGACGCTACCCTGCATGGCTTCGACCGCCTGGTTGGTGGCGAAGAGCTGGCTGCCGTTGATGGCGTCGGTGGAGGTGCCGCTGATCCGGCCCGCCGCGACATTGGTGACGGTGCGCTCGTTGCCGACGGTGCCGACGCTGACCGTGCTCGTCGGAGCTGTTCCGGCGAAGGTATAGGCAACGCCGTTGATCGTGGTGCCGGTGGTGGCGACCGCCGCCGCCGTCGTCGAGCCCGCGCCGAGCGCGACGCTGCCCGGCTCGTTGGCCTTTGCGCCGGCGCCGAGCGCCACCGCCTGCGCTCCGTTGGTGGTCGCGTTGGTACCGAGGGCGATGCTGTCGGCCTGGTTGACCGTCGAATTCTGGCCGATCGCGATGCCTCCCGGCGCCGTCTGCTGCACGATGGCGCCATTGCCGATGCCGATGCCGTTGTCGCCATTGACGGTGGTGCGCGGACCGACCGCAACCGAATCGACGCCGACCGCAAGCGAATCCGCGGCCGTCGAATTGGCGTGGAAGTACAGGCTCCCCGTCACCGCGAACGAGCTCAGCGCGCCCTTCAACTGGCGAAGCGTGACCGCGTCCTGGTCCTGCGTGCCGTCGGCCACGTTGATGATCTGGCGGTAGGAGGTGGAGGTGCCGACCGAGACGGCGCCGAGCAGGCTCATGTCCGCGGTGTTGTAGGGAATGAGGCCGGTGCCGGAGAGGATCGATCCCGATACGGGTGCGACCGCCCGATCCGAAACCGAGCCGGCGCCGAGCGCCACGCCGCCGATGACGCTGGCCTGGGTGTCGCGGCCGAGCGCCAGCGTATTGTCGGCGCTCGCGGTCGCCTGGTAGCCCAGGGCGGAAGAGCCGATCCCTTGCGCGAAGGAGTCCGCGACGGCAAGCGTCCTGTCGTTGGTGCGCACATAGCGTATGCCGTCGCCATTGGCGTCGGTGTAGGCCAGCGAGGTGTCGCCGGCAATATTGCTGATCGAATTGCCGAGATTGGTGATGTCAGCAGTATTGGCAGCGATATCGGTGGTGTTCTGCGTCACCTGCTGGTTGGTCGCAAACAGCTGCGAGCCGTTGACCGCATCGGTCGAGGAGTTGCTCAACTGCCCGGCCGCGACGTTCTGGATCTGGCGTTCGGCGCCCACCGAGCCGACCGAGAATGCACCCGCGGGCGTCGCGCCGGCGAAGGTGTAGGCAACGCCGCCGATCGTGGTGCCGCCGACCGCCGTGGTCGCGGTCGACACCGCATTCGCGCCGATCGCCACGTCGCCGGCATTGTTGGCCACAGCATTCGGGCCGATGGCAACGGAATCCGTCCCCAGCGCCTGCGAATCCGCCAGCGTCGAATTGGCGTGGAAATACTTGATGCCGCCGCCCGTGCTGATGCTGTTGATCGTGTTGCCGAGATTGGTGATGTCGGCGGTGTTGGCGGCGATGTCGGTCGTATTCTGCGTCACCTGCTGGTTGGTGGCGAAGAGCTGCGAGCCGTTGATCGCGTCGGTCGACGAATTGCTGAGCCGGCCCGCCGCGACATTGGTGATGGTGCGTTCCGCGCCGACCGCGCCGACGCTGACGGTGCTTGCCGGCGTCGTGCCGGCGAAGTTGTAGGCGACGCCGCCGATCGTCGTGCCGGCGGTGCCGACCGCCGCGGCGGTTACCGAGCCCGAGCCGAGCGCCACGTCGCCGGCGTTGCTGGCATTGGCGAGGGCGCCCAGCGCGATTGCATTCTGGGCGCCGGCATTCGCTCCTACGCCGAGAGCGGTCGCTTGAAAGGCGGTTGCAAACGCGTTCTGGCCGATCGCGGTGCTGGACGTGGCTGTGGCATTGGCGTTGGCACCGACGGCGGTGCTGTATTGGCCCGAGGCCTTGGAGATGTATCCCATCGCCGTTGCGTCAAGCGCCGATGCGACGGCGCCGCTGCCGAAGGCCGAGGCGTTGGCGTCGGAGGCGCTCGAATTGGTGCCGGCCGCGATGGCGTTTGTCCCCGTCGCGGTCGCGACTGGTCCGATAGCAACGGAGTCCGTGCCCGTTGCGGACGAGTCCGCCGCCGTCGAATTGGCGTGGAAATACTTGATGCCGCCACCGGTGCTGATGCTGTTGATCGTGTTGCCGAGATTGGTGATGTCGGCGGTGTTGGCGGCGATCGCCGCCGTGTTCTGCGTCACCTGCTGGTTGGTCGCAAACAGCTGCGAGCCGTTGATCGCGTCGGTCGACGAGTTGCTGAGCCGGCCCGCCGCGACATTGGTGATGGTCCGCTCCGCGCCGAGCGCGCCGACGCTGACAGTGCTCGTCGGCGTCGTGCCGGCGAAGCTGTAGGCCGTGCCGCCGATCGTCGCGCCGCTGGTGCCGACCGCCGTCGCGGTCACCGAGCCCGAACCGAGCGCTACGTCGCCGGAGCTTGCCGTCGCCGTCGCGCCGTTGCCCAGCGCGACATTGCCGGCAAGGCCGGCTGCACCCGCCGTCGAGCCATTGCCCAGCGCCACGGAGCCTTGCCCGACGGCCTTGTTGTTGTTGCCGATGGCAACCGCGCCTGCGGCCTGGTTTGCGGCTGTGGCGGTTGCCGTGCCGTCGCTGTTGGCGATGTTGTTGGCGCCGCCGGTGAAGGCGCCGGTGCCGCTGGCATAGCTCGGATCGCCGATGGAGACCGCGCCGTTGCCGTAAGCCGTGTTGCCCGAACCGATGGAGACGGCCTTGCCGCCGGTTGCCACCGCATTGGTGCCCATGGCGACCGCTTCGGCCGAATCCGCCTTGGCGTTGTTGCCCACGGCGATGGCGCTCGTGGCGCTGGCGGTGGAGAGGGCGCCCAGCGCAACCGCATTCTGGGCGCCGGCATTCGCTCCTACGCCGAAAGCGGATGCTTGAACGCCGGTTGCAAACGCGTTCTGGCCGATCGCCGTGCTGGACGTGGCGGTGGCGTTTGCGTTGGCGCCGACGGCGGTGCTGTATTGGCCCGAGGCCTTGGATATGTACCCCATCGCCGTTGCGTCAAGCGCCGATGCGATGGCCTCACGTCCTACGGCAGCGGAATCGGCGCCGCTGGCGACAGTTCCCCAGCCTACGGCGGTCGCATAGTTGTTGCTGGCCGTGGAACTGGTGCCTAGAGCAGTGGCATTCCCTCCCGAAGCGACGGACAACGTGCCCAAGGCGTTGGAGCCGGCTCCAGTGGCATTAGCCTGAACGCCGAGTGCAACGGAATTGACACCGCTCGAGATCGTGCCTTGGCCCAACGCCATCGCGCCACCCGCTCCTGTAGCCTTCGCATTCAGGCCAATGGCAACCGCGTATTGCGCCGACGAAACGGACGAACGTCCCATCGCAATGGCATCGACCTGGGATGCTGTCACATCTGTGCCTATGCCGACCGCGCCTTGGGCCAGCGCTCCCGTTCCGGCCGCGGTACGTGAGCCGAGATAGACGGAGTTTATCGCCGTAGCAGTCGACTGGAATCCGATGGCGACGGCATTCTGGTTGCTTGCTACGGCGCTGTTACCTTGGGCAATCGAATCCACGCCGGATGCCGTTGCCCCGAACCCGAGCGCGGTGGCGCGCAATCCGGTCGCCCGGGTAACAGGGCCGATCGCGGTCGAGTTGACTCCGTCGGCACGCGCATTATTGCCAAAAGCGGCCGCGCTTGTGGTTGCAACCGAATTGACGCCAATAGCGCTTGCTGCGTCCCCGTTGGCCTTGGCGTTCCCGCCCACGGCGAGGGCATTGACGCCGGTTGCGCCTGCGAAGACACCTATGCCTATGGAATTGAGGCCATTGACACCCATCGCATAGCCGATGGCGATCGTGCCGTCGCCCGTTGCACTGTTGGAACTGCCCAACGCCACGCTGTTATTGCCATTCGTCGCGGCGCCGTTACCGATGGCGACGGCGTTGCCGCCGGTCGCCGAACCGCCGCCAGCCTGATATTGTGCCTGGGCCGGTGTGGCGAGGCCGAGCGCGGCGATCGCGGCCAGGCCGCCGAGCATGCTGGCCGGGCTCACGCCACAGGCCAGAGCCGAACGCACGCTGGTGCAGCTTCCCAATGTTCCCAGACCCATATTCTTGCGACCGAATCCAAGAACCCGGTGAGCCATGCGCAGCACCGCCATCAGGCGGCGCCGCACCGAGCGGCTGTCGGCCGCGCCCGCGATCCAGTTTCCGACAAAGCTTGAAGAAAGTTCGATCCTTCTCCGCCCCTCGACGCATTTGGTCATGCTAGTTTTTCCTCGCAATTGCCGAGGCGCTCTGATGTGCCGCACCATTCGCCTCGGTGGCCAAAAAATCTTCGAAATTGCGCGTCTTCTCCCGCAACGAGAGACCGACCTTCGCGCCTTGTTTTTCAATCAGCTGATAGGCGCTCGCGACCCATGGCTGCGTCGGTTCTGGAACCGTATGCAGTGCAGCCTCCGTCCGTTCCGGCGGCAGGTTTACCGCCACCAGCGCGCGGCAGAGATCGAAATGAAATCCCGGATCGCCTTCACCACAAGCCGGAGAGGTCAGTCCAAGCACGAAACAGGCCAGGAGATGGTCGAGTTCCGCAGCGCTGATCCGGCTGGCGTATTGGCGTTGCAGTGCAGCCCAGGCCGCTTCGGCCTTAGGCGCGAAGACCTCGATTTCCGCGAATTGAATGTCCATGGGACAATCCGACATGCTGTATCATCTGGTTGCTCCCCCGCCCCAAATGACTTCCATCGCGACCATGAGCACATTCGCGGTGCAGGTATTTTGGAATAATCCGGAATCTTTGTAGGAAAATCCGGTATTTGGTCCCTGCGCGACGACTGTGACTGCTCTGCCACACAACCTTCGACTATACTGAAGATCAATCGAGGTATCGCCGCGGACTATCATGCGCGCCGCAACAGTCGTTAACGTTGCAGCTTCACCTGCCTGGGGGTTCTGTTCCGGTATCTGGACATGGTGACTGTCAAGTGGCTCTGGTCCGAGAATCCACTGAGATGAGCGACTTCCGCAATCGACAGGTCGCTCTCGATGAGAAGTTTTTCGGCGAAATCGAGACGCAGCCGCAGCAGGTATTTGTGCGGCGGCTCGCCAAAGGTCTTGGTGAATGCCAGGATGAAATGGCTCGGCGAAAGGCCACAGAGTGCGGCCAGCTCGGCCACCGCGATCTTGCTGGAAAAATTTACCTCCAGGAATTCCCGCACCCGCCGGGCGCTGCGGTTCGACAGACCGCCCTTTGGGGCTTGTGGCAACTTTCGCGCTCCTGCGTAGTTCCGAAGCAAATGGACGCCGAACATGGTGACCAACGAATCGACATAGAAGTCGTTTGGAGTTTCCCGATCCGTCAGTTCCGCCTTCAGCAACTGCGCGAGTTGCAGCGCTTGGAAGTCGACGGTCCCGTACGGCGGCGGCTGAAGCTCGGCATGGCCGGTGTCGAATTCACGCGTTGCCAGCTCGAAGAGACTCTGGGGGGTGAGCGCCACGATTGCGCTTTCCGTGGTGGATGACCGGGTCACCTTGCCGCCGAGGTCGGCTGGGACGATCATGATCATGCCGACGTCGCCGTCGTATTCGTGGACTTTGTCGCTGCCCAGCGATGCCGCAATCCCTGGTGAGGGTGTAAGCAGAACCGAAGCGAAATGTTCCGCCGCTTTGAATGTGTGTGATCCCGGCCCATGAACGACATGAGCCGCGCCGCCTCGAAACGTGACCAGGTAGCGCCCCGCGCTTTCCGGAATTCCGTCGAAGATGCGACGATCCGCGCGCCGCCGCTCTGTCCCGGCGCTTTCCTGGACGTTGCCTCTATGTTGCATCTTCGTCTCTGCCACTGCTGCGCCGATCAATCCAATCCTGTGCTGTATCGAGGCGCCCAGAATTCACGTTTGCTCCTGGGCGTTCCTTCGAATCCTACAGATGCTGCTTTATATTGCAAAGAAGAATTTGAGCTCAAATGAAAATTTTACCAGGATTTTGACTATAAATTTACAGGTTTGAATTTTTAGCCAAGGCTACCTGACTATTTTCCGATCTTATCTTACCATTTTGCCTAGTTATTGTGCATAGTGTGCCGTCGCAATCAGCGTTGTATTCCGAATATAGATCGCGCGGCCATTGACAGAGCTGGTCGACTATCTGTCATTGCCACGGACGATCCGGCAGCAGTTATCGCCCGAATCATGGCTTCTTTCCCTTGTGCTTCTTCATGGCGGTGGCCAAATGGCCTTGATCCGAAAATCCCGCGAGGTAGGCGACTTCGGCGATGGCGACCCTCCGGGAGCGATCCAGGGCTGCGGACAGAGCATATCCCGCTCCCCCGCATGGTTGCTCTTCTGGGATTGGCATTTTCGGGGATTATGTCCGAGGGCGTGCCGATCGACCCGATCGGCGCCTGCGCTGCGTTCCTGAACCTCGCCCGCATTTTTCATTCAGCCTTGCCTCAGCCGCTTTGCCAGCCCATCGAAATTCCGTGCCGTGCAAACAGCCAACCCGGAAATCCGGACGGTAATTTGTATCCCCCATAGTCCTGCCCAAAGGCAGCGTAGCGCATCCCGTGGATAGAAAAAACATTGTAGGTGAAGAAAAAAGTTCGCGCGAGAAAAACATGGCCTGGCTTGGCCGGCGCTACGGAATTATCCGGCTCACGCAGGCCTGCTAAAGATCGCCTCGGCGTTTCTCGTACAGATCCCAGGACAGCTCGACCATGGCCAGAAGAACGTCTTCCTGGCTCCACCCGGCGGCAACCGCCGCCTCGACAATTCCGCGGACGAGCGGCAGCAATTGGCGCTCGCATTCGGCCGACAGGTTGGCCTCGGCGCCGTCGGCAGGCGGACTATCGAAATCAAATCCCACCATCGGCGTTCCCCCGCCATCAATGATCTAATGAAATGTATGTCTCTGCAATCATACTCCCGTCTAATATACATCAATCGGTAACGAAACACAGCAGCGTCGAGATTGACAGGGCATGGCCGCCCCGATTGCAGCGGCTCCATGGTTCGTCTGGACGTCTTTTTTGGCCTCCTGTTGCCGGCATTGCATATCTTGGATGCGAACCCCAGGCATTCGCGTAAAGCTATCGGAATCCTGGCGGGGGTTTGCCGCATGGAGCGGCGAACCTGCCGCTTCATGACATCGATGAAGTCGATCAGGTCACCGGGCCGAGCAGGACCGAGCCATCCGGCACCCCGCCATCGATCGGGATGGCTCTGCGGTTTGCGCCCGCCGCCATCGGCTGGCCGATGTCGGACGTCACGATGACCGGGCTCTTCGACGGCACGCGGTCGTAGAGGTCGATGATGTCCTGATTTATCAGGCGCACGCAGCCTGACGAGACGGATTTGCCGATCGAGTTCCATTCCGGCGAGCCATGCAGGCGGTAGAGCGTGTCGACGTTGTCGTGGAACAGGTAGAGCGCGCGGGCGCCGAGCGGGTTCTTGAGGCCGCCGGGCATGCCGCCGTTCTTGGCGCTGTATTCTTCCAGTTCAGGCTGGCGGGCAACCATCTCATCGGGCGGCGTCCATTTCGGCCATTTCTGCTTCCACTGGACGACGGCGTCTCCCGACCATTCGAAGCCGGCGCGGCCGAGGCCGACGCCGTAACGGATCGCCTGGCCGCCTTCGCGCACCAGATAGAGGAAATGGTTGGTCGTATCGACGATGATGGTGCCTGGCCGCTGGCCGGTCGGATCGGGAACGATCTGGCGCAGGAACTGCGGGTCCATCTTCTTGATCGGGATGGCCGGGAGCTCGAACCCGCTGTCGGAAATCGGGCCGTACATCGTCGCATAGTCGCCGAGCGGCGGCTCGTCATAGGTCGGCGGTGGCGGTTCGACCGGCGCCGGCGCCGGTCCGGTGGTGGTGCAGGCGGAGACCGCAATCGAAGCGGCGCCAAGGGCTGCAGCATTCAGAAAGCCGCGACGGCTCAGGCGATAGGGGTCGATTTCGGTCTTCAACATGGTTGCCTTTTTTAAGTCTCGAATCGCAAGAAAGCGTGAATGCCTTCAAGCGGCGCAGTGGTCGGCCTCCCCCAATGCCTGACGCGATAGGCGGTTCCGATTCTGGCCTGAGGGTGGACAAACAAAGGCGAAGCTGTGACCGCCCTGCCACTGTTGCTCGAAGGCAACAGAGTGATCAGCCGCCGGTCAGCAGGCCTTCAAGCGACGGCAGGATCAGCGCCGGCGGGAAATCCCGGTATTCCTCGGGCTGGTTGGCGCGGTTGATCCAGACGGTGCGAAAGCCGAATTTGGTGGCGCCGGCGATGTCCCAGCGGTTGGACGACTGGAACGAGACGGCGCCCGGATAGAGCCGCCAGCCCGTCGCCACCATGTCGTAGGTCGACGGGTCGGTCTTGAAGCGCCTGACGGCGTCGACCGAAAAGATATCGTCCAGCACCTGGTCGAGGGCGGCCGACTTGACCGCCGCTTCCAGCATCTCGGGCGAGCCGTTGGACAGGATTGCGAGCTTGGCGCCGGATGCTTTCAGTGCCTTCAGCACGGCCGGCACTTCCGGATAGCAGTCGAGCCGCCAATAGGCTTCGAGCAGCTTGGCCTTCATTCCCTTGTCGGCGGAGGGAACCTTGCGCAGGGCGAAATCGAGCGCCTGTTCGGTGAGCTGCCAGAAATCGGCATAGCCGCCCATCAGCGTGCGCACCCAGGAATATTCCAGCTGCTTGGCGCGCCAGATTTCCGAAAGCAGCGGGCCGTCGGGGCCGATCTCGCCGTCGTGACGGCGCACGGCGGCGTGCACGTCGAACAACGTGCCATAGGCGTCGAAAACGTAAGCCGCGTAATGCATGGCGACAGTTTTGAGGGCAGGCGGCGCAAGGTGCAAGCATCGATTGTAGTCTTGATCGCTTTCTTGGGGCGCTCTGGCCTCAACAAAAACCGCTCCATGCCGGTTGACGGCGCCGGTCAAAGCATCTTCCAATGCTTGGCACAGGCAGCTTTGAAGCGGAACCGAACAATGACACTGGCGACTGCGGCGCTATCGGCGACATGGACCTTCGTCGACGGCGACTGGTACGAAGGCAACGTCGCCATTCTGGGTCCGCGCAGCCACGCCATGTGGCTCGGCACCAGCGTCTTCGACGGCGCCCGCTGGTTCGAAGGCGTCGCCCCCGATCTCGAGCTGCATGCCGCTAGGGTGAACGCATCGGCGACCGCGCTCGGCCTCGCGCCGTCGATGAGCGCCGATGAGATTGTTGGACTGACCTGGGACGGGCTGAAGAAGTTCGACGGCAAGACAGCGGTCTACATCAGGCCGATGTACTGGGCCGAGCATGGCGGCTACATGGGCGTGCCGGCCGATCCGGCCTCGACCCGTTTCTGCCTCTGCCTCTACGAATCGCCGATGATCTCGCCGACCGGCTTTTCGATCACCGTGTCGCCGTTCCGGCGGCCGACCATCGAGACCATGCCGACCAATGCCAAGGCCGGCTGCCTCTATCCCAACAATGGCCGCGCCATCCTCGAAGCGAAGGGACGCGGCTTCGACAATGCGCTGGTGCTGGACATGCTGGGCAATGTCGCCGAGACCGGAACCTCGAACATCTTCCTGGTCAAGGACAGCCACGTGTTGACGCCGGCGCCCAACGGCACCTTCCTGTCCGGCATCACCCGCTCGCGCACCATGACGCTGCTTGGCGATTACGGCTTCAAGACCACGGAGAAGATGCTGTCGGTGCGCGACTTTCTCGAAGCCGATGAGATCTTTTCGACCGGAAATCATTCCAAGGTCGTGCCGATCACCCGCATCGAGGACCGCGATCTGCAGCCCGGGCCGGTGGCCAAGAAAGCGCGCGACCTTTATTGGGAATGGGCGCATTCGACTTCCGCCGGTTGAGCCGCTAAAAGGCAATTGGCGCTTCATTCCGGAGTTGTTCCAGATCAATGCAGCCCTATCTTAATCCGGTATCCGCACCGGATTTTTCCATGAGGAGTATGACCGATGGCTTTTGAATTGCCCGCCTTGCCCTACGACTACGAGGCCTTGCAGCCTTACATGTCGAAGGAGACGCTGGAGTATCACCACGACAAGCACCACAAGGCCTATGTCGACAACGGCAACAAGCTGGCCGCCGAAGCGGGCCTCGGCGATCTGTCGGTCGAAGAGGTGGTCAAGCAGTCGTTCGGCAAGAATGCCGGCCTCTTCAACAACGCAGCCCAGCACTACAACCACATCCATTTCTGGAAGTGGATGAAGAAGGGCGGCGGCGGCAACAAGCTTCCGGGCGCCCTGCAGAAGGCTTTCGACGCCGACCTCGGCGGCTACGACAAGTTCAAGGCCGACTTCATCGCCGCCGGCACCACGCAGTTCGGCTCGGGCTGGGCCTGGGTCTCGGTCAACGACGGCAAGCTGGCGATCTCCAAGACACCGAATGGTGAGAACCCGCTCGTCCATGGCGCATCGCCGATCCTCGGCGTCGATGTCTGGGAACATTCCTATTACATCGACTACCGCAACGCGCGGCCGAAATATCTCGAGGCCTTCGTCGACAGCCTCATCGACTGGGACCATGTCCTTGAAATGTACGAAGAGGCGAAAGCCTGATCGACCCAGAGAAGCCCCGGTACTCCGGGGCTTTTCTTTCTCAGCTGAAGCAGCAGGCACACAAAATTCGGCAGAATCCGGCCGGCGGACAGGGAATAATCCCGGCCCGCCCTCCGTTAACGTTAGGTCGCGACCCCTCATCATCCTGGAGCCAATTGAATGAGAAAGCTTGTTATCGCCATCTCTATGCTCAGCCTCGCCGCCTCGGCGGCTTTTGCCGACCCGATCCTCGACCGACAGGGACTGATGAAGGAACGAGGCAAGATCGTCGGCGGCCTGTCGAAGATCGCCAAGGGCGAAGCGGACTTCGATGCCGCCGCCGTGCTGACGGCGCTGCAGGCGCTGCAGGTCAACGCGGAAAAGTTCGATGTCGACACGCTGTTCCCGGCCGGCAGCGACAGCGGTGATACCACCGCCTCGCCCAAAATCTGGAAAGACATGGCGGGCTTCAAATCGACCGAAGACAAGTACCTCGCCGACGTCAAGGCCGCAGTCGCCGCCGCACCCGCCGATGTCGATGCGCTGAAGGCGCAGATCGATACGCTCGGCAGTGATTGCGGCACCTGCCACAAGACCTATCGGGTGAAGAAGAGCTGATCCCGGGCAATGCCCTTGTGGAAAAAATTTGTCGGCGCCGCCCTTGTCCTGGGCGTCGTCGGTGCCGGCGCCGGCTGGCTGTTGTCGGCGCCGGTCAAGCTCGACACTGACACCCTGGCGCAGCTCGGCCCCGGCGACGCCGCCAGGGGCAAGCGCATTTTCAATGCCGGCGGCTGCACCTCCTGTCACGCCAAGCCGGGCTCGCAAGGCGACGGCCGTTTGCAACTGGTCGGCGGCCTCGAGCTCAAGACGCCGTTCGGCACCTTCGTGCCGCCCAACATCTCACAGGATCCCAAGGACGGCATCGGCGCCTGGACGGTCGAGGACCTTGCCAACGCCATGCTGAAGGGCGTGTCGCCGTCGGGCGAGCATTTCTATCCGGCCTTTCCCTACGCGTCCTACGCCCGGATGAAGCCGGCTGATATTGCCGATCTCTATGCGTTCCTGAAGACGCTGCCGGCGGTCGCCGGCAAGGCGCCCGACAATTCCCTGACTTTCCCCTTCAACATCCGCCGCGGCCTCGGCCTGTGGAAGCGGCTCCATCTCAGCAAAGAGCCGGTGATTGCCTTTGCCGATGGCACGCCTGATCTGGTACTCGCCGGCCGCTATCTGGTCGAGGGGCCCGGCCATTGCGGCGAATGCCACACGCCGCGCGACATCACCGGCGGCACCAGGAAGAGCCAGTGGCTGGCTGGCGCGGCGGCCGCCGAAGGCAGCGGCATCGTGCCGAACATCACATCGGGCGAAGGCGGGCTCGGTGACTGGTCGGAAGCCGACATCGCCAACTATCTCGAAACCGGTTTTACCCCTGATTTCGATTCGGTCGGCGGCGCCATGGTCGACGTGCAGCGCAACATGGCCGAACTGCCGCCGGAAGATCGCGCGGCAATAGCCGCCTATCTCAAGGCGGTGCCGCCGCATCCCAACGGCTACCCGGTGCGCAGCAAGCCGGCCAAGTGATCCCGGCCACAGGTGGCGATCTACAGGTGGCGATCGCCGAGGAAGTCGAAGCCCGTCTCGAAGAAATGGCTGTAATTGCAGGTCAGTTCCTCGCCGGGTGCGATGTCGCGCAAGGCATAGGTTTCCTCGGGCGAGGAGACGTCGCAATTCGGTTCGTCGTCATGGTTCATGTAGCGGGCGTCGTCGGCTTCGAAGACGATGTAGTTCGGATCCCGGCGGTCTGGATAGGAATAACGGTCGAGATAGTTCTTCACCGGGCCGCTCTCGCCTTCATAGGTCTCGACGTCGATGATCCGGTCGAATCTGGGGTCGAGCTTCCAGACCAGCGTGCCCTTGGCAATGTGGTTCCTGGCGAAAACCCCGATGCCCTGGATCGGTGATTTCTCGAGATAGGTGTCGACGAGCAACATAGTGGCCCCTTTGCGTATGTCATGGTCTGGAAGGTGGCGCGCATTGGGTAGCGCGCAGCCATTGCAAATGCGAGTGAAAATGAGCAGCCTGGAATTCAAAAAGTGACGACCGGCGCGCCTCGACGGGCGCGCCTTTCGCATCGACATCAGCGCTGCTGCAAGGCCAGACGGACGCCTAACGCGCAGTAGATGCCGCCAACCACCTTGCCTTGCCATTTCACCACCGACGGATTGCGGCGCAGGAACGTGCCGAGCCGGCCCGCACTCACGGCAAAGACGACTGTGCTGAAAAGGCCGAGCAGAACAAAGATTATGCCCAGCGTCATCAGCTGGAGCATCACCGATCCGTTTTCAGGCCGCACGAACTGGGGCAGGAAGGCGAGGAAGAAAAGCGCCGTCTTTGGATTAAGCACTTCGGTCAGGACAGCTTGACGAAACGCCTTGCTGGCGGAGATCGCGAGTGCGCCGGCAGTAGGGTCGGCCGGTATTCTCTCGATGATTGCGCGAATGCCGAGGTAAACGAGATACGCCGCGCCGATGTATTTTACGACGCTGAACAGCGTTGCCGAAGTGGCGATGATCGCCGAAATGCCGACCATCGCCATGATGGTATGGAACACATCGCCAGCCGCGACGCCCGCGCCCGTCGCGACGCCAACCCTGGTTCCGGAACTCGTCGCTCGCGCGACCGTCAAAAGCGTGGCTGGGCCTGGAATAAACACAAAGCCAAGCACAACCGCTATGTAAGCCGTCAAGGTGGATAGATCGATCATTGCGACGCCTCCGTTGCATTCTCAGCCTTGCCCGTAACCTCGGGTTCGGGCTTGGCCGTAACCTTGAGCGCGAAGGAGTAGGTATAGGCGATCTCCTCCAGCCTTGAAAAGCGGCCGGAGGCGCCGGCATGGCCGGAATCCATGTTGATCTTGAACAGCACCGGATTGTCGCCGCTCTTGCGCTCGCGCAGCCGCGCCACCCATTTGGCCGGCTCCCAATAGGTGACGCGCGGATCGGTGAGGCCGGCCAGCGCCAGGATCGGCGGATAGTCGTGATCGGCGACATTGTCATAGGGTGAGTAGGCGGCGATCGTTTGGTAATCTTCCGCCGACGCGATCGGGTTGCCCCATTCCGGCCACTCCGGCGGCGTCAGCGGCAAACTTGCGTCGAGCATGGTGGTCAGCACGTCGACGAAGGGAACCTCGGCAACGATGGCGCCGAAATTTTGCGGCGCCATGTTGGCGATCGCACCCATCAACATGCCGCCGGCCGAGCCGCCTTGCGCGACGATGCGGTCGTGTTGGGTGTAACGCTCGGCGACGAGATGCTGCGCGACGGCGATGAAATCGGTGAACGTGTTCATCTTGTGCGCCCGCTTGCCGTCGTCATACCAGCCATAGCCCTTGTCCTTGCCGCCGCGGACATGGGCGATGGCAAAGACAAAGCCACGGTCGACCAGCGAGAACCAGTTGGTGTTGAACGCCGCCGGAATGGCAATGCCGTAAGAGCCGTAGCCGTAAAGCAGGCACGGTGCGGAGCCATCGAGCGGCGTGTCGCGGTGGTGCAGCAGCGAGACCGGCACCAGTTCGCCATCGGCGGCCGGCGCCATCAGCCGGCGCGTGACATAATGATCCGGATTGTGACCGGACGGCACTTCCTGGGTCTTCAGCAGCACACGCTCGCGGCTGCGCATATTGTAGTCGAAGACCTGCGCCGGGGTCGTCATCGACGAATAGGTGAAGCGCATGATCTCGGTGTCGTATTCATAGGACCCCGACAGGCCGAGCGAGAACGCCTCTTCGTCGAACGAGATCAGATGCTCCTCGCCGCTGCGGCGATCGCGAACGACGATGCGCGGCAGCCCTTCCTTGCGCTCGAGCCTGACCATATGATCCCTGAAGCCGACCACCGACAGGATCAGCCGGCCTGGCTCGTGCGCCACCAGCTCTTCCCAATTGGCGCGAACCGGGTCATTAGCCGGCGCCGTCATGATCTTGAAGTCCTTGGCGCCGTCGGCATTGGTGAGGATAAAGAAGATGTCGCCGCCTTCTTCCAGATCATATTGCAGGCCAGTCTCGCGCTTTGCCACCAGCTTTGGCTCGGCGAAAGGCTCATCGGCGCGCATCAGGTGATATTCCGAGGTTTCGTGATCGTTGATCCCGATCATGATCCATTCGTTGGAGCGCGTGCCGCCGACATCCATGAAGAAGCCGGGATCGGTTTCCTCATAAATCAGCCGGTCATTAAGGGGGCTGCCGCCGAGCGCGTGGAACAGCACCTTGGACGGGCGATGATTGTCGTCGAGCCTTGTGTAGAAGAAGCCGTCATCGGCGGCATTCCAGACGCCGCCACCACTGGTGGCCTCGATCTGGTCGCTCAGTTCCTTGCCGCTGGTGAGATCGCGCACGCGAAGTGTGAAGAATTCAGAGCCCTTGTCGTCGAACGCCCACAACAGCTTGCGGTGATCGGCCGAATGGTCGACGCCGCCGAGGCGGAAATAGGGCTTGCCCTCGGCTTCCGCGTCGCCATCGAGCAGGATCTGCTCATCGCCGCCATCGCGCGGCATGCGGAAATAGCGGGGCTGTTCGCCGCCAAGCTTGAAGGATGAGCCGTAAGCATAGGGGCCATCCTTCATCGGCACCGTCGAATCATCTTCCTTGATGCGCCCCTTCATCTCGCCGAACAGCTGCTTCCGAAGCTCTAGCGTATCGGCCATAAGCACTGCTTGATAGGCGTTTTCGGCTTCGAGATGGGCGCGGATGCGGCCCTCAAGCAGGGAAGGGTCCCTGAACATCGCCTGCCAGTTCTCGGCCCTCAGCCAGGCATAGTCATCTGTGCGGGTAATGCCGTGATGCGTGTCGAAGACGGGGTGTTTCTCGGGGCTCGGCGGGCTGGCGGTCGGAAAAGCTGAGGTCTTGGTCATTGCGTCTCACTGAAGAAATTACTTGAATGGCAAATGAACACGCCGATCAGCGCGGGTTCAAGGGCCGGGATGTATTGGTTGCGGCGGGCTCGGGAGATGAGCCAAAAGGAGAGGATGATGAATTTCCATATCAACACCGCTGCGGCTCTCGCCGTCGTCGCTTCGACCGTTCTGGCTTTCACCGGCCAGTCTCATGCAACCGCGTTCGCCGCTTGGCAAGTGGCTGGCGTGCCGTTCGGCGACACGCTCAACGTTCGCAAATATCCGTCCGGCACCTCGCGGAAGCAGGCCGCCTATCCTAACGGGACGATCCTGCAGATGACCGGCAAGTGCACCGGCGGCTTGAATCTTCTGGAGATCGCCGGCCAGCCGCACTGGAAACAGAAACAGGCAATTCGCTATCAATGGTGTCAAGTTTGGCACGACCCGGCGCAAAATGGTGGTTTTGTTAGTGGCTGGGTCTATGGAAAATACCTCACGCCGTATTGAATCCGGTCAGACCGAAGATCTTCTTCGGCGTGTTTCGCCAACGCTTTGCAACTTACAGTTTGGTACGAATCCGACAATCAGCCGCCCAAACCTCGAAGCATAGACCAAGCATCGCTGCCCACTTTATGAGTCCTTGCTGATTTAGCGGTGGTGTGACCTTACGTCATGCTAGTCCTGGTCCGACCAGAAAATATCGCGAAGTTACAGAGTGCACGAAAGATTGAAGCTGAAGAGCGACTATTCGATGAATATCGTTGAATATAGCGCAAGATGCGAATTGACTTACTTTGTCTGTGGGCTCATTAAGATGCCCGGACGCGAATCCATGAAGCTCTTCCCGCGTGAAATTCGCGCCATGCCCGATCTTCCAAAAAGGGCGCAAACAGAAACATCCTTCGTTGGGGCCTAAACCATGGATATCGTCGAAACACCTTCCAGAAATAGCGATGCGCTGATCGAGCTGACCGCCGATGTGGTGGCAGCCTATGTCAGCAACAATCCCGTGCCGGTCGGCGAATTGCCGAACCTTATCGCTGATGTCCATGCCGCTCTCGGGCGCGTGGGCGGAGCAAGCGAACAGCCTCCGGCCGACAAGCAGAAGCCTGCGGTAAACCCGAAGCGCTCTGTTCATGACGATTACATCGTCTGCCTTGAAGATGGCAAGAAGTTCAAGTCGCTGAAGCGCCACCTGATGACCCATTACGGTCTGACGCCCGATGAATACCGCGAGAAGTGGAATCTCGACGCCAGCTATCCGATGGTTGCCCCCAACTATGCCGCTGCCCGTTCGCAGCTGGCCAAGAAGATGGGCCTCGGCCGCAAACGCAAGGGGCGGTAACACCGGCTCCAATGGACAAGATCAACGGCGCCCCTTACGGCGCCGTTTTGTTTCTAGAACAATTCCAGGAAAACTGCCGAGCGCTTTCTCTTGGGAATTGCGTCGAAAGAAGAGAAGATAGAGCAATCAAGCAGTCTGCTTGAGAGCCATCTCGGCGTCGCGCTTGATGCGCTTGACCATTGAGCGCAGGCCATTGGCCCGCTGCGGCGACAGATGTTCGTCGAGGCCAAGCGACCTCAGCGTCGCCTCGGCGTCCGTTTCAAGGATCTGGCTGGCAGTCCGTCCCGAAAACAGCGCCAGCATGATGGCGACCAGACCGCGTACGATATGAGCGTCTGAATCGCCTGTGAAGGTGATGACCGGATCGGCGCCCGGCGCTCGGCTCGTGGTCAGCCAGACCTGGCTGACGCAGCCCGGCACCTTGTTGGCGGCGTTGCGTTCGGCGTCGGGAAATGGCGGCAGCGCTTCGCCGAGCTCGATCACATAGCGATAGCGGTCTTCCCACTCGTCGAGCAGGGAGAAGTCGTCGCGGATCGTCTGGATCGTCGTGGCCATTGCTCGGGATATAGTCATCCGCGGCTGCGGCGTCACGGAAAAAGAAGAAAAGCACCGCAGGCATCGAGAGGTCCGACCGGCCTGCGGTGTCGCTGTAGATACCAGCTGAAACGGTGTTTAGTTCTTCGCCACCAGCTTGGCAGGTATGTTGACTGTCGCCGGCAGCACGATGTCCTCGGCGACGCTGCCGGTGGCCAGCGATGTATCGGGCGAGGTCTCGGCGCTCTTGTCGTCCAGCATGGCGGCGGCGATCTTGGCGGTTTCCTTGGCCCGGGCGCTGATCGTATGCATCGCCGACTTGCCGGTTTCGCAGACGTCCGGCTTACGCTCGCAAATGCCGGCGATGTCGCCGACCGCTTCGCGCGCCGCAAAAAGCGCCTGGAACGGCCCGACGCTCTCGCGGCCATCCTCGTCGGGGCCGACGGTCAGCGGCAGCGCCAGCAACACCAGCGAAAACCAGAACGCCATTCTTATCAAAAAGCCCATCGATCTGCCCTCTCGTCCAATGACCGGATCATGCGTCCATGCGCAATGACCTCTTTATATCAGCGACAATGGCACATGAGGCGCAAAGGACGGCTTTCTTGCTCAGTGAAAATTTTCCTCAAATTTTAGGCAAATTCGAAGCGAGGCGTTTTGCAGTGCATTAGCCTCAAATGCCGCCAATTTTCTTAACCTTGCAGTAACCATCTAAGCGATTGTTGCGCATGGATATCTTCAGAAGAGCAGGCATGCCGGCTCAGGGTTTCGCAGCCACGGGCACGCCCTTTGCACATAACGCTCCGTTTACTATGGCTACAAATGGCGGTGCATTCCGGTGCCGGCGCTCCAATTTTTGCCGCAGCGCGCTCGTTGTTCCGGTCAGCCTTATTCATTCCTTAAACGCTGGATGCGAGTTTCAAACAAGCAAAAGCGACCTGCAACGCAGGGGCAGTCACGACCGGGTGCGAGTGCGTTGAGTTTGACAACTGCCAGATATATTGAACTGCCTGGCGCGCTGGCGGCCGGTTGCGAACGCATGGTCCATCCGGCCATCATCGGCCAGGGCGATCGCCTGCGCCAGCGCCGGTTCATCGGCATCATGCTTGCCGCTCCGTTCTTCGCCGCCGGTGCGGCGGTGACACTGGTCACCTCGGGCATGGGCGCCGCCGTCACCGTCGCAACCATTTTCGCCGCCTTCGGTCTTTGCTGGTTCGCCGCCTTGCTGGTGGCGGCGTCGGGCAAGATGACGCTGCCAGCCCAGGTTGCCCTTGCCGCCGGCGGTCTTGCGCTTGCCGGCGCCGTCGCGGCAGCAGGCGGCCTGGCGTCGCCGGTTGCGCTGCTGGCCCTGGCACTGCCATTCGAGGCCTGGTGGATCGGCGGTTCAAAGCGCGCGGCACTTTGGGGCGGCCTCTCGGCCTTGGCCGCAATGCTGCTGCAGCCCTTTGTCGCCTCTGTCGTCCCGCTCGGCGGGGCGCAAGTCGCGGCGTGGCACTGGCTGCTGCCGCTCGCCTGGGGCCTGACGCTGGTTCCCCGGCTCGCAGCCCTAGGCGATGCCGCACGCGCGCAGCCCGCGCTGCTTCCAAACGACCGCCTTGAAGACATGATCGACGCCGTTGTCCTGCATGTCGCCCGGCATGGCGAGGTCCTGGATGCCTCAGCCAAGGCGCGCACCATCCTGAAGCTGCCGCCGGAACTGCTTTTCGGCGCCGGGCTGTTCGACCGCATCCACCTGTCCGATCGCGTCGCTTATCTCAGCGCGCTTGCCGACATGCGCGATGGCGCCCTGGCGCGCCGGCTCGATCTTCGGGTAAGGCTGCCGCAGGACGGCAGCGCCTCGACGGCCGACAATTACCGGCCATTTCAGCTCGAACTGATGCGTGCCGAAGAGCAGCAGGAGACCTTCACTCTGCTGCTGCGCGAGAACGACGAGACTGCCGAATTGCGCGACGAGCTTGCTGCCGCCAATGAGGCCGCAGCGTCGGCCGAGGTGGCAAAGGGCCGCTTCCTGGCGGTCGTCAGCCATGAGCTTCGGACGCCGCTCAACGCCATCATCGGTTTTTCCGACATGCTGCTGCATGAGATGTTCGGCGGCTTCAAGGACCCGCGCCAGAAGGAGTATGTCGGCCTGGTGAAGGAGTCGGGCCAGCATCTGCTTGCCGTCGTCACCTCCATCCTTGATGTCTCGAGGATCGAGGCCGGCGCCTACGCGACCGAGCCCGAACCGTTCCGATTCATCGAAGCGGTCGAGATGTGCCAGTCGATGATGCAGCTGCAGGCGAATGCCAAGAACATCGGTCTCCAGGCGCAGATTGCGCCGGACGCCGGGGAGATCAATGCCGACCGTCGTGCCGTGCAGCAGATCCTGATCAACCTCGTCTCCAATGCGGTCAAGTTCACGCCCGATGGCGGCAATGTCGTCGTCGGCGCCAAGCGGATCGGCTCGCGGCTGCATTTCTGGGTCAGGGACACCGGCATCGGCATCGCCGAGGAAGATTTTGTCAATCTCGGCAAGCCGTTCATGCAGATCCAGAACGACTATACGCGCCGCTTCGAGGGCACCGGGCTCGGCCTGTCGCTGGTCAAGGGCCTGGTGGCGCTGCACGACGGCACGATGTCGATCGAAAGCATGCCGGGCGAGGGGACGACGGTCACGATCAGCCTGCCGGTGAACGGGCCGAAGAGGAGCGCGACCGAGAGGAACGGCGTGCTGCCGATGCCCGCGACCAGGACGAAAGGCGACGCGAAAGGGGACAGGAATGGCTCGCTCCGCAAAACAGCCTAAGGCGGTCAAGCGCCGCAGCGGCGCGTTCGAGGCCGGCGCGATTGCGCTGGGCGGCGCGATCTCGCGCAATCCGGTCCTGGTCGGCGGCTCGACCGCCTTCCTGGTGACGCTGTTCTACGTTTCCGCCAACGCGCTGTGGTACCAGCCGTTTCCGCATGCCGGCGCCTTCTTCGCCACCCGCAGCATCGAGGGTTTTCCGCACCCCGGCGCGGACGAACCCGAAACCACCATCAACATCCTGCGGCCCGGCCCGGCTCCGGTCAAAAGCGATCCGACCGTCGAGCAGGTCCAGGGCATCCTGAAGGATCTCGATTTCTACACGGGAACGGTCGACGGCATTTCCGGGCCGAATACCCAAAAGGCGATCCAGGCATACCAGCAGAAAGTTGGCCTGCCGGCCTCCGGTGAGATCGACGCCGTCCTGCTCGACCAGCTCGGCGCCAAGCAGACAACGGCTGGCATCCCGCATCCTGTGCCGAGGCCCGTGGATATGGCCGCCGCTCGAGTTGCCGCGCCCGAGGCCGCGCCTGCGCCCATCCCGGTTTCCGCGCCGGTATCCGCCCAGGCGCCCGATGCCCGCATCGTCAAGATCCAGGCCGGCCTGAAGGCATTCGGCAATGACGACATGCAGCTCGACGGCGTCGTCGGCGCCCGCACCAAGGCGGCGATCAAGGAATTCCAGTCGCTGTTCGGCCTGCCGGAAACGGGCGAGCCCGACGAGGTCGTCTACGTCAAGATGCGCGACATCGGCCTGACCAATTGAGTGGTCAAGACGACCGCTCGCGGATAGACGAAAATCCGGCTAAGACGCCGCGCATGTCCTCCGGAGCCTCGTCATGCGCGTAACCACCGAGTTTTGGGTGTCGGCCCTGCTGCGCCGTGTTTTCGGCGCCGGCGGCTTTGCGGCCGTCGTCAAGCGCGGCGCGACCGAGGCCGGCGCTGTCTTCGTGCTCTCCCGCGGCAGGCTGGGCGACGTCTCCCTGTTCGGCCCGGCGCCGCAGACGAGCTACGATTCGGACAAACCGGATGATCGCTTTTTCACGCTGCTAGGCGCCGGCGACGATGCCGCCGCGCTTGACGCCAGGCTTGAGCGGGAGAAAAAATTCGATCCCGACATCTGGGTGGTCGAGATCGAGGCCGGAACGGTTTCCGTCGAGGAGCTTCTCTCCGTCAAGACGCCTTGAGGCTGGCCCCTAAGCTGGCTTTGTCGACGTCCGGCGCTTGGTCGCCATTCGCGGCGACAGGGGTGTTGCCGCGCACCGCTCGCGACAATGTTTCGGCCTTCCAGCCGCGCACCTTGTCGAGCGCCGCCTCGTGGTGCAGCAGCCGGTAGCGGTCGAGGAAGATGCGGATCGCCTGCGGGTGCGGAAACTCCCGGGGGTAAACCGCGACCACGATCAGGAATGCCCTGTCCTCACTGAGGTCGAGCGCCCGCAGCGCGGCGAGCAGCGAGACATAGCTCGAATGCTCGGTCAGCGACCGCGCCGTCGAGAAGTCGATATCGAGCGCGTCGGCAAGCGCGGTCTGGAAGAAGGCGGCGTTGCCGGTCAGCGCCGTCTCGCGCAGTTTGCTGTAAGTTGCTGAGCCGACGAAGGGAGTGACCGATGTCGCCTCGCCCTCGGCGAGCATCATCGAGCGCAGGCGGCGCCTGGCGGTTTCGGCGGCGCTGCCGGGCAGTTTTGGTGCGCTGGGAGCGGCGGCAGCGGCTTCGGCGCCGTCGCCCGCCACGTCGGCGATCGGCTCGGGCTGCCGCACGCGCACCAGAGTCGGCTTTTCCAGCGCCTTGATCAACTGCGCGATGGTCGGGTTCAAATCCTTGCGGCGGGCAATGGCGCGCGCATGCGGCAGGCCGTGGCGGCCGATCAACGCGATCAGGTCGATGTCGCCCAGCGCCCGCGAACGGACCAGCAAGGGCGCGCAGACATCGACCGGCTCCTCGCAAAGCCGCCGCACCAGGGCGGCCGGCGCATATTCGCATTCGGACAGGGCGGCGGCGACATAGCGGCGCGATTCGACCGGCACGCTGTCGAACAGCGGCAGCGTCAGATCCTCGAGCTGGGCGATCTCGCGGCGCGACGGGCGGGTCAGCGAGCAGAACGCCGACACCGCGGCGCGAAACAGCCTTTCGGCTTTTCCCGATTCCGTCCGTATGGCGATTTGCCTGAAATCCGAAGCTGACACGGAAGATACGCCCGACACTCGACACAACCCGGACCATGCTCAACCGCAACTGTGTCGGTTTCGCGTGAGGCCTGGAACAAACATCAAATTAGCCGCGATCCGTTAGCGCTCCGTTAACCCTCTGCCGGCCTTAATCACATTTGGAGGCGTTGCGTTGTGCTCCGGGGCAACCGAGAGGAATACGCGAACCATGGGCATGGTACTGTCTTTCGTGCCGCGATCGGCACCAGTCAATCGAGCAGTTCAGGACACCGGTACGCCGGCGGCGGTGATCATTTTTCCCGGCGTCCGCTACGAGCATCCGCCATTGGCGGGCCAGGCGCGACCGGCGGACAAGCCGGGCACACCACGGACGCCTGTTCCGCACCACTGAGTTTGCTGGTCGTCGGGCTGAGGTCAGTAGTCCTGCAGTTCGCAGGAGCTCTGGTCCAGGAACTGCGACACAACCGGCTTCCAGCTGTCGTCAGGCACGAAGGCGCGGATGACGAAGATGCCTTCCTCGATCGGCGCCTCGACGAAGATCGCCCCTTGCAGGTCTTCGGGAAGCTCCCTGCGCACGTCGATCATCTGTGCCGGCGTCAGCACCACGGTGTCCAGCTTGTTGCCGGTCGCCGTGCGGTCGTTGAATGAATAGAAATTGTGGCCGTTGCGGTCATAGACCGACACCGACCAGAACGGCACGCTGCCCGGCGCCTTGATCCGCACCATGCCTTCGGCAAGGTCGAAGCGGCAGGCGGCGGCGTAAAACAGCGGATCCACCGACTTCACCACCGGCGCGCCGCCCGCCTCGGCATCCAGCCTGGTCATCTTGTAGAGGTCGGACGCCATCGCCAGCCGTGACCAGGCATCGCGCTCGGTAAATTCCGGCACCAGCAAAAGCACCACGATGTGGACGATGCCGGCGCCGAGCAGGCCGAGCAGGATGGCGTGCAGCAACCTACGCATTGCAGCCAGCCTTGACGATCCGGGGCAGCGACACGTCGGAAAGGCCGGTGCTTGAGGCAATCGGCGTGTCGTAGAAGGTGAGCACGAAATACATCCGGCCAAAACCTTCGGTCAGAAGCCAGTTGCCGGGGGCCGGACGGTTGCCGACGGCGATGATCACCGAATTGTCGGGCTGACGCAGCACCTGGTAGGATTGCAGCGCCGCCAGCCTCGGCTTGCCGGTGTCGACCACGCCGAGCGATTGATCCGCGGCATAGAGCGTCCAGAACCGGGCTGTGGGGAAACTGCCCTCGATCCTGTAGTCGCATTGCCGCTGAAGCTCATTGCCGGCCGCATCGCGCTCGGCGATGAAGGACAAGCCCTCGGCCTTGCCGAGCGCCAGCACGCCTTCACGCGCCACGCGCGCCTTCGAATAGGGGTCGGCATCTTGCGTGCCGATCTCGGGAAAGGCGGTCCATTCGCCGATGCTGATCGCGCCGACGCCGCTCTGCGCCTGCAGCGCATACCAGACGCTGCCGCCGCCGAGGCCGATGGCTATGGCAAGCGAAAGCAGCGTGAAAAAGGCGGTCTTGAGCATGAAGAACCGGGACGAGTGAATTATCGTTGGGGGATATAGCGGGGCAGGCCGCAGAGCAAGCAGCGCTGTGGAATCAAAGCGCCGACAGGGTCTCCGGTGTCTGCGGCGAGCCGAGCACGGGCGCGGCCTGGAACACCTTGGTCATCTCGCGCAGCGTCTGTGTCGTGCGGCTGGACAGCACCGCCGGGCGCTCGGCCGCGGCATCCGCTGCTGCCTGATCGGCATTTTTCTTCTCCGCTTCCTCGGCCTTGGCCGCGATCTCTTCGTCGACGAAGGGTTTGTCTAGGCCGGGGATCGGCTTCAGGTCGATATTCTGGTGCGCGTAGACCATCAGCCGCTGCCACACCATCGCCGGCAGCGTGCCGCCGGTCATGTTGCGGGTCGGGGTGAAGTCGTCATTGCCGAGCCAGACGGCAGCCGTGTAGTTGCCGGTGAAGCCGACGAACCAGGCGTCGCGGTAGGATTGCGTCGTCCCCGTCTTGCCAGCGACGACGATGTTGGGCAGCTGCGCGCGCCGCGCGGTGCCGATCGCCGGCACCGCAGCCAGCATGGTGTTCATGTATTTCAAAGCCTGTTCCGACAGAACCCGATGCGGCGCCGGCGCATCCTTGGCAAAGTCGTAGACGACATCGCCGGTGCGGGTGACGAGCTGGGTGATGCCGTGCCGCGAGCCGGCGAAGCCGTTCTGCGCGAACACGCTGTAGCCCGTCGCCTGGTCCATGACCGTCATGCCCGATGTGCCGAGCACCATGGTCTTGTGCGACTCCAGCGGCGATTCCACGCCGAATGATTCGGCCATCGCCTTGATCGGGCCGATGCCGAGATAGTCCTTGGCCAGCCGTACCGGCACGGTGTTGATCGATTTGGCGATCGCCGTGATCAGCGTCACATTGCCGGCCGAGCCGCCATTGTAATTGTGCGGTGACCAGCCGCCCCAGCTGATCGGCCCGCCGGAGACGACGGAGTCCGGGGTGAACCCGTGCTCCATGGCGGTGGCGTAGACGTAAGGTTTGAACGAGGAGCCGGTCTGGCGCAGCGCCTTGGTGGCGCGGTTGAACTGGCTTGCGCCATAGTCGCGGCCGCCGACAATGGCGCGTACCGCGCCATTGGTCTCGATCACTACAACGGCGCCCTCGGTGACGTTGTATTCCTTGCCGAACTGGCGGAGATGGAATTCGACGGATTCCTCCGCCGCTTTCTGGATGTTGGCGTCGAAAGTGGTGTGGGCGACCAGCGAATGCTGGCCGGGCTTGGCGATTTTCTTGACCTCATCGAAGGCCCAGTCGAGGTAATAATCCGGGCTCTTCTGCTCGCCGCGGTCGACGATCTCGGCTGGATGCAGCCTTGCCTGCAGCACCTGGCCTTCGGTCATGAAACCGGAATCGACGAGGTTCGACAGCACCACATTGGCGCGAGCACGGGCGGCGGGCAGGTTGATGTGCGGGGCGTATTTGGTCGGCGCCTTGAACAGGCCGGCCAGCATCGCCGCCTCGGCGAGGTTCAGATCCTTGACGCTCTTGCCGAAATAGAAATCCGCCGCCGCCTCGATGCCGAACGTGCCGCCGCCCATATAGGCGCGGTCGAGATAAAGCTGCAGGATCTCCTTCTTCGACAGATTGGCCTCCAGCCACAGCGACAGGAAGGCTTCCTTGATCTTGCGTTGGAAGGTCCGCTCATTCGACAGGAACAGGTTCTTGGCCAGCTGCTGGGTGATGCTGGAGCCGCCCTGGACGACGGAATTGGCCCGCACATTCTCGAAGATGGCGCGCGACAGGCCGAGCACGTCGATGCCGTAGTGCTCGAAGAAGCGCCGGTCCTCGGTCGCCAGCACTGCTTTGATGACATGGTCCGGCATCTCGTCGACAGGCACGGAATCGCGCTGGATGATGCCGCGCTGGCCAATCTCGTTGCCGTAGCGGTCGAGGAAGGTGACGGCGAAATCGCCCTGACTGCGCCAGTCGCCGGTGGTGATCTGGAAGGCCGGCATCGCGAGTGCGAGCAGCACGACGACGCCGCCGGCGCCCATCGTAAAACCTTCGCTCAGCACCTCGATGATGCCGCGTCGCCAGCCGGTGACTCGGAAGCGCCGCGAAAAAATGGTCGCCGATTCCCAGAACTGGCCGGCCTTGAAGCCGATTTCGTAGAGCGAGGAATCGATCCACGCGTCCACCGCCAGCAGTGCGGCGGCGATCGGACCTCTTCGTCTTGGACGTCGTTCTAAAGGACTGGCCATTCCCGAAACTCACCCCACCCACCTGAGAACCGCAAGCGGGCAATTTCAGGGCGGGCATACCCGGCGAAGACTATTCTTCCATTTCAGCCCGGCTCACAAGGGCAGCCAGGCCACACCGCACGGTTTGTTGAGCGCCGCCCGGATCGTGACGCTGGAGGTCGACGCCGTCGATGCCGACGCCAGTGGCTTCGAGCCAGTCTGGCACAAGGGCCGGCGCGTCGGCTTCGTCGCCTCAGCCGGCTATGGCTACACAATAGGCAAAAGCGTCGCGCTGACGTTGCTGGGCGACGAATTCGCCGGGGAGGGGACCGCGCTTTGGGTGCACATTGTCGGCGTCGAGCGGCCGGCGCGAATTATTCCGGCCTCGCCATACGACCCCGAGGGCAGGCGATGCGGCAATGAGGAGTTTTGGCCATGGTCGATGACATTATAAGGGAGACCAGGCGCGAGCGCCGGCGCGGGCACACCGGTGAGGCCGGCAGCGGGTCAAGCCGCCACCCGAACTATCGCTCGCTCAAGAACCCGTTCCTGCCGCAGCCGGTGTTTTCGGACGACCAGGTCGCGGCCATCCACGACACGGCGTTGCGCGTGCTGGAAGAGCTCGGCATCAAGGTGCTGCTGCCGGAGGCACGGGCGATCTACGCCAAAGCCGGTGCGCTGGTCGACGAGGACAGCCAGATGGTGCGCATCGGCCGCGATATTGTCACTGCGGCACTGGCCTCGGCGCCGAAATCCATCCGGGCGCTGGCGGGCAACCGTAGCCGCGATCTCATGCTGGAGCTCGGCTCGATGACGTTCCTGGCCGGAGCCGGGGCGCCCAACGTCACCGATCTCGAACGCGGACGGCGTCCGGGCACGCTCGCCGCTTTCGAAGAACTGACCAAGCTTGTTCAGAATTTCGACGTGCTGCATATGCTCGGCCCCTGGATCGAGCCGCAGGATGTCGACAACCATTTGCGCCACTATGCCGTCAACCGTGCGCAGCTGACCCTGTCGGACAAGTTCCCCTTCGTCTTCGCCCGCGGCACGCCGCAGGTCGAGGATGGGTTCGAGATGATCAGGCTGGCGCGCGGGCTCTCGCAGGACGAGTTCCTGGTCGGCGTCCATTGCTACACCGTGATCAACACCAATTCGCCGCGCCAGCTCGATATCCCGATGGCGCAAGGCATCATCGACTTCGCCAGCGCCGGCCAGGTCTCTGTCATCACGCCCTTCTGCCTGGCCGGCGCCATGGCGCCGATCACCGTCGCCGGCGCATTGACGCTGCAGCATGCCGAGGCGCTGGCTGGTCTCGCGCTGGCGCAGATGGTGCGGCCGGGCGCACCGGTGGTCTACGGATCCTTCTCCTCCAATGTCGACATGAAGTCCGGCGCACCGGCCTTCGGCACGCCCGAGCACGTCAAGGCGACGCTGGGCGCCGGCCAGCTGGCGCGCTTCACCGGCCTGCCTTGGCGGTCCGGCGGCGGCAGTGCGGCCAACATTTCCGATGTGCAGGCGGCGCACGAGACGCAGTTCGCGCTGTGGGGCTCGGTGCTTGCCGGCGCCACCGTCTGCATCCATGCCGCGGGCTGGCTGGAGGGTGGCCTCAGCGTCTCCTACGAGAAGCTGATCACCGATATCGAGGCATTGCAGACGGTTGCCGAACTCTGCGCTACGACCCCCGGCGACGAGGATTCGATCGGCTTCGAGGCGATCGCTGAAGTCCAGCCGGGCGGGCATTTCTTCTCCGCCGGCCACACCATGACGCGCTACCGCACCGCCTTCTACGAGCCGCTGGTCGCCGATTGGTCGAATTTCGGCAGCTGGACGCAGTCCGGTTCGAAGTCGGCCACCGAGCGCGCCACCGGCATCTGGAAGCGGACGCTGGCCGACTTCCAGCCGCCGGCGTCGGCCGTTGCCACATCCGATGTGCTCGACGAGTTCATTGCCCGCCGCACCGAAGAGGGCGGAGCGTTGCCGGTGTCGTGAGGTTGGCAGCCGTCACGTCGGCCGCTTGTCGCCGGTCTTCGACGGCTCGCGGCGAATCGGCCCGGCATCGGCCTGCCTGTGCTTGTCGGCGGCAATCCGGCGGATGCGATCGAAGCGGCTCTCCTCCGCCGGCTTGGTCGCGGATACAGCGTTTGGCTTCGGGGCGAATGTGATCATCTGTCGATCTCCCTGTCGTTGATGACAGTCTTGACTGACTGACGGAAATTCCTGGCTCGCCGGGGAAATGTCCCCGGCAGCCTGTTCTGATTTATGCCCGCCCAGATTCCAGCGGGCAATTTTCGGGCGATGGTCAGTAGCCGCCCATGCCGCCACCGCCGCCCGCAGGCGCCGCATCCTTGGCCGGAACGTCGGTGATCATCGCTTCGGCGGTGATCAGAAGGGCGGCGATCGAGCCGGCGTCCTGCAACGCGGTGCGCACCACTTTCGCCGGGTCGACGATGCCGGCCTTGATCATGTCGACATAGACCTCGTTCTGGGCGTCAAAGCCCTGATTCTGGTCCTTGCTGTCGGACAGCTTGCCGACGACGATCGAGCCTTCGACGCCGGAATTCTCGGCGATCTGGCGGATCGGCGCTTCAAGCGCCCTGAGCACGATCGAAATGCCTGCCGTCACATCGTCATTGGCGCCAGTCAGCCCGGCCAGCGCCGATCTGGCGCGCAGAAGCGCCACGCCACCGCCGGGCACGATGCCTTCTTCCACCGCCGCGCGCGTCGCATTCAGCGCGTCGTCGATGCGGTCCTTCTTTTCCTTCACTTCAGACTCGGTGACGCCGCCGACGCGGATCACGGCGACGCCGCCGGCGAGCTTGGCCAGCCGCTCCTGCAGCTTCTCCTTATCGTAATCGGACGTGGTCTCCTCGATCTGGCCCTTGATCTGCGCGATGCGCGCCTGGATGGTCGCCTTGGTGCCGGCGCCGTCGATGATCGTGGTGGTGTCCTTCTCGATCAGTACGCGCTTGGCGCGGCCAAGCATCTCGATGGTGACGTTTTCGAGCTTGATGCCGAGATCCTCGGAAATCATCTGGCCCGATGTCAGCACGGCGATGTCTTCCAGCATCGCCTTGCGGCGATCGCCGAAGCCCGGCGCCTTGACGGCCGCGACCTTGAGGCCGCCGCGCAGCTTGTTGACGACCAGCGTCGCCAGTGCTTCGCCTTCGACGTCTTCCGAGATGATCAGCAACGGCCTGCCGCTCTGCACCACTGCTTCGAGGATCGGCAGCATCGCCTGCAGATTGCCGAGCTTCTTCTCGTGGATGAGCACGTAAGGCTCTTCCAGTTCGACGCGCATCTTGTCGGCATTGGTGACGAAATAGGGTGAGAGATAGCCGCGGTCGAACTGCATGCCTTCGACGACGTCGAGTTCGGTGTCGGCGGTCTTGGCCTCCTCGACGGTGATGACGCCGTCATTGCCGACCTTGTCCATCGCCTTGGCGATCATGGCGCCGACGCTGGCATCGCCATTGGCGGCGATGGTGCCGACCTGCGCGATCTCGGCCGACGACTTGACCTTCTTGGCCTTCGCCTTGATGTCCTTGACCACGGCGGCGACAGCCTGGTCGATGCCACGCTTGAGGTCCATCGGGTTCATGCCCGCGGCAACCAGCTTGGCGCCTTCGCGCAGGATCGATGCGGCCAGCACCGTGGCGGTGGTGGTGCCGTCACCGGCGAGGTCGTTGGTCTTCGAAGCCACTTCGCGCACCATCTGCGCGCCCATGTTCTCGAACTTGTCAGCAAGCTCGATTTCCTTGGCCACCGTCACACCGTCCTTGGTGATGCGCGGCGCGCCATAGGCCTTGTCGATGATGACGTTGCGGCCCTTGGGGCCGAGCGTGACCTTCACCGCATTGGTGAGGATCTCGACGCCGCGCAGCATGCGGTCGCGCGCGTCGGTGGCGAATTTGATTTCCTTGGCAGACATTTTTTTCAATCCCGTTGGTGTGGTGAAGCAAGCGGCTCGCCGGAGCCTGGCAAAGCCAGGCCGGTCAGGCGGCCTTCTTGGCTTTGACGCTCTTCTCGGTGACGACCGTCCCGCTCTTGCCGATATTGGCCGTCTCGCTCTTGTCGATGACGCCCATAATGTCGGCTTCCTTCATGATCAGCAGGTCCTCGCCGTCGATCTTGACCTCGGTGCCCGACCATTTGCCGAACAGGATGAAGTCGCCGGCCTTGACGTCGAGCGGAACAAGCGCGCCGTTTTCGTCGCGTGCGCCCGGCCCAACGGCGATGACTTCGCCTTCCTGCGGCTTTTCCTTGGCATTGTCGGGAATGATGATGCCGCCCTTGGATTTGACATCGCCTTCGGCGCGCCGGATGACGACGCGGTCGTGGAGTGGCCGAAACTTCATGAGAACTTCTTTCTGGGGCCGGCATAGGCGACCGCGCCGTTCTTATAGGCGTATTGGCACTCGATAGATAGGAGTGCCAAAAATTATTCGTGGCCAAAATTAAATATTAAAAAGTATTATGATGTCTGCCGGATTCGAAACGTCGCGAGGCGCCTAGATATTTCGAAAAATTGAATTTCGAGGCCAAAGCGACTATTTATATCGTAAGTTCGATTTCACCATTTCAGGCACGAGGAGATTTAGGCGATGGCCGAAGGCAATCAGAGCATCATGGAAAAAGCTGAAGCCCGCTTCATGGACAAGCAGAAGAAGACGGCCGAGCGCAACAAGGCAACCTCCGACTACATGTCCGAAGCGAGGGCCAGGGAGATCAAGACGGCAAGGCTCAGGGAATTGCGCCTGGCCAAGGAAGAGGCCGACCGCGTCGCGGAAGCCTTGAACCCGACACCGAAGAAGAAGCGGGCTACCGTCAAGAAAGCCGCCGCCGCGCCGAAGGGGGGCACGTCATGAGCCTGACATTCCCCAATCCAAGCCGCTTCTATGACGAGGCCGGCAAGCGCATCCGCTTTGTCGGCCATGACGGCATGTTCCAGATTTCCTTCTCTGTCGCCGCCGATGCCCTCTCGAAGGCGCCATCAGGGACGGCGACCGCGGAAGCCACCTATCTGGCGGCCTTCGATACCGCGTCCAGCTCCATCCATGACATTGCCAGCAAGGCCTACGCCCGCACCCGCAAGAGCATTTATGTGCTCACAGCCGCAGATTTCGGCTAGCGCGCGTTCGTCTTGCAATCAGAGCGGCTGAGATCAGCGTGCGTCAGGACTTGCGGTCGGCTTTTGCCCGCCGCTTGACGTCCCGGCTGTTCAGGCGGTCGGCCATCGCTTCCGCATCGCGCAAATTCATGGCCACCATTACCTGTTGCTTAAGCTCGACAGGCTGCCCGGTGAAGATGTCGAAGATAGTCCAGCTCTCGGGCTCGTCCATGCGCAACGCGTAGCGGTTTGCCATATCGGCATCAGGCCCTTGACATGAAAAATGCCGCCGCCAGGATCAGGATTGTCAGGCCACCACCGACAGCTTCAAGGCCAGGCCGCCATGCATTGAAAGTATCTCGCGCATGCGCAGGGCCACGGTGCTCTTCGACAGGGCGGGTGCTGCCGCAATCGCGACCGGGGGCTTGACGCCAAGCTTTCCAAAGGCCGGCAGCAGCGGTGGCGTTCGCATGAAATGACCTCGAATTGCCGGAGAAAACAGGGCTCCTCATAACACCCTTCTTGAAACTCCCCGCATGCCAAATAGAACCCGGTCCGTGAAAGGGCCATGCCGCCCGATTCGCCGCCTTCCATCAGGCGGATCGTCATCTGGCGCAATCCGTGCAACGCGGTTAGGTTGCGCGCGAAACTGAGGTTGTTCAAAGCGTGACAGGCGAACGGAGACGACGATGACGGCGCCCGGCGATTTGCTGCAAGCCTTGTTCATGAGATTGAAGAGCGATGCCTCGCTGACGGCGCTGCTCGGCGGCGCCGGGTTGCGCGAGCAGGCGGCCGACAGTGCCGCCTTCCCTTATGTGACCTATGGCAGGACCAGCGCATTCGATCTGGACACCGGCGCCGACAATGATGACGACCAGCTCATCACGCTGCATGTCTGGTCGAAGGCGCAAGGCGAGGCCGAGACGCGTCTGATCATGGACAGCATCCGGGCGCGCCTTGACGGCGCCGCTTTCGCCACCGGCTCGCGCGACCAGACCCGCCTGTCCCTGGAGTTCGCCGAGGCCCGCTACGACGAGGACCTGGCGCTCTACCACGGGGTGCTGCGGATACGCGCTCTCACCGAGCAAAGTGATTGAAGCAACCTAGATTTGCGCCTGGATCTCGGCCTTGTCGATGACTGACCACACCTCGAGGATGCGACCCTCTCCGAATTCGTAGAAAACATTCTCAGCGAACGACACGCGCTTGCCGTTCACCGGCAGGCCGAACAGCACGCCCTTGGGATGACAGTCGAAATGCAGGCGCGCCGCCACGCGCGGCGGCTGGCAGACCAGCAGTTCGATGTTGAAGCGGAGGTCGGGTATCGCCTCGAAATCGCCTTCGAGCATACGGCGATAACCCGACAGGCCGAGCATTTCGCCATTGTGCTGCACCTCGTCGCCGACAAAGTCTCCAAGTTTCGCCCAGTCCTGGGCATTCAGGCAAGCGATATAGCCCCGGTAAAGGTCGGCAAGGTGTTTATCCGTCATGGCGCACTCCGATGATTTGACGTTTTCCCGCGCTATTTAGGGCGGTCCCAGAATGGTCTCGCCTTGACCTGTTCCCAATCTGGCTGCGAATTGAGAACCTGCGCGCAAACACCATAGCCGCGCAGCCGGTTTTCCGGTTATGAATCCATTGCCCGGTCTGAGGGACTGGGCAGTAGGATCGCATTCATTCGTTGCGCGCGCAGGGGGTATTGCGGGGATGGATTTTCACCCGTTCACCGTTCATTTCACGTTCAGCACAGTTGCGTTACAACGCCGACCATGAAAACGCTTCGCTCTCATGTCAGAACCGCGATACTGGCGCTCACAGCGGCCGGCCTGTTGGCGTCGCAAGCGACGCCGGCAGCCGCGGCGGATTGCTACGCGATCGGCCAGCAGGTTGCCGAGCAGAATGGCGGCACGCTGGCCAAGGCTTCGCAGACGACGCGTGGCGGCCAGGAGGTCTGCGTCATCGTCGTGCTTGTGCCGGGCAAGGACGGCCAGCGTCCGCGCCGCTCCGAGATCGTCGTCCCGGCGAACTGATCCAATCTTCCCCCTTGCAGGGTCGTTTCCCAGACCACCGGAATCGGCCTATAGCTGACCCATCAACAGGCCTGACCGATCATGCGCGTACTCGTCGTCGAAGATGACAAGGATCTCAACCGGCAACTGGCCGACGCGCTGGTCGATGCCGGCTATGTCGTCGACCGCTCCTATGACGGCGAGGAGGGGCATTTCCTCGGCGACACCGAGCCCTACGATGCCGTCGTGCTCGACATAGGCCTGCCGCAGATGGACGGCATCAGCGTCGTCGAGCGCTGGCGCCGCAACGGCCGCAAGATGCCGGTGCTGATCCTGACAGCGCGCGACCGCTGGAGCGACAAGGTGTCGGGCATCGATGCCGGCGCCGACGACTATGTCACCAAGCCGTTCCACATCGAGGAGGTGCTGGCCAGGGTGAGGGCGCTGATCCGCCGCGCCGCCGGCCATGCCTCGTCCGAGCTCACTTGCGGGCCGCTGCGCCTCGACACCAAGGCCTCCAAGGCCGATGTCAACGGCGTGCCGCTGAAGCTGACCTCGCATGAGTTCCGCCTGCTGGCGTATCTGATGCACCATATGGGCGAGGTGGTGTCGCGCACCGAGCTGGTCGAGCATCTCTACGACCAGGATTTCGACCGCGATTCCAACACCATCGAGGTCTTTGTCGGCCGGCTGCGCAAGAAGATGGGCATCGACATGATCGAAACCGTGCGCGGCATGGGCTATCGCATGCGTGAGCCGGAGGCGTAAGGCGGAACCGCTCCCCATACCAGCAAGGAAGCCTTTTTCGGCGCGGCTCTGGCCGCGCTCGCTGGCCTTCCGCGTCATCGGCTTTTCCACGATCTGGGCGATCCTCACCCTGATCGTCATCTTCACTCTGATCACCACGCTCTACCGCCAGGCCAGCGAGCGCGGCTTCGACAGCCTGCTGTCGGCGCATCTGTTCAATCTGATCGGCTCGGTCGGCGTTTCCGAATCCGGCCAGCTCACCGGTGCTCCCGACCTTGGCGACCTGCGCTTCTCGGAGCCGAATTCGGGCTGGTACTGGTCGGTGGAGCCGGCTTCCGAAGGTGTGCACGGCAACCTTCATTCGTCCTCGATGACCACGACGATCCCGTCGCCGACCGTCGCCGAGGTGCCGTTCAATTCGAGCTTCCAGCGCAGCTACTCCACCGACGGTATCGGCGACGAGCAGCTCGAAGTGTTCGAGAGCGAATTCGTGCTCGACGCCAAGAACCGCGCCGCGCGCTTCCGCGTGATGGGCAACAAGACCGAGCTCGAACAGGAGATCGCCACCTTCCAGGGCCGATTGCTGACCTATCTCAGCCTGTTCGGCGTCGGCATGATCGCCATCAATGCGATCGCTATCCTGCTCGGCCTCCAGCCCTTGCGCCGGGTTCGCAACGCGCTTGCCCAGGTGCGCGAAGGCACGGCGCAGCGGCTCGATGGCCGGTTTCCCGCCGAGATCGAGCCGCTCGCCAACGAAACCAATGCGCTGATCGAAAACAACAAGCGCATCGTCGAGCGCTCGCGTACGCAGGTCGGCAACCTTGCCCATTCGCTGAAGACGCCGCTCGCCGTGCTGATCAATGAGGGCCGGGCTCTCGGCGGCGCCAAGGGCCAGCTCATCGCCGACCAGGCGGCGTCGATGCAGAAACAGGTCGACCACTACCTGCAGCGGGCTCGGGTCGCCGCGCAGCGCGACAGCGTCGTCTACCGCACGCCGGTGACCCCGCTGGTGCAGCGCATGGTGCGCGTGCTGCAAAAACTCAAGCCTGATGTCAGCCTGTCGCTTACGCTGCCGGCGGCCGACATCGTCTTTGCTGGCGAGCGCGAGGATTTGGAGGAACTGGTCGGCAACCTCCTCGACAATGCGATGAAATGGGCAAGGAGCACTGTTGCCGTATCCGTCACGCCGGCCGCAGCCGGCCTGTTCGAGCTATCGATCGAGGATGACGGTCCCGGCATCCCCGAGGACAAGGCCCGCGATGTCTTGAAACGCGGCCGGCGCCTCGACGAGACAAAGCCGGGAACCGGGCTCGGACTTGCCATCGTTGCCGACCTCGTCAACGAGTATGGCGGGGCGCTGGCGCTGGAACGCTCCACGATGGGCGGGCTGAAGGCGGTTGTGCGCTTGCGGAGCTTGCAATGATGTACTGCCCAGGGCCAATCGACACGGCCGAATGCCTGTGTTATGGCGGCCCCTCGATTGCGCAAAAGCCGTTAAGAACGGCCAAATTTCCGACAAATATCAATAGTATGATGTCCTGACGCCCCCGATGACGCGGCCCCCAGCGCATCCCGTTCAAGAAAACCGGTTGTTGGCATGAAGATTCGCGTTGCGCTCGTTTCCGCACTGCTCGCTCTTTCCGGCTGCGGAACGCTGGGCAAGGGCAGTGGCCCGGATATCTCCATCACCAACCCGCCCGCGTCGCCTCCTTCAGGGGCCAAAGTCGCGACGACGATCATCTCGGCCATGGCCGGCGGGCTCGTCGGCGGATCGATCGGCAGCGGCCTGAACAGCACCGAGAAGCGCAAGGCGCTCGAGGCGGAATACAAGGCGCTCGAATATACGGCGAGCGGCCAGAAGGTGACGTGGAAGAGCGACAGTTCGGCTCATTCCGGCGAAGTCGTCGCGGCCCAGCCCTACCGCGTCGGCTCGCAGGATTGCCGCCAGTACACCCATACGGTGTTTACCGGCACGGCCGGCCAGACCGCGCGGGGCACCGCATGCCGCAACGCCGACGGCAGCTGGACGCCGCTGACCTGAAGATTGGGCCGGGGCCGGAATCCCGTCAAAGCGTCGCAGCACCCTCATGTTGTGAGAGCAGGGCTCTCGCTCTATTGGAAGAACCATGCTGTTCTGGGTCATAGCCGCACTCCTCACGCTGGGCGCAAGCCTGGCGGTGCTGCGGCCGCTGACCAGCGGCGGCAAGGGCGCTCCGACCAGCAGCGACCATGATCTCGAAGTCTATCGCGACCAATTGGCCGAGCTTGAGCGTGACGCCGCGCGCGGCCTGATTCAGCCGGCCGAAGCCGAGGAGGCGCGCACTGAGATCGCCCGCCGCATCCTTCGCCTGGGAGATGTTGGTCAAGCCAATGTCGGTCAAGCCGATGCACCTGGCGCGCGGCAGCCGTCGAGGGCGGCCAGGTTGATGGCAACATCAGCGGTGCTGGTGGTCCCGCTGCTCAGCTGGGGCCTGTACAGCCAGCTCGGCTCGCCGGATCTGCCGTCGCAGCCGCTCGCCGAACGGCTGGCCAAGAATCCGGCCGATAGTTCGGTCGACGAGTTGGTGGCGCGCGCCGAGGCCCATCTTGCCGCCAACCCTGGCGATGGACGCGGCTGGGACGTGCTCGCCCCGATCTATCTGCGCCTGCAGCGCTTTCCCGATGCCGTGACCGCCTATCGCAATGCCATCCGCCTCGATGGCGACACGGCCGCCCGCGAGGCCGGCCTCGGCGAAGCGATTGCCAATGCGGCCGGCGGCATCGTTTCGGCCGATGCGCAATCCGCTTTCGAACAGGCGCTAAAACTCGACCCGGCAAACGCGAAAGCCTCGTTCTATTTGGCGATGGCGCTGGCCCAGGAAGGCCGCATACCCGAGGCAACCGCGGCGTGGCAGAAAATGCTCGATTCCCTGCCGCAGGATTCACCATGGCGCGGAGCTGTCCAACAGGCGTTAGCCGAGGCTGCCAACCGCAGCGTCGCCTCAGGAGAGCCGGCGAAAGGCCCCGATGCCGCGGCCGTCGACGCCGCCTCGTCGATGGCGCCGCAGGACAGGCAGGCCATGATCGAAACCATGGTCGCCGGCCTCGACGAAAAATTGCGGCAAAAACCGCGCGACACGGAAGGATGGATGCGGCTCATTCGTTCCTATGTTGTGCTGGGCAAGGCCGACCAGGCGCGCGACGCGCTGCATCGCGGTATCGCCGTGTTTGGCGCCGACAGTGAGGAAGCGAAGAAATTCACCGCCTTTGCCGCCTCGCTCGGCCTGACGGCGACGGAGTAGGACATGACGCGCAAGCAGAAGCGATTGTCGGTGATTGTCGGAGGTCTTGCCTTCCTCGGCGCCGCCACCGGGCTGACCTTCTATGCGTTGGGCCAGAAGGCCTCCTATTTCTATATGCCCGCCGATCTGACCACCGCCAGCTTGCAGCCGGGACAGCGCATCAGGCTCGGCGGCCTCGTCGAAAAGGGCACAGTCGTGCGCGGGCAGGGCGCGACGGTTGCGTTCTCGGTCACCGACGCGCACAAATCGGTCAAGGTCAGCTATACCGGCATCCTGCCCGATCTGTTCCGCGAGGAGCAGGGCGTCATCACCGAAGGCAGCTTTGGCGCCGACGGCGTTTTCGTCGCCGACAGCGTGCTGGCCAAGCATGACGAGCGCTACATGCCCAAGGAAGTCGCTGACGGGCTGAAGGCCAAGGGCGTGTGGCAAGAGAGCAAGAGCCAGTAATGGTTGAGACCGGACACTTCGCGCTCGTCCTCGCCTTTGTGCTGTCGCTGGTGCAGACGCTGGTGCCGCTGATCGGCGCCCGTACCGGCAACCAGAGGCTGATGGCTGTCGGCGGTCCCGTCACGGTCACAGGCTTCGCGCTCACGGCGCTATCGTTCGCAGCACTCGCCGGCGCCTATGCAAGTTCCGATTTCTCGGTGGCGAGCGTGTGGGAAAACTCGCATTCGCTGCAGCCGCTGATCTACAAGATCACCGGAACCTGGGGCAATCACGAAGGCTCGATGCTGCTCTGGGTGCTGATCCTGACCTTCTTCGGTGCGCTGGTCGCTGTCTTCGGCTCCAACCTTCCGGCGACGCTGCGCGCCAATGTGCTGGCCGTGCAGGGGGCTATCGGCGCCACCTTCTTCCTGTTCATCCTGGCGACATCCAATCCGTTCACCCGGCTCAATCCGGCGCCGATCGAGGGCCGCGATCTCAACCCGGTCCTGCAGGATCTTGGCCTCGCCATCCATCCGCCGCTGCTCTATCTCGGCTATGTCGGGTTCTCTATCTGCTTTTCCTTCTCGGTCGCCGCCCTCATCGAAGGCCGCATCGATGCCTCCTGGGCGCGCTGGGTGCGGCCGTGGACGCTGGTCGCCTGGATGTTCCTCACCGGCGGCATCGCGATGGGCTCCTACTGGGCCTATTACGAGCTCGGCTGGGGCGGCTTCTGGTTCTGGGATCCGGTCGAAAACGCCTCCTTTATGCCGTGGCTGGCCGGCACGGCTCTTCTGCATTCGGCGATCGTCATGGAGAAGCGTTCGGCGCTCAAGATCTGGACGCTGCTGCTTGCCATCCTCACCTTCTCGCTGTCGCTGCTCGGCACCTTCCTGGTGCGCTCCGGCGTGCTGACCTCGGTGCATGCTTTCGCCACCGATCCGACCCGCGGCATCTTCATCCTGTGCATTTTGACGCTGTTCATCGGCGGCTCGCTGGCCCTGTTTGCGCTGCGCGCCTCGCGGCTGACGGCCGGCGGCCTGTTCCACCCGATCTCGCGCGAAGGCGCGCTTGTCCTCAACAATCTGTTCCTGACCACGGCCACCGCCACCGTGCTGGTCGGCACGCTCTATCCGCTCGCGGTCGAGGCGCTTTCGGCCGGCAAGATCTCGGTCGGCGCCCCCTTCTTCAACCTGACATTCGGCCCGCTGATGGTGCCGCTGCTGGTCGTGGTTCCGTTCGGGCCGCTGCTAGCCTGGAAGCGCGGCGACCTCTATGCCGTCGCTCAGCGCCTGATGGCGGCTTTCGGCGCCGCTCTCCTGGCGATGCTGGTCACGGGGCTGTTTATCGACGGCGCGTCGGTGTTCGCCGCCCTTGGTGTCGGCCTCGCCTGCTGGCTGGTCTGCGGCGCGCTCACCGACCTCGCCGTCAAGTCCGGCTTTGGCAATGTGTCGCCCGCCATCATGCTGCGCCGTTTCGCCGGCCTGCCGCGTTCGGTGTTCGGCACTGCACTTGCCCATCTCGGCCTCGGGCTGACGACGCTCGGCATTGTCGGCACGCTGTGCTTCGGCACCGAAAGGATACTGCCGATGCATGCCGGCGAGAGCGTCGAACTCTCCGGCCACACGCTGCGTTTCGACGGCCTCTTCCCGGCGCAGGGTCCGAATTACAGCGAGCAGCGCGGCCGCTTTTCCGTGATCGGCGCCGGTGGCGGCGTTTCAGCCGAGATCACCTCGGCCAAGCGCTTCTTTCCGGTGCGGCAGACGACGACGACCGAATCCGGCATCGAGACGATCGGCTTCAGCCAACTCTATCTGTCGCTGGGCGATGAGGGCACCGATGGGTCGGTCGTGGTGCGCCTGTGGTGGAAGCCGCTGGTGACGCTGATCTGGGGCGGAGCTCTGGTGATGATGGCGGGAGCCGCAATGTCGCTGCTCGACCGGCGCCTGCGGGTTGGCGCACCCTCGCGCCGCCGCAAGCAGGCAGCCTCCATGCCGTCGGCAGGCGCGCCGTGAGCACCAGGTTCTCGTTGGCCTCGCTCACCCTGCTTCTGGCGCTGCTGTTTGCCGGCGCGGCGCAAGCGGTGAAACCGGACGAGGTTCTCACCGATCCGGCGCTCGAGGCGAGGGCGCGGCTACTGTCGGAAGGCCTGCGCTGCATGGTCTGCCAGAACCAGTCCATCGACGAATCCGATGCAGACCTCGCCCGCGACCTGCGCATCCTGGTGCGCCAGCGCCTGGTTGCCGGCGATACCGACCAGCAGGTGATGGACTATATCGTGTCGCGCTACGGCGAGTTCGTGCTGTTGAAGCCGCGCTTCAGCCCGCGCAACGCCTTGCTTTGGGGCACGCCGGTGCTTCTGCTTCTAGTCGGCGGCATTTTCATTGTGCTGACCACACGCTCCCGCCGCTCGTTGGCAACCAAGGCGCTGAGCGCCGAGGAACAGGCGGCGCTGGACAAGATGCTGAGCGACTAGCTCGGCCATTCCTCCAAAGGCCAGTCCCGCGACGTGTGGATGGCGCGCAGGATAACAATGCTCTGACGGCCGGCGATCAGGCGCAATTCATAGGCAATGATGTAGGGCAGGCGGCCGATGGGCTTCTCATAAGTGCCTGTTACCCGGCCAGGTCGGCCCGTCGCCATATCACCAAGGCCCCGGCCCATTTCACGGATACGGTCCGCGAGGCGTCGGGCGGCGGCAGGATTGTCCTGAGCGATAAAGGCAACTTGCTGCGTGAGATCGTCCAGCGCCTCTCGCGACCAGGTGACGAACCGCTTCACGCCTTGCCTGCGCGCCTGGCTTTCGCTGCTTCGATCACCGCGTCGACCTCCGCCATGGCGTCGTCGTGGGGCACGACGCGGCCAGCCTCTGCGTCGGCCATGCCACGTTTTATGCCTTCGATGATATCCAGCTCGCGATCGACATAGGCTGAGACCGCCTCGGCGGCGAGGAACGATTTACTACGCCTGGTATCGGTAGCGATCTGCTCCAGCTTCAGCTTGGTCTCGGACGAGACTCGAATGGTCATGGTGGTGCTTGCTGTCATTGTGAAAGCCTTGTGCTGAGTTGTGTACACCATAGCGCAGCAGGCGAGCGCAACCAAGCGATTTGTGCGTCCGCCCAACATTACAAAACTTTCATGCTTCGGAAATGGCGCGGTAATGTGCGCCTCTCTATTTCTCTTGTCCGAGGATGCTCTGCCTGAGCCGCATCCAGTGAAAAGAGGATATGAGACCCATGACTATCGCCCCCAACCCATATTCCCGGACCCGCAAGCGCCTGTTGGCCGCCGCCGCTTCGCTGGCCATTGCCGGCGGCATCGGTTTCGGCGCCGTTGCCACTGGTACAGCTCCCGTTCTGGCCGATGCCGTGCGGGTCGAAGCGCCGCAGGTACCGGGCTTTGCCGACGTCGTCGAGCGCGTTTCGCCGGCCGTGGTCAGCGTCAAGGTCAAGGCCAAGATCGAGCCTGCCGCCGATGACGGCTCCGACCAGTCCGACGATCCGGACGGCATGAACAACCTGCCCGACAATCCGCAGCTGCGCCAGTTCTTCAAGCAATTCCGGGGCTTTGGCGATCAGAACGGCCAGGGCGGCGGCAATCGTCGCTTCAGCCACCGCGACCATAACAACGACCAGCCGCGTCCGGTAGCCCAGGGTTCGGGCTTCTTCATCTCCGATGACGGTTATCTCGTCACCAACAACCATGTCGTCGAGGAAGGCTCCGCCTTCACAGTGGTAATGAATGACGGCAAGGAGCTTGACGCCAAGCTGATCGGCACCGATCCGCGCACCGATCTGGCGGTGCTCAAGGTCGATGGCGTCGGCAAGTTCACCTATGTCGATTTCGCCGACGATTCCAAGGTTCGCGTCGGCGACTGGGTGGTGGCCGTCGGCAATCCGTTCGGCCTCGGCGGCACCGTCACCGCCGGCATCGTCTCGGCCCGTGGCCGTGATATCGGCGCCGGTCCCTACGACGACTTCATCCAGATCGACGCCTCGGTCAACCGCGGCAATTCGGGCGGCCCGACCTTCAACCTCAACGGCCAGGTCGTCGGCATCAACACCGCGATCTTCTCGCCGTCGGGCGGAAGCGTCGGCATCGCCTTCGACATTCCGGCCTCCACCGCCAAGCAGGTGGTGCAGGATCTGATGAAGAGCGGCTCGGTGCAGCGTGGCTGGCTCGGCGTCGAAATCCAGCCGGTTACATCGGACATCGCCGAATCGCTGGGCCTGAAGTCGCAGAACGGGGCTCTGGTTTCGGGCGCCCAGGACGGTGGCCCCGGCAAGAAGGCCGGCATCACCGCCGGTGACGTGATCACCCAGGTCGAAGGCAAGGACGTCGCATCGCCGAAGGAACTGGCTCGTCTGATCGGCGCGTACCCACCCGGCAAGTCGGTCGACGTCACGGTGTGGCGCGACGGCAAGAGCCAGACCATCAAGGTCGATCTCGGCACGTTGCCATCCACTGACAAGCAGGCCTCGGCCGACCCGCAGCAGCCCGCGGCACCGGCAAAGCCCGCCGCGCTGGCCGATCTCGGCCTCACCGTCACCAAGTCGGAAAACGGCAAGGGCCTGGTGGTGACCGATGTCGATCCCGACAGCGATGCCGCCGACCGCGGCATCCAGCCCGGCGATGTCATCACCTCGGTCAATTCGACGGAGGTGAACGGCACCGAAGACGTCGCCAAGGCGATGGCCGATGCGGTCAAGTCCGGCCGCAAGGCGGTGCTGATGCAGATCACCCGCGACGATTCAAACCGCTTCGTCGCGCTGCCAGTCGCCAAAGGCTGACATCACACAGTTTCCAGTGCGGCGGTTTCAACACCCCCGAGCCGCCGCACGGGAAGCAAGGGGCCGAACGCGTTAGTCAGTCATCGTGTTCTGCCCCCGGCGGCAGCGGGCCCCCATCGCCCGCTGCCGCTCTAACATCGAAGCATGTCGCCCAAAAGTGCACGGCGGTTTTTGCAAAACGACATGCTTGAACGAAAGCTTTTGCGCTTATGGCGGCCCCTCAATCTTCCGGCGAAATCGCGTATAACGGCTCTATGAAGATTCTCGTCATAGAAGACGATCGCGAGGCGGCCGACTATATGCAGAAGGCCTTTGCCGAGGCTGGGCACACCGCCCATGTCGCCGGCGACGGCGAAACCGGCTTTGCGCTGGCCGATGCCGGCGACTATGACGTGATGGTCGTCGACCGCATGATGCCACGCCGCGACGGGCTCTCCGTCATTGCCGGCCTGCGCTCGCGCGGCAACACCACGCCGGTGCTGATCCTGTCGGCGCTGGGCGAAGTCGATGACCGCGTCACCGGTCTGCGCGCCGGCGGGGACGACTATCTGACCAAGCCCTATGCCTTTTCCGAATTGCTCGCCCGCGTCGAGGTGCTGAACCGCCGCGCCAGCGCCAGGGAGGCCGAAACCGTCTACCGGGTCGGCGATCTCGAGCTTGACCGGCTGTCCCATTCGGTCAAGCGCGCGGCGCGCGAGATCACGCTACAGCCGCGCGAATTCCGCCTGCTCGAATATCTGATGCGCCATGCCGGCCAGGTGGTGACGCGCACCATGCTGCTCGAAAATGTCTGGGACTATCATTTCGATCCGCAGACCAACGTGATCGACGTTCACGTCTCGCGCCTGCGTGGCAAGATCGAGAAGGGTTTCGACAAGCCGATCCTGCATACGGTTCGCGGCGCCGGCTATATGCTGAAGAGCGGCTAGAGCATGATCCCAAAAAGTAGGTACCGGTTTTTGGAGAAGATCATGCTCCAACAAAGGGGTAGGTCATGATGAGATTTCAGCCAAATCTCATCATGAGCTAGAACTCGATGGCCCTTTCCCTGCCGGCCATCATGAGGACGACGGCGGCGCGGCTTTCAGCGCTTTATTTCCTGCTTTTCGCGCTATGTGCCGTGTTGCTGGTCTTCTACATGACGTCGTTGTCGGCCCGCATGCTGACCGGCCAGACCCAGCAGACCATCAATGACGAGGTGCTCGGCCTCGCCCGTGCCTATCAGAGCGGCGGCCTGCCGCGGCTGGTGCGCGTCGTCGAGCAGCGCTCGCGCCAGCCCGGCGCCAACCTCTATCTCATTGCCGATGTCAACGGCCAGATCCTCACCGGCAACGTGCAGAGCCTGGCACCGGGGGTGCTCGAGACCGATGGCTGGACGACCGAACCCTTCTCCTATCGCCGTTTCGGCGAAGGTGAGCTTGAACGGCAGCGCAACCAGGCTTCTGACCCGAATGGCGCGCAGCCCGGCGAGACCGAAATTCAGTCCGAGGGCGAGAAGGGCCACAACGCCATCGCGCTGGTGCTGCGGCTGCCCAACCAGATGATCATGCTGGTCGGCCGCGATCTCGGCGAGCCCGAGCGCTTCCGCGCCGTCGTCCGCCGCGCCCTGATGCTGGCGCTGGGCATGATGGGCCTGGGCGGGCTGCTGATCTGGTTCCTTGTCGGCCGCGCCGCGCTGAAGCGCATCGACAGCGTCTCGGAGGCAAGCCGCCGCATCATGGGCGGCGATCTCACGGGACGGCTGCCGGTGACCGGCGCCGGCGATGAGTTCGACCGCCTGTCGGAAAACCTCAACACCATGCTGGCCAGGATAGCGACGCTCAACGAAGGGCTGAAGCAGGTCTCCGACAACATCGCCCATGATTTGAAGACGCCGCTGACCAGACTGCGCAACCGCGCTGAGGCGACACTTTCGGGCAAGCACAAGACCACCGACTACCGGCAGGCGCTGGAAGGCACCATCGCCGAATCCGACCAGCTGATAAAAACCTTCAACGCCATCCTGATGATCTCCAGGCTGGAGGCCGGCTATTCCTCGGAGAGCACCAGCAAGGTCGATCTCGCCGCCGCGGTGCATGACGTTGTCGAGCTTTATGAGCCGGTGGCGGAGGAGGCTGGCGTGGTGCTTGAAACTGCCGCGGACGGGATTTTTTCCGTCGATGGCAACCGCGAGCTGATCGGCCAGGCACTGTCGAACATCGTCGACAACGCCATCAAATACTCGACCGATGCGACGGAAAAGCCTGCCGTGCGCGTAGCCCTGCAGCGCGTCGGTCACGAAATCCGCCTTTCCGTTTCCGACAATGGCCATGGCATCCCCGATGCCGCCGACCGCGCCAGGGCGACCGAGCGCTTCGTGCGGCTGGAAAAGAGCCGCTCCCAGCCGGGATCAGGCCTTGGTCTCAGCCTCGCCAAGGCGATCATGACTTTTCACAATGGCCGGCTTGAACTTCTGCCTGCCAATCCCGGATTGTCCGTTATCATGAGCTTCCCGGCGCGGGAGGACCATTGATGGCGGTGAGGATGGCTGCGAAACGGATCGAGACCGAATGGCGCCTGCAACTGGCGGCGCAGCTCGCGCCGCTGGATGAGACCCGCGCCCGGCGTGAACTGTCGGAGATCGCTGGCGATGCCAAGGACGAGAACCTGCCGCGTCTGGCGAAATTCCTAGGGGGCAAGGGCGCCGCACAGGAGTTTCTCGCTGCCGTCTTCGATCTCTCGCCCTTCCTCCGCGATGTCGCGCGCCGCCGGCCGCAAATCCTCGACGCGCTGTTCGATGACGGTGTCGAGGCCAGGCTGACCAGCATTGCCGAAGCGATCGGCAAGGCCGCCTTTGCCGAGACCGTTTCCGAATCCAGCCTGATGATGGAACTCAGGCAGTGGAAGGGTGAAGCTCACTTCCTGATCGCACTTGCAGACCTCTCCGGCGAGGCCGATACCGCGCTGACGGTAAGGCGCCTCAGCAATCTCGCCGATGCCTGCACCTGTGCGGCGGTCGACTTCCTGCTGCGCGAGGCGCACAGCCAAGGCAAGCTCAAATTGCCCGATCCCGAAAATCCGTCACGGCAATCCGGCTGGATCGTGCTCGGCATGGGCAAGCTTGGCGCGCATGAACTGAATTTCTCCTCCGACATCGACCTCGTCGTCTTCTTCGATCCGGATGCGCCGGCAATCGTCGATCCGCTCGACGCCACAGAGCTGTTTGCGCGCCTGACCCGCAGGCTGGTCCGCATCCTGCAGGACCGCACCGGGCACGGCTATGTCTTCCGCACCGATTTGAGGCTTCGTCCCGATCCAGGCTCGACGCCGCTGGCGATCCCGGTCGAGGCAGCACTTCGCTACTATGAGGCGCGCGGCCAGAACTGGGAGCGCGCCGCCATGATCAAGGCGCGTCCCGTGGCCGGCGATCTCGATGCCGGGGATGCGTTCCTGCGGGAATTGCAGCCCTATGTCTGGCGCAAATACATGGACTATGCGGCGATCGCCGACGTTCATTCGATCAAGCGCCAGATCCATGCCCACAAGGGTCATGGCGAGATCGCGGTCAAAGGACACAACGTCAAGCTCGGCCGCGGCGGCATTCGCGAAATCGAGTTCTTCGTCCAGACCCAGCAACTGATCGCCGGCGGCCGTTTTCCGGAGCTGCGCGGCCGCGAGACGGTGCCGATGCTGGGTGCGCTGGCGGCGCGCAACTGGATCACCGCCGATGCACGCAACGCGCTCACGCAGCAATATTGGTTTCTGCGCGGCGTGGAACACGCCATCCAGATGGTCGCCGACGAGCAGACGCATATTCTGCCCGACGATGATGAAGGGCTGGAACGCATCGCCCATATGCTGGGCTTTGCCGATGCCGCCAGATTTGCCGAAACCTTTCGCGCGGCTTTGCATGAGGTCGAGCGCCATTACGCCGCGCTGTTCGAGACTGCGCCTGAATTGTCGGCCGGCGTCGGCAATCTGGTCTTCACCGGCGATGTCGACGATCCCGACACGCTGCAGACCTTGCATGGCCTTGGCTTCCAGCGGCCAAGCGACATCTGCCGCGTCATTCGGGGCTGGCATTTCGGCCGCTATCGCGCCACCCAGTCGGCGGAAGCGCGCGAGCGGCTGACCGAACTGACGCCGGCGCTGCTCAAAGCCTTCGGCCAGACGCGCCGGGCCGACGAGGCGCTGGTTCGCTTCGATGAACTCCTCGCCGGCCTGCCCGCCGGCATCCAGCTGTTTTCGCTGCTGCAGTCGAATCCCGCTCTGCTGAAGCTTATGGCGACGATCATGGGCGCCGCGCCTCGGCTGGCGGCAATCATCACAAGGCGCCCGCATGTCTTCGACGGTCTGCTCGACCCGGCGCTGCTCACCGAACTGCCCAACCGCGCCTATCTCTCAGCGCGGTTGGCCGCTTTCATCGATGGCGACAGGCCCTACGAGGATGTGCTTGACCGGCTGCGCATCTTTGCCTCCGAGCAGAAATTCCTGATCGGTGTCAGGCTGCTCGCCGGCTCGATCGACCCGGCGCGCGCCGGCCGCGCCTTTTCCGATCTCGCCGACCTCACCATCGACGCCGCATTGCAGGCGGTGACCACCGAATTCGCGCTGCGCCACGGCCGCATCGCCGGCGGCACCGTGTCGCTGCTCGGCATGGGCAAACTCGGCAGCCGCGAGCTCACCGCCGGCTCCGATGTCGACCTCATTCTGCTCTACGACCACGACGCGAATGCCGACGAGTCCGACGGCGACAAGCCGCTCGCACCATCGCACTACTATACCAGGATGACGCAGCGGCTGATCGCGGCTGTCTCGGCGCCGACCGCCGAAGGCGTTCTCTACGAGCTCGACCTGCGCTTGCGGCCATCCGGCAACAAGGGGCCGGTGGCCACCCACATCGATGCCTTCAAGAAATACCAGCGCCAGGAGGCCTGGACCTGGGAGCACATGGCGCTGGCCCGGGGGCGCGCCATCGGCGGCGACGCGGCCCTTTGCGCCGAGGTCGAGGCCGAGGTGGCGGCACTTCTGGCCTTGCCGCGCGACGCCGCCAAGGTGAGGGCGGAGGCATCCGAGATGCGCGCGCTGATCGAGAAGGAAAAATCGCCGCGCGATCTCTGGGACATCAAGCTCATCTCCGGCGGCCTCATCGACCTCGAATTCATCGCGCAGGTGGCGGTTATAACCGGGCAGGTCGAAGCCGGCCGCAGGGTGACCGCGACCGGCGAAATCCTGGCGCATCTGTCGCCGGATTTCGCCGAGGCTGACGTCAGGCAGCAGCTTTGCGAAGCCTACCAACTCTATCTGGCGCTGACCCAGATGACGCGGCTTTGCCTCACCGGTGCATTCGAACGCGATGACGTTCCGCCGGGATTGTCGGATCTGCTTCTGGCGGTGACTGACCTGCCGGATTTCGGTGTGCTGGAAGCACATCTCAAGGAAACGTCGCAAAAGGTCAGAAAGGATTTCGACCTTTTGCTTCGTACGAAACGGTTGTGAGGGCGTGAAGCGCTGGCGGCTGTTTCGGATCGCATCGGGGGTGACGATGCAACAGGAGATACCCATGAGAAAGACAACCGGACTTGCCCTTGCCTTCATCGCGCTTGCCGGCGCCGTCGGCACCACCGCCTATGCCGAGAACAATGCCAGCGCCAGAATGCGCGAGGGCACCATGATGCGCCTCGACAAGGCGATGAAGGATTCCAACGGCACCATCAGCTTCGACCAGTTTTCCGACGCCATGAACGCGCGGCTGAAGAAGCTGGTCGCCGATAATGGCGGCAAGCTGACAGTCGCCCAGCTCGCTGACGCGCTGGAGAAGGCGCGGTTCGAGGAAATGGCCAAGCGCATCGTTGCCCGCTACGACAGCAAGGGCGACGGCACGCTGACCACGGACGACATCACCGGGCGCGAGAAAAAGGTGTTCGCGATGCTCGACCGCAACAATGACGGCAAGATCGAGCGCAACGAACTACCGAAGAACGGCCGCATGGGCCGCCACCACCAATGGGACGGCGGCGACGACAGCATGGAGTGAGTGGCGATATGTCTCCGGCGGCGAAAGCCGCCGGAGCCCTTACATGACCGCGGCTACTCAGTCCTTGAACGCGGCGGAGAGCACCGCTGGCATTGGCGGGCCGTCAGGCCGCCGCCTTCACCGCCGGCTGCGCCTTCTTCACCGGGATGCGCACCGACACGATGGTGCCGACGCCTTCGGTCGAGCGGATTTTCAGCGCTCCTCCTTGCAACTCGGCCAGCGAGCGCGAGATGGCAAGGCCGAGGCCGGAACCGGCGTGGTTCTTCGAAAACTGGTTCTGCACCTGTTCGAAGGGGCGGCCAAGCTTGCTCAGTGCCTCCTTCGGAATGCCGCAGCCATTGTCCTCGATGGTCAGCACCAGCGCGCCTGACGTGTTGCGGGCGCGCACCGAGATATGGCCGCCCTGGCCGGTGAACTTCACCGCATTCGACAGCAGATTGATGGCGATCTGCTTGATCGCCCGGCGGTCGGCGAACAGCGTCATCGTATCGGCGATGCGGGTTTCGACCGTGATCGATTTCTCCGCCGCCTGCAGCGAGATCACCCGCACCGTCTCGCGGATCAGCGGGCAGAGATCGATTTCCTCGCGGTCCACCGAGAATTGGCCGGCTTCGATCTTCGACATATCGAGTATGTCGTTGATGACGCCGAGCAGATATTTGCCGCTGCCGTTGATGTCGTTGGCATATTCCTCGTAGCGCGGCGAACCGAGCGGCCCGAACAGGCCTTGTTCCATCAGTTCGGAGAACCCGATGATGGCGTTGAGCGGCGTGCGCAGCTCGTGCGACATGTTGGCTAGGAATTCGGATTTGGCCCGATTGGCGGCCTCGGCGCGCTCGGTTTCCTTCATATATTCGCGGTTGAGCTCGACCAGTTCCTTGGCGCGCTCTTCCTCGGCCCGGCGGGCGAGGCTGAGGTCGTGGATGGTCGCCATCAGCCGGCGCTCGCTGTCGACCAGCTTTTCCTGGTGCAGCTTGATCTGGGTGATGTCGGAGCCGACGGAGACCGTGCCGCCGTCCCGGGTCCTCAGTTCGTTGACCTGCAGCCAGCGGCCGTCGGAGAGCTGCCGCTCGAAGGTTGCGCCCCCTTGCGGCCCGTTGGTGTTGGCCAGCCGCCGTTCAGAGGCGAAGGCCAGCATGCGCTCTTCAAGCACGGCGCGCGCAGCGCCCGGCATGACGTCGCGGTCCGACAGGCCGTTGTCCTTCTGGTATTTGGAATTGCACATGATCAGGCGCTGGGCGGCATCCCACAGCACGAAGGATTCGTTGATGTTTTCGATCGCGGTCCGCAGGCGCAGGTCGGCCGCCTCCGAGCGCAGCGCCAGATGCCGCTGCTCGGTGACGTCGACGGCAATGCCGATCAGCTGGATCTCAGGCGCTTCCGGGTCGATCACCTGGGCCCTGGCGCGCATCCACACCCACTGGCCGTCGGCGTGACGCATCCGGAACACCTGGTCGATATGGTCGATCTCGCGCTCGACGATTTTGTTGGCGAGCTCGAACAGGTCGCCGTCCTCGGGGTGGATGATGTCGTCGACCTCGCCGAACGACAGCATCGAGTTGCAGGGCTCGTAGCCCAGCATGTCGTACATCGAGCGCGACCAGTACATCTTGCCGCGCACCATGTCCCAGTCCCACAGGCCGCAGCGACCGCGAACCAGCGCCATGTCGATGCGCTGATGGGCTTCGAGATAGATGCGGTCGGCTGTCTGGGCGCGCGATGCCTGGCCGAAATAGGCGTAGAGGATGATGATCAGCACGCCGGCTGTCAGCACAAACAGCGTGACGTTGAGCGAGACGGTCTTGCGCCAGTTGTCGAACACCGCTTCCTGCGGCACCAGCACGGCGGCGGCGTTCTTGCGGTCCCGGGTCAGGCTCACCGCCGCGTACCAGTCCTGGCCGCCGATGCTGACATCCATGACCCCGGCGCGGTCGCCGAACATGAACAGCGGCTGGCCGTCCAGCACCAGGCTGTCCAGCGATCGCCCTTGCCAGCCGGTCGACAGCGGCGACACGGCAATGATCTTGAAGGCGCTGTCGGTGATCACAAGCACATGGCTTCTGCCCATGGCGCCCTGGCGGCTCGTGCTTTCCAGAAGATCAATTGCACCGCTGGATGCCGCGGTCGGGTCGGCCGAGATTGCGTTCGCCATCTGGCCGGCGGCGAGACCTAGCACCGCCTTGCCGTCGCGCTCGGCCTCGTCGCGCTCGTTCATCAGCGACAGCACGCGCAGTGCGGCGATGACGATCAGGAAGATGATGATGAGAGCCGGTATCGAACGGCGCAGAAGGGGTTCGGCAGCCAGGAGCCGCCGGTAGGCTGGTTCAGCGATGAGCCGCGTATTGCCGGCGAGGCCGTCGCCTCGCGCCTTGCGCCGCTCAAAAGCCGTCCCTTCGGGCGCGCCCCACGCGTCCGCCTTGGCCATAAATGGCACTCCCCGAATTTCCGTACGCTTGACGATCCGGCAACACCGCACATCCGAATCGTCTGTAAAGAATCAAAGGTGATTCGCCTTGTCCAGAGGCGCGGCCGAAAAACATTAAAAATTGATTGAAATAACGCTGAAATCCCTCCCCTTGAGGGGAGGGTGGCCCGAAGGGCCGGGTGGGGTCCTCGGCGAAGCGCTCGACTCTCTCAATCACGGTCGAAGTTGGTCGAGGTCGCGCACTGCCGCAACGACCCCACCCGTCCATCCGCCTTCGGCGGCTGTCCACCGTCCCCTCAAGGGGGAGGGATCAGGCCAGCGTTCGCTCCACAATGTCCCGCAAATCCGCCGACAGGTTCTCGGCACCGGCGATGGCCAGCAGCGCTTCCCTGGCCTTGGCTTGCCTGCCCGGCTCCAGCGAGCGCCACGAGCGCAGCGCTGTCGCCAGCCTGGCCGCCACTTGCGGATTGCGTTTTTCAACCTCGAGTACGGTCTGGGTAAAAAACCGGTAGCCTTCGCCATCGGCGCGGTGGAAGCCGGTCTGGTTGGCGCTGGCGAATGTGCCGACCAGCGAGCGCACCCGGTTCGGATTGGCCATCGAGAAAGCTGCGTGACCAGTCAGCTCGCGTACCGTGTCGACTGTCCGGCGTCCCGGCACGCTGGCCTGGATCTGGAACCATTTGTCCATGACCAGCGGATCGGCGCCATAACGCGCCTCGAAATCGGCCAGCGCCTTGATCGCCTCCGGCGAACCGTCATGGCGGTGCGCAAGGACGGTCAGCGCTGCGGCGCGGTCGGTCATGTTGGTCGCGGTTTCGAAATGCCGGGCGGCGAGCGCAGCACCTTTCGGCAGCAGCGAGAGGTAGTCGAGCAGGATGTTGCGCAGCGCGCGGCGTCCCGCACTTGCCGCGTCGGGGCTGAACGGCCCGTCGCCGGCGAGGCGGCCGTATAGGTCGGTGAACGTTTGCTGATTGGCGCGCGCGATTGCCAGCGCCAACGCCTCGCGAGCGGCAAAGATGGCGTCGGGATCGATGTTCGTGCCGATGTCGCGGGCAATGTCGGCCTCGCCCGGAAGTGACAGCGCCAGCGCCCGGTAGGCAGGTTCCAGGGTCTCGTCGCCGGCGATCTTGCCGGCAAGTCCGGTCAGCCTGGCGGTGAAAGCCGGCTTCGCGCCGCCGAGGATCTGGCGGAAGGCCGCTATCAGCGCATCGGTGAGCAGCGTGTTGAACGCCTGCCAGCGCGCGAAGGCATCGCTGTCATGGCCGGCGAGGAAGAACTGGTCGTCGGCCTTCTGCTCGACCGAAAGTGTGATCGGCGCCGAAAAGCCGCGATTGAGCGACACCGCCGGCCGCTCGGCGACGCCTGAGAAGCGCACCATGTGACGGCGCTTGCGGATGTGGATAACGCCGTCCTCGACGGTGGCTCCCTCGACGCCATCATAGGCGACCGGCTCACCGCCCGCGCCGACCAGCCCGAAGGCGAGCGGAATGTGCATCAAGCGCTTGCGGCTCTCCGACGGTGTCGGCGGCACCGACTGCTCGATCTCAAGCGTAAACTCGCGCGTCGCCGGATTGTGCGTCGAACTGACGGTCAGGTTCGGCGTGCCCGCCTGGTGATACCAGAGCGCGAACTGCGACAGGTCGCGCCCGGAGGCGTCCTCGAACACCTTCAGGAAGTCCTCGATCGTCGCGGCCTCGCCATCATGGCGCTCGAAATAGAGGTCCATGCCGGCGCGGAAAGCCTCGGCCCCGAGGATAGTGCGGATCATGCGCACGACTTCCGAGCCTTTTTCGTAGACCGTCGCCGTGTAGAAATTGTTGATCTCGCGGTAGCGGCGCGGCCGCACCGGATGCGCCAGCGGTCCCTGGTCCTCGGGGAACTGGTGTGCCCTCAGCGTGCGCACTTCGGCGATGCGCTTGACCGCGCGCGAGCGCTGGTCGGCGGAGAATTCATGGTCGCGAAAGACCGTCAGCCCTTCCTTGAGGCAGAGCTGGAACCAGTCGCGGCAGGTGATCCTGTTGCCGGTCCAGTTGTGGAAATACTCATGCGCGATGATCGCCTCGATATTGGCGAAATCGGCATCGGTGGCGGTTTCCCGGTCGGCCAGCACATACTTGTCGTTGAAAATATTGAGGCCCTTGTTCTCCATGGCCCCCATGTTGAAGTCGGAAACGGCGACGATGTTGAAGACGTCGAGGTCGTATTCGCGGCCGAAGGCCTGCTCGTCCCATTGCATCGAGCGCTTCAGCGCATCCATGGCGTAGCCGGCAAGCCCCTCCTTGCCTGGCTCGACATAGATGCCGAGTTCGACCTCGCGCCCGGACATGGTGACGAAACTGTCCGCAACCTTGCCGAGATTGCCGGCCACGAGCGCAAACAGATAGGACGGCTTGGGGAAGGGGTCGTCCCAGACTGCAAAGTGCCAGCCGTCGGCAAGCGCGCCGCTTTCGACCGGATTGCCGTTGGAAAGCAACAGCGGCGCTTCGTCCAGCCTCGCCTCGATACGCACGGTATAGACCGACAGGATGTCGGGGCGGTCGAGGAAATAGGTGATGCGGCGAAAGCCCTCGGCCTCGCATTGCGTGCAATAGACATTGCTGGAGCGGTAGAGGCCCATCAGCGCCTCATTGCTGGCCGGCGCGATCTCGGTCTCGAGCAGCAGCTGGAAACGGGGCGGCGGCCTCAAAATGGTCAGCTGGTCCGGCGTGGCGAGATACTCGGCCGGGGCAAGCTCGCGACCGTCGATGGCAATGCGCTTGAGCACCAGGCCGTCGCCGTCCAGCACCAGCGACGTCGAGGCGGCGGCGCCATCGCGGCGTTCGATCGTCAGCACTGCGGTGACACGCGTTGCGTCTGGCGAAAGGCGGAAGGTGAGGCCGGTTTGCGGGATGGAAAAGTCGTTGGGGCGGTAGTCTTCGAGCTTGAAGACCTGGCCGGTATCGGTTCGCATTCCCTTGGGTTTCCCTGTCGCTATCGGAGCCGCTGACGTGTCCTGGCCCATTAAATCTAAAGTTGCGCGCTCTTTACACGAAACGGTCACTCGACAAAACTGCGCCAATGCCTATTTCGGGGCGTTCCCCTTCCGCCATTATCGTGAGGCCTTGATGACCGTCGTCACATCGAAGTTCGGCATGGGCGCCTGTGTACCGCGTCGTTCGACGCGCATCTCAGCGGAGATCCGGGAAGCAACAAAACAGTGAAAGCCGGGCCTGGAGACGAAGCGGGCGGGAAACTGTCCGATCATCCCGGCGCGCATCGGCCCAAAAATCAATGTCGATTTTTGGAAAGCACGATGCGCAGATTCAAAGTGTCAGAGCGTCCTTTGCGCGTCGAAGACGACGCGCGGCGCTCTAATGTTCTCACCGGGATCATGCTCAAGATCATGTCGGTGGCGGTCTTTGTCAGCATGCAAACCTGCATCAAGGCCGCCGGCACTTTGCCGGCCGGCCAGATCGTCTTCTTCCGCTCCTTCTTCGCCATCTTCCCGATCATCGTCTTCCTGGCCTTCACGAGAAAACTGGGCACGGCGTTTGCCACCAAACGCCCGCTGAACCACATCGCACGTGGTGTCGTCGGCGTCTGCGCCATGGGGCTCGGCTTCTTTGCGCTGACCCGGCTGCCGCTGCCGGAAGCGATCACGCTGAACTATGCCCAGCCTTTGCTGGTGGTGGTGTTCTCCTCGCTATTCCTCGGCGAAGCCATTCGCGTCTATCGCTGGAGCGCGGTTGCGGTCGGTCTGGTCGGCGTGCTGATCATCTCCTGGCCGGAGCTGACGCTGCTCACGTCGGGCGCCGCGCTCGGCGACCAGGAGGTGCTGGGCGTCATCGCTGCTCTTGTTTCTGCGGCAATCTCCGCCAATGCCATCCTGCTCGTGCGCAATCTGGTTCAGACCGAACGGACAGCGACCATTGTGTTGTGGTTTTCGGCGACGGCGAGCGTCATGGCGCTGTTTTCGCTGCCTTTCGGCTGGCAGGCGCTGACGCTATTGCAGACCGGCCTTCTGGTCGCCGCAGGCTTCTGCGGCGGGCTGGCGCAGATCCTGATGACGGCAGCCTATCGCCACGCCGAGGCCTCGGTGGTGGCGCCGTTCGAATACACCTCGATGATCCTCGGTGTCGTCGTCGGCTATTTCGCCTTTGGCGATATCGCCACCTTCAACACGCTCGTCGGCGGTGTGATCGTCGTTGCCGCCGGCATGTTCATCATCTGGCGCGAGCGCCAACTCGGCCTGGAACGCACCCGAACGCGCAAGGCAGCGCCACCACAGGGGTGAGGAGGTCCGCGGGGTTGGCTCAGTTAGCTTCCGCACGTTCCTTCGCCAGCCGCACCAGCACCGCTCGCGTCTGCTCGTCGGCCGGGAAGAAAGACTCGATCGCCAGTTCCGACAGCGTCACGTCAAGCGGCGTGCCGAAGACGGTGATGGTGCTGATGAAGGACAGCACCTGGTCGCCATGCGCCAGCCGCAGCGGATGGACGATGCCGTTGGGCTCGACCGGCACCGGCCGCGCACCCTTGAGCCCGGACGGATAGGTTCGCAATTCGCGCTCCAGCTCGACCAGGACGGGACCGCCGGCGGCATCGTTCTGGTGTTTCAGCCGCTCCAGCAGATGCGCCCGCCATTCCGCGAGATTGACGATGCGCGGTGCGATGCCGTTCGGGTGCAGGCTGAGGCGCAGCACATTGACCGGCGGCTGGAGCAGCGACGGCTCGGCAACATCGGCCAGAAACGGGCCGATGGCGGCATTGGCGGAAATCAGGTTCCAGTGCCGGTCGACGGCCAGGGCGGGGAACGGCTCATGCCCTTTGAGCACGCTCTCGACCGCGGCAAGCGCCGGCGCCAGCGTCGTATCTGTGAGTGGCCGCTCGCTGAAGCTCGGGGCAAAGCCGGCAGCCAGCAACAGCTGATTACGCTGCCGCAGCGGAATCTCAAGCTGCTCGGCCAGATGCAGCACCATCTCGCGCGAGGGCGCGGCGCGGCCGCTTTCGACGAAGGAGAGATGACGCTGGGAAATCTCAGCCTCCATTGCGAGATCAAGCTGGCTCATGCGCCGGCGCGTGCGCCATTCGCGGATCAGGCTGCCGGCGGAGGTTTGGACTGTTGTCATGGGAGGATGAGTAGGCCGGGGCGGGCGGTATTTCAATTACCTCTGAGGTCATTGGCGCGGTTCTCCCTTCTCCCCCTGTGGGAGAAGGTGGCCGAGCGAAGCTCGGTCGGATGAGGGGTGTTCCAGGGAACGCCAACGTCTCACTCCGCTGGAACACCCCTCATCCGTCTCGGCGCTGCGCGCCGATCCACCTTCCCCCACAAGGGTGGAAGGAAGAGGCGCGCCTCACCCCACCTCCCGCAACTTCGCCTTCACCTCGAGAAAGTCCCGCCAGGCTAGCTTCTTGTGCGCAGGGGTCCGCAAGAGATAGGCCGGGTGCAACGTCGGCATGGCCGGAATGGCAGTGCCCGACACCGTCGTGTGCACCTGCCAATTGCCGCGCAGGCGCAGGATGCCCTCGGTAGTGTTGAGCAGGGTTTTGGCCGAAGGGCCGCCGAGATTGACCAGCACCTTCGGATTGACCAGCTCTATCTGCCGCTCAATGAAGGGACGGCAGATTTCGGTCTCGTGCGGCGTCGGCGTGCGGTTGCCGGGTGGCCGCCAGGGAATGACGTTGGCGATATAGACCGAAGTCCGGTCAAGCCCGATCGCCGCCAGCATGCGGTCGAGCAGCCGGCCCGAGCGGCCGACGAAGGGCAGGCCCTCAATATCCTCGTCGCGGCCGGGCGCCTCGCCGACCAACATCACCGAACCTTCCGGATTGCCGTCGGCAAAGACCAGGTTCTTGGCGGTGAATTTGAGGTTGCAGCCATCGAACGACGCCATGTGCTGGCGCAGTTCGTCGAGCGTCGAGGCACTTGCCGCCATTTGCCGGGCCAGGGCCGCCTGTGCCTCGTCGGGCACCGTCGCCATGGCCGGAACGGAACGCGCCGGCGCGTCCGGCACCCGGCTTGCGTCCAGCCCGGGGCTGGCGGCGGCTTGTTCCGGAAACTTGTTTTCGCGAGGCGGCGCGGCAGGCGCCGTTGTGCGCTCGGGGCGCTTCGGTGCTGCCCCGGCAAACCGGTTCACCGGCGCGTCCTCCAACGCTTCGTCGACACCGGCAGAGGCGTAGAAGGCGAGCAACTCGGCCAGGTCGGATCGGTTGTTGGGGGAGGCGGCAGTCATGCCGGGCACATTCGTCCGCCGAGAGACGATTTGCAAGGTTGGGCGGTTAGTAATCTCCCCCTCAAGGAGGGAGATTACGCGCTCGTCGGCTTTCGCCAATCACGAAGGGCATTTCGTGGCGATTTTCACGGCGTCTGCCGCTTACCCCGTCGGTATCCGCGGATCCTGCACCAGATAGAACGTCCAGCGCGGCGTGTAGTCGGTGATCAGAAACTGGAAGCGTCCCCTCTTCAGCGGGTCGATCTGTCCACTCTTGAACAAGAGCCGGTCATAGGGTTCGAAATCGCGGTCGAAATCGGCGTACGCGCTCGACAGGATGTTGTCGGGCGTCTTGTTGCGCTGGTCGAAGGACAGGCCGTCGCCGAACACGCTCGGCTGGTTGAGTATCTCCTGCAGCTCGAACTGGAATTCGACCCAGGCCTGGCCGCTGTTGTTGAGCACCTCGATACGCATGTACAGGATGCCGTTGGCGAATTCGCCGTTGGTGCTGAACGGCTGGATCGGTTTGGTGGTGCGGATGGTGAGCGTCACCGGCGTCGACGAATTCAGCTCCTCGGAGATGACCAACGGATCTTCCTTGGTGCCGGTGCCCGAGGCGCCGGTGATGTGGAAACCGCCAAGCTCGTCGGAAAAGGAATAGGCGCCGGTCGCCCACACCTTCACCGGCTCGGCCTGAGCGCGAACCGGCGTAAGCATTGAAAGGGCGAGAAGGATCGCTCGGCAGGTCCGGCCGGGCGGAAGGGGGAAGCGCGTCAATGAATAGCCGGACGGCGTGCGCATGGAAATAAGTATGGCCGATAAGAGAGCCGTCGAACAATTAAAATATGGGACGCTGAGCGCGGCCGCGCGCAAAACGCTTGCGGCAGAGTTGTTATCCGCGACTTTTTGTCGAAATCGGCATTGTCACGTCAGCGCCGGTTTCCTGTCGCGGATTGATGCGCTATGCAGCGCAGGAGCCAGCAAAATGCCGGAAACGGTTGGCCAGAGCGGAGGGGTTGATGAGCGAGATCGAACGCGAGAGCATGGAATTCGACGTGGTCATCGTCGGGGCCGGCCCGGCGGGCCTTGCCGCAGCGATCCGTCTCAAGCAGGTCAATCCCGAGCTTTCCGTCGTGGTGTTGGAAAAGGGCGGCGAGGTTGGTGCCCACATTCTGTCAGGCGCCGTCGTCGATCCCATAGGCATCGACCGCCTGTTGCCGGGCTGGCGCGAGGAAGATGGCCACCCCTTCAAGACGCCGGTTACGGCCGACGATTTCCTGGTGCTCGGCCCCGCCGGCTCGTTCCGTCTGCCCAATATCCTGATGCCGCCGCTGATGAACAATCACGGCAACTACATCGTCTCGCTCGGCAATGTCTGCCGCTGGCTGGCAACCAAGGCTGAAGCGCTAGGCGTCGAAATCTATCCGGGCTTTGCTGCCGCCAGCCTCGTCTACAACGATGCCGGCGCGGTCACGGGCGTCGTCACCGGCGACATGGGCGTCGAAAAAGACGGCACACATGGCCCGGGCTTTGCGCCGGGCATGGCGCTGATGGGCAAATACGTGCTGATCGGCGAGGGCGCGCGCGGTTCGCTGTCCAAGCAGCTGATCGCAAAATACAAACTGTCCGACGGCCGTGAGCCCGGCAAGTACGGCATCGGCCTCAAGGAGCTGTGGCAGGTCAAGCCCGAGAACCACCGGCCGGGCCTGGTGCAGCACTCCTTCGGCTGGCCGCTCGACCTGAAGACAGGCGGCGGCTCCTTCCTCTACCACCTCGAGGATAACCAGGTCGCGGTCGGCTTCGTCCTGCATCTCAACTACAAGAACCCCTGGCTGTCGCCCTTCGAGGAATTCCAACGGTTCAAGACGCATCCGGCGATATCGCGCACCTTCGAGGGCGCCAAGCGCATCGGCTATGGCGCGCGCGCCATTACCGAAGGCGGCTGGCAGTCGGTGCCGAAACTCTCCTTCCCCGGCGGCGCGCTGATGGGGTGTGCGGCGGGCTTCGTCAACGTGCCGCGCATCAAGGGTTCGCACAATGCGGTGCTGTCCGGCATGCTGGCGGCCGAGCATGTCGCGCAAGCGATCGGCTCCGGCCGCGCCAATGACGAACTGTCGTCTTATGAGGACGCCTGGCGCGCGACCGATATCGGCAAGGATTTGAAGAAGGTCCGCAACGTCAAGCCGCTCTGGTCGCGCTTCGGCACCATTATCGGCGTCGGCCTCGGTGGTCTCGACATGTGGCTGAACACGCTGTTCGGCTTCTCGCCCTTCGGCACGCTGAAACATGGCAAGGCCGATTATGCCACGCTTGAGCCCGCGGCCAAGCACAAGAAGATCGCCTATCCCAAAGCGGACGGCGTGCTGACCTTCGACCGCCTGTCCTCGGTGTTCCTGTCCAACACCAATCACGAGGAAAACGAGCCGGTGCATCTCATCGTCGGCGACATGGAGTTGCAGAAGCGTTCCGAGCATGATGTCTTTGCCGGGCCTTCGACCCGCTATTGCCCGGCCGGTGTTTACGAATGGGTCGACAAGGACGGCAACGCCGCCGCCGATCCGTCTGCCAAGGATGTGCGCTTCGTCATCAACGCGCAGAACTGCGTGCACTGCAAGACCTGCGACATCAAGGATCCCAACCAGAACATCAACTGGGTGCCGCCACAAGGCGGCGAAGGCCCGGTCTATCAGGGCATGTGAGCCCCACCGACCGGGGCCGTCTCGACCAGCAAAAATGGCGGCGATGGCCGGGTTTACCAAGGCATGTAAGGCGCTCGGCGCCAAAGATTGTTGAAACCGTCGTCTGCTTGTGGTCTCATTGCCGCGTCCATGGGGAAAATGGCATGCGCGTGTTGGTCTTGTTTTGCGTCGCCGTCATAAGCGCGGCCTGCGGCGTCGTCGGGACGGCGTCGGCGGGGGTGAAAACCGTCGTCAAGACGCGAACCTATGACATCACCGGCACGACAGGTGCCGGTCTGGTTATCGCCATGAACCGCAGGGGCCCCAAGCACGGTTTCATGACCCACGCCATCGCGCAGACAAGCTACACCGCCGACTGGAGCCTGGACGTGGGTCAGGTCAACGGCGTCTGCCGCCTGCGCCAGGCCAATGGAACGCTCAACATCGCCTACACCTACCCGCGCGTCGCCTCGGCCGTCACGCCGGCGCTGCGCAAACGCTGGAACCGGTTTTTCACAGGCGTTCTCGCTCATGAAGGAACCCATGGCCGTATCGCCGGGCAGATGATGCAGGCTGCCGAGCGGTCGGTTCGCGGCCTGAAATTTGCCAACGATCCGCAATGCAACAAAACGCGCGTCGAAGCCACGCGGCGCTTGCAAGCCACTTCCAAGCTCTATGAGGCAAAACAGATCGCGTTCGACGCGCGCGAGCACAGTGAAGGCGGCCATGTCGAGCGCATCATCGAGGCCTTGGTAGGCTTGTGAAACCGTAAGCCCCGTGGCGTACGATCTAGCCGCCCATGTTGGGCTGGATCAGCGACACAGTCGCGGTAGAATCCTCGTCGACCGGCTTGGTCTCGTCGCGCATCAATGAAAATTCCACCATCACCGGCAGATGGTCGGAGCCGGTCTCTTCCATCTGCGTCGACGACAGGATGGTCACCCCGCCCTTCGAAAACACCTGGTCGATCGGCAGGCCCGCATAGCGCCGCAGGAAATCGGGCAGGGTCCGGTGGATCCAGGTCGGTCCGGCCGACGGCATCACGGTCAGTCCGCCGAGCGAGGCAACGCGCCGTACCGCGGCGCTCCACGGCACGGCATTGCAGTCGCCGGCCATGATCGCCGTCTCGCCGAGCGAGGTGAGCGTCTCGGTCAACTCGCCGATCTGCCAGTATTGTTCCTTCGGCCACGGCCAGCTCAAATGGATCGCCGCGACATCGACCGGAGTGCCGCCGAAATCGACGGTGGCGGCCGCCATCGCGCCGCGCGGTTCGCAATGCGGCTCGGTGCCGGCCGCAAAGGGTCGCCGGGACAAAAGCGCCACGCCCCACACGCCCTCGGGATGGGCGCACAGGATGCGATAGGGATAGGCGTTCTGGATATAGCCGAGTTCGGTCGCCCACATGGCCGATACTTCGTCGAGCGTGATCACGTCTGGGTTGGTCCTGGCGATCAGCGAAAGAACCTTCTTGGGTGTCGGATTGTTGAAACGCAGGTTCATCTGCAGCAGCCGGTAGACCGGTTCGTTGCCGGGCGCGGCGTCATTGGCGGCCTGCACCGGCCACAGGCGCGGCAAGGTGCTCAACGTGCTGGCGAAGGCGGCCACGGCCAGCAGCAGGCCCACGCCCGCCTGCAGGCGAAACGAGGTGGCGAGCAGCGGCAGCGCAATCAGCCCCATCAGCACGGCAAAATGGATGCGGAAATGGGCGAAGGAATCGAAGGCCGGATGCAGTGCGCCAAAGAACCCGGCTACAAGCGCGGCCGAGAGGCCGAGCATTGCCAGGAACGCCATTGAAGCCATCATCTTTCGCACGCGTGCCATCAGACCGGGTTTGCCCATAGACCGGGTAATACATTGCCGAGGTATCAGGCCTTTATCGGCTGAAATGCGGCCCAATCAAGATGACGAAACGCCTCGCGGCAAACATTTACGGCAAGCCGGTCTACTGAAAGGCCGTCTCCGAAAAGCTTCTCAGCTTGCGCGAATGCAACCGTTCCATCGGCATTTCCGCCAGCTTCTCCATCGCCTTGATGCCGATGGTCAGATGCTGCGCCACTTGCCGCTTGTAGAATTCGGTCGCCATGCCGGGCAGCTTCAACTCGCCATGCAGCGGCTTGTCGGAGACGCAAAGCAGCGTGCCGTAGGGCACGCGGAAGCGGAAGCCATTGGCGGCGATCGTGGCCGATTCCATATCGAGCGCTATGGCGCGCGACTGCGACAGCCGCTGCACCGGTCCGCGCTGGTCGCGCAGTTCCCAGTTGCGGTTGTCGATGGTGGCGACGGTGCCGGTGCGCATGATGCGCTTGAGATCGTAACCGGAAAGTCCGGTGACTTCGGCGACCGCCTCCTGCAGCGCCACCTGGATCTCGGCCAGCGGCGGTATCGGCACCCACACCGGCAGGTCATCGTCCAGCACATGGTCTTCCCGGACATAGGCATGCGCCAGCACATAGTCGCCCAGCGCCTGAGTGTTGCGCAGGCCGGCGCAATGGCCGAGCATCAGCCATGCATGTGGCCGCAGCACCGCGACATGGTCGGTGATCGTCTTGGCGTTGGACGGGCCGACGCCGATGTTGACCATGGTGATGCCGCCATGGTTCGGCTTCTTCAGATGATAGGCTGGCATCTGAGGCAGGCGCGGCGCCGCCACGCCTTCGCTGGGCGCGTTTTGCCCTGCCTTGGTGATGACATTGCCCGGTTCGACGAATTCGGTATAGCCGTGGCCGCCTTCAGCCATCTGGGCCCGCGCGCGGGCGACGAACTCGTCGATGTAGAACTGGTAGTTGGTGAACAGCACGAAGTTCTGGAAATGCTGCGGGCTGGTCGCCGTGTAGTGCGTCATGCGGTGCAGCGAATAGTCGATGCGCTGCGCCGTGAACGGCGCCAGCGGCCTTGGTTCGCCGAACGCGACCTCGAAGGTGCCGTTGGCGATCTGGTCGTCGGTGCCGTCGAGATCCGGCACGTCGAACAGGTCGCGGATCGGCCGTTTGATGCGGTCGGCGGCGGCGCCATCGACATGGGTTCCTTCAAGGAACGCGAAATGCAGCGGGATCGGCGTGGTCGATTCCGAAACCGTTACCGGCACGCCGTGATTGCGCATGATCAGGCGAAGCTGCTCTACGAGATAGCGTTCGAACAGCACCGGCTGGGTGATGGTGGTCGAGAAATGCCCGGGGGTCGGCATGTGGCCGTAGGCCTGGCGCGAGTCGATCTGGGTGAACGAATTGGTGGTGACGCCGATCTCCGGGTAGAAGGCGCGGTAGCGCTTGCTTTCGTCGCCGCCGGCGGCAAGCGTGGCAAAGGAGTCGCGCAGAAACTTGGTGTTGCGGTCGTAGAGCACCTGCAAGGCGGCCACGGCCTTTTTGGCGTCGTCGAAGCTCTGCTTGCCGAAAGGCTCCGGCATGACGACCGATTCGATAGCTTGTGGGTAGATTCGCTTTTCCATGGCTCAATATAGAGACTTGAGGCCGCACTTGGGAGGGGAGGGTGGCCGCCAAGTGGTCGATTTATTCGTCCACGCCCAAGGTGTGCTGAGATTCAGGTAAGGCTGAGCCGGAGTCGAGGACGGGCGCGAAGCGACCAAACTGGTTGGCTTCGAGAACCGGAGCGGAGCGTACTCGAAGCATGTGAGCACCAAGGCCGCCACTTGCAGGCCGGCATCACCTTAATACCGGCACACCTTACCCGCGCTGCAGACTGACCAGCAAGACAAAGCCGACGCCATGCTTCTTCGTCGCCGGCGCGTCGATCGTCGTGTCGGCATTGGCCCGCATCATTGGCATGGCCAGGACCGGCGCCGACAGCACGACCAGGACGAGCGCCGCCCGCGGCAGGAGCCGAAGGGTCTGGAGGGCGTTGATGGCGATGCGGTTCATGGCTTTTGCTTTTCTGTTTGGATCTATGTCTTTGTCGTCTCAGGGGCGAAAATGGTTCATGCAATCGAATTGGCAGGAACTGGCTGCATCCCAGGAACGGGCCGGACGGCCGGATTCGGCCACGAGGATGGCGAAGAGCATCCCGAACAGGCTCATCAACAGGCAGACGATGGTGAAGCGGCGAGCGAGCATTTGCGGAGTGTCTCCTTGAACACGCCATCAAAATGCCCTGATGCGACTGAACCGGCGCTGATGCCGACGTTCATCTGCGGTTCAAAGTGATTGACGATGTTTTAGGGAGAGCATCGGTTCGGGTTTGCGCCGCCGCAAACGGCACGGTCGTCGCTATGGCGCGGACCGTCCTGCAAAAGAAAACGGGGCCTGTGAAGGCCCCGTTGGTCAACTCAAAGCAGCAAGATCAGAGCTTGTGCCAGGTCTGGCTCTTGCAGATCAGCCCGCCGAGCACGCAGCCGCTCATCTTGAGCGAGGTGCCCGACAGTGTTGCCTTGCCCGAATAGGTCTTGTCGTTTGCCGGATCGGTGATGTTGCCGGCATATTTGTTGCCCCCGGCCGCCTTGAGCGAACCGATGGTCTTCCCGGCATATTTGCCGGTCTTCAGCGTGATGGAGAATGAACCGCTGCCGCCGATTACTGCTGTGTCGCCGGCTTGTGTCTTCCAATTGCCTTCGATCGGATCGGCCCAAGCCGCACCAGCCATCATCACGGCGGCCGCCAGGGCCAAGCTCACTTTGCGAAACATGTCTGTCCTCCCTGGTTTAGATGGGGCAGCCGCCTCTCTGCCGCTTACGCAAACGTAAGCTAATCCAGCTCCCGGCAAAACAAAAGCGTGCCGCGACGGAAGGTTTCGCAATTTTCATGCGGGGTCGGGAGAGCGCAGCCCGTGAAAATGAAACGATCGAGGCGTTGGCTTTGGTTTGCGTGGTTAGCAGAGTGTTGATCGGCGCCTTGCAAATTTTCGTCAAATCGATCGAAAAACGGCGGGATTGCTGACTTTGTATCCTTAACGAATTTCCGCGTTTACCTCTTGTTTTAGCTTTGTTTTCTCCAAATTAAGCACGCCATTTAACGACGGATTCAAGGCTCGGCCTCATTCTCGGAAGCATCGAAAGAGCGGCTCCCCAGGGAACACCGGGGGACAGAAGAGGCCCGCTCTCGGGAGCCAGACAGGGGACTAAAATGGCACGTTTTGAAATGCTTGAAGCCGGCTTCGGCGCCATGGGGGCAACTGCCCAGGCCGACATTCTTTTCGAACTGGGCATGATGTATGCGACCGGCCGCGATTGCGAGATCGATGTCGTTGCCGCCCACAAATGGTTCAACATCGCCGCCATCAAGGGCTCGGTCCGCGCCGCGGAACTGCGCTCGGAATTGTCGGCCGCAATGTCCAAGGTCGAGATCGCCAAGGCGCTGCGCGAAGCCCGCGAATGGATGACGATGCACTGAGATCGCGAGCAGATTATCGCAGGCAGATTATCGAAAACAGGGAAGCCCCGGGATCAAGACCGCAAAGACGGTCGGAACCGGTGAAACGACAAGGCCGCGACAAGACGGCCGACCATGAAAGAACAAGAACGCGGCAGGCCGGCACGGTCCAGTCGTGCACAATGGGGACGGCGGGCAGGTTTTCGTGGCGCGGGGGCGCATGGGGACTGCTACGAGCAAAAAGCCACGACCGGCCGGAACAGGCTGGCGTGGCTTTTTGCGTTGATGAGGCCCAATCGAGCGGCGCCGATGCGCCTAGACAGGCCCAATGAAGGATGAAATTGTCCCGCCTTCGGAAAGAAGCGCGGCCAGAGCGGCTGCGCGAGTGTGGGAGGAGTTCTATCACCATGAAAAAAACGGGTATTTTGAGCGCGGCCGTATTTGGCCTGATGATGAGCGCTCCGGTTGCCTTTGCCGATGACATCACCATTTCGGTGGTCGGCCCGATGACCGGACAACTCGCCACGATCGGCGACCAGTTCAAGCAGGGCGCAACGGCAGCCGCCGACGCGATCAACGCCGCCGGCGGTGTCAACGGCTCGATGATCAAGCTCGACATCGAGGACGACCAGTGCGATCCCAAGCAGGCGGTTTCGGTGGCCAACCGGATCGTTGCCAACAGCGTCAAGTTTATTGACGGCCATGCCTGTTCAGGTTCGAGCATCCCGGCTTCCGCCGTCTACGCCGAGGCCGGCGCGCTGATGATGAGCCCGGCCTCTTCAAATCCCGAGCTGACCGATGCCGCCGCCAAGGCCGGCTGGCCGACGATCATGCGTCTCTATACGCGTGACGACGCGCAGGGCGCCTTCATTGGCCCGTGGATCGCCAAGAAATATGCCGGCAAGAATGTCGTTATCCTGCATGACAAGAGCGCCTACGGTCAGGGCGTTGCCGATGCCGTGAAGGCGACGATGAATGCCGGTGGCCTAAAGGAGATCGACTATGAAGGCATCAATGCCGGCGAGAAGGATTATTCGGCTCTCGTCACCAAGCTGAAGGACCTCAAGGCCGACGTTGTCTATTTCGGCGGCTATCACCCGGAAGCCGGGCTTATCCTGCGTCAGTCGGCTGAGCAGAGCGTCAAGTTCCAGCTGATCATGCCGGATTCGATCGCCTCGCCAGAATTCTGGCAGGTCGCCGGCCCCGCCGGTGAAGGCACCCTGTTCGTCTTCCCGTCGGACCCGCAGGCCAAGCCGGAAGCCAAGGAGGCCATCGCCAAGATCAAGGCGGGCGGCTTCGTGCCGGAAGGCTTTACGCTGTTCTCCTACGCCGTCGTTCAGGCGTTTGCAGAGGGCGTCAAGCGCGCCGGAACGGACGATCCGGTCAAGGTAGCCGAAGCGCTGAAGAACGGCACGCCGTTCAGCACCGTGGTCGGCGACGTGACCTTCGACGAGAAGGGCGATCTGAAGAACGCCAGCTACGACATCAACCAGTGGCACGACGGCAAATACGCACCGATCGCGCAGTAAGCGGCCGCGTACTCATGGCAATGGCCGGGCTTGTCCCGGCCATTTTTCATTCAAGCCTCCAGCCGGCTATGAAGCCTCTTCAACGAAGCGCACCAGCACCGTTCCGTCGGTGACCTGCGCGCCCTCGGTGGCGATTTCCGCGATCACGCCGTCATGGCTGGCCGCGATCGTGTGCTCCATCTTCATCGCTTCCAGGATCAGTAGCGGCTGGCCCTTGATCACCCTTTCGCCCTTTGCCGCGCGCACCAGCTTGACCACGCCTGGCATCGGCGCGCGCAGGCTGCCGGAAGCGGCGGCCGCCCCGTCGGTGCGCGCCAGCGGATCCGGGACGAGGAAACTGTAGCCGACCGCGCCTTCGAATACGGTGACGTGGCCTGGCCAGCGGGCAAGGCGAGGGGCGGCGCGAAGATCATGCGAATTGACGCTGTCATAGGGCGCGTCCAGCGCCACCTGGAAGCGCCCGTCCGGCCGCACTGAAACACGCGCCAGTATATCGTCCTCGCCATGGCGCAGGCGCGTGCGGCGCGCAATGCTGTGGAAATGCGCATAGCCGGCAAGCGACGACCACGGATCGTTCGACGGCGGCAAGGCACCGGCGCCCGCCGCGGCAAGGGCCGCCGCGGCAACGATCTCGCTGCGCGGCGGGGCGACCGCGGTCAGCGCTTCCTGATGCCTGCCGATCAGGCCGGTATCGACATCACCGGCCGAAAAATCGGCGTCCGCGGCAAGTGCCGCGAGAAACGCGGTGTTGACGGTCGAGCCGGCAATCTCGGTCTGCGACAACGCAGTCCCGAGCGCATCGAGCGCCGCCTGCCTGTCCTTGGCGTGGACGACCAGCTTGGCGATCATCGGATCGTAGAAGGGCGAGATCGCATCGCCGGCCCGCACGCCGGTCTCGACGCGCATGCTGGCGCCTTCGGGCGCGTTGTCGGGAAACGCCAGGTGATGCAGCCTGCCGGTCGCCGGCAGAAACCCTTTCGCCGCGTCCTCGGCATAGATACGCGCCTCGAAGGCGTGGCCGGAAAGCGTGATTTCGCTCTGCGTCTTTGGCAGCTTTTCGCCGGCGGCTACGCGCAACTGCCATTCGACGAGGTCGGTGCAGGTGACCATTTCGGTGACGGGATGCTCGACCTGCAGGCGGGTGTTCATTTCCATGAACCAGAAACGGTCGGCCTTCAGCCCTTGCGAGGCATCGACGATGAATTCGATGGTGCCGGCGCCGGAATAGCTGATCGCCTTGGCGGCTTTGACCGCCGCTTCCGTCATCGCCTTGCGCAGCGCCGGCGTCATGCCGGGCGCCGGCGCTTCCTCGATCACCTTCTGGTGGCGGCGCTGCGCAGAGCAGTCGCGCTCATAGAGATGCACGGCATTGCCAAAATTGTCGCCGAACACCTGGACCTCGATGTGGCGCGGCTTGTCGACATATTTTTCGACCAGCACGCGGTCGTCGCCGAACGCGGCCTTGGCCTCGCGCCGTGCGCCCGACAGCGCCTCGGAGAAATCGTCGGGATGTTCGACCCGGCGCATGCCCTTGCCGCCACCGCCGGCGCGCGCCTTGATCAGAACGGGATAGCCGATCTCACGCGCCTTGGACGCCAGCAGCACGATCTCCTGCGCCTCGCCATGATAGCCCGGCACCACCGGCACGCCGGCCTTTTCCATCAGCCGCTTGGCCGCGTCCTTCAGCCCCATGGCGCGGATCGAGGCGGCCGACGGGCCGATGAAGGTGAGCCCTGCCGCCACCACCTGGTCGACGAAATCGGGGTTTTCCGAGAGGAAGCCGTAGCCGGGGTGAATTGCTTCGGCGCCGGTCGCCAGCGCCGCCGCAACAATCCTGTCGCCGCGCAGATAGCTTTCACCGACGGGCGAAGCGCCGATATGCACCGCCTCGTCAGCCATTTCGACGTGCAGAGCCTTGGCGTCCGCGTCGGAATAGACGGCAACGGTGCGCACCCCCATCTTCCTGGCCGTGCGTACCACCCGGCAGGCGATCTCGCCGCGATTGGCGATCAGGATCTTGGCGAACATGGAGCCTCCCGGGTTTGTCTCGGGCGGCGCCGGTCTGGCAGGAATGAGCCTATTTCGAAGCCGCGATTTTGCAGCCGCCGCTCGCGGTCTGAACCTTCCACTTTTTCAGGCCAACCTGACAGCTTCGCAACGCCAACTCTTCCGCGACCTTCTGAGATGGCGCGTTCAGCCGCGCACCGCAGATGATGTAAAGATCGTCGACGCGCGAGTAGAATGTGGTCGCGTAGGCCGAGTGGCCACTCGCCGCGACATAGGCGTTGTACGACTTCGTGCAGGGCTCCTTTGGATTCAGTGACAACGGAGGCCAGAATCGGGTGTCTCCCTTGCTGCCCGCCAGCGATCCAGCCGCTCCGATACCGGGTGCCGTAAATACGAGCAGGCCGGCAAGCATCGATACAGTAATTCGTTTGATGCGTGTCGATTTCATCTTGCGCCGCCCATTTGAAAAATGCCCAAGCCGATGCTTGTCGGCCTACTTCGATGCCGCAACTTCGCAGCCAGCCCCTGTAATGACCTTGTAATGGCTGCGGGCGGACTCGCAGGATTTCATCGCCCGTTCTTCGGCAGCCTTCTGTGACGGTGCATTCAAGCCCGAGCCGCAGATGATGTACAACGAACGGATCCGGGCATAGGGCGTGGTCGCATAGGCCGAATGGCCGCCGGCGGCCACATAGGCGTTGTAAGCCATGGTGCACTGGTCTTTCGGGCTTTTCGGCAAATACGGATAGAAATGGATGTCGCCTTTGCTTCCCGCCAGCGATGCCGCGGCGCCAACGCCGGGTACCGCAAATATAAGCAAGACTGCAAGTACCGACGCAGTCGTTTTTCCCGAATATTTCGGCCTCATCTTTACCCCATCCCCGTTGCCCAATGCGGGATGAACAATAGCGTCTATTCTCCAGTGCCGCCAGCCTGCTCACCGAAAATTTCTTTTGCGTAGGTGGATGAACCATCTTATCCATGCAGACTAGCATCCTTCAATGGCAGCAACGGCTTGTCGGTATAGTTGAGCTGTTGGCTCGTCGAAGCAGCAGAAAATAACTGTTTCGGGCGTTGAGTTCTGTCCGACGAAGGTACCTGCGATGCCAACGGCAATCTGCGTCGCCTCATTTTTCGGATAACGGTAGATGCCGGTGGAGATCGCCGGAAATGCCACGGTCCGGCAATCCCTGGCGGCGGCGATTTCGAGCGACCTGATAATAGCAGGAGGCGAGCAGCCCGGCTTCGCCTTTTCCGCCGCCTTGCCAGACAGGTCCGACCGTGTGGATGATGTAACGTGCCGGCAGGTGATAGCCCTTGGTAAGCTTTGCTTCGCCGACCTTGCAGCCGTTCAGCATCCGGCATTCGAATTCGAGCTCCGGGCCTGCGGCGCGGTGAATGGCGCCGTCGACGCCGCCGCCGCCCAGCAGCGAGGAATTGGCGGCGTTGACGATGGCATCGACCGCAAGCCTGGTGATGTCGCCGGTGTGGACATGTATCCGTTCGCCGAACTTGCTCATCTACATCCTGAACACGCCGAACTTCGTTTCTTCGATGTCGGCGTTGAGCGCTGCCGAAAGGCTGAGCGCGAGCACTTCGCGCGTTTTCCCCGGATCGATGATGCCGTCGTCCCACAGCCGCGCCGAGGAGTAGAGCGGGTGGCCCTCATGCTCGTATTTCATCAGGATCGGCTTCTTGAATTTCGCTTCCTCGTCCGCGCTCCACTCACCGCCCTTGCGCTCGATGCCCTCGCGCTTGACCACCGCCAGCACGGTCGCCGCCTGTTCGCCGCCCATCACCGAAATGCGCGCGTTCGGCCACATCCACAGGAAGCGCGGCGAGTAGGCGCGGCCGCACATGCCGTAATTGCCGGCGCCGAACGACCCGCCGATGATCATCGTCACCTTCGGCACCTTGGCGGTGGCAACCGCCATCACCAGCTTGGCGCCGTCCTTGGCGATGCCGCCGGCCTCGTACTTTCGCCCGACCATGAAGCCGGTGATGTTCTGCAGGAAGATCAGCGGGATCTTGCGCTGGCAGCACAGTTCGATGAAATGCGCGCCCTTCACAGCACTTTCGGAAAACAGCACGCCATTGTTGGCGATGATGCCGACCGGCATGCCCTGAAGATGGGCAAAGCCGGTGACCAGCGTGGTGCCGTAATTCTGCTTGAACTCGTCGAACTCGGAGCCGTCGACGACGCGCGCGATCACCTCGCGCACATCATAGGGCTGGCGCAGATCCGTCGGCACGATGCCGTAGAGTTCCTGCGCGTCATGAAGCGGCGGCATGGGTTTCTGTAAGGTCAAGCTTACAGTCTTGCGCCGGTTGAGGTTTTTGACGATGCGCCGGCAGATGGCCAGCGCATGTTCGTCGTCCAGCGCATAGTGGTCGGCGACACCGGACAGCCTGGTGTGCACGTCGGCGCCGCCAAGCTCCTCGGCGCTGACATCTTCGCCCGTAGCCGCCTTCACCAGCGGCGGGCCGCCGAGAAAAATGGTCGCCTGGTTGCGCACCATGATCGTCTCGTCCGACATTGCCGGCACATAGGCGCCGCCCGCAGTACATGAGCCCATGACGCAGGCGATCTGCGGAATGCCGGCCGCCGACATGTTGGCCTGGTTGTAGAAGATGCGGCCGAAATGCTCGCGGTCGGGAAACACCTCGTCCTGGTTGGGCAGGTTGGCGCCGCCGCTGTCGACCAGATAGACGCAAGGCAGATTGTTTTGCAGCGCGATCTCCTGTGCGCGCAAATGCTTCTTCACCGTGAGCGGATAATAGGTGCCGCCCTTCACCGTGGCGTCGTTGACCACGACCATCACCTCGGTGCCTTCGACACGGCCGACGCCGGCGATGAGGCCGGCCGAGGAAATCTCCTCGCCATACATGGACCATGCCGCGAACTGGCCGATCTCGAGGAAAGGCGAGCCGGTGTCGAGCAACTGCGCCAGCCGCTCGCGCGGCAACAGTTTCCCGCGCGAAACATGACGCTCGCGCGCCTCCTCCGAGCCACCGCGCTCGACGGTTGCCGCCTTGTCCGCAATGTCGGCAACCAGCGCCCGCATGCGCTCGGCATTGGCGAGGTAGGTTTCGGAGGAGGGCGAGATCTGGGTTTGGAGTACGGCCACATCGGTTCCTATTGCTCTGCCACGACTTGCAGCTTGCCGTCACGGCGCTCGAAAATGTACTCGGAGAGAAGATCAGGTTCGGTCTTGAAAACCTTGTCAATAAATGAGCGAGCAAACTGAACCGCATTGGGAAGCCGCTTGTCTACAACGACGATGGCATCGCGTTTTGGAATGGCTATGAAAACGCCGTTGGGGAATTGCGGTCCAAGCGTGGCCCAGAATTTTTCGGTCAGGAGGAGAGCGGGTGAGATGGCCTCATCCCCTTCGACGGTGAAGATCGATATCCCGTCGAGGATACGCTCCTGCTTGACCTTCGTAATCTGCTTGTTGATGTTTTCCAGAGCAAGCTGGCGAAGCTGTGCGAGTGAGCGGTCTCCAACATCGTCAAGCCGGACGCTGGCGAGCGAGTCCTCATTGTCGATCTGGTAAAGGATCACGACGTCACCCGCCAAGGTTTCAAACGCCGGTCCTTTGTCGGGCTCTGTGCCATCGCCTTTGAAAGCGTCGAGATGTTCGCGCGGTCGAATGTTGGCAATCAGTAGATCGGCCTGGAAGCCGCTTTCGCTATCGCTGAGCACGAGCGTGGTTAGAAAACGTTCGATTTCGGTTTCCGCCTCTCCCGCCGGCAGGTCGCGAATGCGGCCTAGCAGGTTCGTAACGTCCACCTGAAGATGAATATCCTTGCCGGTAGAACCGACCCTGGTTACGTCAAGACGCGCCGGATCGGCGGGGTTGGGAATTGCTTGCTTGACTCGGCTGTCAGCCTTCAGGCGGGAAATGACTTCAACCCGCAGTGCTGCAACGTCTCGAAATTGCGGCATATCTGAAGAGGCGGCATTCGCAAATCCCGACAATGGGATCAATGCGACGATAGTCCGTGCTAATACTCCAAGGTATTTTGGCAAACCAGGCATTGAAATCGCTCACACCCCTTCCGCCATGATCTCGCGCCCGATCAGCCAGCGTCGAATCTCGCTGGTGCCGGCGCCGATTTCGTAGAGCTTGGCGTCGCGCAACAGCCGGCCGGTCGGATACTCGTTGGTATAGCCGTTGCCGCCAAGCAGCTGGATGGCGTCGAGCGCCATCAGCGTCGCTTTTTCGGCGGCAAACAGCACGCAGCCGGCGGCATCCTTGCGTGTCGTCTGGCCGCGATCGCAGGCAGCCGCGACAGCATAAACGTAAGCGCGCGCGGCGTTCATCGTCGAATACATGTCGGCAAGTTTGCCCTGCACGAGTTGGAACTCGCCGATCGGCTGGCCGAACTGCTTGCGCTCATGCACATAGGGGATCGCCACGTCGAGACAGGCCGCCATGAGCCCGAGCGGGCCGCCGGCGAGCACGGTGCGCTCGTAGTCGAGGCCCGACATCAGCACCTCGACGCCGCGGCCCTCCTCATGCAGCACATTGTCATAGGGCACCTCGACATTGTCGAACACCAGTTCGCCGGTGTTGGAGCCGCGCATGCCGAGCTTGTCGAGCTTTGGCGATGCCGAGAAGCCGGCCATGGTCTTTTCGACGATGAAGGCGGTGATGCCGCGCGATTTCCGCTCCGGATCGGTCTTGGCGTAGACCACCAGCGTTTCGGCGTCGGGGCCGTTGGTGATCCACATTTTCGAGCCTTTGAGCACATAGCGATCGTTGCGCTTTTCGGCGCGCAGCTTGAGCGAGACGACGTCGGAGCCGGCGCCCGATTCCGACATGGCCAGCGCACCTGCCCTTTCGCCCGAGCACAATGCCGGCAGGAATTTCTCCTTCTGCGCCGGCGTCGCCCAGCGGTTGATTTGGTTGACGCAGAGGTTCGAATGGGCGCCGTAGGAAAGGCCGACCGAGCCCGAGGCGCGCGAAATCTCTTCCACCGCAATGACATGGGCGAGATAGCCCATGCCGCTGCCGCCGAAATCGGGATCGGCGGTGATGCCGAGAAGGCCGAGCGCGCCGAGCTCTTTCCACAGATGCGTGGGGAATTGATTGCTGCGGTCGATCTCGGCAGCAATCGGCGCTATTTTCTCCTGGGCAAAGCGGCGCACCAGATCGCGCAGCGCCTCGATGTCTTCGTCATGCCCGAAGCTGAGTGTGTTCGTGTACATGCCGTTCCTCCCCGATTTCGATCTTCGCGCCAACCAGGCGCATTGTCATTGAAAGATATGTCGCCGTGACTTCAGCCATCGACAGCCGCTCGCCCGGCCGGAACCAGACGATGACGCCGGTCATCATCTGGATCAGGGCCATGGCAGTGAGCCCGGTGTCATCGACACTGAAGGCGCCGGCCTCCGCGCCGTCGCGCAGGATGGCGCGCAACTCCTTCTCATAGGCGGTGCGCATGCGAAGGATCTGCGTCAGCCGGTCATGCGACAGGCTGCGCAATTCCATGTTCGAGACATGGGTGGAGTGGCGGCGCTCGATGTGGAAAGCGATGTGGTTTTCGACATAGGCGGCAAGCCGCATTGCCGGATCGGCTGCGTCGGGGCGTGCGGCGTCCCACGCTTCGATCAGCCCTTCCATATGTTCGCGCATCAGCGTGAACAGCAGGTCTTCCTTCGTCGGAAAATAGCGGTAGAGCGCGGCCGCCTGGACGCCGACCTCGGCGGCAAGCTGTCGCATCGACGTCGCCTCATAGCCGAAGCGGGCGATCAGGCTGACCGCCGCCTCGCGGACGGCCGCTTCAGTTTTTTCGCCATCGGATCCCGTTGTGCGTGCCATGATCGCCTCCCGGTATTTAGTAATAAAACGAACGTTCGATTAATTCAAGCGGCAATAAAGTGGTTCCGTCTAGACAATGATCCGAAAGTCGATGGGCGCGTCGAGGAGTTCGAATTCTTCGATCTCGACCTTCGAAACCGAAGCACCCCGTGGCCCTTGCCGGAGCCGTTCGATCATTGTGGAAACCGCAGCATCGGCACCGGCAATCGAGGCCGTCACCGTGCCGTCTCGTTCATTGCGTACCCAACCTACGAGGCCAAGCCCTATCGCTTCGCGTCGCGCCCACATCCGATAGCCGACGCCTTGCACCTTACCATGCACGCGCGCCTGCACCGCCTTTTGCCGGTCGTTATCTCCCATGCTCAAGAACTGGCGCGGGATCGGACGAAAGCAACAGCCTTGAACGGTTGGATTGTTGTTGGATCGACGGAAGCCGGGGACCCGGCTGATTCTGTCTTGGCCTTTGGCGGCATTGGCAGGCCGTGTCGCGACGGCAATCGGCCGGGCTAATTTCCCCGCGCAGCGGCGAGCGCGCCGGGCAGTTCCTCGGCAAAGATGTCGAGCTCATGATCGAGGCCGACGCTGACCCTTATGCAACGGTCGAGCCCTGGCGCCATCGGTTTGCGAATGAACACGTCGCGCGACAAAAGATTTTGCAGCACTTTCAGCGCGAAGGCGCCGTCCTTGCCGCAATCGATGGTGACGAAATTGGTCGCCGATGGCAGCGGCTTCAGCCCGTTCGTCTCGGCAATCCCGGCTATACGTGCGCGTCCGGCAGCGACTCGCGCCACCACGCTGTGCAGCCAGTCCTGGTCGGCCAGCGCCTCGACGCCGGCGATCTGCGCCATGCGGCTGACGCCGTAATGGTTGCGGATCTTCTCGAAATCGCGGATCACCTCAGCTTCGGCCACCGCATAGCCGCAGCGAATGCCGGCCAGCCCGTATGCCTTGGAGAAGGTGCGCATGCGGATGACGTTGGGCCGCGCGACATCGATCGGCGGCAGCGCCGAGGCCGGCCCCAATTCGCCATAGGCCTCGTCGAGCACCAGCATGGTGGTTTCCGGCAACGCTTCGACGAAGCGGGTGATATCTCCTGCTTCCCACCAGCTGCCCATCGGATTGTCCGGATTGGAGAGATAGACCAGCGGCGCCTTCTCCTTGATAATTGCCTTGAGCAGTCCATCCAGACTTTCCTTGTCGTTCTCGTAAGGCACCGTGACCAGCCGGCCGCCGACGCCGGCAATGTGGAAATTGAACGTCGGATAGGCGCCGAGCGAGGTGACCACCGCGTCGCCAGGCGCGACATACATGCGCGCCACCAGGCTAAGCAGCCCGTCTATGCCTTCGCCGACCACGACGTTTTCGGCGCCGATGCCGAGATGGGCGGCCGCAGCCTGCTTCAGCTCGTAATTGTCGGGATCGCAATACATCCACTGGTCACGCGCGACGCTCTCCATGCGCTCGATAACGCGCGGCGAAGGCCCGAAACTGCTCTCATTGGCGCCGATGCGAGCGCGAAACGCACGTCCGCGCTCGCGCTCCTGCGCTTCCGGTCCGACAAACGGCACCGTGGAGGGAAGCGCGCCGACAAGCGGCGTGAGGGCAGGGCGCTGGCGCATGGCAAAAGCTCACGAGAAAATGGCTCTTCTTGCTAGCGTGCCCGATAGGACGGCGCAAGTTCTGGCGAGGCGCAAGGCGGCGCCTTTGCCGATCTGCCGGTTGAGCCAGAAAACCCCTCGAGATCCGCACGGCGACCGATCAGTCCGGACGCCTCACAAGAAAAACCCGGCGGTTGCCCGCCGGGTTCGATTTTCAGCCAGGTTCTGCCTGTTAGAACGAGCGCTGGAAGCGGAGGAGACCGCCGATGCTGCTCTTCTTGTCGGCATTGGTAAAGTTGGAGAAGTTGGCGTCGTCGAACTTGCCTGCGTTGAGGTAGTCGACTTCGGCCGTGACCGTGAAGCCGGGAACAACGTCGTAGGCGATGTTCGCGGCGACGCCGAGGTTCTTCCACTCGTCATACGAGACCTGGGCATTAAACGAGGTCTTCTCGTTTATGGTGTAGGTGCCGCCACCCCAGAATGCCCAGTTGCCGCCCCACTGCTTGTAGAAACCGCGGCCACCGGCGTTGATCGCGTTGCCGTTGTGAATCAAGGTCGTGTCGTCATTCAGGTTGTCGTCGGTGCCGTAGCCGCCCATGATGAACAGCGACAGGTTCTGCATCGGGGTGATGTCTAGGCGAACCTTGCCGGCGACTTCTTCATAGTTGCTGTCATAAGCGACGACGCCGGTGATGGCGCCCCAGCCCTGCGTGTACTTCACGCCGCCGACGACATGCGGAACGTAGCTGTCGATCGTGCCGACGACGCCCGAGCCTTCTTCAAGAGAGACGACGGCCGAGAAGCCGTTGCCCGCATCGAAGTAGTACTGGACCACGTTGGTGTCGAAATCGCCGTAGGGAACGAGCGTATCCTGGAGGACGTTGCCGGCGTAGCCGATGAACGTGTCGAAGGCCGATTCGTCCTTACCGACGCGCAGGCCACCGAGCTGGATCCAGGCGAAGTTCAGCGAAACGTTCTTGTTGCCGGCAGGGTTGGAGTTGAACTCGTCTGCTTCCGTGGTCGGATCGTCTGCCGACGGGTAGCCGTTACGATTGCCGAAGTTGAAGCGGGTCTCGGTGTAGGTCTTCAAGGTGCCGAGTTCGGTTTCCTGGCCGGTCCAGGTCTTCAGCGTGAAACGGGCATTCTTGTAGAAGGTGTCCTGCTCGTCGCCATCCTTATGGTCGAAGGACCTCGCACCGTCGAACGAGCCGACGTCGCCCACGCCGATGTCGTAGCGGACATAGCCGCCGATGCGCAGGCAGGTTTCGGTGCCGGGGATGTAGAAGTAGCCGGCGCCGTAGACGTCGCAGATCTTGACGTATTCAGCCGGTTCCGGCTCGGCGACGACGACGGCGTCGGCGGCGCGCGCACCGGAAACTGCGATCAAGGCCGCAGCGGAGCCGAGGAGAAGGCTCTTAATGTTCATTTTCTGACCTCCAGTCAGAATCGAACAAGATAGTGAAGCCGGCGACAAGCGTTTTCGCTGTAACCAATTGTTATTGTTGAAGTTTATTGAAAAGATGGACCTTTGCGGCAGGTGATGCGGCCATCACCACAGGGGCTTGTTGGCGAAAGCATGCCCTGAACCGGATTTGAGATAGCGCTCGAATGAAGCTGCCTTGGCCTGGTTCGAAAAGGCCATATAGCTGACGATCCGCCACGGCAGAAACTTGGATGTATGGCTGGATTTCCCCGCATTGTGCTCGACAAGCCGCCGTTTCAGGTCTGTCGTTATGCCGATATAGCGTTCGCCTTCCGCAGCCGTACTCTCCAGAAGATACACATACCACGTGAGCTGCTCTCCTACGCCAAGGCTTCGGAGGGCATCCTCTCCGCCATCCTGCTTCGCGCTGAGGGTTGGGCTTGTCCTGCGAAGCTCGAAGAGCGAAGCAGGACTGCCAATCGAATTTTGCAAGGGATTTTCTGGGCCTACGCTGTGCGGCACGTAGCACACCACACGGTCCGGCCCTCCTACGCCAAGGCTTCGGAGGGCATCCTCTCCGCCATTGCTTCGCGCTGAGGGTTGGGCTTGTCCTGCGAAGCTCGAAGAGCGAAGCAGGATGGCGGAGAGGATGGGATTCGAACCCACGAGAAGCTTTTGACCTCTACTCCCTTAGCAGGGGAGCGCCTTCGACCACTCGGCCACCTCTCCGTTGCGCCGCTGGATAAAGAAAAGCGCGGGCACAATCAACAAGCCGGCGCCATTATCTATGAAAATTCCGGATTCGGCTGCGGCGTCGCCTTTTGCATGCGGCGAATCTGCGGCGGCTCCCTGGCCGGCGAGTCGGCAGCAGCGCCGCAATTCCGGCCGGCGATCGCCGGATTATGCCGCTATGCGGCGCGCTGGACAAGGCTTCCGGGCCCCTCGATAGTTAATGAGAGCTTTCTGACTGAGGCCAAATCGTGTCATTTGTGCAACAACGCCGGGGGATAGCACCCGCACAGCCCTTTTGCCGGTACGATCGTGGTTGAACGCCGCCGCCTCATGGGTAATGTCGATTTCGAAGGAGCGGCGCGGTGCGCATCTTTTTCGGTAGTGGGGATGGGGCAGGGAACGCTGTCCTTCAGCAAAGAATACCCAGACCCGTTTTTTAACTTTTGACTGGAGGTCAGAAAATGAACATTAAGAGCCTTCTCCTCGGCTCCGCTGCGGCCTTGATCGCAGTTTCCGGTGCGCGCGCCGCCGACGCCGTCGTCGTCGCCGAGCCGGAACCGGCTGAATACGTCAAGATTTGCGACGTTTACGGCTCGGGCTACTTCTACATCCCCGGCACCGAGACCTGCCTGCGCATCGGCGGCTATGTCCGTTACGACATCGGCGTCGGCGACGTCGGTTCGTTCGACGGTGCGACGTCCGCCGACGTTGAGGACGGCGGCAGCAACGACACCTACTACAAAAAGGCCCGCTTCTCGCTGAAGACCTGGACCGGCCAGGAAACCGAGCTCGGCACCTTGAAGACCTACACTGAGACCCGCTTCAACTTCCAGAACAACAACCGTGATGCGGGCGCGCTTGGTGACGTCAATCCTGCCGGCAACACCGGTGCTTCGCTGAACTTCGCCTGGATCCAGCTTGGTGGCCTCCGTGTCGGTAAGGACGAATCGGCCTTCAACACGTTCATCGGCTACGCCGGCAACGTCATCCAGGATACGCTCGTTCCCTACGGCGATTTCGACACCAACGTCATCCAGTACTACTTCGACGCGGGCAACGGCTTCTCGGCCGTGATCTCTCTCGAAGAAGGCTCGGGCGCGGGCGGCTCCACGGTCGGTTCCTACGGCGTCGGCACGATCGACAGCTACGTTCCGCATGTCGTCGGCGGCCTGAAGTACACGCAGGGCTGGGGCGCCATCACCGGCGTGCTCGCTTACGACAGCAACTATGAAGAAGTCGCTGGCAAGGTTCGTTTGGACATCACCCCGATGCAGAACCTGTCGCTCTTCATCATGGCCGGCTATGGCACCGACGACAATTACACGGACCCGCTCTATGCGTTCCCGGCCGGCGGTCGCGGCTTCTACAAGCAGTGGGACGGCAACTGGGCAGTCTGGGGTGGTGGCACCTACACCATCAACGAGAAGACCTCGTTCAACGCCCAGGTCTCGTATGACGAAGGTGAGAACCTCGGCATCGCCGCGAACATCGCCTACGACGTGGTTCCCGGCTTCACGGTCACGGCCGAAGTCGATTACGTCAATGCAGGCAAGATCGACGAGGTCGATACCCTTGGCTCGAACCACAACTGGACCGGTATCACTGATGGCGACGACGCCATCGGCGGCATGCTCCGCTTCCAGCGCTCGTTCTAAGGGTTGGCTTTAGACAAATGAATACCAGCCCGGGCGCGTCAACGCCCGGGCTGTTTTGTTTCGTGACTGGGTCAAGGCAAGCAGAAGGAACAGGGGGAATCGGCAGCTGAACAGTCCGTAGGGTGAGTTCGTGGGATCCGCTGATGGGCGGATGAATTCACAACTGCGTGATTAAATCTCTTGAAAGGACGCTTCCAAGCGGGTAGGTCTGACTCTATCCACTCGGGGGTGTGGCAATTTATGACCATCGAAGCGATACAAGAGGGCGACCCCTCCGAACATTTCTCAATGTTCTCTTCTCAAAATGCGAAGATAAAATACAGCTACAACAAGATCAGAGAAGTAAAGTCGCACCGGGTCGGAGAGCTTTTTTCAGCGTACCGAGACATACTCTGGGATGATGGGCGACATAAGTACAATGTCAGCTCCTTCATCGGCGAAATAGACGAGATTCTCCTCGGAGAACGGTTCAGCGCCTTCGACCAGAGCACCCTTGACAACCTTATCGGCACCTTGCGCCAGCGCGGCAACAGCAACGCAACCATCAATCGAAAGATGGCTGCCCTCAGCAAACTGCTGCGCAAGGCTTACAAGATGGGGGATATCCACAGCCTGCCCGAGTTCCGCCGCCAGAAGGAGCGGGCGGGACGGATACGTTTCCTCGAAAGGGACGAAGAAGCAAGGCTGTTCGCCGCCATCAGGACCCGCAGCGAGGATGCCTACCGTCTCTCGGTCTTTCTCGTCGACAGCGGTTGCCGCCTTGGCGAAGCGCTCGGACTGATCTGGAACGACATCCAGGAACATCGCGTCTCGTTCTGGATCACCAAATCCGGCCGCAGCCGCACCATCCCGATGACCGAGCGGGTCAAGGAGGTGATCAAACTGCCCCCGTCAGAGGGCCGCCGGCCCAAGGGTCCGTTCACCAAACTCAGCCAGGCACAGTTTCGCGCCATCTGGAACGATGCCAAGGTCGAAGTCGGTCTCGGCGCCGACGACCAGGTGGTTCCGCACATCTTGCGTCACACCTGTGCCTCGCGTCTGGTCCAGGGCGGCATCGACATCCGCCGCGTGCAGATGTGGCTCGGCCACCAGACGCTTTCGATGACCATGCGCTATGCGCATCTGGCCACCAACGATCTCGACGGCTGCGTTGTCGTGCTGGAAACGCCCCGCGGCGAGGGGTTATCCGGCGATGGAAAAAGCTCGGCCTTCGCATCGCCGCTGACCACGGCCTCAGTGCCAGCGCCTGCTCAAAAAAGTAAAGCGGCAGCGGCGAAGGCACCCAAGGCGCCCCGGAAAAGCTCGAAAGCCAAATAGTTACCCAAGGCTTTCATATACTGCCTCGGCAACCCCAGGATCATCTTTGATCTTGGGGTTTACTTTTTCTGGGCCGCATTTGGTACTCCATCCAGGAAAGCCGCGATAGCGCCCGGCAGATTGCCTGTCTCCAGGAAGGGCGCATGGCCCTGGCCCTCGACGGTGATCGCTTCCATGCCGGAATGACGCTTTTGCATCTCGTCGAGTGTGTCGGCCGACAGGAGTTTCGAGTTGGCGCCGCGAATGGCAAGCAAAGGTATGGCCGCCAGCGCCTCGAACTGCGGCCACAGATCCGGCAACGGCTTGCTGAGGTCGAGGCCCGCCACCGTCTCGACCAGCTGCGTGTCGAAATCCGGCAGCAGGAGGCTTTCGTCCGTCTCGCGGTAGAGGGCCGACACCATCCGCTCCCAATCCGCTGCGGTCAGAGCGGGAAAATCCGCGCCGTGAGCGACGCGTTGGGCATCGATCGCCTCAGCGCGGCTCTTCGGTTTCGGTGCCGGGTCGAGATAGGTTTGGATATAGGCGAGCCCCGCGGCCTCGATCACCGGTCCGATGTCGTTCAGCACGATGGCTTTCAGCGCGGCCGGCCGCAGCGCGCCGAGCACGTGGATGATCAGCCCGCCGCGCGAGGTGCCGATAAAGGCCGCTTCCTCGACGTTCAGAGCGGCCAGTCCGGCGAGGACATCGCCGGCTTCGATGCCGACATTGTAGTGGCCGATATCAGGATCGTAAGCGGACTGGCCGCGGCCACGGTAGTCGAAGGCGATGACCTTGCGCGGATTGTCGGTTCGCTGCGACAGATAAAGCGCCAGCTCATGGAAATCGCGCGCGTTGCGGGTCAGGCCGGGCAGGCAAACGACCTGCCAGTCTGCCGAATTGGTCTCGCCATAGACGCGGGCGTGAAGCTTGAGCCCGTCCGGCGCGGTGTAGAAAAAGTCGGAGAAGCCGTCGGTGCTCGACATATTAAAAGGACTCCCTGGCCGGATTGTCTCCGTCTGCTACAGGCGAGGGTGGGAGCGGTCAAATCGAGGGTTGTCGGCAAGCTGACACTCTTGGAAATGTCGGAGGGACAGCGCCCCCCTCTGTCCTGCTGGACATCTCCCCCACGAGGGGGGAGATTGGCGGTTCCGGCGCTACGCCCTTCCTTCGACGTTGGAGATTGGCGAAATCGGCAACGAAGCTGATCTCCCCACTCGTGGGGGAGATGGCCGGCAGGCCAGAGGGGGGCGCGAAGGATCCCCAACGTTTGCCCATGGCGACAGCTCTGCCGCCTCAGCCCCTTCCGTTCACCAAATCCCCAACGATATCGTACTTCCCCGAAATACGCATCTTGTAGACCTCGTAATTCTCCATCACGCGCTGCACGTAACTTCTTGTTTCCGTGTAGGGAATCCGCTCGATCCAGTCGACGACGGCGTCGATGCCATTGCCGCGCGGGTCGCCGTACTTGGCCACCCATTGCCTGGCCCGGTTGGGGCCGGCATTGTAGCCGGCGAAGGTCAGCACATAGGAGCCGCCGAAGCGGTCGAGCTGCTCGCCGAGGAAGGCAGCCCCCAACGTCGCATTGTAGCCGGCGTCGCTGGTCAGCCGATCCTGCGAGAAGGTCACGCCGGCCTTCTTCGCCAATTGCTTGGCGGTGCCCGGCATCAGCTGCAGCAGGCCGCGCGCGCCGGCGCTGGAGACGGCGCCGACATTGAATTCGCTTTCCTGGCGGGCGATCGCATAGGCCAGCGCCTTGCCCGAGCCGGATATGTCGGCGGTGTCGGGAATGACGCCCAGCGGATGCGACAGCGCGCCGACATCGATGCCGCGCGCGCCGGCGATCTTGCCGATCTTCAGCGCCATGAAATGATTGCCCTGCTTTTCCGCCAGCACCGCAAGCAGCGCCAGCTCGCCGGGGCTGGTCAACTGCCCGGCGAGGTCGCGGTAAAGCGTCTCGGCATAGCGGTCGTAGCCCGCCTCCTGCAGCCGCTTGATGGCGCTGACGGCTTCGCGGCCGTCAAAGCTTTGGCGGTCGGCAGTGCTTGGCTCGGGATAGACAATGTTCAGCGTGTGCAAGCCAACCCGTTCCGCCGCCAACTGGCCGTAGAAAGTGGTGCCATAGGCCGCCGCCTTGGTGAAATAATCCTTCGCATCGCCTGGACCGCCGACTTCCGCCGCGCGGCCAAGCCAATAATAGGCGCGTGACAGCGACATCGGTCCCTGCGCGAGATCGGCGATGCGGGCAAAATGGGTCGAGGCCGTCGCAGGATCGTTGAGGCCGCGCAACGCATACCAGCCGGCGTGGAATTCGGCCTCGGCGGCGCTGGCGGGGCTTTCGGCGGCATGCGCGGCAACGACCTTGTAGGCGGTCTTCCAGTCGCCCTGGTCGACCAGTGCGCGCGACAGCACGCGGCGCTCGACCCACCAGGCATCGGGATCGACCAGCGCGTCGCGGTTCGTTGGCGCTTTCATCATCACCGCGGCGGCGTCCGCAAACTTCCGCTGCTTGCGCAGATATTCGGCTTGCGCGAAGAAATAGCCGGCCGATTGCTGCGCGGCAGGCACCGCTTTCAACAGCTTGGCCGCGTTCTTGTCGCCACGCGAGGCGGCGGCCCAGGCATCGGCCAGCGGTTGCGCGCCGGCAAGTGCTGCGACCCGCAGTGCCGAATTCTCCCGGTCGGCATAAAACATCCGTTCCATGCGGAAACGATGGTCGGCAGCCGGAATGATGGCGCCAAACTCCTTGCTGACGGCCGCCTCGTCCCTGGCTTCCAGCTTCTCGGTGCGCCAGAATGGCGACAGCACGGAAAGCGCAGCCTTGGTGTTGCCAAGAGCTACATAAGAACGGGCAAGGATGACCACGCCTTGAAAGGTCAGCGGTTGGCTGCCGTCAAAGGCTTTCACCACGGTCTGCGGCGACGGGCTTTCGCGGTAGAGCGCGCGCTCGCTGTTCTTGCGCAGAGCGATGGTGCCCGGCCAATTCGGCAACATCTTTGCGGTATCGGCAATCTCGCTGCTCGGCACACGGTCGCCGCCATAGAGCGCGATCGCCCAGGCCAGGATATGGCGGTCCAGCGAACTGGCCGGCAATGTTTCGCGCACCGCTCGTGCCGCGGCGATATCGCCGGTCGCCAACGCGTCGAGACTGCCTTTCAACACGGCGATATTGGCGGAGGGCGCATCGGTCTGCGCTCCATCTTGCATGTCAGGCATCGGGATCGATGAGGTCGTCTGCTCGTCGACGCTCTCGTTTGCCGCCGTTCCCACTATCAGCAGGGCAACGGCGCCAAGCAATATGAAGCGGAGTGGCCGACTGGCCGGCATGATCCTGATCTTTCCCTGTTGCGGCACTTTAGATGGCAAGCCCAGGTGCCCGAGAGCCTAGACTTAGGTCGTGAAGAGCTCGTAAACAAAGGGTTATCGAGGCCGTTCGAATTGCGCTTGCTGGCACCATCGGCATGCTTGCCGCGCAACAGTGTCGAGACTATGGTGCGCGGCTTCGCTTTCGGCTAGAAGGCGCCCGATGCATGTCGCCCAAAAGCGGGAACCGGTTTTGGGACGATGACACGCATAAACAAACAAGTTCCAAGGAGTTGGACGACATGCTGAGAGGCTCGCTTACTGCGCTCGTGACGCCGTTCGAAAAGAGCGGACGTTTCGACGAGAAAGCCTTTCGCGCTTTCGTCGAATGGCAACTTGGCGAGGGCACGACGGGCCTCGTCCCGGTCGGCACCACCGGTGAGTCGCCGACGCTGTCGCATGACGAGCATCGCCATGTCGTCAAGGTCTGCATCGATGTGGCCAAGGGCCGCGCTCCGGTCGTCGCCGGCGCCGGCTCCAACAACACCGCTGAAGCGGTCGGTCTGGTGCAGTATGCCGAGCAGGCGGGCGCCGACGCCGCTCTGGTCGTCACGCCTTATTACAACAAGCCAACACAGCGCGGCTTGTACGAGCATTTCGCTGCCGTCGCCAGGGCGACCAAGCTGCCGATCATCATTTACAACATCCCGCCGCGCTCGGTGATCGACATGATGCCGGAGACGATGGGCAGGCTGGCGCACGACTTCAAGAACATCGTCGGCGTCAAGGATGCCACCGGCAAGGTCGAGCGCGTGTCCGAACAGCGCGCCACCTGCGGCAAGGAGTTCATCCAGCTTTCAGGTGAGGATGCCTCTGCCCTCGGCTTCAACGCTCATGGCGGTGTCGGCTGCATCTCGGTGACGTCGAATGTCGCGCCGCGGCTGTGCGCCGAATTCCAGGAAGCCACACTGTCCGGTGACAGCGCCAAGGCGCTGGAATTGCAGGACCGTCTGCTGCCGCTGCACAAGGCCATCTTCCTTGAGCCCGGCCTGTGCGGCGTCAAATACGCGCTGTCGAAGATTGGCAAGGTCGAGAACGTGGTGCGCTCGCCGCTGGTGACCATCGAGGCGTCGACCGCCGAGAAGATCGATGCGGCGATGAAGCACGCCGGCTTGATAAATTGAGGATGAGGCGCCACCTCTCCGCATCATGAACCAGGTCAGAAAAGCCGATCCAAACAACAAAACCGTTGCGGAAAACCGCAAGGCGCGGTTTTCCTATGAGGTGCTCGACACCGTCGAGGCCGGCCTGGTGCTGACCGGCACCGAGGTCAAGTCGCTGCGCCAGGGCCAGGCCAACATCCAGGACAGCTACGCCTCGGTCGAGGGTGGCGAGATCTGGCTGATCAATTCCTATCTGCCGGAATACCTGCAGGCCAACCGCTTCAACCACGAGCCCAGGCGGCGTCGCAAGCTGCTGCTCAACAAGCGCGAGATGGCAAAACTGGCGCAGAGCATCGACCGCGAAGGCATGACGCTGGTGCCGCTGAAAATCTACTTCAACGACCAGGGCCGTGCCAAGCTGCTGCTCGCCGTCGGCCGCGGCAAGAAACTGCACGACAAGCGCGAGAGCGAAAAGCAGCGCGACTGGTCGCGCGAAAAGGGCCGGCTCATGAAGGAACGGGGCTAAGAACCTCGAGCCACAGCCCCAGAAAAGCCACATCGGCTTTCAAGTTTCCAGCGACATACGATGGGGAAAGGCTTGAAGAACCGGATCATTCTCTGGGGTGCGGCCAGTCTGGTCTTCGCCGGCATCGTCGCCGCAGGTGGCATCTTCTATTTCCGGACGTTCTCGCCGGATCGTGACAGCTATCCGGTCAGGGGTATCGACGTTTCGCATCATCAGGGTGAGATCGACTGGCGGCGCGTTGCCGCCGACGATGTCGCCTTCGCGGTCATCAAGGCGACCGAGGGCGGCGACCATGTCGACGATGCCTTCGCCAAAAACCTGCGCGAGGCGCGCGCGGCCGGGCTTGCGGTCGGCGCCTATCACTTCTTCACCTTCTGCCGGCCGGGCGCCGACCAGGCGAAAAATTTCATCGCGGTGGTGCCGCACGACCAGCCGCTGCTGCCACCGGTCGTCGACATCGAATTCGGCGGCAGCTGCCCGCAACGCCCGTCGCCGGAGCAGCTGAGCGCGGAACTCCAGGCCTTCCTCGGACCGGTTGAAGCTGCGTTCGGCAAGCCGGCGATCATCTACCTGACCGACGAGGCCGAGGACGCCTATGCCGGGAAAATCGACGTTCGCCCGCTCTGGCGTCGCTCGTTGCTCCTGGAGCCAGGTCGCAACGACTGGATCTACTGGCAGTACCACAATATGGGCCGCGTCGACGGGATCGAGGGCGATGTCGATCTCAACGTCCTGCAGGGTGGGCAGCAAACGCTGGCCGAGCTATTTGCTGCACCCGCATCGCTCTCTTCGCAAAAGCCTCCATCGCCTTGAACGAATCAGCTGGCCTTGAGTTTGGCATCCGCAGTCTTACGCAGGCTTGGGAACAGGCCTGGAAAGAGCCGAAAAAGCCATCCCCGCGGCCATGATCAGTACGGCGGCGAACTGGGCGCCGGTCGGCGTCTCGCCGAGCACCGTCATCGCGATCAGCACGGTTGCGATCGGCACGCATGGCATGAACAGCGATGCCGCCTGCGACCCCAGCTGCCGGACGATATAGGTGTACAGGAACATGGCGGCCGCACCCGCCAAAAACCCTTGAATGACGATCTGGCTGGCAATCTCGGCCACTGATGCCGCGCGGAGGCCGCTTGGGGCAAAGAAATAGAGCAACGGCAGCGGCACGCATGACAGCAGCACCACCGTTGCGGTCGCCGCAACCGGATCGACGCGCCAGCGCCGCACGAGAACGGCATAGGCGGCAAACATCGCGCCGGATCCGACGAACAGAAGATCGCCGAAGAGGACATCCTTCATGCCGCCGCCAGTGCGCACGGGTGCAATGAACAGGATCAGCCCGGCGATGATGGCTGCGACGCCGATGGTTCGCTGGTGCGAGGTTTTCTCCCTCGTGGCGATGCGCGACAGCACGAATGAGAAGAACACGATCGAGGCAGGGCAAAGTGCGGCACCATGCGCTGCCGGCGCATAGGTCAGTCCCCAATTGATGATGATAGGGTAGGGCAGTCCGGCCAGTGCCGCCAGCGTCAAGGCACGCCGCCAGCCCAACGCTTTGCTGGCTGACAGGCCGCCGCGCCAGACAACCGGCAGCATGACCAGTCCGGCACCGACAAAGCGCAAGGTCGCGACATCCGTCGCCGTAAGATGCTCCCGCAGGCTAAAGCGGGCTGCGACGAACTGCACGGCGTAAATGCCGATCATGGCGAGGCCCGCAAGAATTGCCGGCTTTGTGTTTCGGTCCTCTGTCACGCGCATTCTTGTCCCGCTCGATTCTGCCAGCGGAGGATTCTTCCTCCAGACGGCTCTCGTTGAAAGCGCAGCCTATTGTTGAGAATGGTGCGACAAAATAGGCTGCTTTCGCGAGCTGGGCGTGAATCTCACACAATAGAGGAGCCATGAACGTGAATCATGAATCCGACCAACTTGATGCCATCGACCGCAGCCTGCTGCGGTTGTTGCAGGAGGATGGGCGTCGCACCACACTCGATCTCGCCGCCCGTGTCGGCCTGTCGCCGACCGGCACCAGCCAGCGCGTGAAGCGCCTTTTCCGTGAGGGTTTCATCACCGCGGTCCGGGCCGTGCTCAATCCGCAAAAGATCGGCCGCGGCACGCTCGTCTTCATCGAAGTCAGGCTCGACCAGGCGGCGCCGCATGTGTTCGACCGTTTCGCCGAAGCGGTAGCAAAGGCCTCCGAAGTGCTGGAGTGCCATATGGTCGTGGGCGGCTTCGACTATCTGGTGAAAGCGCGCATTTCGGAAATGGCCGCCTATCAGGATTTTTTGAAGCGCGTGATCCTGCCGCTGCCCGGTGTCAGGGAAACGCACACCTATACGTCGATATCGGATATAAAGCCGGACGCGCTGCTGCCGGTGTGAGACGGGCCGGACAACGCAAGCGGTTGCCACGCCTCCGCTTCAAGCGGCCTGGGAAACCTCCGGCGCCAGCGTCACATTCCCATCGCCCCAGACCTTCAGCGCGGTGATCACGGGCTCCAGGCTTCGGCCACGAGGCGTCAGGCTGTACTCGACCTTCGGCGGCATCTGCGCATAGACCTTGCGGGCGATGAGCCCAGTCTGGCTCGCTCGGCTATGCGCAGGCGGCAGCACTGCCGACGACGGCGATCACCGCCTTTGAGGCGCTGTTCGACCGCCTCGATGTGAAGAAGCTAGTCATCGGCGCCGCGAACACCATCCTGATCGTCGGCGGCGCCGGCGGCGTCGGGTCGATCGCGGTCCAGCTCGCGCGCCAGCTGACCGATCTGACGGTGATCGCCACCGCATCGCGGCCCGAAACCCGCGACTGGGTCGCAAGAGCGTTTCGGTCCACTGGGAGCCGATGTTCACCCGCTCGCTGTATGAAACGCCCGATATGGCCGCGCAGGGCGAACATCTCAACGAACTGGCGCGCCTTGTCGACGCCGGCACCATCCGCACCAGGCTGGGCGAGACGTTCGGCCCAATCAATGCCGCCAATCTGAAGCGCGCCCATGCGCTGATCGAGACCGGCAAGGCCAAGGGCAAGATCGTGCTCGAGGGATTTGAGAGGCAGCGTCTAGTTCCGCAGGAACGACGCGATCTCGCTGAATACCTTGACGAACATCGCTTCGGTCAGCACCCCAGTGTTGGTGTTGTAGCGCGAGCAATGATAGCTGGAAAACAGCGTGACGCCGCCGGCCGGCAACCGACCGCCGTGCTTGAACGGATAGGCAGCGACGCGCTGACCGAGCGCCCTGACGGTCGACTGGTGGGCGATCGAGCCCAGCGCCAGCACGGCGCGCAATTTTGGAAAGCGCGCGATCGTCGGCACCAGAAAGCTGCGGCAAGTGGAGATCTCGGCGCCGACCGGCTTGTTCTCCGGCGGCACGCAGCGCACCGCATTGGTGATCGCGGTGCCGATCAGTTCGAGCCCGTCATCCGGCCGCGCCTTGAACTCGCCGCGGGCAAAACCGTGAGCGATCATCGTTGAGTAGAGCAGGTCGCCGGCATAGTCGCCGGTGAACGGTCGCCCGGTGCGGTTGGCGCCGCGCAGGCCGGGCGCCAGCCCGACGATCAGCAGCTCGACGGCGTCCTCGCCATCAGGCGGCAGGAAGGTCGGCACCGGCGCGTTGAACCACGACGGCTCGCGCCGTCGCCAGTCTGAGATGAAATCATGCAGGCGTGGGCAGAGGGGGCAGTCGCGGTCGGGTTCGGGAGCGGCCTCCAAGGCCGCCGCCGTCAATAGTCTTCCTCTTCGACTTCGGCCGGCTCGGGCCTGCGCACCGGCCGTTCGGAGGGATCGCGGCCGACCTCGTTCTTCAGCGAGGTCAAATCGATGAAATGGTCGGCCTGGCGGCGCAGATCGTCCGAGATCATCGGCGGTTGCGAGGCCATGGTCGAGACGATCGAGACCTTGCGGCCGCGCCGCTGTAGCGCTTCGACCAGTGTGCGGAAATCGCCGTCGCCGGAGAAGATGACATAGTGGTCGACGACATCGGCAAGTTCGAGCGCATCGACGGTCAGTTCGATGTCCATATTGCCCTTGATCTTGCGGCGGCCGGTCGAGTCGGTGAACTCCTTGGCCGGCTTGGTCACCACCTTGAAGCCATTATAGTCGAGCCAGTCGATCAGGGGACGGATCGAAGAGTATTCCTGATCCTCGACCAGAGCGGTGTAGTAATAGGCCCGCAGCAAATAGCCGCGCTTCTGGAAGCTGGACAGCAGTTTGCGGTAGTCTATGTCGAAGCCGAGTGCGCGCGAGGTGGCGTAGAGATTGGCGCCGTCTATGAAAAGAGCGATTTTTTCACGGGGGTCGAACATGGCAATATTCCTTTTTCGAAATAGGTGGCGGACTAATCGAAATGGGTCGTTATATCGGTCGGCTCGTAAATAAACCGGCTGACCTTTCGTCAACCGAGATAGCGCCAGTTTTACGGCAATCCAAGGGTGCCGGGGCGCACTGCAAGCAATTGTGATCGGAGCCGTGTCGTCGCCGGTAGGCGGGCTTTGCCGGCAAGGCATTCACCGGCGCCAGAGACTGGCATTCGCCAGCCGATGGGGCCACGGCGCCATAATGCTTGTATTTTGGCGGCGTTCGGGTTATGGACCGCGCCTGTTTTCCATCAAATCCAGGCATGAAAGGGGCAATCAATGGCCCGCGTAACCGTTGAAGACTGCATCGACAAGGTCGACAACCGCTTCGAGCTCGTGCTGCTCGCCGGCCACCGTGCCCGCCAGATCAGCCAGGGCGCGCCGATCACCGTGCCCCGCGACAACGACAAGAACCCGGTCGTAGCGCTGCGCGAGATCGCCGACGAGACGCTGTCGCCCGACGACCTCAAGGAAGATCTGATCCACTCGCTGCAGAAGCATGTCGAGGTCGACGAGCCCGAGGCCGACGGCGAGGCGATCGCCGACCAGACCGGCAACGCAGTTGCAGCTACCGATGCCGACGACGCCGAAGAAAACGTCACCTTCGATCGCATGACCGAGGAAGACCTTTTGGCCGGCATCGAGGGCCTGGTTCCCCCGGAAAAGAGCGACGACTACTAATCGCTGCCCTGGACCTGCCGGGAATATGGTTCCGGCACTTCCGTCCCGTGAGTTTCGTGGCTATCTATGAGATGCGCCGTACATCAGTGCGGCGCATCAATCATTTCAGCACCGTGAGAACCCGCCCATGATGCGTCAGTATGAGCTTGTCGAGCGCGTTGCGCGCTACAAGCCTGACGTCAACGAGGCGTTGCTCAACAAGGCCTATGTCTACGCCATGCAGAAGCATGGCCACCAGAAGCGCGCTTCCGGCGATCCCTATTTCTCGCATCCGCTCGAAGTCGCCGCCATCCTCACCGAAATGCACATGGACGAGGCGACGATCGCCGTCGCCTTGCTGCATGACACGATCGAGGACACCACCGCGACGCGGGCCGAGATCGACGATCTGTTCGGCCCCGAAATGGGCAAGCTGGTCGAAGGCCTGACCAAGCTGAAGAAGCTCGATCTCGTCTCCAAGAAGGCCGAGCAGGCGGAAAACCTGCGCAAGCTGTTGCTGGCCATCTCGGAGGATGTCCGCGTTCTGCTGGTCAAGCTCGCCGACCGTCTGCACAACATGCGCACCCTCGACCACATGCCCGAGGCCAAGCGCCTGCGCATCGCCGAGGAGACGATGGACATCTATGCGCCGCTCGCCGGGCGCATGGGCATGCAAGGCATGCGCGAGGAACTGGAAGAGATCGCCTTCCGCTTCATCAATCCGGAAGCCTATCGCGCCGTCACCGCGCGGCTTGCCGAGATATTCGAGCGCAACAAGGGCGTGCTGACCGACATCGAAAAGGCGCTGTCGGCGCTGTTCGAAAAGCATGCCATCAACGCCGGCGTGAAGAGCCGGCAGAAGAAGCCGTGGTCGGTGTTCCGCAAGATGGAGGCCAAGGCGCTGTCCTTCGAGCAGCTCTCGGACATTTTCGGCTTCCGCGTCGTCGTCGACAGCGTCGAAGACTGCTACCGCGCGCTCGGCGCCATCCACACCACATGGTCGATGGTGCCTGGCCGCTTCAAGGATTACATTTCTACGCCCAAGCAGAACGACTACCGTTCGATCCACACCACCATTGTCGGCCCGTCGCGCCAGCGCGTCGAACTGCAGATCCGCACCCGCGAGATGAACAAGATCGCCGAATATGGCGTCGCCGCCCATTCGATCTACAAGGACACCGGCGGCAAGACGAACGGCGCCGCCCATGCGATCTCGAAGGAGACCAACGCCTATGCCTGGCTGCGGCGCACCATCGAGCAACTGGCAGAAGGCGACAACCCGGAAGACTTCCTCGAAAATACCAAGCTGGAGCTGTTCCAGGACCAGGTATTCTGCTTCACGCCGAAAGGCATGCTGATTGCGCTGCCGCGCGGCGCCACGCCCATCGACTTCGCCTATGCCGTGCACACCGATGTCGGCGACACCTGCGTCGGTGCCAAGGTCAACGGCCGCATCATGCCGCTAATGACGGAACTGAAGAACGGCGACGAGGTCGAGATCATCCGCTCCAAGGCGCAAGTGCCGCCGGCGGCGTGGGAGTCGGTGGTGGTCACCGGCAAGGCGCGCTCAGCCATCCGCCGCGCCACCAAGAACGCCATTCGCAAGCAATATTCAGGTCTTGGTGCCCGCATTCTCGAGCGCGCCTTCGAACGCGCCGGCAAGACCTTCACCAAGGAAAGCCTGAAGCCGGTGCTGCACCGGCTGGCGCGCAAGGACATCGAGGATGTGCTGGCCTCGGTCGGGCGCGGCGAACTTGCCTCGACCGACGTCATGAAGGCCGTCTTCCCAGACTACAAGGACGAGCGCGTCACCGTCAGCGCCCCCAAGCAGCGCGAGGAGGGCTGGTCGAAGATCCGCAACGCCGCCGGCATGCTGTTCCAGATGCCCGGCACACGAGCCGCGCGCAAGGACAAGGACCAGCCGCGCGATGGCGCGGTGCCGATCCGCGGCGTGCGCGGCGACCTGCCGGTGCGTTTCGCGCCGGAAGGGGCCGTGCCAGGCGACCGCATCGTCGGCATTGTCCAGCCGGGCACCGGCATCACCATCTATCCCATCCAGTCGCCGGCGCTGCAGGCCTTCGACGACCAGCCGGAGCGCTGGATCGACGTGCGCTGGGACATTGACGAGCAGACCAAGGAGCGCTTTCCGGCGCGCGTCTCGGTCACCGCCATCAACGCGCCGGGCTCGCTCGCCGATATCGCCCAGGTCGTTGCCTCCAACGACGCCAACATTCATACGCTGTCGATGGTGCGCACCGCGCCCGACTTCACCGAAATGCTGATCGATCTCGAAGTCTGGGATCTGAAGCACCTCAACCGGCTGCTGTCGCAGCTCAAGGATAATTCGAGCGTCAGCGATGCGCGGCGTGTGAATGGGTGAATAGTGAATAGTGAATAGTGAATAGTGAATAGTGAAAGAAGGCGCTCTCACTACCATTCACCATTCACCATTCACCATTCACCATGGACATGGGGCGAGTTATGAATACCGACGAGGTGCTGGGCATTTTCCGCGAGGCGGGCGCTGTTCTGGAGGGGCATTTCATCCTGACGTCCGGCCTGCGCAGCCCGGTCTTCTTGCAGAAGGCGCGCGTCTTCATGCATGCCGACAAGACCGAGCGGCTTTGCAAGGCGCTGGCCGAGAAGATTCAAAAGGCGGTGCCGGGCAAGATCGGCTACGTCGTCGGCCCGGCGATCGGCGGCCTGATCCCGGCCTATGAGACGTCGCGCCATCTCGGTGTGCCTGCAATCTGGGTGGAGCGCGAAGGCGGCGAGTTCAGGCTGCGCCGCTTTGAGATCGCTGCCGGCTCGCGCGTCGTCATCGTCGAGGACATCGTCACCACTGGTCTTTCGATCCGCGAAACCATCGACTGCCTGCGCGCGATTGGCGCCGAGGTCGTGGCGGCGGCCTGCATCATCGACCGCTCGGCCGGCAAGACCAATGTCGGCGTGCCGCTGATCGCGCTTGCCGAATACGAGGTCCCGGCCTATCCCGCCGACCGCCTGCCGCCGGAACTTGCCGCCATTCCCGCCGTTAAGCCAGGAAGCCGCAACATCTAGGGGACATCACAATGATCGCCGGCATCGATCATTTCGTGCTGACGGTCCGCTCGGTGGAGGACAGCTGCGCCTTCTACCAGCGGGTGCTTGGCCTGAAGCGCCTCGACGAGCCGGAGCGGCCGACGGCGTTGCTGTTCGGATCGCAGAAGATCAATCTGCATCAGGCAACGCACACTTTTGAACCGAAAGCCAAGACGCCGATGCCTGGCTCCGGCGATTTCTGCCTGGTCGCCGCAAGGCCGCTTGCCGAGATTTGCGCCAGTCTCGAAGCCAATGGCGTTGCCATCGAAGTCGGCCCGGTCGAGCGCACCGGCGCCCGCGGCACGATGATGTCGGTCTATTTCCGCGACCCGGACAGCAATTTGGTCGAAGTCAGCGAATATCGGGAATAGTCTATCCGCCTCGGCGTCGTCTTCCCGGGCAGGCCTGATCGTCGTCATGAAAGTCTCGCTTGGATGTTGTGTTGTCCTCAGTTTCGCCCCAATGGCGCTCTTGTTACCCGCCTGCGGCAGACCATCGCGGCGGCGTTTCATTGTTCCGCCGCAAGGCAGTCGCTATATCAAAGTCGTTGTTGCCTTTCTGCGCCCTCGAAGCGCAAGATGGAGCGACCGCGCCCGGCCAGGGATGGTTGCAATTTGGGCGTGACGAACCGGGAACTGGAACAGAGTGCTTTTTCGACGCCGAAAGCCTGATGGCATTCTGGAGCGGGTGCGTACCTATCTGTGGCCGCGCCGCTCGTTTTCGCGCTCGTTGCAATATTTCTCCAAGCGCATCCTGCGGCTGAAGGCGACACCGCATGCGGTCGCGGCCGGCGTCGCGGCCGGCGTTTTCGCCTCCTTCTTTCCGCTCGGCTTCCATTTCGCCGTCGCCGCCGTGCTCTGCTGGGTGGTCGCCGGCAATCTGGTGGCCGCCGCCCTCGGCGCGGTATTCTTCGGCAATCCGCTGACTTTCCCGCTGCTGTGGGGAGCGTCCTGGGAAGTCGGCAAGCTGATCCTGCATGAACGCCTGCCCAAGAACGGACCGCCTGCGCATCTTGGTGAGATGATGCACACGCTGTCGTTTGCAAAACTGTGGCATCCGGTGCTCGAGCCGATGCTGATCGGCGCTGTGCCGCTCGGCCTGATCTTCGGGCTGATCTTCTACGGTATCACCCGCTGGGGGATGACAGCCTTTCGCGAGCAGCGCAGGAAGCGCATGGCAGAGCGGGCGCATAAGGCCGAGCACCGCGGACGGGAAGTTCCGGCGGAATGATCATCGGCATCGGCAGCGACCTGATCGACATCAGACGCATCGAAAAGTCGCTGGAACGGCATGGTCAGCGCTTCATCCAGCGCATCTACACCGAGGTCGAACAGGTCCGCTCGGAAGGCCGCAAGGGCCGCGCAGCCTCCTATGCCAAGCGCTTCGCCGCCAAGGAGGCCTGCGCCAAGGCGCTTGGCACCGGCCTGGCGCAGGGCGTGTTCTGGCGCGACATGGGGGTCGCCAACCTGCCCAGCGGCGCGCCGACGATGGCGCTGACCGGGGGAGCGGCGGCACGGCTGGCCAAAATCCTGCCACAGGGGCACAGAGCGGCGATCCACCTCACAATCACCGATGATTTCCCGCTTGCTCAAGCCTTTGTGATCATCGAGGCGTTGCCCGCCGAACAAGCGCCACATTGATTGCATCAGACGACCGCTATCTAAAGCCGACTTGACGTTGCCCAGCGCGCGCCGAGACTCTATACCATCCAACGCACAATCGAGGACGACATGAGCGTGGCTGAAAAATCCGAGAAGAAATCCGGCGGGCTTGGCGAAATCGTCAGCGTCATCATCCAGGCTTTGCTGCTGGCGATGGTCATCCGCACCTTGCTGTTCCAGCCCTTCTCGATCCCGTCCGGCTCTATGCGGCCGACCTTGCTCGAAGGCGACTATCTGTTCGTCACCAAATGGTCCTATGGCTTCTCGCGTTATTCGCTGCCATTCGGCCCCGACATCTTTTCCGGCCGCATCTGGGGTTCCGATCCGAAGCGCGGCGACGTGGTGGTCTTCAAGTTCCCGCCGGATCCGTCGCTCGACTACATCAAGCGCGTCGTCGGCCTGCCCGGCGACAAGATCCAGATGAAGGACGGCCAATTGTTCATCAACGGCCAGGGCGTGCCTCGTGTGAAAACCGGCCAGATCCAAAATCCTGATATCACGGAAGTGCCTGAGCCGGTCGACGTCTATCGCGAGACCCTGCCCAACGGCGTCAGCTACGACACGCTCGACCTGACACCGAATTCGATCACCGACAACACCCGCGAGTTCGTCGTGCCCCCCGGCAACTATTTCATGATGGGCGACAACCGCGACAACTCCTCCGACAGCCGCCTCAGCGTCGGCTACGTGCCGGCGGAGAACCTTGTCGGCCGCGCCAACATCGTCTTCTTCTCGATCGCCGGGAAGGCGAGCCCGCTCGAGATCTGGAAATGGCCGTCGCTGGTGCGCCTGTCGCGCCTGTTCCATTTCGTGAATTGATGGCTTTGAAGCGCCCGACGGGTGAAACTCTGGCCGATTTGGTGACAGCCAAAACCGGCCATTCCTTCCGGGATGTCCGTTTGCTCGAGACCGCGCTGACCCATTCCAGTGCGGTCAAGGCAAGCAGCAACAACCAGCGCCTCGAATTCCTTGGCGACCGCGTGCTCGGCCTGATCGTTGCCGACCTGCTTTTCGAAAAGTTTCCTGAAGCGCCGGAAGGTGAAATCGCCCCGCGCTTCAATGCCCTGGTCGATGCGCGGACATGCTCCGAGATCGGCATTGAAATGCAGCTCGAAGATCTGGTTCGGGCCGACGCTGCCTTGAAGGCGCGCTCGCGTGGCTCGGGCGGAAACTATCTGGCGGATGCGGTCGAGGCGCTGATCGCGGCGGTCTATATCGACGGCGGCCTCGATGCCGCAAGGCAATTCGTCCTGCGCTACTGGGAGCCGCGCTCGCAAAAGGTGGTGGCCAAGCCGCCCAATCCGAAATCCGACCTGCAGGAATGGCTCGCCAAGACCAGCGATGTCAGGCCCGAATACGCGATCGAGAAACGCGAGGGACCTGAACATCAACCGGTTTTCACGGTGTCCGTGAAGGTCGGCGGGTTTGCGCCGGCAAGCGGCACGGGCGGCTCTCGCCGCGCAGCCGAAGAAGCGGCGGCATCGGCGTTTCTTATGCGCGAGGGCATCTGGGCCAACCAAGGGAGTGCGGCATGACCGGCAGCGAAGATCTCCCTCCGGCAGCGGAGCCCACGCATTCCGGCTTCGTTGCCCTGATTGGGGCGCCCAATGCCGGCAAGTCGACGCTGGTCAACCAACTGGTCGGCGCCAAGGTGTCGATCGTCACCCACAAGGTGCAGACCACCCGCGCCATCGTGCGCGGCATCGCCACGCATGACAACGCGCAGATCGTCTTTGTCGATACGCCCGGCATCTTCAAGCCGAAGCGCCGGCTCGACACCGCGATGGTGACCACCGCCTGGGGTGGCGCCAAGGACGCCGATATCGTGCTGCTGCTGATCGATGCCGAGCGCGGCATCAGGGGTGACGCCGACGCCATCCTCGAGCGGCTGAAGGACGTCCGCCAGCCGATGGTGCTGATCCTCAACAAGGTCGACCGGGTCAAGCACGAGGCGCTGCTGGCCCTGGCTGCGGCAGCAAACGAAAAGGTGCCGTTCAAGCGCACCTTCATGGTCTCGGCGCTGACCGGCTCCGGCTGCAAGGATTTGCTCGACTATCTCGCGCAAGCTCTGCCGGTCGGCCCCTGGTACTATCCGGAAGACCAGATCTCGGACCTGCCGATGCGCCAGCTGGCCGCCGAGATCACCCGCGAGAAGCTGTATCTGCGGCTGCATCAGGAGTTGCCCTATTCCTCGCATATCGAGACCGAGAAATGGGAAGAGAAACCGGACGGCTCGGTGCGCATCGACCAGACCATCTATGTCGAGCGCGACAGCCAGAAGAAGATCGTGCTCGGCCACAAGGGCGAGACCATCCGTGCCATCGGCCAGTCGGCGCGCATGGAAATAGCTGGCATTCTCGAGCAGAAAGTGCACCTGTTCTTGTTCGTCAAAGTGCGTGAAAACTGGGGCGACGACCCCGAGCGCTACCGCGAGATGGGGCTTGAGTTTCCCCATTGAGCTTCATCGTCTGGAAATGCCGCCCGGCAGTTTGAGACGATGACATGCCTGATCCAAAACCGACCATCCATACCGATCTCGTGCGCCGGTTGATCGCCGCGCAATTTCCGCAATGGCGGCATCTGCCGGTGAGGCCGGTGGCGTTTGGCGGCTGGGACAACCGAACCTTCCACCTCGGCAATGATATGACTGTGCGGCTGCCGAGTGCCGCACCATATGCCTTGCAGGTCGAAAAAGAGCACCGCTGGCTGCCCAGGCTGGCGCCGCTTCTGCCGCTGCCGATCCCGGTTCCACTGGCGATGGGCGAGCCTGGGGAGGACTACCCCTGGCAATGGTCCGTCTACCGCTGGATCGACGGCGAAACAGCCAAGACCGCCGAAATCGCCGATCGCCGACAGTTCGCGGTCGATCTGGCCAAGTTCCTCATTGCGCTCCGGCGGATCGATCCGGCGGGCGGGCCGCCCGCGGGCCAGCACAATTTCTTCCGCGGCGGATCGCCAAGCGTGTATGACAACCAGACAAGGGAAGCACTCCAGGCGCTGGAGGGGCAGATCGACACCCAGGCGGCCACCGCTGTCTGGTATGCGGCCCTTGCCGCCACCTGGCAAGGGTCGCCCGTCTGGTTCCACGGAGACGTCGCTTGGGGCAACCTTCTGGTCCAAAACGGCCGTTTGAGCGCCGTCATCGACTTCGGCACCTCCGGGATCGGCGATCCCTCTTGCGACCTGGCGATCGCCTGGACGTTCTTCCAGGGCGAGAGCCGGGAGGCGTTCCGTGCCGCCATCGACGTCGATGAAGCGACCTGGGCGCGCGGCCGCGGCTGGACGCTGTGGAAGGCGCTGATCACCGTTGCCGGACACGACGCCAACCAAGCCGAAGCCGAGCGATCGCGCCGCGTCATCGACGACGTCCTGGCCGATCACCGGAAATTCGCGTGATCGGAGCCTTTTGACGATGTGCGGAGATCCAATGTCAGCACAGATCGCACGCGGTGCGCCAAAATCTTGATTTCGCCATGCAACCGGTGACAAGCTCCTGCCATGGAATGGCGCGACGAGGGAATCATACTCGGCACCCGGAAGCATGGCGAAACCAGCGCCATTCTCGAGGTAATGACGCGTGCGCATGGCCGCCATCTCGGCCTGGTGCGCGGCGGGCGCTCGCGCAAGCAGCAGCCGGTGCTGCAGCCCGGCAACCGGGTCGACCTTTTGTGGCGGGCACGCCTCGACGAGCATCTCGGCACCTTCCAGGCCGAGGCGATCGAGATGAATGCCGCCCGGTTGATGGACAGCGCAGTCGCCGTCTACGGCCTGCAGACCATGGCCGCGCATCTCAGACTCCTGCCCGAGCGCGACGCCCATGGCGGCCTGTATGAGACGCTTGCCGTGATGATCGCCCATCTGGACGATTCGGATGCCGCCGGCGAACTGGTGGCGCGCTTCGAACTGCTCATCCTCGACGAACTCGGCTTCGGCCTCGATCTCAGCCAGTGCGCGGCGACCGGCGCCAGGCAGGATCTGGCCTATGTCTCGCCGAAATCCGGCCGTGCGGTGTCGCGAGCCGCCGGTGCGCCGTGGCGCGACAAGATGCTGGCGCTGCCGGCCTTCCTGCAGCGCGGCTCCGGCTTGCGGGCGGACCACGCGGCACTCGAGGACGCCTTCCATCTGACCGGTTTCTTTTTCACCCGCCATGTCTACGAGCCGCGCGGCATCGAACAGCCCGATGCCCGTGCCGGCTTCCTCGCCGCCTTGCGCAAGCATCATTCGGGCGGCAATGCCGCCACTACGGCAGACGCTGCGCCAGAAAGGGGAGGGAGACTCGGTGGGTGCTGACCTCCGCAACCGTCCAGGTTCACAGCAAAAGCTGCATGCGGCAGCATTCCCTCCCCCTTGTGGGGAGGGTTAGGGTGGGGTACTCGTAGGGCAAGAGCCTCAGCCGGCCTTGCGATGCTCCATGAAATCATCGAGGATGGCGCGCTGACCGCCGAGGATCTTGAGGCTGGCCTCCGCGAAGGAAAACCAGCCGGCCCTGTCGATTTCGGGAAATTCCCTCGTCACGCCTGACCTGGGCGGCCATTCCATCGTGAACATGTTGCTTTTAACGGCATCGGGATCGAAATCGGCTTCGACACTCCAGGCGATGACGATCTTGCCGCCGGCTTGCCGATAGCTGCCGACAGGCTCGAAATCACCCTCGATGCTGACTCCGAGTTCTTCCCCAGCCTCGCGCCGGGCGGCGGCCAACTCATCTTCATTGTCCTCGACGAGGCCCTTGGGGATCGACCAAGCGCCTTCATCCTTCCTTGCCCAGAACGGGCCGCCGGGATGGACGAGCAGAAATTCGAGAATGCCGGCCCTTGTCCGGTGGATCAGCAGCCCTGCACTTCGTTTCGGCATTCGATTTCCCCACAGTTCATCCGAGGATAGCATGGCTCCTGGGCAAGTGGCGGCGGCATGCCATTCCTGGCTATCTCAGATGATGGGTGAGGATAAAGACCGTAGGCCGCTGGAATTTGCCGACGAAACATGCTCGATAACTTCTTTTCGGCCACCATTGCGGTGGCGTGACTTGAATAGCCGTCTGGGGTGGCCGTGTGGCCGCCGCAATTGTCAGTGAAAACTGGCCTGGTTTGGGGGAACCGCGATGTTTGAAAGCCTGATTGGCGCCGTCGTCGTTATCGTGCTTTTTGTCCTCGTCTTGCGCCAGCAGGGCCGCGTCAGTCTGATCGAGCGCGAGCTCGGAGCGCTGCGCAGCCTGGTTCTGTCCGGCGTGCATGCGACACCGCCCGTTGCCAAACCGGTCGAGCAGGCTGCAAGCGCACCGGCGGATGCCGCTCAGGCCACCGCACCAGTTGCCGACATAGCTTCGCCAACAACAGCCGACGCGGCACATGCCCAGGCACCGGCCGCCGAAGCCGATGCGGCCACCAGCGAGGCCGTGCCAGAACTGTCGGCCGCGGCCAGGGCGGCATTCACCGGATCCGCGCCTGCCGCCACGGCGAAGGCAGCCCGCCAGTCAGAGGTCGAAACGGCGCTCGGCACCCGTTGGGCGGTCTGGGTCGGCGGCGTCGCGCTGGCCCTGGGCGGCCTGTTCCTGATCCGCTACACCATCGAGGCCGGCATTTTCGGCCCTGAAGTGCGGCTGTCCCTGGCGGCGCTGCTCGGCCTGGTGCTGATCGGCGGCGGCGAGTTCATCCGCCGCACCGGCTTCAAGGTGCCGGTGCAAGGGGCTGCAGGCGCCTATATTCCGGCGATCCTGACGGCTGCCGGCGCCTTCATCCTGTTCGGTACGGTCTATGCCGCGCATGCCATTTACGGTTTCGTCGGGCCGGCCTTCGCCTTCACCGTGCTCGGCGCCATCGGCGTGGCGACCATTGTCGCCGCCCTCGTCCACGGCCAGGCCCTGGCCGGCATCGGTCTCGTCGGCTCGATGGCGACGCCGGCGCTTGTGTCCTCGCAGGCGCCCAACCCATGGGCGCTGTTCGTCTACCTGGCGATCGTGCTTGCCGCCACAGCCGTGATCGCCCGCATTCGCGACTGGAAATTCCTGATTGCGGCGGCCTTCTTCGGCACCGGCGCCTGGACCATCGTCTACATGATGAGCACGCTAGTCGCCGACCTTGCCGTCATCCTGTTCATCGACGCGGTGACGCTGGCGGTGCTTGCCTTTGTCTGGCTGGGCACACGTGACAGCGAAGCGGAGACGGCGAAGACCGGCTTCGACTGGCCCTCTATCGTGCCAGGCGTTTTCGTTGCGTTTTCAGCGCTAGGCCTGTCCGTCGACACGACGCTGGTCGCCGCCGGTGGCGCCTTGCCGGGCGCCTTCGTCCTCGTCGCCCTTGTCGCCACCGCACTCTACCGGCCGCGCGCGCTGCCGCTGCTGCATGCCGCCGGCGTGGTGAGCGTGATGATCCATCTCGGCATCATTCCGCCCACCACCATCGGCTCCGACATAACCCAGGGGAATATCGGCTTTGACGGCATGCCGGTGGCGGCCGGAAATCCGTTGACGCTGCGCATCGGCATTGCCCTCGGCCTGGTTTTCATCGGCGCCGGCTTCTGGGCCGCACGCCGCTTCGCCGCCTCAGCACGGGTCCGCGCGGCATGCTGGGCGGCATGGGGCGTCGCTGCGCCGCTCCTTATTCTGCTGACGCTGTGGCTCGCCTACGGCAATCTCGACCGCGACCTTGTCTACGCAGCGATAGCTGCCCTTCTGGTTGTTGTCTTCGCTGCCGGTGGCGAATGGATCGCGCGCGCCGAACAGCCGCCGCTCAAGGGCGACATTGCCGTCTCCTTCGCGCTTTGCGGCTCGGCTCTGGCCGGCCTGCTGATGCTGCACATGGCCTTCGGATCCGGCTGGACGACCATTCTTGCCGGCGTTGCCGCCATCGTGCCGGCGCTGGCGACGCGTTGGCGTTCTTATCCCGTGCTGGGCTGGATTTCGGTCGGCGCGGTCGTCGCCGTGCTCGGCCGCGTCGCCTTCGATCCGACCATCGTCGGCGCCGAGTTCCTGACGACGACGCCGGTGTTCAACTGGCTGCTGCCGGGATACGGCGTGCCGGCGCTGGCCTTCGGCTTTGCCGCCTGGCAACTCGCGCGTACCACCCCCGCACTACCAACAACTGGCAATGGCCGGCCGCGCCTAGCGATGGAGGCGGGTGCAGCCCTGTTTGCGCTGCTCACCGTCGCCATGCTGGTGCGCCACGCCATGCATGGCGGCGTCATCGACACCGGCCCGGTGACGCTCGCCGAACAGGCGATCTATACGCTGATCGCCATCGGTGCCGGCGCGATACTGGTGGCCATCGACATGCGCTCGCCAAGCTCTCTGCTGCGCTACGGCTCGATGGCCGCCGGCGTGCTCTCGGTCGCCTTCATCGTCCTCCAGCATTTCCTGGTGCTCAATCCGCTGTTCACCGACGAATCGACCGGCCAGATCCCGGTGTTCAACCTCTTGTTCCTGGCTTACCTGTTGCCGGCCATAGCCGCCGGCGGGCTGGCGCTCTATGCCAGGGACAAGCGGCCGCCATGGTATGCGCAGATGCTGGCGGTAGTGGCGGCATTGCTTGTCTTCGCCTACGCCACACTGTCGGTCAGGCGCGTGTTCAAGGGCGAGTTCATCGGCCTGTGGAGCGGCCTCGGGCAGCTTGAGACCTACACCTATTCGGCGCTCTGGCTGATCATCGGCGTCGTGCTGCTGACCGCCGGCGTCTGGCTGAAGTCGCAGGTGCTGCGCATTGCCTCGGCGGCGCTGATCGCGATTGCCGTGGTAAAAGTCTTCCTGTTCGACATGTCGGAACTGGAAGGCGTGCTCAGGGCGCTGTCCTTCATCGGTCTTGGCGCCGTGCTGATCGGCATCGGCCTGTTCTACCAGCGGCTGCTGACGCGGGCGGCGAGGGAGGCCAACGCTGCAACTTGAAGTGATATACGAGATGGAATATATGAATATCCAACGGAGGATATTCGATGCCGCTCTATATCCGCGACGACGAAGTGGATGCGCTGGCCAGCAGATTGCAACGCGAGACGAACGCTCCGAGCAAAACGGAGGCGGTGCGGGTCGCGCTCGTACACGAACTTGAGCGCAATCGGGCGAAGGTGCCGCTGCGCGATCGGATCGCCAGTCTTCAGGACAGGGCCAGGAAGCTTGGCCTGCCCAATCCCGATTTCGATATGAAGAAGTTCACCGACGAGATGTGGGAAGACTGATGTTTGTCGACGCGTCGGTGATCGTCGCCATTCTCAACCAGGAACCTGGGTGGGAGGAATTGCTGAAGCAGCTATCCGGTTTTTCCGGGCAGGTCTGGGTTTCTCCGTTGGTTCACTTCGAAGCAACACAGGCATTGGCAAGGGCCGGCGCCGGCCCGCGCAGACCCAGCGCTGAAGCCCTTCTCCATGCCCGCGATCTGATCGATGAGTTCATTGTGGAGATCATGGGAGAGAGTCTGGCCATTGACGACAACATCGGCTCTCGGGCCATTGACGCGAGCGCCCGTTACGGCAAAGCCGTTGGCCACAAGGCGGATCTGAATCTCGGGGACTGTTTTGCTTACGCCTGCGCGAAAAGCCGCGATCTTCCACTGCTGTACAAAGGCCATGATTTCGCACTGACCGATTTAGGATAATTCGGCCCTTTTGTTGATTGCGGGGAATAATTTAGCCGATCAACTCGTTATCTCACTGCTTGGGTTACCGGGGCGGCAGACCGCTTCGCGCTGGCCGCTTGCGCCGCGCCGGGAAGGCGCGTTCAATCGGGTTAAACAAGGGCGACCTCAGAACCAGCGGTCATGGACGAAAAGAAGGCAGCAATCCTTGGCGAAATACCGCGCCTGCGCCGCTACGCACGCTCGCTTCTGCGCGACCGCGAATCCGCTGACGATCTCGTCCAGGATTGCCTCGAACGAGCGCTCTTGCGGCTTGAAAGCTGGCAGACGGGAGAAAGCCCCCGGAGGTGGCTGTTTACGATCATGCATCATTTGTTCATCGATCAGATGCGCAAGGTGAACCGGCGCGGTGAGGCAGCGATCCTGCCGCTTGACGCAAACGAGGCGCAGGCAGTCCCCGCCGAACAGGCGGAGAACGCCGCCTCGCGCGAGATCATCGACGCATTGCACGCGATCAGCCCCGACCGTCGCGCCGCTCTCGTCATGGTCGCCATCGAAGGGTTTTCCTATGCCGAAGCCGCCAACATTCTCGGCGTGCCCGCCGGCACGCTGATGTCGCGCATAGCGCGCGGACGCGAGGAGCTGCGCAGCCTGCTCGATGACACGGCGCGCCGCCGCTCGATAAGGATCGTCGAGAAATGACCCGCCGCGATTTTTCCGAACGCGATATCCACATGGCTCTCGACGGCGAGCTGCCGGGCGACGAGCGCGCCGCCTACGACGCCTGGATCGACGCCAATCCCGAAATGAAGGCGAAAAGCGCCCGCTACACCGCCGACCGCGCCGCGTTGCGCGCCGCCTTTGCCGGTGTGCTCGACGAGCCCGTGCCGGTGCTGTTCAAGCAGATCGTTAGCGGTGAAGGCGCGACCAAAGCGGCGGCGCGGCAGTCGCGCTGGTGGCTTGCGGCCGCGGCGGCCGCAGTGCTCGTCATCGGCGGTCTTGGCGGCTATTTTGCCGGCATCGACGGCATCGGCAGGGAAGATGGCGCCGATGACCAACTGGCCGAAGAGGCGATCGCCGCCCATGTCATCTATGCCGCCGAACAGCGCCATGCGGTGGAAGTGCCGGCAAGCGACAAGGATCACCTGCAGACCTGGCTGTCCAACCGCGTCGGCCTGAAACTGGTGGCGCCGGATCTGGTGGCGGAAGGCTTCCAGCTGGTTGGCGGCCGGCTGCTGCCCGCCGGCCAGGGCAAGGCAGCGATGCTGCTTTACGAGGACGCCAAGGGTCAGCGCATCTCCTTGTTCGTTACCGCTGATTCCTCAGCCAAGTCCAAGGGCACCTACATGGCGGACGCCGACGGCCCCGAGGCGGTCTACTGGCTGGACAAGGGCTATGCCTGCGCCGTCGTCGGCTCGCTGCCGCGCGAGCAACTGGCTGCGGTCGCCAAGCGGGCCTACGGTCAGCTTCTGGCTGGTATCGCCAGTTAAGCGCATTCCGTTTCGGGAATGCGCCGGGGTAGAAAGTGTCACAATTCGGCCCTATTCGAAGTGCGATAGCGCTTGATGGATATCGGCGTTTCGGCTGATGTTTGCGACGTTTTTGACTGCGGTCTTTTCCTCCACCCAATCGAGGTTTTCCAAACCCGCATGCCTGCCGAGATTCGCAAGGCCCGCGCGTCCGACGTCGATGACCTCGCCGCCATCGAGAAGGCGGTCTTTTCCAGTGACCGCATTTCCCGGCGCTCCTTCCGCTTGTTGATCGAACGCGAGACAGCCGAGATGCTGGTCGCCGAAAGCGATGGTCGTGTCGCCGGCTACGCCATCGTGCTGTTTCGCAAGGGCAGCGGCGTCGCCCGGCTCTATTCGCTTGCCACCAGCCCGTTTTTCAGCGGCCGCGGCATTGGCCGCATGCTGCTTGCAGCGGCCGAAGAAGCTGCCTTCGAGCACGACCGCATGATGTTGCGTCTCGAAGTGCGCGAGGACAATCTTCGCGCCATTGGCATCTATGAGCAGAGCGGCTACCGCAAGATCGGTCGCGAGCCTCACTATTACGAGGATGGCGCCACCGCGCTGCGCTACGAAAAGACCTTGCGCGGCGATATTCCGGTCGCCACCAAAGTCCCATTCTACCAGCAGACCTGCGAGTTCACCTGCGGTCCATGCTGCCTGATGATGGCGATGGCCAATTTCGATTCCGGCTTCGTGCCCGATCCGGTCATGGAAATCCGCCTATGGCGCGAGGCAACGACCGTGTTCATGATGTCCGGCCCAGGCGGCTGCGAGCCCTTCGGCCTTGCGGTTTCCGGCTACGAAAGCGGGCTTGCGGCGGAAATCTTCGTGTCCTTCTATGGCGCGCTGTTCTTGCAATCGGTGCGCAGCGACGACAAGCGCCGGGTGATGGAACTTGCCCAGGTGGACTTTCGCCGCCGCGCGGAACTTTACGGCATCCCGGTGAATTACCGTCCATTCACCATCGACGATATCCGCGGCGCCCTGGCTCAGGGAAAACTGGTGCTGGTGCTGATCAGCGGCTTCCTGATGTTCGGCAAGAAGGTGCCGCATTGGGTGCTGGCTATCGGCGACGATGGCGACCACATCCTGATCCACGATCCCTGGGTCGAGGACGAAAGACAGGAGACCATCCTCGATGCCGCCAACATTCCCGTGCCGCACGGCATCTTCATGAACATGGCGCAATTCGGCCGCGACGGACTGCGTGCTGCCATCACTCTTGGGAAACGCTGATAACAATGACCTGGGTCATCCTCACCGGCCGTCAGAACGATCTCGACCCGGCGGCGACGCCGCACAAGATCATCACCAACCGTGACTATCTTGCGCATCCGGCGCTGTTTCGCGGCCAGCAGCCGAAGGTCATCAACCTGTCGAACAATTACGCCTACCAGAGCCGCGGCTATTATGCCTCTCTGCTCGCCGGTTCGCGCGGCCACAAGGTCATCCCGACGGTCGAGACGATGATCGACCTGTCCGAGCGCAAGCTCTACGAGCACGCGCTGCCGGAACTGGAGCTGGCGCTCAACAAATGTCGCAAGGATCTCGGTGGCGTATTCCCGCAAAAAATCTGCATCTTCTTCGGCATCGGACCGTCGAAGGTCTGGGACCGCTTCGCCAAGCTGTTGTTCGACTGGTTCCGCGCTCCGGCGCTTGAGGTTCACATCAAGGACAGCGCCGAATGGGCTTCGATCCGCAAGATCGGCTTCCTGCCGCTGGCCAGGATGGCCGAGGAGGAAGAAGCCCTCTTCGTGCAGGCGCTCGAGACGTACACCAACCGCGAGTGGCGCGACACCAAGGGCCGCACGCCGGCACGCTACACCTTCGCCACGCTGGTCGATCCGCATGAGGAACTGCCGCCGTCGGAGATTTCCTCGCTGCGTTACTGGGCCAAGATCGCCGAAAAGATGGGCGTCGAAATCGAGCCGATCACCAGGAAGGACCTGGCCAAGCTCGCCAATTACGACGCGCTGTTCATCCGCGAGACCACCTCGATCTCAAACCACACCTACCGCTTCGCGCGCCGCGCCCAGCAGGAAGGCATGCCGGTGATAGACGACCCGCTGTCGATGATCCGCTGCACCAACAAAGTCTATCTCAACGAACTGATGGCCTACAACAAGGTGCCGGTGCCGCCGACGGTGATGATAGCCGGCACCTCGGACCTCGAACTGGCGGCGCAGACGCTGGGCTTTCCGCTGGTGCTGAAGATCCCGGATTCATCGTTCTCGCGCGGCGTCAAGAAATGCGGCAACTTCGAAGAACTGAAGACGCTCGCCACCGAGTGGCTGGAGGATTCCGATCTCCTGATCGCGCAGAAATTCATCCCGACCGAATATGACTGGCGCGTCGGCGTGCTCGGCGGGCAGCCGCTGTTTGCCGTGCATTATCTGATGGCGAAAAAACACTGGCAGATCGTCAACCACAAGGCCAGCGGCAAGCCCGACCAGGGCGGCATCAAGACCTTCACGCTGAAAGAGACGCCGCCGCATGTCGTCGACACCGCGGTGAAGGCGGCGCGCTGCATCGGCGACGGGCTTTACGGCGTCGATCTCAAGGAAACCAAGGATGGCGTCTTCGTCATCGAGGTCAACGACAACCCGAACCTCGACCATGGCTGGGAGGATTCCGGCGAAAAGGACGAAGTCTGGGTGCGGCTGACGCAATGGTTCCTGGAGCGGCTGGACCGTCCCGGGCGTTAGTTTGCCGTCCCGGGCGGCAATTCAACCGAGGGGGAAAAATGCAGTTCATCGTCATCGAGGATTTCACCGGCTGCGACCGCAAGGAGATCTACCGCCGTTTCGGCGAGCGCGGCAGATTGAAGCCGGACGCGCTCGTCGTGCACCACTCCTGGATCGCGGCTGATATGAGCCGCTGCTTCCTGCTGGTCGAGGCCGATGACGTCACGCTGCTGCAGCGCTGGGTCATCGAATGGTCTGACCTGGTGGAGTTCGAGATCATTCCCGTGGCGACGAACAAGGACATGGTCGCCGCACTGGCCGGCCATCTCTGAGCAGCTCGGGCCATCAGCCGAGCACCGGCGAACCCACCGACCGCCGGCATTCCTCAATCAGCCAATTGCGAAACGTCGCCACCAGGTCGCGCCTTGCACTGCGTTCCGGGATCGTCAGGCAATATGGCTGACGCAGCGCGATCGATAGGGCATTAGCCCGGACCAAACGGCCCTCTTCCAGCGCCCAGGCGCAATAAATGCCTTGCGCCAGCGCCGCGCCCAGCCCTGAAATGGCAAGGTCGAGCGCTGCCCGCGACGAGTTCGCCGACAGTCCGCGCTGCACTGCGCGGCCGGGCTCTATGCCCGCCGCCTCGAACCAGGTGCGCCAAGACGGAAACGACGCGCCGGTCGGTCCCCAGTCGGTGTGAATCAGTGGCAGGCCGGCGAGGCTGTCGGTTTTGGCGGTGAGTTCTGGCGCGCAGACGGGGTAGACGGCGTCCCTGACGATCTCCTCGCTCGGGTGTTCACGATAGTGCGGGCCGAAGGACAGCCGGATGTCGATCAGTTCGCGGTCGAACGGCACCGGATCGTCATCGCCGCGCAGGGATATGTCGACGGCGCCGTGGCTGGCGACAAAGCCGGCGAGGCGTTCGGAAAGCCAGCCCATCGCCATGGACGGCGGCACCGATACGACAAGCCGCGGGCGGAAGGCATCGCTGCCACGCGCGATGCTGCCGATCTCCCGAAAAGCCAGGGTCAGCCGGGGCAGCATCTCGACGCCGGCTTCCGTCAGCACCACGCGGCGGTTGACGCGATGGAACAGTTTTCGACCCATCTGCTCCTCGACGGTGCGAATGAGCTGGCTGACCGCAGCCGCCGAGATCGAGAGCTCATCCGCCGCTGCGGCGAAACTCCCCGAGCGCGCCGCCGCCTCGAAGGCTTGAAGTCCTCTCAGGGAAGGAAGCGCGGTCATTGGGTGATCCGATAGGTAAGGTCAGCTTATCTGTGTCGCAGAAATCCTCGTCTTTCGAAAGCTTTCTTATTCGAGTAGCTTGGCGCCATGACCGTATCGGCCCAGTTTGAACCCAGAGACCATCGCGACGTCATCGCGTTCCTGACCAATGAGCAGCGCAGCCGCCTGACCGGCAAGTCGGACGGGCCGGGTCTGGTCCAACTCGCCTTCCATCTCGGCGCGATTGTGGCTATCGGCGGGCTGATTGCGGCCAAGGTGTCGTACTGGCCGCTGTTGATGTTGCCGCAAGGCATTCTTATCGTCTTCCTGTTCACGCTGCTGCATGAGACGGTGCACAGGACGGCGTTCGAGACGCAGTGGCTCAACGATGCCGCCGCAAGGGTCTGCAGCCTGGCGATCGCGCTGCCCGCCGACTGGTTTCGCTATTTCCACTTCGCCCATCACCGTTTCACCCAGGATCCCGAGAACGATCCGGAACTCGCCTTCCCGAAACCGGAGACGATGCGGCAATACATCGTCCACGTCTCGGGCCTGCCGGTGTGGTGGGGGCATTTGCAGACACTCTACACCAACGCGATTGGAGGCTGCCACGACAGCTACGTGCCGCCGAAAGGCCTGCCCAAGGTGCGCACTGAAGCCCGCGCCATGATCGCTTTCTATGTCGTGGTCGCCGCGCTAGCCCTGTGGTTCGAGGCAAGTGTACTGCTCTATGTCTGGATCGTGCCGGCGCTGCTCGGCCAGCCCTTCCTCAGGCTCTATCTGCTGGCCGAGCATGGCCGCTGCCCGCTTGTCGCCAACATGCTGGAAAACACCCGCACCACGCTGACCAACTGGCTGGTGCGCAAAGTCGCCTGGAACATGCCGTATCACGCCGAGCACCACGCCAATCCCGGCGTGCCCTTCCATCAGCTGCCGGCCTTCCACCAGCTGATCGAGCGCCATCTCAAAGTCGTCGAACCCGGCTATGTCAGCTTCCACGAGAAATACGTCGAGACCTTGCGCTGAGGCGCTCGGCCGTCAGCGTAGCGTCTGCTCAGCGAGCGTGACGAAATAGCGGAGCACGGTGGGGACGATGGCGTCGTTGAAGACATAGCGATCGCCGTGCAGCCCTTCGCCCAGTCTGACCGCTCCTGCGCCGACCCAGGCATAGCAGCCGCCGGCTTCGCGGACCATGTAGGCAAAATCCTCGCAGCCGAGGCTCGGGTTGAATGCGGTCTCGACCTGCTCGCGGCCGACAACCGCGGTTGCCGCCTGGACGGCCCGGTCAGTGGCAGCCGACGTGTTGACCAGCGGCGGGTAGCCTTTCTTGTAGGCGAGCTTGGCGGTGAGTGCATGCGCCGAGGCAATGCCTTGCGCGATGTCGCCGATCAGCCTTTCGCAATGGTCCGACAAAGTTGGCTCGAAGAAGCGGCAGGTTCCCTGCAGCCAGACCTTGCCCGGCACGATGTTGCCGACATTGCCGCCATGGATCTGGGTGATCGAAACGACCAGCGCCATTTGCGGGTCGACCGAACGGCTGACGATGCGCTGCACGGCTTGAACGAAGGCGCCGGCCGCGAGCACGGGATCGTCGCCTAGCTGCGGCATGGCGGCATGCGCGCCGGTCCCCTCAAAGTTCAGTTCGAAAGTGTCGACGGCCGCCATCATCGACCCGGCACGGGCCGCGATCTTTCCGAGCGGCAGCCCCGGCCAGTTGTGGACGGCGTAGACGGCTTCCACGGGGAAGCGCTCGAACAGTCCGTCCTCGATCATCCGCATGGCGCCGCCTTCATTTTCTTCCGCCGGCTGGAAGATGAAACAGACGGTGCCGTCGAAGGCTCTGTTGTCGGCGAGCAGCTTGGCGGCGCCGAGCAGCATCGCGATGTGCCCGTCGTGGCCGCAGGCATGCATCACGCCGTCTTTCTTCGACGCATATGGCAATCCTGTCTTCTCCAGCACGGGCAAGGCATCGAGTTCAGCCCGAAGCCCGATGGCGCGCACGCCTGGTCGTCCTCTGAGGACGCCAACCACGCCGGTGCCGCCTTTGCCTTCATGAACCTCGTCGAGCCCGAAGGTGCGCAGCTTGTCGGCGACGAAGCGCGCGGTCTCATACTCTTGGAAACCGAGTTCGGGGTTGGCGTGGATGTGACGCCGCCATTCCACCACCTGCGGGGTGAGGGCGGCGATGGGGTCGTTGTGCAGCATTGCGCTCTCCTTGCCGGCTATCGTAAATTCGGCCTTGTCGATGCCAGCACGTAAAGGATTTGCGCCGGCAGCGTCTTGAACAGGATTGACCGTGTCTGGAATTCAACAGCCTCAGGAGACGACGCAGTTCTGGCGTCATCCGCGCTTTCGCGATCTTGGCATGCTCAAGGCGCGCTTCACGCGGCATCGCTACCAGCTGCACACGCACCCGACCTATGTCGTCGCCCTGATCACGCAAGGGTGCGAGCGGGTCCGCATCGGCAACGAGACTGTCCTCGCGCGGTCGGGCACGGTTCTGCTCGTCAATCCGGAGATATGGCATGACGGCGAGGCGGGTGCCGACCAGGGTTGGGCTTACCGCACCTTCTATCCGTCGGCCTCGCTCATGGGTGCGATCGCGGACGAACTCGGGCAGGATCGCCCGCCGTTGTTTTCGCAAGCGATCGTCGATGATGCCGATCTCGTCCAGGCAGTAGGCGTCGCGCACTTGGCTTCGACATCGGGTGATGCCACGAGCGCCGAAACATCCATGCTGATCGCCTTGCGCAAGCTCATCCTGCGCCATGGCGATTGGGGCGGCCGGCGGCGCGAGGCGGTCGAAAGCTTCGGATCGAAAAGCCGGCTCCGGGTCTATGAACAGGTCATCGAAGACCATCTGAACTCGGACCTCGATTTGCAGCGGCTCGCTGAAGCCGCAGGCGTGACGCGCTTTCAAGTTATCCGCGATTTCAGGAAAGTGCTGGGTCTCACCCCTGCTGCCTTCATCCGTGACCGCAGGCTGCGCCGTGCCGATCTGCTGATCCGGCAAGGTTCAGATCTCGCCGGTGCCGCCTTTGCGGCCGGCTTCTCCGACCAAAGCCATCTCTCGCGCACCTTCCGCGCCGCGCATGGAATGACGCCGGGGATGTTCAGGCGCGCCGGGACGCTGCCCTCGTCTTGAGAAGTCGAGCCATGTCGGCGGCCTTTGACGGCATGCCGATCAGAAAGCCCTGCACCTCGACGCAGCCAGCCTTGCGCAATATGTCGAGCTGCGCTTCGGTCTCGACGCCTTCGGCGGTGACGGTGATGCCAAGTTCGGCACCAAGCCCGATGATCGTGCGCACGATCGCCGCCGTGTCCTTGTTGTCGATATCGTGGATGAAGGAGCGGTCGATCTTGATCTTGTCGACGGGAAAACGCCTGAGATAGCCGAGCGACGAATAGCCGGTGCCGAAATCGTCGAGCGCGATGCGGATACCGAGTTCGCGCAGCTGCCTCAGCGTCTTCAGCACCGTCTCGCTCTCATCCATCAGCACGGTCTCGGTGATTTCCAGTTCGAGCCGGCTGGCCGGCACGCCGGAAACGGCCAGCGCCGAAATCACGCTGCGGGCAAAGTCGGCGCTTCTGATCTGCACTGCCGAGACATTGACGGCGATGCGCATTCCAGGCGGCCAGCCGGCGGCCACGCTGCAGGCCTGTTTCAGCGCCCATTCGCCCAGCGGAACGATCAGCCCGCTGTCTTCGGCGGCTGCGATGAAATCGTCGGGCGCCACCAGGCCGCGCGTCGGTGAATTCCACCGCATCAACGCTTCGGCGCCGACGATCTTGCCCGACGCGATGTTGGTGATCGGCTGGAACTCCAGCACGAACTCCCGCCGCTTCAGTGCCGTCTCGAGATCGGTTTCGAGCGCCAGGCGCGCCCGCACCAAGGCATCCATGCCGGGCTCGAAAAAGCGGTAAACGTTGCGGCCTTCGCTCTTGCCGCTGTAAAGCGCCATGTCGGCGTTCTTCAAAAGCGTGTCGGCGTCCTTGCCGTCACCGGGATACAGCGCGATGCCAAGGCTGATGCCGACATGCATCTCGCGGCCCTTGTCGCGAAACGGCTGGCTGACGACAGCGACGATGCGTTTTGCCAGTTGTTCCGCATCGGTGGAGCCTTTGGGATTGAACTGCAGGATGGCGAACTCGTCGCCACCGAGGCGGGCGACCATATCGGTGTCGCTGCGCAGGCTGTGCCGCAACCGCTCAGCCACGCATTTCAGCAGCCAGTCGCCGGCAGGGTGTCCCCAGGTGTCGTTGACGGCCTTGAAGCGATCGAGGTCGAGCGAGAAGATCGCCAACGGTGTATCGCCGGCCATCGCCTGGTCGAGCCGTTCGCGAAACATCGAGCGGTTGGGCAGGTCGGTCAGCGTGTCGTAATGGGCAAGGTGGCTCATGCGCTCTTCGGCGCGCCGGCGCTCGGTGATGTCTTCGAAGGTCGCCACCCAGCCGCCACCGGTAAGCGGCCGGCGCGCAACCAGCAGCGTTCGGCCATCGGCAAGGCTGCGGTCGGTCGAACGCTCCTCACCGGCCTGCAGGCTGGCTCTGGTGTTGGCGATCTCGCCGTCGATGTCCATTGACGGATAGATGCGCAGTTGCACCATCTGTTCGAGCAGGGCGCGCTGGCTCATGCCGAGCGGGAAGTCGTCAGGCGTGACCTTGTAGAGGTCGAGGAAGCGCTGGTTGCGCACGATCAGCGTGCCTTCGGCGTCGTACATCAATAGGCCTTGCGACATGTTGGCGAGCGCCGCATCGAAGCGGCGGTGCTGCTCCTTCAGTTCCTGCTCGGCCCGCCTTTGCTCCGTAATGTCCTCATAGATCGACACCCAGCCGCCTGAGGCCAGCGGCCGGTGCGTGATGGAAACGATGCGTCCGTCCGACAGTATTTCTTCGTAGGTCGAGGCTTGCGCGCGCTCGATATAGGGCTTGCGGATGGCATACAGGTCTTCGGCGCTCTGTGAGGCGACACCGATGTCGACGCTGTGCTTTAGAATGTCCAGGAACGCGATGCCGGGCCGCACGATCTTCGCGTCGAGGGAGAAGATGCTGATATAGTTGCCGTTGCAGATGATCATCCGCTCGTCGGCGTCGAACATGCACAGCCCGTGCGACATATTCTCGACGGCCGCCGAAAAGCGCTCGTTCTGGTGGCGCAGTTCGTCGGCGATCTGCCGTGGCGCGGCGACGCCTCCGGCTCCCCGTCTGCGGACGGGCGAACCACCCTTGACGTGCGCAACGGACATGAGGCGTGCCTGCTGACCGTGATCGAAACCCGGTACTGTGGTTACCGCTGGTTAATTTAGCGTATGTTCACTGCGCCGAATGCACGGCAACCGTTGCCTGGCGTTGCTTTTCAAGCGTTGCGTAGCGTTTGAGGAAGGCAGCTTGCGCCGAGGTCACCGAGTGCGGCTTAAAGTCGAAGCGGTCGGCATTGAACCCGCGCGGCCGGCCGAAGAACTCGGTTGCTTCTGCGGTCGAGAAACCGGCAAGCAGCGTCGCCTCGTAATAGGCGGCGATCTGGTCGGCGCGCTTGATCTCCTTGCGCAAGCCGACGCCGAGTTCGGGCGGCAGCGAAAAGCGCTGATGGATGGCGCGCTGGAGACGCAGCTCACACTCCTTGTAGGAGCCGCCCATTACCGATTTGAACGGCGAGATCATGTCGCCGATGACATATTCCGGCGCGTCATGCAGCAGTGCTGCCAACTGAGCGTTGGCCGAGGCGTCCGGCTGCAACTCGCTGAACAGCGCCTCGACCAGCAGGGAATGCTGGGCGACCGAAAAGGCGTGATCGCCGCGGGTCTGCCCGTTCCAGCGGGCAACGCGGGCAAGCCCGTGGGCGATGTCTGAGATTTCGATGTCGAGCGGCGAGGGATCGAGCAGGTCGAGCCGCCGCCCCGACAGCATGCGCTGCCACGCGCGCGGTGGCGCTCCGACGCGATCGGCAGCCATCAGGCGTCCTCCGCGCCGATGGCTTCCCTGGGAAAGCTGAACTTCGCCCAGGACGGGATGGCGAGCGAGACGGTGACATCACCGGCCAGTACCGGCTGGCCAGCGTCGAGCGCCGCCTTGACCCGGTCGATGCGGGCAATGGCGAGTCCGGCCGTGCCCGCGCTGGAACCGAGCGTGCCGACCGGCCGCCCCGCAACCGTCAGCTCCGTGCCGGGCGCGGGTAAGGCGCGGTCGGCCGAAACGATCAGCACGCGGCGCCTGGCGGTGCCGCGATGCTGCATGCGCGAGACCACTTCCTGGCCGACATAGCAGCCTTTCTTGAAGCCGACGCCGCCGGTCTCGTCGAGCAGCACGTCGTGAGGGAAGGCATCGCCGAGCTGATAATCGGAACCGCTTTCGGCAATGCCGTTGGCGATGCGGAGCGCCTGCCACGCAGCCGGGTCGCCACCTACGGATGCGCCGCCATAGGAGCGGCTCACAGCCACCTCGCGGAAGCGGGCATCGGCAAGTACCGTTGAATCAGACTGTGAAGCGCTTGAATCATCGCCCCACCCAACCGTCACAAGCACTTGATCCTGCCTGGCAATCTCGGCCTTGGCGCGCAGCTTGTAAAGCATCAGCCGGCGCAGGAAATCGTCTGCGATGTCGGCACGGCAATCCAGCCGGAATGCGTTCTCGCCGCTACGCGAGATCAGGAAATCGAACAGGATCTTGCCTTGCGGCGAAAGCAGCGCACCTGGCTTTGCCGCGTCGACGGCCAGCGTGTCGAGGTCGGTGGTGAGGATATTCTGCAAAAAATGCTCGGCATCCGGGCCTGACACGGAAATGAGGGCGCGGTCTTTGAACAGGGCAAAAGGCATGGGCGGCAAAGAACCTGATCTTGCAAAACAGTCGGCCTTTACGTAAGCCGACGATACTCCCCCCGCAAGAGACCGAACGCCCATGGCCACCACCTACGACCTCATCCTGACAGGCGGCACTGTGGTCAACCATGATGGCGAAGCCGCGCTCGATGTCGGCGTCAAGGGTGGTCGCATCGTCGCAATAGGCGATCTTCGCCAAGCTTCGGCCGGCGAAGCGATCGACTGTCGCGGGCTGCACGTCCTGCCAGGCGTCGTCGACAGTCAGGTGCATTTTCGCGAGCCGGGGCTGGAGCACAAGGAAGATCTCGAGAGTGGATCTCGCGCGGCTGTGCTGGGCGGGGTCACCGCCGTCTTCGAAATGCCCAACACCAATCCGCTGACCACCAGCGAGGCGGCGCTTGCCGACAAGGTGCGCCGCGCCACCAGCCGGATGCATTGCGACTTCGCCTTCTGGGTTGGCGGCACGCGCGAGAATGCCGATGATGTCGGTGAGCTCGAGCGGCTGCCGGGTGCTGCCGGGATAAAGGTGTTCATGGGCTCGTCCACCGGCGACCTGCTAGTCGAGGACGACGAGGGTGTCGCATCGATCCTGCGCAACACCCGCCGCCGCGCCGCCTTTCACTCGGAGGACGAGTTCCGGCTGCGCGAGCGCCTCGGCTTGCGCGTCGAGGGCGACCCGTCATCGCATCCCGTCTGGCGCGACGAGATCGCGGCGCTTCGCTGCACCGAGCGGCTGGTGCGCATCGCGCGAAACACCCGCGCCCGCATCCATGTGCTGCATATCTCCACCGCCGAGGAAATCATCTTCCTCCAACAGCACAAGGATGTCGCCACCTGCGAGGGGACGCCGCACCATTTGACGCTCACCGCCGACGACTATGCGCGGCTGGGCACGCTGATCCAGATGAATCCGCCGGTTCGCGCGGCCCGCCATCGCGACGGCGTCTGGCACGGCATTGCGCAAGGCATTGTCGATGTGCTCGGCTCCGACCACGCCCCCCACACGCTGGCCGAAAAGGCAAAGCCCTATCCGGCCTCACCGTCTGGCATGACCGGGGTGCAGACGCTGGTGCCGATCATGCTCGACCATGTCAATTCAGGCCGGCTGACCCTGCAGCGCTTCGTCGACCTCTCCAGCCATGGCCCACAGCGCATCTTCGGCATGGCCCGGAAAGGCCGTATCGCCGCAGGCTATGACGCCGATTTCACCATTGTCGACCTCCAGCGGCGCGAGACCATCACCAATGCGCAAGCTGGCTCCAAGGCCGGCTGGACGCCCTATGACGGCAAGGAAGTCACCGGCTGGCCGATCGGCACCATCGTGCGCGGTCGTCGCGTGATGTGGGAAGGCGAGATCGTCACGCCAGGACAGGGCAGGCCGGTGGAGTTTTCCGAGGCGCTGCCGGCTTAGCGGTTTCTTGCTGCGTTGGATTTTTTAAGCGCTATCCACTACGTTAAGGGCATTATGAACGCAGATATCGCGCCCATGATTGTCCCTGCGGAGTTTCCGGAGCTCCAGGCGCTCGCCTGGAACCGCGATGCGGCACGCCCGATTCCGGCCAAAGAGGCATTTGCGCTGTATGAGCATAATTGGCGGTTTGTCGATCAAAAGCGTCTTACTATGCGTGAGAAGATGCTTATCCAAAGTTTGGCAGACAAATTCGGTCACGGCGTGCTCTTGACCGCCGGCTGATTTCCCTCACCTGATCGTTCCTCGCAGCCGGAATATCAACAGGACACACCGCGAGCGTCATGATGGAATTCAAGAGGCCCGAGCACCAGATCATTGCCGAAGCGCTCGATTGATGGATCGCCATTTCCTGACCGCAAACCAGTGCTGGTTCGGCGGTGGCACTGCGATCGTTATGAAATTCGGGGAATATCGCCGCTCACTGGATGTGGACTTCCTGTGTGCCGACAGCGATGGCTATCGCGAATTGCGGACCTCCGCAGCCGAACGTGGCATTAGAGCATTCTTTCCTGAGCCGGTTGAGGCTGTTCGGGACTTCCAGATCGATCAATATGGCTTGCGGACGATCGTGCGGTTGAAAGGCCAAACGATCAAGTTTGAAGTCATCCGCGAAGGCCGCATAAAACTGCGAGGCCATTTCGACGACGATCTGAATGTATCCGCCCTGGTCCCGGCGGATATGTTTGCCGAGAAGTTGCTGGCGAACGCGGATCGATGTCAGGACCGTGCAATTGCATATCGCGATGCCATCGATCTTGGAGTGCTGGTTGGCATCTATAAGGAAATCCCGAGCGACGCTGTTGGCAAGGCGAAGGCGGCCTATGGCGTGGATATCGAGCGCAAGGTGGCTTGGGTGGTAAACAGGCTGCGGGACAAGGAAGAATTGCGGCATGCCGCCGAGGTGCTGCAAATGGATCCCAACGCGGCGGTCGAAGCGATTTCGGCCCTTCGAAATGAAGGTATCCGCATATGGCCTGACACAGGCCTCGAGCTTTCTAGCCCTAGCCAGTAGCCATCCCAGGGGAATCGCCGTTCAATCCCCGGCGACGAAAAATGTCCACTGCCCGGCCGGCGTGATGCCGACGCGGTAGAAGATGTAGGCGCCGAACTGCTTCATGTCGTCATAGTCGCCGGCGGTGACGATCTTGAACAGTTCGACCCGCTGCCTGGCGTTGAGCTTGTCCAGCGGCAGGGCGAAGAAATATGGCCAGACATAGAGTTCCTGCGGTGTGCCGACGTCTACATGGACATAGCCGGCATTGAGCACCTCTTCCAGGATAGCGAGGATTTCCTGACCTTCCTTGTCGCCCGATAGCCCTTTCAGGAAGGCGATCGGGTCGCCCTCGATTTCGCCCAGCGACAATTGGGTCATGGTGTCGCCCTTGCCGATCAGCGGCCGCAGCTTCTCGATGTCGCCGCTTACGCAGGACTCGACCATCAGATCGCGCATGCGCCTGACGGGCTCGGGCAATTTGGAAAGGTCATAGACGACTTCGGGCACCGGCGCTTCTGGATCGGCACGCGGGTTGGCCACGCCGCCATCGTTGGCGGGGGCTTCCGGTTGGCTTTGTTCGGGCTCCGTGGGCGATTTCGGCTGGCTGGCGGCCGGTGGCGCCGTGCCGGGCAGATCGGGCATTGGCACTGAATTTTCAGACGGCGCCGTCTCACCATTGGCTGGTGGCCCGGCAGGAGCTGGAAGCTCCTCGCGCTTGATCTCGCTCAACGCGTAGGCAGGGTTGCTGGTCAGGACAAACGCCAGCGGACCCGCGGCGCAGGAAGCGGCAAGCCAGATGCTGAGGGCCACGCCGCGAGGCCGGCCTGACATCGAAAAATTCACCGCTTGCCTCTCCTTGGGCCTAGGCTCTTCAGGCATGATGCCCAAACGACTCGCCGTCGTCAAAGAACCGGTAAGCTGGCAGTGCACCCTCTGAGACGCGCGACGCCTAGTGCCGAAACCGCTCCGGCTCGAAGGCGCCGGCGATCACCTTTTCACGCATGCGATCGAGCAGGGCAAGGGCCGAGGTTTCGCCATTGGCTCGCAGCATCTCGCCGAACGCGGTTTCAAGCGCTGCCTCGGCGATGATTTCAGGTTCTATGCCGGCCGACAGACCTTCCGCCCAGGCCTCGCTATGGCTTTCCACCGCGGTCAGGCGCTTTTCTTCCCTGACCAGCGCGTCGATGTCGTTGACGCCATGTTCCATTTGCGATGTCCACCTTTTCAAGCGGCGGTCCGACGGGTCGGATCCGGCTTGGGCTGCCCCTATCTCACGCAGGCTAAGTAAGTATCTGTAAATACGACATTTTTTTGATCGTCTTTACAAACTTCGTCGCCTGCGTTCGGTCCGATTCAAACTTAGCCGATTAGACCGGTGAGCGGGATGAAAACCTTCAGTTTGAGTTAATTCCGCATTCGCGCGCTAACGTTTCGTTAATACTGTTGCGCAAGTGCAACACCAAGATTGCATCAACGTGCCGTGGATACAAGGCGGGTGCTCGAAAAGGCGTTAGCTAAACGCCGTCTGGCGCTCGTCAGTTGCCGTAACGCGAGGCGATGTCGCGCGACAGCGTCTCGCCTTCCTTCATGTAGCGGCTGATGGCTTCGGTCGCTGACGGCGTGCATTGGGTATAGGTGCCGCCGAAGGAACGGTAACCGCGGTTGAAGCTGGCGATGAAGCGGGCACGCCGCTCCGGATCGGGATTTTCCGAATCGATCAGCTTTTCCATCTCGGTGCGCCACTGGTCGCCCTTTTCGCCGCACAGATTGCGCAGGAAATGCAGCGACCCCAGCACCTCGGCCAGTCGCATCAGCCCGGGCTCGAACGGCGACTCGGCGGCCAGCGCCGGCTGCACGGCAAAAGCCGTGGCGGTGGCGATGCATGCGGCAAGGAACAGCGAGGCGCGGGTCATAAGTCTATCTGACGAAACATTTTGTCGCCTGCAAGGCGATTCTCGGAGCGGCAGATATGGGCCTGCTTCAGGCCAAAAGCTCTTCAGCCACCTCCATGACGTCACCCGCGAGCGGCAGCGTCGCCATTTCATCAAGACTATAGAAGACGGCGGTCTCGGCATCGTCGCTGGCCGTCGCTTCGCCGCCGGCATAAACGGCGCCGAACACGGTCAGCAGATAGTCGACCGGGTGATTCTCGCCGCTGCCGTCGATGTGGATGTCGCGAAGCGGACGATAGTCCTGCGCCCGCAGCCCGGTTTCCTCCAGCAATTCTCGCACTGCTGCTTCTTGCAGCGTCTCGCCGGGCTCGACCTTGCCGCCGGGAAAGGCATAAAGCCCCTGCGACGGCGGCCGCGCCCGTTTGACCAGCAGCACCGTCCTGCCGCGCACGACGGCGACCGAGACTGCGGGAAGTGTCTTGCGCTGTTCGTTCATCGATATCGATTCGCTTATGTGAGGCCCACCCTGTGGACCGGCTGGCAGCGAGCAGCTTTAGCGGTTGCGCAGCGCCGGTTCCATCGCCACGTTCGCGATCGGATCAATTCATCGAGCTTGCCAATGTGCGGACGCTTTGCCCTGACCGCGACGCCCGACCAGACCGCCGCCTTGCTCGGCCTGGCGGAGCTGGACGATTTTCCGGCCCGCTACAACATCGCGCCGACGCAGCCGGTGCTGATGGCGCTGTCGGGACCGCCGCGCATGCCGGGCTCGAATTTCCCGGATCGCCAGGCGATGCTGGTGCGCTGGGGGCTGATCCCCACCTGGGTCAAGGACACCAGGGAATTTCCGTTGCTCATCAACGCGCGTTCGGAAGGCGCTATTGAAAAAGCCTCGTTCAAAGCCGCCATGCGCCATCGCCGTGCCTTGGTGCCGGCCTCCGGCTTCTATGAGTGGCAGCAATCCGGCAGCGGCAAGAAGGGCCAGCCCTACTGGATACGGCCGAGGCATGGCGGGTTGATCGCCTTTGCCGGGCTGATCGAAACCTATGCCGAGCCGGGCGGTTCGGAAATGGACACCGGCGCTATTCTTACCGTCAACGCCAATGCCGGCATCGCCCATATCCATGACCGGATGCCGGTGGTGATCGCGCCTGAAGATTTTGCCCGGCTGGCTGGACTGCCGCACGCTCGAACCGCGCGATGTGGCCGACCTGCTCAAGCCCGCGCTGCCCGATTTCTTCGAGGCAATTCCGGTCTCCGACCTCGTCAACAAGGTCGCCAACATCGGGCCGGAGATACAGGACATGGGCATCGTCGAGCCCGGCAAGGTCAGGCGCCAGAAGCCCGGCGCGGACGACAGTCAGATGACGCTGTTTTAGAGCGCGCTCCCAAGAAGCCAGGTCCGGTCTTCGGGAAGAACCTGCTCAATAGGAAGAGCTGTTGTTTTCAGGCGCGCTATGGGCGCCTCAGCCTTCCGTTCCGGCGCACGCCTTGTCGGCGGCCGGCACGATGCCTGTTCAGGCAGCGCGGGGCGAAGTGATTTTCGGCGCCGGCTTTTTATTCTTCGCGGTATGGAGAAGGGCGGCGACGATCGCGGCCGGGCCGATCGCACGGTAGTGGTTGGCGAGCGCCGGTTGCTTGGCGCGGCTCGATTCCTGCTTGGTTCGTGACATCGATCTCTTCCCTGGTAACATTTCCGTGTCTGCGTTTGCCGGCCGAATCTGACCGAATCGTGACCTATGGTGGACTAGCCGGCGAATGTTTCATGACTGTGCCGACATGTTTAATAAAATGTTTCAGCGGCTCCTGACCTATGATCCAGCGACGCTTTTGCCGGAAGTTGCGACTTGACGGCAACACCGGCCAAGGCGATAAAGCCGCCGATGAAAACGTTTTTCGCCATTTGTGGCATTTGCATTATTGGCTAGCTTCGCGCTGGTCCGGACGTTTTCGCCTCATCTTTCCCCAGAGTGGACAAACGCCCCGGCCAGCAGGCTGGAGCCCGATTTGTGCCTTGGCACAGGTAGGCTCCATCCAGAACTTAACGGACCGGAAGGGCACGCATGTCTGACGCATCGAAGGGTCTCAGCCTCTACAACACGCTAACGCGGACGAAGGACGTGTTCGTCCCGATCGACCCGTCGAATGTGCGCATGTATGTCTGCGGTCCGACCGTCTACGACTTTGCCCATATCGGCAATGCGCGTCCGGCGATCGTCTTCGACGTGCTGTTCCGTTTGCTGCGTCACCTCTACGGCGAGGCTGGTGTCACGTATGTGCGCAACATCACAGATGTCGACGACAAGATTAACGCCCGCGCGCTGCGCGATTTCGGCGCCGAGATCGCGTCGGGAAACCTGACGCTCAACGAGGCGATCCGCCGCGTCACCGAAAAGACCGCCGACCAGTACCACAAGGATGTCGCCGCACTCGGTTGCTTGCCGCCTACGGTCGAGCCGCGCGCCACCGAGTTCGTTGCGCGCCGCGCCGACGGCAAGGTTGACATGATCACCCTCATCGAACGTTTGATCGAACGCGGCCACGCCTATGTCGCCGCCGGCGAAGTGCTGTTCGACACCGCCTCGATGCCGGATTATGGCGAGCTGTCGAAGCGCAATCTCGACGAACAGCAGGCCGGTGCGCGAATTGCCGTCGACGCTCACAAGAAGAACCCGGGCGATTTCGTGCTGTGGAAATTGTCGTCACCGGAAGAGCCCGGCTGGGACAGCCCGTGGGGCAGGGGCCGTCCGGGCTGGCACATCGAATGCTCGGCCATGTCGGCCGCCTATCTCGGCGATGTCTTCGACATTCATGGCGGCGGCCTCGATTTGATCTTCCCGCACCATGAGAACGAGATCGCCCAGTCGCGTTGCGCCCAAGGCACCGACGTCATGGCCAATGTCTGGATGCACAACGGCTTCCTGCAGGTCGAGGGCCAGAAAATGTCGAAGAGCGTCGGCAATTTCTACGCGATCGCCGAACTGCTGGAGACCGAAACTTTCGGCGGCCGCAAATGGCCGGGCGAGGTGCTGCGTCTGGCGATGCTGATGACGCATTACCGCGAGCCGATCGATTTCTCCGTGCGCAAGCTGGAGGAAGCCGAGAACACGCTGCGCAAATGGAAACGCGCGGCTGACCTGGCGCCGTCGGCAGGGCAAGTCCCGGCGGAGATTGTGGCGGCGCTGTCGGACGACCTCGCCACCTATGCCGCCTTCCAGCAGCTCACGCAGCTTGCCGGTGAGGCCGCGGAGGGCAACGAAGCGGCCGCATCGCTGAAGGCATCGCTGTTGTTCCTCGGCTTCGATATCGGCGCGGCCGCCGTGGATGAGGACAGCGTTGCCAAGTCGATCGCGCAGCGCCTGGAGTTCATCGCCGCCAAAAACTGGGCCGAAGCTGACCGCATCCGCGACGAGCTTCTGGAGCAAGGCGTGCAGCTGAAGGACGGCAAGGATCCTGTCACCAACGAACGCGTGACGACGTGGGAGGTGAAGCGGTGAGGGTGGCGCTAGGCACCCACCTCTGTCCTGCCGGACATCTCCCCCTCAAGGGGGGAGATTGGACGGCGCGTCGGCTTTCGCCAATCGCCGACGTTCAAGGGTTGGAGCCGTCATTGAAACTGCTGATCTCCCCCCCTGAGGGGGAGATGTCCGGTAGGACAGAGGGGGGTGCCTCGCGATGAACCATTATCGCGTATCTCCCATCAATCGCGGCAACGCGCGCAAGATGCGCAAAGCCATGACAGAGGCAGAACTAAAAATCTGGAATGAGATACGCGCCCACCGGCTCATGGGACTGGCCTTCCGGCGCCAGATGCCGATCGCCGGTTACATCGTCGATTTCGCCTGCCCTATCAAAAAGCTGATCGTCGAGTTGGACGGTTCTCAGCACGCTCAGGCCGAAGCATCAGCATCTGACGCCGCGCGAACCGCCAAGCTGGAAGCGCTGGGCTGGACCATCCTGCGCTTCTGGAAGGACGACGTCATCCGCGATATCGACAATGCCTGCCAGCACATCGTCATCGGGGCCGGCTTGGCCGGCGCCGACGTGCCGGCGCCAGCAAGGGAGGAGCTTGTTTCATGATCGACCATCTCGGCATCAATGTCGCCGACTTCGACGCGTCGAAAGCCTTTTATGACCAGGCGATAGCGCCGCTTGGCGCCTCGCTGATCTACATGGTGCCACTGGAATATACCGGCGGCGCCAAGGTCGGTGGCTATGGCCGCGACCGGCCGGTGTTCTGGCTGCAGGCCAGCGATGACAAGCCGAGGACCCATCAGCACGTCGCCTTCACCGCGCGCAGCCGCGCCGAGGTCGACGCCTTCCATGCCGCGGCGCTCGCCGCCGGCGGCAAGGACAATGGCGGGCCGGGGCTGCGCCCGCATTATCACCCGGACTATTACGGCGCCTTCGTCTTGGATCCCGACGGCAACAATGTCGAGGCCGTCTGCCATGCGCCCGAATGACTATGAAACGGAGGGAGACGCCATGAGCCTCGACAACCGGCCGATCTACACCGGTGGCTGCCAGTGCGGCGCGGTGCGCTTTCGCGTCGAGGGTGCGCTGGGTGACGCCTCGATCTGCCATTGCCGCATGTGCCAGAAGGCGTTCGGCTCATTTTACGCGCCCCTGGTCTCGGTGCGTGGCGCCAAACTCGACTGGACGCGCGGCGAACCGAAATATTTCGCCTCGTCCAGCCATGTCGATCGCGGCTTTTGCGCCAATTGCGGCACGCCGCTGACCTTTACCGCGCCCGACGGCATCGGCCTCGCCATCGGCGCCTTCGACAATCCGGCTGATATCGTGCCGCTGATCCAGTGGGGCACGGAGGCAAAACTTCCCTATGTCGATACCATCCCGCAATTGCCGGGCGAGGACACTATGGCCGACATGTCGTCGGCGCCTTATCTCGCCGAGCTCGTCTCCTACCAGCATCCCGACCATGACACCGAACAATGGGACACCGAACACCGGCCGCCAGAGGGAAAATCATGACTGATGAAGTTCGAACCGGCGGCTGCCAGTGCGGTGCCGTGCGTTTCCGCATCAAGGGCAAGCTCGGCCGGGCGTCCATCTGCCATTGCCGCATGTGCCAGAAACAGTTCGGTTCGTTTTTCGGCGCGCTGGTGACAGTGCCCAAGGATGGCGTCGAATGGATGCGCGAAGAGCCCACCTATTTCCAGTCGTCGGTCAACATCGATCGCGGCTTCTGTGCCCGCTGCGGTACACCGCTGACCTATCGCCAACCTGGCGCACTGGAGATCGCCATCGGCGCCTTCGACGACCGCTCCGATCTGGCGCCGCAGATCCAGGTCAACTACGCGGTCCGATTGCCTTGGGTGGAAACGATCTTTGACCAGCCCATGCATCAGGATCCGGATTTCTACTCCCGCCAGGAGCAGATCATCTCCTTCCAGCATCCCGACCACGAAACCACGGACTGGCCCGCGCACGGCCTGAAGATATGAGCAATGAAATGAACAGTGAACTTCGTACTCTTTATCCAGAGATCGAGGCGTACGAGTCCGGCATGCTCGATGTCGGCGACGGCCATCATATCTACTGGGAGCGCTCCGGAACCAGGGGCGCCAAGCCGGCCGTTTTCCTGCATGGCGGTCCCGGCGGCGGCTTCTCGCCAAAACATCGGCAATTGTTCGACCCGAAGCTTTACGACGTCATCCTGTTCGACCAGCGCGGCTGCGGGAAATCGACACCCAACGCCTCGCTCGAGGCCAACACCACCTGGCACCTGGTTGCCGACATCGAGCGGCTGCGTGAGATGTGCGGCTTCGAAAAATGGCTGGTGTTCGGCGGCTCGTGGGGCTCGACGCTGGCGCTGGCCTATGCCGAGACGCATCCTAATCGCGTCAGCGAGCTTGTCGTGCGCGGCATCTACACGCTGACCCGCGCCGAACTCGAATGGTACTATCAGTTCGGCGTCTCCGAGATGTTCCCCGACAAATGGGAGCGTTTCCTGGCGCCAATTCCTGAGGCCGAGCGCGGCGACATGATGGCCGCTTACCGCAGGCGGTTGGTCGGCGCCGATGGCAAGGCGCAGCTGGAAGCCGCCCTTGCCTGGAGCCTGTGGGAAGGTGAGACGATCACGCTGCTACCGGAGCCGGAGACCAGCGACAAGTTCGGCGAGGACGACTTCGCCATCGCCTTTGCCCGCATCGAGAACCACTATTTCGTCCACGCCGGCTGGCTGGAGGAGGGGCAGCTTCTGCGCGATGCCCATAAGCTCGCGGATATTCCCGGCACAATCGTCCACGGCCGCTACGACATGCCGTGCCCGGCGCGCTATGCCTGGGCCCTGCACAAGGCCTGGCCGAAGGCGGATTTCCACCTCATCGAAGGCGCCGGCCATTCCTATTCGGAGCCGGGGATTCTGGATCGGCTGATACGCGCGACGGATGGGTTTGCGGGGAAATGACAGCGCGTGGCACCCCCCTCTGTCCTGCCGGACATCTCCCCCTCAAGGGGGGAGATTGGCTGTCATCGGCGCTTTCGCAAATCTTCATCGCTGCAGGAAACGAACCGACGCTAAAGCTGCCGATCTTCCCCCTTGAGGGGGAGATGGCCGGCAGGCCAGAGGGGGGTGCTCGCGCGCCAACAGAACAATGACCAAACAACGCCTCTATCTCTTCGACACAACCCTCCGCGATGGCCAGCAGACGCCGGGCATCGACTTTTCCGTCGAGGACAAGATCGCGATTGCCAAGCTGCTCGACGAGTTCGGCATGGACTATGTCGAAGGCGGCTATCCCGGCGCCAATCCGACCGACACCGCCTTCTTCCAGCAGAAGCGCACGGCGAAGGCAAAGTTCGTCGCCTTCGGCATGACCAAGCGGGCAGGCGTGTCGGCATCCAACGACCCGGGCCTGGCAGCGCTCGTGCAGTCCAAGTCCGACGCCATCTGCTTCGTCGCCAAGAGCTGGGACTATCATGTCCGCGTCGCGCTCGGCTGCACCAATGAGGAAAACCTCGACTCGATCAACGCGTCGGTCGAAGCAGCTGTTGCCGCCGGCAAGGAAGCGATGGTCGATTGCGAGCATTTCTTCGACGGCTTCAAGGCCAATCCGGACTACGCACTGGCCTGCGCCAGGACCGCCTATGATGCCGGCGCGCGCTGGGTGGTGTTGTGCGACACCAATGGTGGCACGCAGCCCTCGGAAGTGCGCGCCATCGTCGACAAGGTCATTGTTTCAGGTATTCCGGGCGGCCATCTCGGCATCCATGCCCATGACGACACCGGCCAAGCGGTGGCCAATTCGCTCGCCGCCGTCGAGGCCGGCGTGCGCCAGATCCAAGGCACGCTGAACGGCATCGGCGAGCGCTGCGGCAACGCCAATCTGGTCTCGATCGTACCGACGCTGGCGCTGAAGCCGGCCTTCGCCGATCGGTTTGAAACCGGCATCTCGGCCGAGGCGCTGACCGGGATATCCCGGCTTTCCCGCGCCTTCGACGAATTGCTGAACCGTGCTCCGGAAGCGCAGGCGCCCTATGTTGGCGCCTCGGCCTTCGCCACCAAGGCCGGCATCCATGCCTCCGCACTGGCCAAGGAGCCGGCGACCTATGAACATGTGCCGCCCGAGGCGGTAGGCAACCGCCGCCGCGTTATGGTTTCGGACCAGGGCGGCAAGGCCAATTTCCTCGCCGAGCTGAAGCGGCGCGGCATCGATGTGCCCAGAGACGACCATCGTCTCGATGCGCTGATCTCGGTGGTCAAGGAGCGCGAGGCCGAGGGCTACGCCTATGAGGGCGCCGATGCCTCCTTCGAGCTGTTGGCGCGCAAAATGCTGCACGGCCTGCCGGAGTTCTTCAACGTCACTTCGTTCCGCTGCATGGTCGAGCGCCGCTTCGATGCCAACGGCCAGTTGAAGACGGTCTCCGAAGCCATCGTCAAGGTGATGGTCGAGGGCGAGGAGAAGATGTCGGTGGCCGAAGGCCACGGCCCGGTCAACGCGCTCGACATCGCGTTGCGCAAGGACCTCGGCAAATTCCAGAGCGAGATCGCCGACATGGAGCTCGCCGATTTCAAGGTGCGTATCCTCAATGGCGGCACCGAGGCGATCACTCGCGTCCTGATCGAATCGCATGACGGCACCGGCGCACGCTGGTGGACGGTCGGCGTGTCGGAAAACATAATCGACGCCTCTTTCCAGGCGCTGATGGATTCGATCGTCTACAAGCTGATGAAGAACCGCGACATGGCGGGATTGGTGGCGGCGGAGTAGGGTTGCAAGACGTGGGTTTCCTCGCCCCCGAAGTGGGGCGAGGAACTTGCGCCGCCCCTTGAGCCATCAGCGGAAGTCCATTGATCCATCATAATTTTGCGATGGTTTTGGATGGCCCACTGGGCCATAGCGGTTGCCATGGCCAGCGACACGATCCAGCCCGACGCCGACTCCAAAGCCCGCAGCGGCTTTCTCCTCGCGCTCGGCGCTTATCTGCTATGGGGCCTGTTGCCCTTCTACATGAAGGCGGTTGCGCATCTGCCGCTGATCGAGGTGATCGCCCACCGCATCGTCTGGTCGGTGCCGATTGCCGCCGCGGTGCTGGTCTGGGCCGGTCGGACCGCCGATTTCAAGGCGGCAATCCGCTCACCACGCAGCATCGCCATGGCGGCGTTGACGGCGACCCTGATCTCCGTCAATTGGGCCATCTATGTCTGGGCGATCTCGGTCGACCGCACCGTCGAGACGGCGCTCGGATACTACATCAACCCATTAGTTAGCATCGTCGTCGGCGCGTTGTTGCTCGGCGAGAAGCTCGACCGGCTGCAGATCGCGGCCGTGTTGCTGGCGGCGGTCGCAGTTGCCGTTCTGACCGTCGATGCCGGCAAATTGCCTTGGGTGTCGCTGGCGCTGGCCTTTTCCTTCGCTGCCTATGGGTTCTTCCGCAAGACGTTGCCGATCGGCCCGAGCCAGGGCTTTCTGCTCGAAGTGCTTTTGCTGTCGGTGCCGGCGCTTGCCTACATCGTCTTCCTGGTCGTCAACGGCCAGGACCATTTCATCTCCAGCAACGGCACCGATATGGCTTTGCTCATCGGCTGCGGCCCAGTCACCTCGGTGCCGCTGCTGCTGTTCGCCTTCGGCGCCAAGCTTCTGCGCCTCTCCACCATCGGCATCATGCAGTACATCGCACCGACCATGGTGTTCCTGATCGCCGTGCTGATTTTCGACGAGCCGTTCGGCACCACGCAAGCAATTGCCTTCGCGCTGATCTGGGCGGCATTGGCGATGTATTCCTGGTCGATGTTTCGTGGCCGTGAAATCCGCCCGGTGGCGTTGGCCCCGAAGTAGGGAGCCTTTCGATGTACGTGCTGCATATCGCCAACAAGAACTATTCGTCATGGTCGCTGCGGCCATGGGTGCTGATGCGCACCCTCGACATTCCGTTCGAGGAGCAATTGACGCCGTTTCCGACCGGGCCCAGTTTCGATCTCTACCGGGCGTTCTCGCCCAGCGGGCGCGTGCCTTGCCTGGTCGATGACGGCTGGGCCGTCTGGGATTCGCTCGCTATTGCCGAGTATCTCGCCGAGGGCCACCATGGTGTGTGGCCTGCCGAGGCCAAGGCGCGAGCCTGGGCGCGCTCGGCCGCCGCCGAAATGCATTCTGGTTTCACGGCCTTGCGCGGCGCATGCCCGATGAATTGCGGCTTGCGGGTAAAACCGTTGCCGATGTCGGACGCGCTGAAGCAGGATCTGTTCCGTTTGGGCGATCTCTGGAACGATGGCCTTGCCCGGTTCGGCGGGCCGTTCCTTGCCGGCGGCCATTTTACCGCCGTCGACGCCGTCTTTGCTCCGGTAGCGTTCCGTGTGCTATCCTATGGGCTGTCTTTCGAAGGGGCTGCTGCCGCCTATCCCGCGCAATTGCTTGGCCTGCCGGCCATGCAGGACTGGTATGCGGCGGGTCTCGCCGAGACCTGGCGGGAGCCGGACCATGAGGCGGAGGTCGCTGCCGCCGGCACCATCGTCGAGGATCTTCGCGCTACGGCGTGATGGGCAGCGGGGCCTCTCTCACTAGTCACTATCACATTTTATCAATCACCGACTGCACGCCTTCCGTCGGCGCATCGACCGACGACCCCGCCACCATGATGGCGGCGACGATGGCCTCGGGGTCTTCGACCACCAGCGGCTTGACCCGTTGCGCGGTGTGGATGAAGCCTTCGCTGGCCATATGGTCGAGCAGCGCCAGCATCGGATCCCAGAATCCTTGAACGTTGGCGAAGACGATCGGCTTGCGGTGATGGCCGAGCTGGCCCCAGGTCATGATCTCGACGATTTCCTCGACCGTGCCGATGCCGCCGGGCAGCGCCACAAAGGCGTCGGATTTCTCGAACATCTTGTGCTTGCGCTCGTGCATGTTGTCGGTGATCAGCAACTCGTCGAGCCGGTCAAGCGCGGTTTCGGTCGCCTCCTTGTTGATGAGGAAGCGCGGAATGATGCCCGTTACCTTGCCGCCGGCCTTGAGCGCGCCTTCGGCGACTGCGCCCATAATGCCTTTGGTGCCGCCGCCATAGACCAGCCGCAGGCCGGCTTTGGCGAGCGAGCGGCCAAGCAGGTGCCCGGCCTTGGCATAGATTTCATCGCGGCCCGGAGACGAGCCGCAATAGACGCAGACGGATCGAATCGTGTTCATTCGTGATTGGTGATTGGGTCTGAATGCGGGGTCAAGCCCCAAGGCTGACAAGCCCGGGCTTTTTCTTGTCGGTGCCGGCAAAACACGCTAGACCGGCTTCAGGTGGCTAAGGGGTAGGGGAAATATGGCTGTTAATCCATTGAAGGCGTTTCTGTTCGCGGCCGGTGGGACCGTCGCGGTCGTCGGAACCGCCTATGTATCGGGCGCACTCGACCCGTATCTGAATCCCACGCCGCCTGCGGCGATTGCATCGCTGACGCCGCCGGCTGAAAAGCTGGCCGATCCGGGGACCGAGGGAAGGCTGCCGCCGGCGCCCGCCGCGCCCACCGATGCCAAGGCTCCCGCAGCACCCGCGCCTGCCGACGCAACGGCTCCCGCGACCGAAGCTGCGGCTCCGGCGGCACCTGCCGCGCCCGCTGCTGCCCCAACAACCCCAGCGCCGGCCGCGGCCGGCCCGGTTGCGCCGAGCTTCGACGTCGTGCGCGTCGAAAGCAACGGCTCGATCGTCGTTGCCGGCAATGCTGCGCCCAATTCGAAGATCGAGATCCTCAACGGCTCCTCGGTGCTTGGCTCGACTGTCGCCGGTCCGGACGGCGCCTTCGTCATCGTTCTCGATGATCCGCTGAAGCCCGGCGACTATACGATTGCGTTGCGCGCGACGGCCGGCGATGTGGTTACCCCTTCCGTGCAGACCGCCGTCGTTTCGGTTCCCAAGGACGCCGCCGGCCAGGTGCTGGCGATGGTCGAGGAACCCGGCAAGCCGGCCGAGCTGCTTAGCGTCCCGGCGCCTGAGACCAAGCCCGCGGCACCGGCCGCCGGCGATCAGGCCGCTGCCCCAGCCTCTGAGGCGCCTGCTACGGCTGGGCCTGCCGTGGCCGCTGAAACAGCACCTGCTGCTCCGGCTGTGGAAGCCGCAACTGCCCCTGCAGCGCCAGCAGTACCTGCAGCGCCGCCGGCGGCAGGCGTGGCTGCACCCAAGATCGTCGTCGAGGCGGTCGAGATCGACGGCAACAAGATCTTCGTCGCCGGTCTGGCTGACGCCGGCCGCAAGGTGCGCGCTTATGCCAACGATATCCTGCTTGGTGATGCGGTGACCTCGCCCGACGGTCATTTCCTGGTCGAGGCGACGCGCGACATCCCGGTCGGCAGCTACACCATCCATGTCGACGGTCTCGACGCCGACGGCGTGAAGGTCGTGGCCCGCGCCGCCGTGCCGTTCGAGCGCGAACCCGGCGAAGCGATCGCCGCCGTGGCGCCCGCGGAGGCCAAGCCCACCGAGACCAAGCCCGCCGAAGCAAAGCCTGCTGAGCCGGCCGCACCGGCTGCTGCCGAAGCACCGGCCGCTCCGAAGCCTGCGGCGCCAGCCACTATCGCGGCTGCCCCTGCGAAGCCCGCACCAGCTGCTGCCGCATCCGCACCAGCCGCACCGGCGGCTGAAGCGCCGGCTCCGGCTGCCCCGGCGGTTGCCGGGGCACCTGCGGCACCGGCAGCGCCTGCCGCTGAGGTTCCAGCCGTCGTCGCGGCGGCAACGCCCGATGTGCCAGAGACGGTGGCGCCAAAGCTTGAACATGCCGACGGCGCGGTGATCATCCGCAGGCACGACACGCTGTGGCGGATCTCACGGCGCGTCTACGGTCACGGCGTGCGCTTCTCGACCATCTATCTCGCCAACCAGGACCAGATCAGCGATCCCGACCGCATCTGGCCGGGGCAGGTGTTCAAGGTTCCGGAAAAGTCCAAGGAAGGCGAAGCCGCCGACCTCAAGGCGATGGGCGAGCAGGTGACAACGGCGCCGGTGAAGACGCAGTAGCGGCCGAGCGCTTGATCTCCCCCCTTGAGGGGGAGATGGCCGGCAGGCCAGAGGGGGTCGCCGCGCATAGAACGCCGACCTTCTCTTTGCTGCAAACGACGTTGCGTCAGGACGTACCGACCCCCTCTGTCGCCTTCGGCGACATCTCCCCTCGAGGGGGGAGATTAGGTCGCTCTACCCATCGGGTTAGCTTGCCACGCACCCGTTCATCGTCTATCGCCGATGAACGATGGCAGACTCGCTCGCTGAACCAGACCACGCAAACTGCGCACCGCCCCAAAGCCGCGCCGTTGCCGCTCGCTTCGCCGCACTCTCGCACCCGGCGCGCATCGAGATCCTTAGACATCTGTCGGCCAGCCGCTCCTGCTGCTGCCGTGAGGTTGTCGACCATCTCGACCTCGCGCAGTCGACGGTCTCCCAGCATCTGAAAATCCTGGTCGAAGCAGGCTTGGTCCGCTTCGAGCCCGACCGCCAGCGCTCGCGCTATCAACTCGACCGCGCCGCGCTCGCCGACGTTTCCGCATCGCTGACCGCACTCGTCAATTCCTGCTGCTCCGGCCGCTGATTTCTCACCCAAAAGGCAAGACAAGTGGCAGAAAAAACCGTTTCCGATAGCTCGACCTTCAGCACCTTGCGCAATCTGTGGCCCTATATGTGGCCGGCCGACCGCGCCGATCTCAGGGCACGCGTCACTTGGGCAACGCTGCTTCTGGTCGTTGCCAAGCTGACACTGGTTGCCGGGCCGTACTTCTTCAAATGGGCGACCGATTCTCTGGCCGGTGACGCCAAATCGCCGCCGCCGCTGCCATCCTTCCTGCTGGCGCCGGTGATGCTGGTCGTCGCCTACAATGTCGTGCGGCTGGTGCAGCTTGGCTTCAACCAGCTGCGCGACGCGCTGTTTGCCCGCGTTGGCCAATATGCGGTGCGCCAGCTCGCGTTCCGCACCTTCGTTCACATGCACCAGCTGTCGCTGCGCTTTCACCTCGAGCGCCGCACCGGCGGCCTGTCGCGCATCATCGAGCGCGGCACCAAGGGCATCGAGACGATCGTGCGCTTCATCATGCTGAACACGGCGCCGACCATCCTCGAATTCGCGCTGACCACCGGTATCTTCGCCTACACTTATGGCTGGAAATATGTGGTCGTGGTGGCGGCCACGGTGTGGCTCTACGTCTGGTTCACGGTTCGCGCCAGCGACTGGCGGATCTCGATCCGCCGCGACATGAACGACAGCGACACCGACGCCAACACCAAGGCGATCGACTCCCTGCTCAACTACGAGACGGTCAAATACTTCAACAACGAGGGTATGGAGGCTGAGCGCTTCGACCGTTCGATGGCGCGCTATGAAATGGCGGCGACCAGGATATGGACCTCGCTCGGCTGGCTGAATTTCGGCCAGGGCATCATCTTCGGTCTCGGCACCGTCATCGTCATGTGCATGTCGGCGCTGGAGGTGCAGGCCGGCACGCAGACGGTCGGCGATTTCGTCTTCATCAATGCCATGCTGATGCAGCTTTCGGTGCCGCTCAATTTCATCGGCTTCATCTACCGCGAAATCCGCCAGGGGCTGACCGACATCGAGCAGATGTTCGACCTGCTCGATGTGCCGCAGGAAATCACCGACAAGCCGGATGCCAAGCCGCTCACTGTTAAAGCCGGCAAGGTCGAGTTCCGCGACGTGCACTTCGCCTACGACCCCAGCCGCAAGATTCTGAAGGGCGTCTCCTTCGAGGTTCCGGCCGGCAAGACGGTGGCCATCGTGGGCCCGTCCGGCGCCGGCAAGTCGACGATTTCGCGGCTCTTGTTCCGCTTCTACGACGTCCAGGGCGGTCAGGTGCTGATCGACGGCCAGGATGTCCGTGATGTGACGCAGGCGAGCCTGCGCGGCGCCATCGGCATGGTGCCGCAGGACACCGTGCTGTTCAACGACACCATCGCCTACAACATCCGTTACGGCCGCATCGGCGCCAGCGAGGAAGAAATGCAGAAAGCCGCCGAGCTTGCCCAGATCGGCCCGTTCATCGAACGACTGCCCGAAGGCTACCGCTCGATGGTCGGCGAGCGTGGGCTAAAACTGTCGGGCGGCGAAAAGCAGCGCGTGGCGATTGCCCGCACGATTTTGAAGGCGCCGCCGATCCTGATGCTCGACGAGGCGACCTCGGCGCTGGACAGCCACACCGAACAGGAAATCCAGGCCGCCCTCGACCTGGTCAGCAAGGGCCGCACCACCATCGTCATTGCGCATAGGTTGTCGACGGTGATCACCGCCGACGAGATCATCGTGCTCAAGGACGGCGAGATCGCCGAGCGCGGCACCCATGCCGAGCTGATGCAAAAGCATGGCCTCTACGCGTCGATGTGGGACCGCCAGCGCGAAGCGACAGAAGCCGAAGAGAGGCTTCGAGTTGCACGCGAGAGCGATGAGCTGGGTGTGGTTGTGCGCAGGCGGACTTCGGAGGTGAGCTAGGCGGCGGAGCGCCAATCTCCCCCCTTGAGGGTCGCCGAAGGCGACAGAGGGGGTCACCGCGCGTGGAGCGCTAACCTTCATCGGTCGCAAGGGGGGCGCATCCAGTCGAACCGACCCCCTCTGGCCTGCCGGCCATCTCCCCCTCAAGGGGGGAGATACGCAGCGTCGTCGCCATCATCACCACCGAAAATTTCCCCTTGACCTCAACCTAAGTTGAGATCGCAAACCCTTTCCTGAGCCACCGAACCCAAGTCGTTCAAGAACGGAGACAGATTCAAATGGATAAACTTGCCGAGGCAGCCGTGTTCAGGGTCGACAAATTCGTCGTTCCTGCCGAGGCCCGTGAAGAAATCCTTCGCAAGGTCAGGGCGACTCATGAATTGCTGCGTCTGCAGCAAGGCTTCGTCCAGGATTTCGTGCTCGAGCAATTTTCGGGTCCGGGTGAGTTCAACTTGGTCACCATTGTCGAATGGGAAAACCAGGCGGCCGTCGACAATGTCGTGCCGATCGTCAAGGCGGCCCACGAGCGGGCGGGCTTCAACCCGCAGGAGACCATTGCCCGGCTGGGTGTGAAGGCCGATATCGCCAACTATCAGCGTCTGCCTGAGATGTAGGAGGGCCAGCCCGTGCCAGGTGCTGGCGCCTCGACGCTCAGCACCTGGCCGGTGCGGGCATCGCTGATCATGTTCTCGAAACCACGCCATTGGGCGGCAACGATGAACAGCGTCTTGCCATCCAGGCCGCCGAGCATGCAGGCAAAGCAGCCGCGATCGGCATTGACGGACTGCAAGACCTCACCACCTTCGCGCACCCGCACACAGCGTTTGTTGGGAACATCCGCATACCAGGCAGTTCCTTCGGCATCGAGGCAGACGCCGTCGGGAAAGCCATCGAGATCGGCCCAGACGCAGCGGTTGGAAAGCCCGCCATCCTCCGCGATATCGAAGGCGGTCAGCCGGTTGGCATGCGACTCCGCCACGATCAGTGTCCTGTTGTCCGGCGTCACCGCCATGCCGTTGGCGAAAGCGATGTTCTCGGCCACTTGTCGAACCGAGCCGTCCGGCGTGATCAGCACGATGGTGCCGGGCCCGAAATGCTCGCCCGGTGCAGGCGCCGACCCGCCGCCATTGACATAGATGTTGCCGCGCCCGTCGACGACGATCTCGTTCCACGGGCTGTTTGACAGCGACCGAAGATCGGCATGGGTGGCCAGCGTTCCATCCGCCTCCTGCCGCAGCAACAAGCCATCCCGACCCGAGACGATCAGCAATCGGCCATCCGACAACCAGTCGATCGAATAAGGCAGGATGGCCGGCACGGTGAGCATCACCTGGTTCCCGCCGTCCTCATCCACCGCGACGATCTCTCCGGTTCCCCAGTTGCAGAGCCACAGGCGTCCGTCGTGCCAGCGGGGAGACTCTCCGAAAGCGAGGCCTTCTGTAATGACCTTGGCGTTCAGGGCGATTGATTTCGAGGATGGCATCTCTGACCCTGGTTTGTCGACTCGCCGCAATTCGGCATTGTCGCGAAGCGCTTTCCTGCCAAGGACGTGTGAATCTATGGCGCCCCGACATGACCGTCGACAATTTCGGCAAACCATCGTGCGAATGCCTCTGGATCAGAGTGCCTTTAATCCTTGAGGGCAGCTGATATTGTCGCGTCGGAAATAACCCGTTCGCGCAAGTTTTGCGACCAAGAGAGTATTTTCGATGTTCGGTTTCTTTTCCCGCAAATCCAAGAAAACGCCCGAGAAGTCGGCATCAAATTCTGGAAAGCAGTTGGAATTCGGCCTGCCGTTGCCAGTCGTCGTACTGCGTTCGAACGTCGAGGATCCTGATGAAGAGCCGTTTTTTCTCGTCTTCGCTGTCATGCAATTCGTCACAGCGATGGTTTCCAAAGGACTCTATCGTTATCCCGAAATCGACACCAAGGCGATGCAGGTCCTTCATGCCGACTCGTACTCTTCGGAGGTAAAGAACGGCGGCCATAGTCAATTCATCCACAATGCCGGGCAGGAAATCGGCGCCATGATTGCCAACGCACGAGCTGGACTCACTGCTTGTGGCGCAAAGGGCCAGCTTGCGACTTTGGAAAAGATGTCCAGCTGGATTGCAGACCATCCCAACGAAGCCGCCCAGCAGACGGGCTTCGAGGGCGGGCGGGATGATTTTCTCGATACACTTGATCATGCGTTCTACGTTGCGGATGAGGCCGCGCCCATGGAAAACCTTTTGGCGCGCTGGATCGCGTCATGGCCTGATCTGCAAGTTGTCGATAGTGACGATTACGACGACGTCATACACCGGCCGGTGATGGCCAATCCGAAGCGCGAAGGCAGGCTTCTTCATAAGTCCGTTGGCAACTTGGCAGGCCAGATGATCTTGAGCTGGCGCGATGTCGGGCCGGCCTTGCCTGCGCCAAGATCGCGCCGCCCGAGATCAAAATCGCGTTCGGCATGGCAAGGATGCTGAACATAGAAGGAGAGAAACAGCTGGTTTTTCAACTTCAGACCAGCGCGAAGAAGACCCGACTATGCAGTGCGACGGAGACACACGTCACGGTCTACGAGTACATCGCTCCAGAAGAGTTGCTTGTCATACCGCCAGGCGAGAGCCCGCTAGCGGCTAACGCCCCGAAAGTTGGCGCCAAGCTTGGCATTGCTGAAGAGCCCGAGATCACAGCGGTCATTGAGCTGGCGGAACAATACCATGCTCCCGCCGCCGTCGACCTCCTGCTCCGCAAGGCAGGCTTCGACCCGACGGATGCCATCGTTTCTGCGAATTCGGTGGTGCAGAAGGAGGAAGGAGCAATCGTGAATTGGGTGGTGCTGGCATCAGGCCAAGTCTTCCTTTTCCAATCGTTGCGGAACGGCGGTGTGCTCTTGCGCGGCAAGGATGATGAAAGCCTCGCTGAGGCCGCTATCGCCGAGCTCAATGCCCACTTTGATCGCTCCGCTGCGGCGGGTTACAGCAAGCCTACTTTTTCTCCGTCAGGAAGAACATGCCATCGGCATGGCCGTTGGCACCGCATGACAGGGGCTCCGATCTGCCATCCTTGCCGGCGCCGCTCTGCTCGACGACAAGCGCATCGCCGTCGCGTCGAAAGGTAAAGACAAAACCGGTTGGGTTGTCGTTGTCGACGGCACGGCCGACCAGCCGCAGAGTGTTGCGCTCCTCGACCGTGCCGTCGATCTCGCATGACCCACTTCCCGAGACTGGATTGGAAACGACATCTTCCGAGATTTCGACCTTGCCTCCGCCAACAGCCTTGATGTCGACGCTGCCGCGCACGCTGCTCCATGTGCCGATCAAACCTGCATCGGGGGGCTTGCGTATGCCGGACAGGAAGGTTGCGCGGTCGCGCAGGAATTCGCCGAGATCGAAAGTCTGTTGGTTCTTGGGCGAACTTTCGTTGAAACCGGCGATCTGATCGCGATAGGCGATGAAATCGCTTTGGTCGTCCCGCAGCGCCTTCCCGGTATGAGCATCGAGCCTCTTCAGCAGCGCGGTATAATTCTTCGCGACGTCGGCATCGGCTTGCGCCAGGACCGGATCGGCGCAAATGGCCTTTTCCGCCAAGCTGGCGGCCTTGGCGCAGTCGAAGGATACTTGCGCAACTGCGTGGTCGCTCGCTGCCACAAGTACGGTCAAAACGGCACCCACGGCTGCCGATCGTATGGCAACAAGATACGTTTTGCCTGAATTTGGCGCCATGGCAGTCGGCCTTTTCGCCGCGCGTTCAGCCGGCGTTGGCCCGAATTCTGGCGGCAAAGCCGGCGGCAGGCAAGCACGTCACCGTTCCTGCCGGCTGCGGACGATGCGGCCTTGCCCAATGTTGCGTTGCGGCAGCGGAGCCTTTCCGGTATTGAGGCCGGACCTGAAACAGGGACCGCCCCCATCCCATGAGCCCCATCCGATGAGCCTCGTCGATTCGATCAAGAATGCCTTCGTTCCGATCCATCGCGAGGGCTATCCGTTCATTGCCGCCTTTGGTGCGGGCACGCTGTTCCTCGGCTATTTCTCCTCGGTGCTGTTCTGGATCGGCCTGATCCTGACCGCCTGGTGCGTCTATTTCTTCCGTGACCCCGAGCGTGTCACCCCGGTCGATGACAGGCTGGTGGTCAGTCCCGCCGACGGCGTCATCTCGGCGGTCGGCCCGGCCGTGCCGCCGCGCGAGCTTGGCCTCGGCAACACCGAGATGACCCGCATCTCGGTGTTCATGAACGTCTTTTCCTGCCATGTGAACCGCGCTCCGGTGCGCGGCCGCATCACCAAAATCGAGCACCGGCCGGGCAAGTTCCTGAATGCCGAACTCGACAAGGCAAGCTCGGAGAACGAGCGCAACGGGCTGGTCATAGACAGTCCCAACGGCATCGTTGTCGCCGTGCAGATTGCCGGCCTGGTGGCGCGCCGCATCGTCTGCTGGGCCGAGACCGGCGGCTCCATTGCCGTCGGCGAACGCTTTGGCCTGATCCGCTTCGGCTCGCGCGTCGATGTCTTCCTGCCGTCGACCGCGGTGCCGCGCGTCGCCGTCGGCCAGACGGCGGTCGGCGGCGAAACCGTGCTCGCCGAATTCGGCGGCGTCGCCGCAACCCCGCTCGTCAGGATTTCGTAAGCGGTGGGCGCGCCGTTCAAAAAGTTCGAGGCCCATGGCAGCGGCGGCCCGCGCATCCGCGAAATTCCGATGCGCATGGTGCTGCCTAATCTGGTCACCGTGCTTGCCATCTGCGCCGGCCTGTCCGGCATCCGCTTCGGCTTCGAGGGCCGTTTCGAGCCGGCCGTGGTGATGGTGCTGCTCGCCGCCTTCCTGGACGGCATAGACGGGCGCCTGGCGCGCATGTTGAAGGCGACATCCAAATTCGGCGCGCAGATGGATTCGCTGGCCGACATCGTCAATTTCGGCGTCGCGCCGGCACTGGTGCTCTACGCCTTCCTGCTCGACCGCGCCGGCTCCTTCGGCTGGATCGCAGCTCTTCTGTTCACCATCGCCTGTGGCCTGCGGCTGGCGCGCTTCAACGTGCTCGACGAAGACCATGACCGGCCGATCTGGCAGAGCGAATACTTCGTCGGCGTGCCGGCGCCGGCCGGCGCCGTGCTGGTTATGCTGCCGCTCTATCTGTCCTTCCTGCGGCTCGGTCTCGAGCCGGACCGCCTGACGGCATTCGTCGCCACCGGCTTCACTGTGCTGGTCGCTTTCCTGCTGGTCAGCCGGCTGCCGGTCTATTCCGGCAAAAGCCTGAAAGTGCCGGGCGACAAGGTGCTGCCGATCATCCTGGCGGTCGTTCTATACGTCCTGCTGTTGATGACCTATCCCTGGTACACGCTGACCGCCTCTGTCGCAGGCTATCTCATCTTCCTGCCTTTCAGCGTGCGGGCGTATTCGAAGCGCGCCAAGCGCGAGGGCGAAAAAGTGCCGCCGTCGGATATTGGGTAGTTGTTATCTCCCCCCTTGAGGGGGAGATGTCGCCGAAAGCGACAGAGGGGGTCGGTACGCCCCGGACGCGACCTCGTTTGAGCGAAGAGGACGTCGGCGCTTCACGCGAGGCGACCCCCTCTGGCCTGCCGGCCATCTCCCCCTCAAGGAGGGAGATACGCTAAGCCGCCAGGCCCAGCCCCAGCTTCTCGATCGCCAGGTTCCGCGTCGAGACATAATCCGTCTTACCGGAACCCAGCACCGGGATCTCGTCGACCTTGACGATGTCGTTGGGCACCATCAGTTCGGCCGCACCTGCCTTCTTGCCGAAGGCGCGCAGTTCTTCCGGATCGGCGTCGTCGGCGGTGGTGACCAGCACGATGCGCTCGCCGCGCCTCTTGTCCGGCACCGCCACCGCGGCGTGGCGCTCTTCCGGCCACAGCGACTGCACCAGCATCTCGACGGCGCCCAACGACACCATCTCGCCAGCGATCTTGGCGAAGCGTTTTGCCCGCCCGCGAATGGTGATGAAGCCTTCGCGGTCGACCGAGACGATGTCGCCGGTGTCGTGCCAGCCGTCCAGCGGCTGCAATTCGCCGGGCCGGTCAGCGGTCATGTAGCCCATCATCAAATTCGGCCCGTCGAGCCACAGGCGGCCGGCACCCTCGATACCCTCGACCGGTTCGAGCTTCATGCGCATCGCCGGCAACAGCCGTCCGACCGTGCCGTCGCGACCATGGATGGCGGTGTTGACGGCGACGACGGGAGCGGCCTCCGTCAGCCCGAACCCCTCGATGATCGAGGCATCGAAGCGCTCGCGATAAACGCGCCGCGTCTCCGGCTTCACCGCTTCCGCGCCGGCGACGACGAAGCGCAGGCTTGAGAAATCGCCATCCTTGGCGGTGCGGGCATAGTTGGCAAGGAAAGTGTCGGTGCCGAACATGATGGTCGGCTTCACCTTGCGGGCGATCTCCGGGATGATCTTGTAGTGCAGCGGTGACGGGTAGAGGAACAGTTTCACCCCGGTCACCAGCGGCAGGATGGTACCGCCGGTCAGGCCGAAAGAGTGAAAAACCGGCAGCACGTTGAGCAGGATGTCGGACGGCGAAATGGTAATGCGCGCCTCGGCCTGCATGGCGTTGGCGTGGAGATTGCGGTGCGACAGCACCACGGCCTTGGGCGTGCCTTCCGAGCCTGAGGTGAACAGGATTGCGGCGGGCTTGGCCGCATCCTGCCGCTGCAGCGGGAACCGCCACAGCACCGCTGCTGCGAGCTTTTCCAGCGTCGTGACGCTTGCGCGCACATCCTCCAGCCACAGCATTTTGGCGCCGCCGGCCTCGATCGCGGCGATGATGTCGGCAAGCGCCGCCTTCTCGACGAACGCGCGCGAGGAAACCACCGTTCGGATGACTGCCGCGCGCACCGCGGCGGTTACGCTGGCCGGCCCTGCCGTGTAGTTGATCATCGCCGCTACCCGGCCGGCCGAGAGCAGGCCGACGAAGGACAGCACCACGCCATTGGCGTTGGGCAGCAAAACCCCGACCGCTTCGCCGGGCGCCGCCACCGCCTGGAAACGGCGGCCGAGCACGCGCGCGCCGATGAACATTTTTCGATAGCTGAGCGAGCCGCTGATCACATCCTCGATGATCGGATGCGAGGCGCCGGTGCGATCCGCGGCATCGCGCATGGCCAGGAACAGGCCGCGATCGAGGTTGCTGCCATAAAGCCGCGCCTCGGCGATGCGGTCGAACAACGCATTGGTGTTGGAAGCCTGGTCGGGGTTGCGCGCCACCAGTTCGGCAATCGTCATTGGCTCCAGCACGCTGATCGAGAGTTTTGGGAACCAGTGGCGCGGCGCCCGGTTCTTTGGCGTCAAGGAAACCGGCAGGTCGCGCGAGCCGGTGACGAAGATCGGCACGATGCGGGCGTCGGCCTGCATGGCGATGCGGGTGACGGCGCGGAACAGGCGAAACGTCTTCACATCGGGCTCGACGTCATCGGGCAGATAGACGGCAAGCCGGCCTTTACCCTTCAGCACCCTGACCAGCCGCCGGCTGACGAAGAGATGCTCGGCGTTGAAGGCGATGGTGCGGCCAAGCTCGCGCCAAGGCTCCATCCAGGGCGAGCGCGCCGAGGCCTCGTCGAGAATGTGCAGCGTGTCGTCGGGCAGCAGCGACAGCATCAGCGCCGGCTCGAAGCGTGACTGGTGCGAGACCACATAGATCACCGGCGTCGGCGCGTTGCGGGCAATGCGGATGCGCCGGTCATCGATCCGGTAGGCGAGCTTGAACGGCACATAGAGTAGCGCCTGGGTAAAGCGCAGGTCGAGACGAAACGTCTCGATCGCGCCAATCAGCAGCCAGGCCAGCACGAGGCCTGCAAGCAGCGCCAGTGTCAGGATCATGCCGCGTCTCTCCCAACGGTCCGGTATGCGGCTCTTCGTCCGCTTCGAGAGCAGAGGGTAGCGCAATGGGGAGCAAGGTCAATGCGCGGGTGCGAGGGAGCGGTGTTCCACCTGACCTCACCAGGCAATGACCCAAACGCAGGCCTTGAAATGTTGCGACACGTGTCGTAAATAAAGCGACACGTGACGGAGAGGTAATATGGCCAGTTCCCCGCTGGGTTTTGCCGAGGCACCACATATGGAGCCGGAGTTCGAACGAATGGTCGACCTGTTTGGTGGACGGAAGGTTCTTGGATTCTCGGTAGCCAGTCCTCTTGAGGCACATGAAATGATCCTGCATGGAATTCCGGGCCAGGCGCTCGAAAGCCTCGTCAGGCATCTGATGGTCATTGATCCCGCCGATGCGTTTGAGACCGCATTCGGCATGAGCGAGCGGACATTTCAGCGGCACAAATCGGATCACTCCAAGACCCTCAGTCGGGAGCAAGGTTCCAGAACCTGGAACTTCGCCAAGCTCCTGACAAAGGCCACGTCCGTGCTCGGGACTCAGGAAGACGCGGAAAAATGGATGATCGAGTCTGCCATGGGTTTGGACAATCGCCGGCCGATCGATCTGCTGGCCACGGCGGCGGGCACTGCGCTTGTGCAGGAGTTTCTTGAGCGGCTCGACTATGGTATCTACGCGTGACGCCTTTGCCGGGCTCCCTCGGAACAGGGCAGTTGTTGGGCTGGAGGCTTGATCACAGACGCTTCAAGGCGAGCTGGGACAGTGGCGAAGGAGCCTTCAAGCTTGGGGGAAGGTGGAACAGCAAAGGGATCAGAGCCGTATATGCGTCCATCGACCCATCGACCGCCATCTTGGAGGTGGCGGTCCACAAGGGGTTTCGCACGCTGGATACTGTCCCTCACGTGCTGACGGCATTCGACATCGTCGATCCATCAGAGATTTATGTGGTCCAAACCGACGATATTCCGAACGCGAACTGGCTGCGTCCCGGCATCCCGGGCGCGGGACAGCAGCAGTTCGGCGATGGTCTGCTGGCAAAGCATCCGTTCTTTCTGATCCCCAGCGCGGTATCCCAGCACAGCTGGAACCTGGTGTTCGATCCCAACCGGGCGGCAGGCCTTTATAGCTTGCATCTCCGGGAGGATTTCGCGCTTGATACAAGGCTTCATCCTCCCGCTGGGTAGCAATCAGGCCGTGGCCTTCAGCCGCCCACTGATGAACCGGAACTCCTGGCTCTTGCCGCCATAGCCATAAGCTGCGGCCGGAACCTCGTGCACGAAGGCATAGCTCTCCTCATGCACGCCACCGAGCAACTTACCGAAGGCCTCAAAGATCGCCTTCAGATAGGCTTCCAGCTCCAGCTTGGTGTTGGTGCCGTCGACCACCTTGATGTCGAGCCAGAAAGTATTGGCGCCATGCTCTGCCAGCGACTTGCCGCCGGCGAACCAGTGCTGCGGGTCGATATAGGTGACAGCGACGGCGGTGATCGTCGGGTCCTTGCGCAGATGGGTTGCGGTCAGGCCGGTGATTTCCTTGGCGATTGTGGCGGACAGCTTGGCGTCGGGCTTACCGGTGACGCTGATGTTGATGATGGGCATTTTTCTCTCCTTCGTTTGAGCGGCGTCTGTTTGCCGTTGGAGAGACAATGCCATCATCTTGGAATCAAAAAAATCGAATTGTTTCGAACAAAAGGTTCTGTATTATCGAATTATGCAAGCGCTCGATCCCGATCTGCTCAAAACCTTCCTTGCCTTTGTCGATGGCGGCTCGCTGGCTCAGGCTGCGTCTGCTGTCGGCCGCTCGCCCTCGGCGGTGACCGCGCAGATGCAGCGTCTGGAGGAGATCGTCGGCGAACCGCTGCTGGTGGCGCAGGGGCGCGGGCGCGGGCTGACGCCGGCCGGCGAGGATCTTGTCGGTCATGCCCGCCGCATTCTTGCCGTGCACAGCGAGGCCTGGCTGGCGCTCAAGGGCGCGCGTGCCGCTGGTCGCGTCGCCATCGGCACGACACAGGATTTCGCCGATAGCGGCCTGCCGGAGCTGCTGCGCGCCTTCGCGACCAGCCATCCGCGCGTCAGGGTCGAACTCCGCGTTGGCCGTTCGGCCGAGCTTGGCGAGGCGCTGCAGGCCGGGCAGCTCGATCTGGCCATTGTCATGCGCAAGACGCCGGCCAATGACGAAGTCGGGCTGTTCAGTGAGCCGATGCTGTGGCTGTGCTCGCAAAAAGGGCTTGCCGTGCGGGAAGAGGAATTGCCGCTGGCGCTGCTCGACCCCTATTGCGGCTTTCGCGAAGCAGCACTCGCGGCCCTCGATGCTGCCGGCCGCCGCTACCGCATTGCCGCCGGCAGCGCCAGCCTTGCCGGCTTGCGCACGGCGGTCAATGCCGGCATCGCGCTGACCTTGCGCACCGCCCGCTTTGCCCATTCAGGCATTGCCGAAGCACCGCGCGAATTCGCCCTGCCGCCGGTGCCGACAGCGCAATTCGCGATAAAACTCGGCCAGGGCGCCGAGCGGCCGGCGCGCGATCTTGCCATCCTGCTCAGCGACAACCTCGCCTTGCCCGGCTTTGCCGGCTGATGTCCAAAGAAAAAGCCGACCTTTACGGTCGGCTTTGAGGAGGACGGGTCGAGGGGTTTGGGGGGACTTGGGGGGTGACCCGTCGCACCATAAAACTGCCTGATCCGCATGATGGTTCCATGACTTGGAAAATAATTATTGGGTTGCCGCACTTTTTCTCGCGGCCAGCCAGTCGCGCCCCGCATGGGCGAAAACCGCGCACAGTACTATGGCGCCGCCGATCAGGCTGGCGGCCGGCGCGATCTCGCCGAGGAACAGGAAGGCGAACAGGATCGCAAACGGCACTTCGGCGGCACCGAGAAGGCCGGACTCGGGCGCAGGGATCAGCCGCGAGCCTTCCGTCCACAGGATCGACGCCGCCGCAAACGATCCTCCGAAGGCGACGAGCAGCACGGCGTCGCGAGCAGAAATCGCCAGGGGGTCGGTGACGAACCAGCCGAGCACGAACAGCAGAAGCGCCGAGACTGCGCCCGCCCACACCACCGGCGTGTCGCGGAAGGCGCGCACCATGATCATGTAGAGCGCGCTGCCGGCGGTCATCAGCAGCGCGAGCCCATCGCCAAACAGATGACCGCTGCCGAAGCCGGAGCCGACCATCATCGCCACGCCGCACAGCGAAACGGCGGCGGCGGCAAGCGTCTGCGCCCGGAACGGCTCGCGCACCAGCACGAAGGCGAGCAGCGCGGTGATGAAGGGCGCGGTGGCGTAGATGACCGCGACATTGGCGACATAGGTGAATTTGAACGCCGAGATGAAGGCGATGCTGGCCGCGGCGCCCTCGAGGGCCAGCAACCAGCCGCGCCAGCCAAGCCGCAAGCTTTCCCGCCCGCCGGAGCGGCGCCGGCGCCACAGCACATAGAAGGTGATCAGGATCGCGCCGACAAAGCCGCGCCAGCAAGTGATGGTCAGCGGGTCGGCGTGGATCGATTTGGTCAGCACGCCGGTCAGGGCGAAGAAAGCCGCCGAGGCCGCCACCAGCATGATGCCGAGCGTACGCTCGGCAGCGGTATCTGTGGTGCCTGGGCCGTCGAGCGCTTCCGTCATCTCAGCAGCCTATCCGTCTTCTCCTGCCACCATGCTGTCAGCACGGGGTACTCATAGCCGCTTGCGGAAATGCTCGTTGCCGATGATCAGCAGGCCGGCGCCGACGATCAACGCCGCCCCCAGAAACACCTCGCGACGCGGCACGTCGCCCCAGATCGCAAAGCCGAGCCCGAAGGCCCAGACCAATGAGGTGTATTCGAACGGCGCCACGATCGACACCGGCGCCCGCTTCATGCCTTCGAACAGCATAAATTGCGCCACGCCGCCGAGCGCGCCGACGCTGATCAAAAGCAGCAACTGGCGCCAGTCCGGCATCTGCCAGACCAACAGCGCCGGCACCGTGGAAAACACCAGGAAGTAGAAATTGTTGAGCACAAGCTGGATCAGCGTGCGCTCGGCCAGCGCCGTCTTGCGCAACAGCACCACGGCAATGCCCCACAGCACTGCCGCAGCCAGTACCAAGAGCATCGGCACGGACAAGCCGAGACGAGTGGGATCACAGGCGATGAAGACGCCGACGAAGCCGATGAACACCGCCAGCCAGCGCAACAGCGGCACCTTTTCGCCAAGCATCACCACCGACAGCACGGTGACGATGATCGGGGCGGCGTAATAGATGGTGGTGAGTTCGGCCAGCTGCAGGGAGCGGGCCGCGTTGTAGTAGCAGAGCCAGGCGCCGAGCGTGAAGGCGCTGCGCACCAGCATCGGCCGCACGATGGGCGAGCGCATTGTGTCGGCAAAGATGGGCGGTCCGCCGATTGCAGCACAGCCGATAAGCACAGCGATCGAGCGGAAGAACATGATCTGCCAGACGCTGATGCCGACGACCAGAAGCTTGATCGCGGCGTCCTGCGTCGAAAACAGGAAATAGGCGCAGCCGGTGAACAGGATGCCGGCAAGCACCCTTTCGCGGGTTTCCAGAATGGCAATATCGGCCATGCGGCGTGTCCGGCGCTGTCAAGAGGACGAAGAAGAAGCCTGCCCCAATCAGGCTCCCATTGCAGGCTACACGGGCGAAAGCCTGCGGGGCGCTACGCCAGTGGCAAGCTTGCGTTGGCGCAGCCTGGCCGACAGCGTGGGCACGCCGTTCACTGTGTTGCCTGGTAGAGCTCCGAAGCGGCCTCCTTCAGGGCGCGCCGGCCGCCCGGCCTGAGATACATCATGTGGCCGCCCTCGATGACGTCGAGACGGATGGGTTTTGCCCCGCCGAGCGTCGGGATTTGGCTCACCAGATAGCGTGAGGCCAGATAGGGAGTGACCAGATCGGTGTCGCCGTTGACGATCACCACGCCGAGCCCCGGGTTGAGCGAGCGCGCCCGCTGCAGATCGTCCATCACCCCGGCATAGCCTTGCCGCGAGCCGCCATAGTCCCAGGCGTGGGTCACATCGCCATTGAGCAACCTGTAGCTGACATCGGTGCGAAAATTCAGCTCGTCGCGCGCATAACCGACAAAGGCCGAGGTCAGCGCCGGCACGCTGCGGTCGAGCACCGGATCTGGGCCGGCGCTGCGGGCGCTCTCCGGGGCGATGTCGCTGGTGGCGATGGTGCCGTCATACGGGCTGAGCACTTTGCCACTGGGGCGCTGGAATTCGCGCGCGAACAGGGCGGTCGGGATGCGGGCGAAATTGCGTTGCACGAGGTCGAGCGGCAGGCCGGTGATCTCGGCCACGCGCTGGCTGGCCAGCCGCCCACCCTGTTCCAGCCCGCCGGCCAGAGCGGTGAGGTAGTCACCCATAGCATAGTGTTCGACCTCGGCGAGCTTTTCGCGCAGCGCCTCGCCGCTGAGGCCTTCGCTGCGCAGGCGCACCGCCGCCAGCGAGGGCAGTTCCAGCGCCCAATGCAGTGGCTGGAATTCGTCGGGCAGCACCAGCGTGAACTCCAGTGCAGGCGAGATCAGCACGATGCCGTTGGGGCTCAGGCCGACATCTTCCTGCAGGGTCCTGGCGAGAAGTGCCGCGCGGAACCCGCCATAGCTTTCGCCGGCAAGGAAGAGCGGCGATCCGGTGCGGCCGTTCTGGGCGAGATAGAGCCGGATGAAAGCGCCGATCGAACTGGCGTCCTGGCTGACGCCCCAAAAATCTTTTGTGTCCTGGCCGGGGGCCTCGCGGCTGTAGCCGGTGCCGACCGGATCGACGAAGACGAGGTCGGTCATGTCGAGCCAGCTGTCGGGATTGTCGATCAGCTTTTGCGGCGGCGGCAGGAATTGGCCATCGGCGCCGGTCGCGACGACACGCGGGCCGAGTGCGCCGAGATGCAGATAGGCGGATGCCGCGCCCGGGCCGCCATTGAAGACGAAGGTGATGGGGCGAGCCTTCTCCGCGCCCGCCAGTGGCGGCAGCGTATAGGCGACATAGAAGATTTCCGCGGTGACCTCGCCCTTGCCTGATAGCAGTGACAGCGTGCCGGCCTTAGCCTGATAGTCCAGCTTGCGCCCGGCAATGGTGATTGAATGGCTGGTCGTCTGCGGTGCCGGCAGCAGCGACAGCACGCCGCCTGCCGGTGCGGGGCGCTCGGGCGTTTCGGCGACGACTGGCTGCGCGAAGGCTGCAAGCACCAACAGGGTAAGCGAGATCAGTTTCAGCTTGAACGGCATGATGCCTCCGCGGGAATGACTCTGCTTAGGTATGGCTCGGGCGGTCGAAGTCAAAGTAACTCTTCGCGAGCTAGCGTTCCTTCACGCCCCCTCTGTCCTGCCGGACATCCCCCACAGGGATGGAGATTGGATGTCGCGACCGCCTTCGCTAATCGCCGGCGTAGAAAGCGCCATCGGCGAAGCTGCAGATCTCCCCCCTGTGGGGAGGTGGCCGGCAGGCAGAGGGGGGCGCTGTCTCGCCGGCATATCAGTGCTATCAAAGCGCGACGGACTCGAAAAGGAATGCAACATGGACGCCACCGCACTCAAGGCCATGCAGGCACCGATCAAGGAGGCTTATCGCGACGATTCCTCGCGAGCGCTGATCACGCTTCGCGCCAAAGGCTCCATCGACGACCAGTCGATTGCCTGCAAGGTCGAGACGGGCAGGGCGCTGGCGGTCGCCGGCCTGCATCCGGCGACCGGCGGTTCCGGGCTCGAATTGTGTTCGGGCGATATGCTTTTGGAGGCGCTGGTGGCGTGCGCCGGCGTGACGCTGAAGGCAGTGGCGACGGCGCTGGAATTCAGGCTTGGCGCAGCCACCGTCGAGGCCGAAGGCGATCTCGACTTTCGCGGCACGCTGGGCGTGGCCAAGGACGCCCCCGTGGGCTTTCGCGCCATCCGGCTGAATTTCAACCTCGACACGGATGAGCCGCAGGCGCGCATCGATTCGCTCATCAAGCTGACCGAACGCTATTGCGTGGTGTTCCAGACCATCAACAGCAAGCCGGAGCTGACGGTGAGTGCGCGCGCCTGATCTCCCCCCTTGAGGGGGAGATGTCGCCGAAGGCGACAGAGGGGGTCGGGCCGACTGGACGCGACGCCCTTTGTGCGGAAGGAGGTTGGCACTCTACGCGAGGCGACCCCCTCTGGCCTGCCGGCCATCTCCCCCTCGAGGGGGGAGATTGCGCTACTGCGCAGCAGGCTCTTCCGCGTCGCCCTCATCGGTAAACGGCGAGGCGCTCGGCACGCAGTTGACCGCCCAGCCGGCCGGCGTCGGCTGCTTCTGATATTCGGTAATCGCGTTTGTGCACTGTTCGCGGGTGTCGAAGGTGCTGGGCAGCACCACCATGCCGCCTTGCGGGCCGGCGATCACCAGGTACCAGACCAATGCTACGCTGGGAGCAGCCATGGGAATTCCTCGCTTTGCTGAGTGTCGGAGTCGGGTCGACCCTAGCAACTCCCGGCTGATGGCGAAAGCAGGGCGAGGGGGGAGGGACCTGCCGGATCATCACAGACCCGTGAACGAACCGCTCCCAGACGTCTCTCAGTTCGTCGCAAAGCAGTAGAACAGGCCGTCGCCGCCGGTGCCTTTCAGCGCCTCCTGGCTGCAGCCGCCGCGCGAGGCATGCGAGGAGTTCCAGGATTTCGCCGCCGCCGACTCATCAAGGCCGGTGCGGTCGTGATGGCCCATCATCGCCGCGCCCTCCGCGCCGCTCAAGGTCCAGTCGCCGCAGGTCTGGTCGGCGAGCTTGGTGCCGTCAGGCTTCGAGCCGGTCAATATGTCGTGCCGGTTCGGCTTGTCGCCGCGGCCATTGACCACTTGGCCCTTCTCGGTCAGCGCCGTCTGCTTGTTGATGGCGTTGGCGTCGCTGTGCAGCGAGGCGACGTCATCGGCAATCTTCTCGCCCTTGGCGTTGACCCAGGGACCCTTGCCGATACGGTCGCGCGCATCGACATTGGCGCTCGAGAGATAGGCGTGCCATTCCTTGCCGGTAACCCCAGCCGCTTCCGCCAGCGAGGCGCAATGCGCGTCGGCACCCTTGAGACCGCCGAGATCGGCGCCTTTGCCGGAACCGACGCTGGTGACGAAGAAACTCATCTTTGCGTCTTGCGCCAGCGCCACGCCGGCTGTGGCGGCAATCGCGGCGGCGGCAACGAGAAGAAGTCTACGCATGTCGGTCCTCCTGTTTCGAATGTCCTACATTCGAAGAAACGTAACTGGAGGCCTGTTTAATCCCGCTACAACCCGGTTTATTCCGGCTGCCGGTAGGCGACGAAGCGGTTGTTCTTGACCTGGAAGATCAGCCCCGTCTCTTTCATCTCGGGGCTCGCCAGCGGCACGATGCGTTTTGCCACCTCTGACGGGTGCGGCAGCGTTTCCGGATCCTCGCCGGGCGCGGCCTGCGCACGCATGGCGGTGCGGGTGGCGCCGGGGTCGACCGCATTGATGCGGAGCGGCAGGCTCTGCGTCTCATGCGCCCAGGAACGCGTCATGGCTTCCACAGCCGCCTTCGACGCCGCATAGGGCGCCCAGAAGGCGCGCGCCGAATGCGCGGCCCCGGACGACATGAGAATGGCGCGGCCGGCGTCGGACAGCCTGAGCAGCGGGTCGACCGAGCGGATCAGCCGCCAGGTCGAGGTGACATTGATGGTCATAACCTTCTCGAAGGTTTTGGCCTCGACATGGCCGATCGGCGAGATGACGCCGAGCACACCGGCATTGGCCACCAGAATGTCGAGCTTGCCCCAGCGCTCGTGAATGGCGCCGCCCAGCCGGTCGATGCCGGCCATGTCTGAGAGGTCGAGAGGCACCAACGTCGCTTCGCCCTTGCCGGTTTTCGCGCGCTCGGCCTTGATCTGGTCGTCGAGTTCTTCCAGCCCGCCGACGGTCCGGGCTACCGCAATGACATGGGCGCCAGCGGCGGCAAGTTCCTTGGCGATGAAGTAGCCGATGCCGCGCGAGGCGCCGGTAACGACCGCGACGCGGCCGGAGAGGTCGAGGGTCATGCGAGCGCTTTCAAGGATAGCAGTTGGGCTTTACGCCCCGTTGTTCGCCAGCAGCGACAGCGTGCGCACATTGTCGTGACCTTCGAAGTCGAGCAGGCGGGTCGGGTACTGGCCGGTGAAACAGGCGTCGCAGAATTGCGGCTGCTCATTGTCGCGGCTGGCTTCGCCGACGGCGCGGTAGAGCCCGTCAATGGTGAGGAAGCCGAGCGAATCGACACGGATGAACTCGGCCATTTCCTCGATCGACATGCGCGATGCCAAAAGCTTCGACTTCTCCGGCGTGTCGACGCCGTAGAAGCACGACGCGCTGGTCGGCGGCGAGGCGATGCGCATATGCACTTCCTTGGCGCCGGCGTCGCGCACCATCTGCACGATTTTCTGGCTGGTGGTGCCGCGCACGATCGAATCGTCGACCAACACCACGCGCTTGCCCTCGATCATCCGGCGGTTGGCGTTGTGCTTGAGCTTGACGCCCATATGGCGGATCGAATCGCCGGGCTGGATGAAGGTTCGGCCGACATAGTGGTTGCGGATGATACCGAGTTCGAAGGGGATGCCTGCCGCCTGGGAGAAGCCGATTGCCGCCGGCGTGCCGGAATCCGGCACCGGCACGACGATATCGGCCTCGACCGGGCTTTCCTGCGCCAATTCGGCGCCGATACGCTTGCGCACTTCGTAGACATTGCGGCCTTCGACCGAGGAGTCCGGGCGGGCGAAATAGACATATTCGAAGATGCAGAAGCGGGTCTTCTGCGGCTCGAAGGGGAACAGGCTCTCGATGCCCTTCGAGGTCACCACGACCATTTCGCCGGGCTTCAGGTCGCGCACGAAGCGGGCGCCGATAATGTCGAGCGCGCAGGTTTCGGAGGCCAGGATCCAGGCGCCGTCCAGGTCGCCGAGCACCAGCGGGCGGATGCCGAGCGGATCGCGGCAGCCGATCATCTTCTTGGAGGTCATCGCGACCAGCGAGAAGGCGCCTTCGACCTGACGCACGGCGTCGATGAAGCGCGAATTCAAATCGCGTTCCTTACTGGTGGCAACGAGATGCAGCAGCGTCTCGGTGTCGGAGGTCGACGAGAAGATCGCGCCCTGCTTCTGCAGCGCGCGCTGCACGGTCATGGCGTTGGTGAGATTGCCGTTATGGGCGACGGCAAAGCCGCCATCGGCGAGTTCGGCGAAGAAGGGCTGGATGTTGCGCATGCCGGCGCCGCCGGTCGTGGCATAGCGCGTGTGGCCGATGGCACGGTTGCCTTGCAGGCTGTCGATGACGTGCTGCTTGGTGAAGGTGTCGCCGATCAGGCCGACATGGCGTTCGACATGGAACTGCGTGCCGTCATAGGAGACGATGCCGGCCGCTTCCTGGCCGCGATGCTGCAGCGCATGCAGGCCTAGCGTTACGATGGCCGCAGCGTCCTGCCGGCCGAAAATGCCGAACACCCCGCATTCGTCGTGGAAATGATCGTCTGCTTCGGCGGAAAGCACGTCGTCCGCGTCTGCCTTCGAAACTGCCATGGGGCTCAAGCTCCGCTAAAATGGCCATATAGTGCGATAGCGCCGCGAAAGCAACGTAGTCAGGCCGGAACTGCCGGGATGGCGCCTGTCCGGCACCATCCGTCCGTATCAGTTTGCCGGCGCAGCCGGAGCAGCGGGCGCGGGTGCGTTATCGGCCGGAGCGTCGGTCTCGTCGTCGGGCGCCGGCGTATCGTCACCGGTTGCCGGAGCATCCGCCGCCGGTGCATCGGCCGCCGGAGGCGTCTCGGCTGCCGGCTGATTCGGATTGAGCTTCTTCAGGATGGCGTTTTCCGGATCTTCGGGCAGCAGGCTTTCCAGCTTGGCGCCGATGGTCTCGAGCAGCGGCTTCGACTTGGCGTTGGCGATCCAGGCAGGGGCCTTGGCGCCGGCCAGCCAGTTGAAGAACAGCAGCGCCACGGCGACTACGAGGACGCCGCGCGCGGCGCCATAGAGGAAGCCCAGCGTACGGTCGAGCGCGCCGATCCTGGAATCGATGATCCAGTCGGCAAGCTTCATGGTGATGACGGAAACGACGATCAGCGCGATGAGGAAGACGATGCCGGCGGATGCCGCCATGGCGATCTTGTCGCTTTCGACATAGGGCTGAACGTAAGGCAGCACCGGCTTGTAGAAGAAGAATGCCGCCGCGGCGGCAGCCGCCCAGGACACGACGGACAGGATTTCGCGTGACAGGCCGCGAACCATGGCGAGCATCGCCGAGACCAGGGTGAAGCCGACGAGAATTCCGTCCAGCAGCGTAATCGGCATGTCTTTCGCCCCACTCAGATTGTCTTTTCACGGCTCGGGCGAGCCGCGTCAATCTTCCACGTCGACACGGCTGCGCCGTGAGCCGGCTATGCGTGCGACGAGATCGGCAAGTTCGGTCGGCTGGAAAGCGCCGGCCCCGATCCCCCCGACAACCTCCTCGCTGCCCAAGGGCAGAACCGCACTTCCAAAACCCAGCTTTTCGGCCTCTTTAAGGCGCTGCTGCGCATGCGCAACCGGCCTCACTGCGCCCGACAGGCTGATTTCGCCGAAATAGACGCAATCGGCGGGAAGGGCAAGACCGGTGAGCGACGAAACCAGTGCAGCGGCAACCGCCAGATCGGCCGCCGGCTCGGAAATCCGGTAGCCGCCGGCGACGTTGAGGTAGACATCGTGGGTGCCGAAGCGCACGCCGCAATGGGCTTCGAGTACGGCAAGGATCATCGACAGCCGTGCGCCGTCCCAGCCGACGACGGCACGGCGCGGCGTGCCCAATGTGGACGGCGCCACCAGTGCCTGGATCTCGACCAGCACCGGACGTGTCCCTTCCATGCCGGCAAATACCGCGGCACCCGGCGATTTTGCGTGGCGTTCGCCGAGGAACAGCTCCGACGGATTGGCGACCTCGCGCAAGCCCTTGTCCGACATCTCGAAGACGCCGATCTCGTCGGTCGGCCCAAAACGGTTCTTCACCGTGCGCAGGATGCGGTAGTGATGGCCGCCTTCGCCTTCGAAATAGAGAACGGCGTCGACCATGTGCTCGACGACGCGCGGACCGGCGATCTGGCCTTCCTTGGTGACATGGCCGACCAGCACGATGGCAGCACCGGTGGATTTGGCGTAGCGGATCATCGCTTGCGCCGAGGCGCGCACCTGGGTGACGGTGCCGGGCGCCGAGTCGGCCATGTCGGTCCACAGCGTCTGGATGGAATCGAGGATGACGAGGTCCGGCCTTCTGCCGTCGGCTATTGTTGCCAGGATATCCTCGACATTGGTCTCGGCGGCAAGTTCGACCGGCGTGTCGGCGACGCCAAGCCGCTGCGCCCGCAGCCGGATCTGCGCGACAGCCTCTTCGCCCGAGACATAGACGATGCGGTGGCCTTTTGACGCCAATGCTGCTGCGGCCTGGGTAAGCAGCGTCGACTTGCCGATGCCGGGATCGCCGCCGACCAGCAGCGCCGAGCCGCGCACGAAGCCGCCGCCGGTGGCGCGGTCGAGTTCGCCAATGCCCGAGATGATGCGCGGCGCGTCCTCGATGTCACCGGACAGGCTGGTCAGCACCACGGCGCGGCCCTTGCGCGCATTGCGCGTGTTGGCCGGTCCCGAGCCGATGCCGCCCGAGGTGCCTTCCTCGACGAGTGTGTTCCACTCGCCGCAGGCATCGCATTTACCGGCCCAGCGCTGATGCACCGACCCGCAATTCTGGCAGATGAACTGGACGCGCGATTTAGCCATGGAGTGATGCTGCCTGCAAATGACCGAAGGAGGGTGATCCTGCACACCCCTCTCTGTCCTGCCGGACATCTCCCCCGCAAGGGGGGAGATTGGCTATCGTCGCTGCTTTCGCCAATCGCCAACGTCGCAAGATGAGCGCCATCCGCAAAGCTGCTGATCTCCCCCCTTGCGGGGGAGATGGCCGGCAGGCCAGAGGGGGGTGTGACGGAGCGCTGCGGTAGGCCAAAAAGCTACTCGAACCTCTCCGCAATATGATGCTCTTCGGCGAGGTCGGAAAACCGTGTGAACTCGCCATGGAAGGCGAGGCTCACCGAACCTGTCGGGCCATGGCGCTGCTTGGCGACGATGACTTCGGCCTTGCCGCGCATCTCGTTCATCTCGTGTTCCCATTTGATGTATTCATCGGTCCCGGGCTTCGGCTCGCGGTTCTTCAGATAATATTCCTCGCGATAGACGAACATCACCACGTCGGCGTCCTGCTCGATCGAACCGGATTCGCGAAGATCGGACAGCTGCGGGCGTTTGTCTTCGCGGCTTTCGACCTGACGCGACAGCTGCGACAGCGCGATGATCGGAACGGAGAGTTCCTTGGCCAGCGCCTTGAGGCCGGTGGTGATCTCGGTGATTTCCTGCACCCGGTTCTGCGACGATTTCGCGCTCGACCCCTGCATCAGCTGGATATAGTCGATGACGATGAGGTCGAGGCCGCGCTGACGCTTCAGCCGCCGCGCCCGCGCCGACAGCTGCGCGATCGAGATACCGCCGGTCTGGTCGATGAACAGCGGGATCTTCTGCATGGTCTGCGAGCAGGCGACCAGCTTTTCGAAATCCATCTCTGAAATCTCGCCGCGGCGGATTTTTGACGACGAAATTTCCGTCTGTTCGGAAATGATGCGGGTGGCGAGCTGCTCGGACGACATTTCCAGTGAGAAGAAGCCGACGACGCCGCCATTGGCTGCCTTGAACGAGCCGTCGGCCTGTTGCGCCGGCTCATACATCTCGGCGATGTTGAAGGCGATGTTGGTGGCTAGCGATGTCTTGCCCATGCCCGGACGGCCGGCAATGATGATCAGATCCGACGCCTGCAGGCCACCCATGCGGCGGTCGAGATCGCGCATGCCGGTGGCGAGGCCCGACAAATGGCCGTCGCGCATATAGGCGGCGTTGGCCATGTCGACGGCGGTCTTGACCGCGTCGGTGAAGCTCTCGAAGCCGCCATCGTAACGGCCGGTTTCGGCCAGTTCGAACAGCCGCCGCTCGGCATCCTCGATCTGTTCGGACGGCGCCATGTCGACCGGCGCGTCATAGGCGATGTTGACCATGTCCTCGCCGACGGTGATCAGCGCCCGGCGCGTGGCCAGATCGTAGATGGCGCGGCCATAATCGGTGGCATTGACGACGGTGACGGCTTCGACCGCCAGACGAACCACATATTGCGCCACCGTCATGTCGCCGACCTTCTCGTCGGCCGGCAGGAAGGTTTTCAGCGTGATCGGCGTCGCCACCTTGCCCATGCGGATGAGCTCGGCCGCGACCTCGAAGATTTTCCGGTGCAGCGGCTCGTAGAAATGGCCGGCCTTGAGGAAGTCGGAGACGCGGTAGAAGGCATCGTTGTTGACGAGGATGGCGCCGAGCAGCGCCTGCTCGGCCTCAATGTTGTTCGGCGCTTCACGATAAAGCGGTTGCTGCTCCGCCACGCCGAATTTTCGCGCTGCCTCTGCCATGATGTCCCCGATTTTGATCCCGGCTTCTCGATATCAGAACGAGATAAATCGGTGCTGACCTTTCTGCATCACCGCACGACCAATCAACCTCGATGCCCGTTGTTCACAGGGGCGGCAAACCGTCCACAGAAGAGTGTTTCCGCGCCCCGATTCCGGTTGACTCAGAAAGGCGCTGACTTTTATCCGAGTCGTTGGAACAGAGCAAGAACAATCTCGGTGATTATCCGCTTCTAGTCCAGTGTATCGCCCCAGTCCAGCCGCCGCGCTGCCTTGAACAGCTCGCCCTCGCGCTTGGTGAAAAGTGTCTCGCCGGCGCCGCCATCCGGCTGGCACAGTTTGAGCAGCACCTTGCCGGAGCCCGATTTCGGCGGCGCAATCACGCGGGGCGGATGTACAGGCGCGGGTTGCCGCGACGCCGCGACGTAGATGAATTTCTCGTCCTCCCACGGCACGTCGGCGTCTTTGGCCAGGCGATGCAGGCGCGAGCGGGCGACGCGGCGCGAAAAATGGCACCAGTCGGGCGGCTCAAGTGGGCAGGGCGCCTCATGCGGACAAGGCGCCAGCACATGCGCCCCGGCCTCCAGCAATTGCCTGCGCACTGCCAGGATGCGCTGCCAGCCTGCCGGTGTGCCGGGCTCGACGATCAGCAGTGTGTCGCCGGTCAAATGCCAGAGCCGGCCGACAAGCTTCGGCAGCGATGCTGGCGCGATCTCGTCCAGCACATAGGCGCAGGTGACGAGGTCGGCAGGCTTGAGATCGGCAAGGTCGATGGTCACGTCGCCGGCGCGCCAGTCCATCCTGGTGGCGATGGTATCAAGGGCGAGCGACTGGCCAACCTTGCGCACCGCGGCGCTTGCTTCAACCAGAACCGCCTCTTCGAGGTCGGGCCACAGGTCTGTAGTGGCCCAAAGCACCGTGCCAGGACCGGCGCCGACATCGAGCAAGCTCTTTGGCTGGAAATCGGGCCGCGCATAGGCGAGTTCGTCGAGACCGGCCCGTACCGCCGCGTAGGTCGCCGGCAGCCGCGTCGCCAGATAGGCTTTTACCGCCATCTCTTCGGCCATGTGCAGGCGGCCGTCGCGCAATTCGGCGCGGTAGCGGTCAGACAGCGTCTTCGCCGCCTGGCGCAGCACCGCCAGCGGTATCGTTTCGAGCAGGCGCTCGACGCCTTGTCGCAGCGAGGCGGGGAGTTCCACGCTCAGGCTCCGCGTGGCGCGAGCACCGAGGCGCCGGCGAACTCGACAAGGGTGGTGGCGATGGTGGGCAGGCAGGTCATTAAAAAGGTCTCGCGAGAACGAGACCTTTTTCAGTGTCAGAGCCGTCAATGGCAAGCGGCAATCGCAATCGAGGCGTTATTCGCGATCCGCCACCTTGCGACGGCGCGCTGGCTTGGCCGCAACGGACCTGACAGCAACGGACCTGGCAGGCACAGACCTGGCGACAGCAGGCTCGGCGGCCGCCGCCTCCTGACGATGCCCCATTTCGCGCATTTCGAGCGCCTTTTCACATTTGGCCATGTAGTCGCGCGTCATCGGCAGCGTGTCGTTCTTCTTGGCGATCTGGATCTGGAAGATCACCAGATCCTGCCAGCGGAAGGCGGCTTCCGAAGCCGCCAGATAGAACTCCCACATCCTGCAGAAGCGCTCGTCGTAGATGGCCTTGGCCTTGTCCCGGTTGGCGGCAAAGCGCTGGCCCCAATGCTTCAGCGTATCGGCATAGTGCAGCCGCAGAATCTCGATGTCGGTGACCACAAGGCCCGACTTCTCGATCGCCGGCATCACCTCCGACAGCGAGGGAATGTAGCCGCCCGGAAAAATGTACTTGCGGATGAAGGCGCTGGTCGCCCACGGCACGCCGGAGCGGCCGATCGTGTGCAAGAGCATGACGCCGTCGGGCTTCAACAACGTCGCCGACTTGTCGAAGAAAGTGCGGAAGTGGTTGACGCCGACATGCTCGAACATGCCGACCGAGACGATGCGGTCGAAGCGTTCGTTGAGTTCGCGGTAGTCCTTGAGGTCGAAATGCACGCGGTCCTGCAAGCCTTGCGCATGCGCCCGGTCGGTGGCGACGCCGTGCTGCTCGGTCGACAGCGTCACGCCTTGCACGTCGACATCGAAAGCCTTGGCGAGATAGAGGCCGAGCCCACCCCAGCCGGAGCCGATATCGAGCACGGTCTGGCCGGCCTTCAGCCTGAGCTTGGCGGCGATATGGCGTTTCTTGGCCATCTGCGCCTCGTCGAGCGTCATGTCCGGCTGTTCGAAATAGGCGCAGGAATACTGCATGTCCTCGTCGAGGAAGAGCCGGTAGAGGTCACCCGACAAATCATAGTGGCGCTGCACGTTGCGGCGCGCCCGCGATGCGGTGTTGATCTGCTGCAGGCGGCGAAAGGCGTGGCGAAGGCCCTCGATAGCCTTCGACCAAGTGGCGTCGATACCGCCGCTGCCCATGTTCTGGAAGGCGATGCGCATCATACCCAGTACGCCGCCCTCGATGATGTCGAGTTCGCCGTCCATATAGGCTTCCGGCACGGCCAGCATCGGATCGAAGGTAATGGCGCGCTCGGCATGCGCGGTCTTGATGTGCATATGCACCGGCTCGCCGCTGCCGTCGCCGAAAACCACTGTCGAGCCCTTCGGGCCGGTGACTTTCAGATTGCCCGTACGCACCAGGCGGTCGAGAACGCGTTTCAACAGAATATTCATCACCAAATGTCCCCTCACGGTCAGACTGGCGGACCAATTCTGCAACAATATATAGGGGTTCGAAAAGTTCCATTTGGCACAAAAATGCCCGGGCGAGAGGCCCGGGCATTGGTCCAGAAAGGCTGGATGACGAGGAAGTGATTGGAGCGCTGCTCCCCTCGCTTCCCGATCAGGCCCCGTGCGGGATCAGGCGTTGTCTTCTTCGCCGCCTTCGAACTCGGTGTTCGGGTCGAAGAAGTTCTCCGGCCGTGCGTTGTCGTTGATGTCGTCGCCATAGATGGCTTCGGCGGTGGTCAGCGTCTCGCCCTTGGCCTGGCGCTCGGCTTCGTCGGCCGTGCGGGCGATGTTGAGGCTGATGGTGACCTCGACTTCCGGATGCAGCGCAATCGCCACATTGGTGACGCCGATGGTCTTGATCGGCTGGTTGAGCTGGATCTGGTTGCGGTTGACCGAGAACCCTTCGGCGGTCAGCAGGTCGGCGATGTCGCGGGTCGACACCGAACCGTAGAGCTGGCCTGTCTCGCCGGCCGAACGCACGGCGATGAAGCTCTTGCCGTCGAGCTTTTCGGCAACCTGGCTGGCTTCCGACTTGCGCTCGAGGTTGCGCGCTTCGAGCTGCGCGCGCTGCCCTTCGAACTTCTTCTTGTTGGCTTCGTTGGCGCGCAGCGCCTTGCCCTGCGGCAAGAGGAAGTTGCGGGCAAAGCCGTCCTTGACCTTGACGGTATCGCCCATCTGGCCGAGGCGGGAAACGCGTTCGAGAAGAATCACTTGCATGGTCTTGTTCCTTCGTCTGGGCACCGACCGCGGGATCGGCGCCGAATTGAATGGAACAGGTCAGGAAGCTCTGAGCGCCTTGGCGCCGGTGTCGCTGTCCTGCCTGTCGCGGCAGTTAGAGGCTTTTCACCTCAACTCGGGATTTCAATGCACGTCGCCAAGAGTGGTCCCGGTTTTGGGACAACGACATGCATCATCAAATTACCCCTGCGGCGCCCGTCGCCGTGGGAGAAGGAAGCAGGCGGCGAACCGCCCGCTCGAAAGTCTTAGCGAACCACGTAGGGCAGCAGGCCGAGGAAGCGGGCGCGCTTGATCGCCTTGGCGAGTTCGCGCTGCTTCTTCTGGCTGACGGCGGTGATGCGCGACGGCACGATCTTGCCGCGCTCGGAAATGTAGCGCTGCAGAAGACGCACGTCCTTGTAGTCGATCTTGGGCGCGTTGGCGCCGGAGAACGGGCAGGTCTTGCGGCGGCGATGGAACGGGCGCCGGGTCGGGATCTGATTGATGTCGACCATTATTCTGCACCTCCTTCAACGCCTTCGCGCGGACGGCGCGGACCACGATCACCACCGGCGTCGCCAAATGAGCGCGGCGGACGATCGCCACGGTCGCCGCGATCACGGTCGCCGAACGAGCGCGGACCACGATCACCACGGTCGCGGTCGCCGAAGCCGCCGCGTTCCGAGCGCTCTTCGCGCTTCTGCATCATGGCCGACGGGCCTTCCTCATGCGCCTCGACCTTGACGGTCAGGAAACGCAGCACGTCCTCGGACAGGCCCATCTGGCGCTCCATCTCGTTGAGCGCTGCCGGCGGGCAGTTGAGGTCCATAAGCGTGTAGTAAGCCTTCCGGTTCTTGTTGACCCGGTAGGTGAGGGACTTCAGTCCCCAGTTCTCGACCCGGCCGACGGACCCGCCATTTGCGGAGATGACGCCCTTGTACTGTTCGACAAGCGCATCGACCTGCTGCTGCGAGAGGTCCTGCCGGGCAAGGAACACATGTTCGTATAGAGCCATAGTGGTTCAGTGCCTTTCTTCGTTTCTCTCCCGGATCCTCGCGGCAAAAGCCTCTGCAACTTCTCTGACCCGCTGATCCCGAGGGGGCGGGGAAGAAAGGAGCATTTCGAGACGGTCGAGAGCGGAGACACGGGAGGCGGAAGCGCTTCTGGCTTCACACGAAGGTTTTGGGTAAAACCTCCGGCCCTCCGTTCAGCCCCCAGCAAGGACCGGCAGATTGCGGGCGTCTATAAAGCAAATTGGCTGGAAGGCAAGGGTAACGCATGCTCCGGACAGCGTCCTGGCGTCGCAGGGTTGGAAAAATACCAGGCATCAACTCGTATGCGGGGTACCACCGTTGATCGTTTCGGGGAAGAAGTCCGGAGCCGCCTTACGCTTGCCGAACATCATGTCGTATTGCAGCAGGCGGAAGTCGTTGATCGCCGGATCAACGTCCTTCTGCCGCGCCCAGTCCGGCGTGGCCTCACCTGACGGTGTCAAAAGCAGATTGCGGTCGACGACGCGATAGCGTTCGCGCAGCGCGCCCAGGAAGCCGGTGTAGTAGGGGTGCGTGATCCCGGCCGTTGTCAGGATGTGGTAGGGCAGGAAGGCCGGGCTCACCGCGCCCATATCCTGCGCCGGACCGGTGCGGTTAGACCAGATGACCAGCGGCGTCTGATGATGCTCCAGTGCCGCCTCCGGCGTCGGTTCCTTGCGCGGCGCGACATTGTCCTTCAGGTAACCGGTTTCGACATAGACGGGGCCGAGCGGCGGCAGATGGTCGCCGAAGAAGGCGATGACCGTCGGCCGCTCGCGCTTCTTCGCCCATTCGATCAATCGTTCGAGGCCACGGTCGGCATCGGCGGAGCCTTCGGCGTAGCTGAGCAGCGATTCCCGCGCCCATGTGCTGATCGGTGCCGCGACCTTGTGGGTCGGATTGTAATAGCGGTACGGCTCGTAGGGACCGTGGTTCTGCAGGCTGACGGCGAAGAAGAACACCGGCCGCTCGCTGGCGTCGGCCTCTGCGATGATCTCGTCGGTCATCGACGCATCGGAAGCCAGCGGCCCGCGCTTTTCCAGTGGCGGCAGCGTCTCTTCCGAGCGGAAATCGTTGAAGCCGAAATCGGCATAGACGGCGCCCCTGTTCCAGAACCAGTTGGTGCCCGGATGGATGGCGCGCGCCCGGTATCCCTCGCTTTTCAGGAAGGTCGCCAGCGACGGCGTCGGTGTGCGCACATATTGCTGGTAGGGGATCGAGCCCGCCGGCAGGAAGGCATTGGAAAAGCCGGTCAGCGCCTCGAATTCGATGTTGGCGGTCATGCCGCCGAATTCCGGCGAAAACATATAGCCGGAACGCAGCGCCCGCACATTGGGGATCGGGTCAGGCGTGATTGTGACGCCGGGCAGCTTGGTCGGATCCCAGAAAGATTCGCTCATCACCACGATGATGTCGGGTTTCTCATCCGGTACCGAGGCCGCCACATCAGGCCTGTCGATCGCGTCGATCGCCTTGTCGGAATAGCCCGCCGGCGCCGAGACATGCGCCATCGGCACGTTGAGCGCGAAGGCCAGCGCAAACCCGTTGGAGGCGTAGTTCTCCTTCTGGTCCCACATGATCGGGATGATCTGCAGCCGGTCGCGGGTCCACGAGAAGGTGGCGTAGTCCATGATTGAGACGAAGAAGGCGAGCAGCGGCACTGCCAGCGTCAGCCGCGCCAGCCGCCCTTTGCGGCTGAGGATCGGAACCTTGCGGCGCCACAACCGCCAGCCATAGATCAGCAGCGACAGGCCGGCGACGATGCCGACCGCCATGGCGAGCGCCGTCCAAGGCCGTTCGCGCACCAGGAGCGGCATCAGTGCCATGATCTGGCGCGAATAAAGAAAATCGGTTGGGTAGAGCGGATCGCCGAGATAATGCGACTTCTGATGCCCGACAAAGGCCAGCGCCAGCGTCAGCGGCGCCACGATCATCAGGCTCTGGTGACTGCGGCCAAGCACGGCGTCCAGTCCCATCAGCACCAATGCAAAGACAATGATGGTGGTCCAGCCCGGCTTGAATGGCTGCAGGAAGAAGTCGACCGTGCCGAAGAAGTCGCCGCGCACGATCCATTCGATGGCGAACACCAGGATGGCGGAGGCAAGCAGCGTGACCAGACCGTAGCGGATGACCGGCCATCTGCGCCCCGGCAGGTAGCCGGTGGACGGATCGTCTTCCAAGAACTGTGGCGCGGGTACGGCCGCGCCCTTCCTGATCCTAGCCACGTCTCTTCCCCCGGCCCAAGCAACGCGTATTTCCACTCGCGCCACCGTTCTGTCATAGAACTGTCATGCAAAAGCTAGCGCCTGTGGCGAAAATAAGAAGAGCCAGCAAACGATTCGTGAGCGGTTTTCATCAGGTGTGATCGGCAAAAAGCCTTTGGGAACAGGGACTCGAGGTCAGCTCCGGTTCAAGCGAGAGCCGAAATGCCGCCTCCGGGCTTGACTTGGCGGTCCGCCTTGCGTCACAGGCAGTAAAAATCAGCCGCTGGAGAGCGCCCAAATGGCCGTCGCATTCACCTTTCCGGGACAGGGCAGCCAGGCTGTCGGCATGGGCAAGGACCTCGCCGACGCCTTCCCCGAGGCACGCAGGGTGTTCGAGGAAGTCGATGATGCGCTGGGCGAAAAGCTGTCGAAACTGATCTGGGAAGGCCCGGAAGAGGCGCTGACCCTGACTGCCAATGCCCAGCCGGCGCTGATGGCGGTCTCGCTGGCGGCGATCCGCTCGCTGGAAGCGCGCGGCTTTTCGCTGAAGGACAAGGTTGCCTACGTTGCCGGTCATTCGCTCGGCGAATATTCCGCCCTTGCCGCGGCCGGTTTCGTTTCGGTCGCCGATGCTGCCCGGCTGCTGCGCATCCGCGGCAACGCCATGCAGGCGGCGGTGCCGGCCGGCGAGGGCGCCATGGCGGCGATCATCGGACTGGAACAGCCCGACGTCGAAGCCGCTTGCACCGAGGCCGCAACGGGATCCGGCAAGGTCTGCCAGATCGCCAACGACAATGGCGGCGGCCAGCTGGTGATCTCCGGCGCCAGGGCGGCGGTGGAACTCGCCGCGAAACTGTGCACCGAAAAGGGCGCCAAGCGGGCGCTGATGCTGCAGGTCTCCGCACCCTTCCATTCGGCGCTGATGGCGCCGGCGGCCGATGTCATGCGCGAGGCGCTGGCCGGCGTGACCAAGAATGCACCGGTCGTGCCCGTCGTCTCCAACGTCACTGTAGCCCCGACCAGCGACCCCGACGAGATCGCGCGCCGCCTGGTCGAGCAGATCACCGGCCGCGTGCGCTGGCGCGAAACGGTGGAGTGGTTCGGCGCCAATGGCGTCGCCACGCTCTATGAGATCGGCGCCGGCAAGGTGCTTTCCGGCCTGGCGCGGCGGATCAACCGCGACATCGCCACATCGGCCGTCGGCACGCCGGCCGAAGTCGAGGCGGCGCTGGCCGCGCTTGCATAATCCACTGGCGATTTAACCCCTCCCGTGGGAAGGGTGTTCTCTTAAGATCAGGAGACGAAAATGTTCGAACTGACCGGCCGCAAGGCGCTCGTCACCGGCGCATCGGGCGGCATTGGCGAGGCGATTGCCCGGGTGCTGCATGCGCAAGGCGCCATTGTCGGCCTGCACGGCACCCGCATCGAGAAACTGGAGACCCTGGCCGGCGAACTCGGCGACCGGGTAAAGCTGTTCCCGGCCAATCTTGCCGACCGTGACGAGGTCAAGGCGCTTGGCCAGAAGGCCGAAGCCGAACTCGAAGGCGTCGACATACTGGTCAACAATGCCGGCATCACCAAGGACGGCCTGTTCGTGCGCATGGCGGACGCGGATTGGGACAGCGTGCTGGAGGTGAACCTCACCGCCGTGTTCCGGCTGACCCGCGAGCTGACCCATCCGATGATGCGCCGCCGCCATGGCCGCATCATCAACATCACCTCGGTGGTCGGCGTCACCGGCAATCCTGGCCAGACCAATTATTGCGCCTCCAAGGCCGGCATGATCGGCTTTTCCAAGTCGCTGGCGCAGGAGATCGCCACCCGCAACATCACCGTCAACTGCGTCGCCCCGGGCTTTATCGAATCGGCCATGACCGACAAGCTCAACGACAAGCAGAAAGACGCGATAATGGCCGCGATCCCGACGCGCCGCATGGGCACGAGTGTTGAAGTGGCGTCGGCCGTCGCCTATCTCGCCTCCAACGAGGCAGCCTACGTCACCGGCCAGACCATCCATGTCAACGGTGGCATGGCCATGATCTGACAGGATATTGCCGGGTGATAAGAAGACATGGCCGGCTTGTGAAAAGAGACCATTTCGCCTTGGACCTCAGCCATTTTTCGTGTAATGCGGCCCGCAACCCGGCGGTTCGGGCAAAAACCGGTCCGGCATCGTTGCGTTTCCGGCAGGACCATCTTTCAGCTTGATTAGCGGCATTCTGCCCGCTAACGAAGACAGACAAACAAAAGACGAGGATGCCCCAAATGAGTGACACCGCAGAGCGCGTCAAGAAGATCGTCATCGAACATCTTGGCGTCGATGCCGACAAGGTGACGGAGCAGGCGAGCTTCATCGATGATCTGGGCGCGGACAGCCTCGACACGGTCGAACTCGTCATGGCCTTCGAAGAAGAGTTCGGCGTCGAGATTCCGGACGATGCGGCCGAGACCATCCTGACCGTCGGCGATGCCGTGAAGTACATCGACAAGGCTTCAGCCTGACACTATCCGCAGTCATCACCGGGGAGGACCTGCGATGAGGCGTGTCGTCGTCACGGGCCTTGGCCTGGTTTCGCCGTTCGGCATGGGCTTCGAGCACAGCTGGAAGGAACTTCTGACCGGCCGCAGCGCCGCCAAGCGCGTCACCGAGTTCGAAGTGGAAGATCTTGCCTGCAAGATAGCCCACGTCATTCCGCGCGGTGACGGCACCAACGGCACGCTCAATCCCGAAGCCGTGCTCGAGCCCAAGGAACTGCGCAAGATCGGCGACTTCATCCTTTACGGGATTGCGGCCGCCGACGAAGCGCTGAAGGATTCCGGCTGGGAGCCCAGCACCGAAGCCGAGCGCTGCGCCACCGGCGTCATGATCGGCTCCGGCATTGGCGGCCTCGAGGGCATCGCCGAGAACGCTATCATCCTGAAAGAGCGCGGACCGCGCCGTATCAGTCCATTCTTCATTCCCGGCAACATTATCAACCTGGTATCTGGCCAGGTATCGATCCGGCATGGGCTGAAAGGCCCCAACCACGCCGTCGTCACCGCCTGCTCGACCGGCGCGCACGCCATTGGCGATGCCGCCCGGCTGATCATCTTCGGCGATGCCGACGTGATGCTGGCCGGCGGCGCGGAATCGCCGGTGACCAGACTATCGCTTGCCGGCTTCGCTGCTTGCCGGGCACTGTCCACCGACCGCAACGACACGCCTGAGAAGGCCTCGCGTCCCTATGACCGCGACCGTGACGGCTTCGTCATGGGCGAGGGCGCCGGGGTCGTCGTGCTGGAAGAACTCGAACACGCCAAGGCGCGCGGCGCCAAGATCTATGCCGAGGTCACCGGCTACGGCCTGACCGGCGATGCCTATCACATCACTGCACCGGCCGAAGACGGCGACGGCGCCTTCCGCTGCATGACGGCGGCGCTGAACCGGGCCAAGCTGACGCCCGCCGACGTCGACTACATCAACGCGCACGGCACCTCGACCATGGCCGACACGATCGAACTCGGCGCCGTCGAGCGGCTGGTCGGCAACGCCGCCTCGAAAATCTCGATGTCGTCGACCAAGTCGTCGATCGGCCATCTCCTGGGTGCCGCGGGCGCCGCCGAGGCGATCTTTTCGATCCTCGCTATCAGAGACAACATCGCGCCAGCCACCATCAATCTTGACAACCCGGAACGCGAAACCGCGATCGATCTTGTTCCGAACACGCCACGGCATCGCCAGGTCGACGTGGCGCTGTCCAACTCCTTCGGCTTCGGCGGCACCAACGCTTCGCTGGTATTCCAGCGTTATACAGGCTGATTGCGGTATCGACCGGCGCGCCAGCGGTCTGTCGTCAATTTTGCCATATTCAAGCCTACTCTGCCGCTGGGGATTCGTCGCATCGGCCTGAAACCGAAGGCGCTTTTTTTAAAAGCACGATGCGTAGGCTTGAAATGTTAGGGCACGCTGTGCGTCCAATCGGGCGCATGGTCGCTCTAAGAGATCAGATGGTAGGGCGCTAATGAACACCAATCCGGGCGGCAGCGGACAATTCGGACAAAACCAGCAGACCGGCCCGATCGTGCCGAAGACCGCGGCCGAAGCTTTGCGCCCGGAAGCCGGCACACCACCACCAAAGCGCTCGCGCGCCTCGCGCAGCCAAGTCGTCGTGTTCATGAACTTCGTCATCTCCGCGGTGATGTTGATGATCCTCGCCGCCGGCGTTTCGCTCTATTTCGGCAAGCAGGCATTCAACGAACCGGGCCCGTCGGTGGCCGGCGACACCTTCCTGGTCAAGCCGAACACCGGCGTCCAGGATATTGCCGACCAGCTCGAACGGCGTGGGCTGATCAGCGATGCCCGCATCTTCCGCATCGCCGTGCGGGTCTATGGCAATGATTCAGCGCTGAAGGCAGGCGAATACGAGATAAAGCCGCGCGCCTCCATGCGCGACATCATGGAGCTTCTGAAGAGCGGCAAGTCGGTGATGTACTCGCTGACCATTCCCGAGGGCCTGACGGTCGAGCAGGCGCTGCAGCGCATCGCCGAGCAGGATGCGCTGACCGGCGACATGCCGGCCGCCAAGCCGGCTGAGGGCAGCCTCGCCACCGACACGCTGCGCTTTACCCGCGGCGCCACGCGCCAACAGATGGTCGACAAGCTGCTCGCCGACCAGAAGAAGCTGGTCGACGAGGTCTGGCAGCGGCGCGCGCCCGACCTGCCTCTGGCCAATGTCGACGACTTCGTCACCTTGGCCTCGATCGTCGAAAAGGAAACCGGCCGGGGCGACGAGCGCTCGCGCGTTGCCGCCGTCTTCCTCAACCGTCTGGCCAAGGGCATGCGGCTGCAATCCGATCCGACCATCATTTACGGCCTGTTCGGCGGCAAGGGCAAACCCGCCGACCGGCCGATTTATCAATCTGACATCCAGAAACAGACGCCTTACAACACCTATCTGATCAACGGCCTGCCGCCGACGCCGATCGCCAATCCCGGCCGCGCCGCGCTCGAAGCCGTCGCCAACCCGTCGAAGACCGATGATCTCTATTTCGTCGCCGACGGCACCGGCGGCCACGTCTTTGCCACCACGCTTGCCGAGCACAATGAGAACGTTGCCCGCTACCGGGCACTGCAGAAGAAGCAGGCTGAAGACGCCGCCAAGGGCGCCAAGACTCCGGGCCAGACCGATGCGCCGGCGGATGGCGACGACAACGGTGACGCAAGTGGCGATGCCGCCGGTGACAGCGGTGATGCCGGCGATACGGGTGCCGCCCAGTAGCAGGCCGGCGCTTTCAGACGGATCGACCTTAAGCGATGCGGACAGAGGCGGACGCGCTGCTGCTTTGAACGAGTAGCGCCGTTCGAAGCGTCTTCGGTCTTGCTCGGGTGCCTCTGCTTCGCTCGATTTCAGCCCCGCGAGATCGAAACGACACCAGAAATCAAGATCTTGCCGGTATTGCGATTCTGACATTCGCGCTGCCCGTGATATCGAACGCATGCGCAATTATTAGAATCGGACCATCAGGGAGACACGAGCCGCATCATGAATTTGCAGAGCATGACCGGATTTGCACGCACTGTTGCCGAACATGACGGCGCCTCGATCGCCTGGGAGGTCAAGTCGGTCAACGGCAAGAGCGTCGAGGTCAGGTTGCGGCTGCCGCAAGGTTTCGAGCGGCTCGAACCGACTGTGCGGCAGACGCTGCAGAAGCGCTTTTCGCGTGGCAATTTCCAGGCGACGCTGACCGTCGGCCGCGCCGCCGGCCAGCAGGCGCAGCCAGTGGTCAACGAAGCCTTCCTCAGGGATCTGGCGGGCTTGGCCAAGCGGCTGCAGGACCAGTTCGGTGTTGGTCCGGCAACTGCCGACGGTCTGCTTTCCCTGCGCGGCGTGCTCGATATCCCTGAAACCAGCGAAACCGAGGAGGTGCGGGCAGCACTCGACGCGTCAATCCTGTCCGCGCTGGAAACGGCGCTTACAGGCCTCGAGCAGGCACGCCAGAGCGAGGGCGAAGCGCTGCGTTCGCTGCTTTCCGGCCATATCGACGCCATCGAGGCGTTGACGCTTCAAGCCGAGGCCGACCCGTCGCGCGAACCGGCGGCGATCCGCGAGCGAATCGCCGAACAGGTGCGGCTGCTGATGGATGCGTCGGCCAACCTCGATGCCGGCCGGCTGCACATGGAAGCGGCGTTCCTGGCCACCAAGGCCGATATCCGTGAAGAGATCGACCGGCTGAAGACGCATGTGACGTCGGGCAGAGCGCTGCTGGCAAATGGCGGCGCCATCGGCCGCAAGCTCGATTTTCTGGCGCAGGAATTCAACCGCGAATCGAATACGCTGTGTTCCAAGTCGAACGCCGCCACTGTCACCGCCATCGGGCTGGAACTGAAGGCGGTGGTCGACCAGTTTCGCGAACAGGTCCAGAATCTGGAGTAAACCCGAATGGGTGGCAAGGAGCCGATGGTTGCCAGGGATCTCGGATCCCGCATTCGCCGCCGCGGGCTGATGCTGGTTCTGTCGTCGCCGTCGGGCGCCGGCAAGTCGACGATCGCGCGCAACCTGCTGGAAAGCGACGGCAGCCTGGAATTATCGGTCTCGGTCACCACCAGGCCACGCCGCGGCTCGGAGATCGAGGGCGTCCACTATCACTTCCGCACCACGCGCGAGTTCGAGCGGCTGCGCGATTCCGACGCGTTGCTCGAATGGGCCGAGGTCCACGGCAATTGCTACGCGACGCCGCGCGAGCCGGCCGAACTGGCGCTCGCGCAGGGCCGTGACATGCTCTTCGACATCGACTGGCAAGGCGCCCAGCAGCTCAAGGAGAAGATGCGCGCCGACATCGTCTCGATCTTCATCCTGCCGCCGTCGATGAAGGAATTGAAGTCGCGCCTCAAGCGCCGCGCCGAGGACCAGGAGCACGTGATCGAGACCAGGCTGAAGAACGCCCGCAACGAGATCGAGCACTGGAAGGAATATGACTTTGTCATCGTCAACGACGATCTCGACCGCGCCTTCGCCGAAGTGCGTGGAATCGTGACGGCGGAAAGGCTGCGGCGCGACCGCCGGCCCGGGCTGTTCGATTTCGTCTCGGGGTTGCTGGACGAGAAGACGGAATAGGCAGCTGTCGTTCCCCGATGGCCGGCTGTCCCCATGAAGGCGTCTTTGGCAAACGATCTGGCAATATGACGCTGTGGGCATCTGTTACTGGCTGGCGATATCTTTTATGAGTTCTGCCAATGGGGTTTCCTCGCCGGCAAAGCTCTCAATCATCGCATTCAGGACGTTTTCGCGACCGAGCATATCGGCATTGAATGGGAATCCCGCATTCTCCATCAGCATTGCCAGAAAGGTAAGCTGCGTGCGGCCGTTGCCTTCGCGAAACGGGTGGACGGCATTGATTTCGGCCAAAACATGCGCGGCCCGAACGGCGAAGGCGTCGAGGTCGAGTTCGCAGAGATAATCACCGTCGGCGAGTTCGCCGAAAATTCTATGCATTTCCTGGTTAATATACTCAGGATAGCAGAACCAGTTGCCCCCCCCTTGCCGATGCGGATGGCGCGAACCTCTCCCGCCCATTCATAAACGTCCTGGAACAGGTGATGATGGACAGCCTTGTAGTGCTCGAAATCCAGACGGCCTGCGGGGATATGTTCGTCGGCCCTGGTCAGGAAAAGTGCCAACTCGAATTCATCGAGTTGGGCCTGGTCTTTGATATTCAGCCTGTTGCGGAGAACGGTCGTGCCTGGCTAGCACAGCGGATCATGTTCAGCGGCATAGACCACCTGCCGATCCTACTTCTTGCGGGTTACTTGGTCCTTGATAAGCGCCCTGCGCTCATCCCCGCTCAGGCCGCGCTCACGGCTTTCCTTCAGAATGAAGCCCATACGTTGCGATAGCTTCAAGCCTTCAACCGCGCTGATTTTTTCGCCCCTGCCGCTGGTCAGGACAAACTGGCTTTGGGTCGGCCGGAGGCTTGAGGTACTCTTTTTCATATGACGACAATATCACGCTCGGCGACTCACCGGCAACTGCATGCCGCTATTAGCTGCTTGTCGTCGCTGTCACACAGGATGCGATTTGGGTCCACGGCCGACCAGCGCCGCCGGTCAAACCGCGTTTGTCAGCCGCACGAATTCCTCGACGCTGAGCGTCTCGGCACGCCGGGTCGGATCGATGCCGGCGCGCGTCAGCAGTGCCTCGCCACCCAGGCTCTTCACGCTCTGCCGCAGCATTTTCCGGCGCTGGCCGAAAGCGGCTTCGGTGACGCGGCCGAGTTTTTTCACGTCGGTTGACAAAGGGCTGGCGCGCGGCACCAGATGCACCACCGACGACGTTACCTTGGGTGGCGGCGTGAACGCTTGCGGCGGCACGTCGAAGGCGATCCTCGCCTCGGTCCGCCAGCCCGCCAGCACGCCGAGCCGGCCATAAGCATCGCTGCCGGCACCGGCGACAATGCGCTCGGCCACCTCGCGCTGGAACATCAGCGTCATCGATTGATAGAAGGGTGGCCAGTCCGCCACGGTCAGCCAACGGATCAACAGCTCGGTGCCGATATTGTAGGGCAGGTTGGCGGCAATCCTCACCGGGCCGACTTGTGACGCGGTCTTGGCAAGAGCGGCAAAATCCGTCTTCAGCGCATCGCCGCTGATCACCTCGAGCCGGCCCGGATAGTGGTTGGAGACCTCGGCCAAGGCCGCAAGGCAGCGTTCGTCGCGCTCGATGGCGACGACGCGGCCGGCACCGGCAGCGAGCAGCGCCCTGGTCAGCCCGCCGGGGCCGGGGCCGACCTCGATCACCGTGCTGTCGCTGAGGTCGCCGGCGACCCGCGCGATCTTGCCGGTCAAATTGAGGTCGAGCAGGAAATTCTGGCCAAGCGCCTTCTTTGCCTGCAGTCCATGGCGCTCGATCACCTCTCGCAGCGGCGGCAGCCCGTCAATGCTCATGAATTTGGCTCATGATTTTGGGCTCATGATTTTGGGCTCATGCAGCTGCGGGCTTTGCGCCGGTATCGGCCAGCCGGCGGGCCAGCTTCAGCGCCGCGATCAGGCTGTCGGGACGTGCGATGCCCTTGCCGGCGATGTCGAAGGCTGTGCCGTGATCGGGCGAGGTGCGGATGAACGGCAGGCCAAGCGTGACGTTGACGGCCTCGTCGAAGGCCAGCGCCTTGGCCGGGATCAACGCCTGGTCATGATACATGCAGACCGCCACGTCGTAGCCGGCGCGGGCGCGCGCATGAAACATCGTATCGGCCGGCAGCGGCCCGAAGGCATCGATGCCTTGCGCCCGCAACATGTCGACCGCAGGACGAATGATGCGCTCGTCCTCTGTCCCCATGGCGCCGCTTTCGCCGGCATGCGGATTGAGGCCGGCAAGCGCGAGCCTCGGCCTGGCGATGCCGAAACGGCGTGCAAGATCGCCGGCGGTGATGCGCGCGATGGCAACGATCAGCTCCGTCGTCAGCGTCTTCGGCACCTCGGCCAGCGCGATGTGGATGGTGACCGGAACGGTGCGCAATTCGGGGCCGACGAGCAGCATCACCGGCATCACCGCGCCGCCTATATGGAGCGAGGCCAGATGCGCCAGATATTCGGTATGGCCGGGAAAGCCGAACCCGGCATCGTAAAGCGGCTTCTTCGCGATCGGACAGGTGACGACCGCGGCCGCATGACCGGCAAGGCAGTCGGCGACGGCGCGATCGATGGCCTCGATGATGCCGGCGGCATTGGCCGGGTCGGGCCGGCCGGGATCATCGGTGAAGTGGGCCGCCAGCGGCACCACGGGCAAGGCGTGTTGAAAGACACCAGCTGCTTGGGCCGGCACCGTCTCGGCGATTGCCACCGCCGCGCCGAGCCGGCGCGCCCGCGCGGCAATCAGCGCCGGATCGGCGAGAAGATAGAAGGGCGCGGCACCGGAACCGCGGGCGCTCTGCCACGCGGCAATGGCGATTTCCGGACCGACGCCGGATGGATCGCCGACGCTCAGCGCCAGCGGAAGCTCTGTCTCATGCACGGCTGGGCCGGTTCAGCGCGTAACGATCTTGGCTTTCGCCTTCAGCTCTTCGACATACTTGGCCGAGAGCTCGTCGGCGTTCTTGTCGCCGCTGCCTTCGCTCTGGAACACCATCTGGGCCGCCTTGTCGTCGGAAACCTCGCGCGATGAGCAGATGCCGATGAATTCGATGCCGCGATCGGTCTCGCGCACGGCCGTGGCGCCGCCCAGCTTGGTGGCCTTGATCTGCTCGGCCCAGTCCGGCGGCAGTTGCGGCGCCAGCAATCGGGGGAGGTCGCGAACGGTGACGTCGATCAGGCCCTTGGCGAATTCACGCGTGGTGTTGCAGCCATTGAAGCGGGCGCGCATGGCTTCGGCCTCGCGCTTGCGTTTGGCGAGTGTGGCACTGCGCTCGGCCTTCGGCACCACGAAGATCACCTGCTGCAGCATGTACTCGGTGGCGCTTGGCTTGGCGCCGCCTTTTTCGAGCATGCGCTTGACCAGATCCTGTTCGCTCACCTGCCCGCCGCCGCCGCTGTAGCGTGCGCTCAGCGCCTGGTTCCACGCCATCTGGGAGCGGATGAATTCCTTGAAATGCTCCTTGGTCACGCCGGACTGCGCCATGACACCGTCGAGCTGCTTGAGCTGCATCTTGTTGCTCGAGGCAAAGCGCTGATAGGCAGCCTCTACCTGGGCGTCGGAGATGCGGATGCCGAGACGCCTGGCCTCCGCCATACGCAGCGTCTGGTCGATCATTTCCTGACCCGCGTCACCCTTCTTGCGCTGCAGTTTCAGGAAGGCAGCCCGGTGCGCGATGTCGCCGGTGGTGATCGGCATGTTGTTGACGACATACTTGATTTCACTGGCGAAGGCCGGCGGTACCATCGTGGTGACAGAGACCGAGGTCGCCGCGAACAGGAGCGCGAATCCTGCCGAAAACAGGTATTTCCTCATCGAAAGCATCCCAATTCTAGCCCGGTTTTGGCCGATTCCAGCCCGATATTGGCGAAATCCGTGCCCGCTTTATGCGGCAAAACGATGTCGTCAGCCGGCTCTACTGGATGGAGTCGATCGAGCTTTGGGACGAGCCGAAATCGCCGAGCGTGCGGAACGACAGGTTGAAGCCGACATTCTGCGACACTTCCTTGGTTTTGATGTCGCGTGATTCCGAGTACGTCATCAGGTAGGTGAAGCAGGAATCATTGTAGGCAAAGCCGACGCCGTCCTTGACCAGCACGCTTTGTTGCAGGTCGTAGGTGCCGGTGCCGAAGACGCGCCAGTTTTCGGCCAGGTGTGTCGAGGCGCCGAGCGTGACTTCGTGGCGGTCGGTGGTGAAACCATAGAGCGGCTGCGCCTGGATGAAGGCGTATTTGGCGCTCAGCGAAACCGGCAGCCCGGAATAGGCGGCCTTCACCTCGGCACGGCGAACTTCGAAGGTCTGCTCGTCGAAGCGGCCGCTGAGCGAACCGGAGAAGCCGCTCGGGCTGCTGAAGCCGACAAGGCCGACATAGTCGGAGGTCGAAGTCTCCAGGCCCGAATTGGCGGCGCCATCGACATTGGCGCCGACATTGACCAGATCCGGCGAATTGAAGGAGTTGCGGCCGCCCAGCTGGTAGGATTGGCCGAAGATGGCATTGGTGCCCCAGCCATTGTCATAGGCGCCGGAATAGCGGAAGCCGACATTGGCGCGGCTGCCGCCTTCGACGCGGTCGTAGCCGGAGAACTTGTCGCGCTCGAACAGCGTCGTGGCATCGAAGACGAAGCTCTGTGCGTCCTCGTTGGGAACGGCGAGCCCGCCGACATACTGCTCGTTCGGGCGCATGAAGACCTGCGCCATCGGCTCGACGATATGGCTGGAGCGGGCCATCGAAAACAGCACCGGCCAGCGCATCTCAAGGCCGGCGGTCGCCATGTAACGGGCGAAGGAAGACCGCATGTCGTCGGCGGCACCGACATTCGTTGCCATCTGGTTTACCGCAGTCAGCGAAGCCGAAGAAGCGTTGAGATAGTCGACGTCGCCCTGCAGAGCCAGAAGGGGCGTCAACTGCAATCCGCCGTCCGTGGTGAAGGTACGCTTCCATTCGGCTTCGGCGGTGAGGCGACCGGATTCGCCCTCGATGCCGCGCACGCGCTGGACGCCTGAGCCCGGCACATAGGGGGTAAAATAGGCCTGATCGAGATCGTCGCGGCGAATGACTCGTGCATTGACGTTGAACGACAGCTGGCCGCCGGCCACCGACATGTCGGGGATGTAGGCATAGTCGAGCGACGGCAACACCCAGGGCTGCTTGTCGCTGCGCGATGCGACGTTGCCGTCCGGTGTGTTTTCCTGAACCTGGAAGCGCATGGCGCGCACATCGAAATAATTGCGGTCGTTTAGGCCGGTCAGGTAGACGGACGATTGATGCACGGCGTCGTTGTAGCCTTCGATCGTGTAGGTACGCGAAAAATTCTTGTCGGTCTGAAGCAGGATATCCCAGCCGAAGTCCCAGCGCGGATTGATGGCGAACTGGCCTTTGGTGCCCATCATCCCGCGGAATTTGTTCGGATCGCCTGCTGGCCCCGAATTGACATTGTAGCCGCCGGGGAAAGCCGCGAAATCACGGAAAGCGCCAGGGTCCTGCTGGTTGATTCCGGCAAGCTTCAGCGTGTATTGGCCATTGTTGAAGCGCTGGCGCCACTCGGCCTCGCCGAGGAAACCCTGCTTGGTGTAGCCGCTGCCGGTAACGGTGAGGTCGTAGGTCGGCGACAAAGCGAAGTAGTAGGGGATTTTGACGCCGACGCCGAGACGATTGTTGTAGCCGATGCTGGGGATCAGGAAGCCGCTTTTGCGCTTGACCGTCGGGTCGGCGATCTCGAACGCCGGCAGATAAGCCAGCGGGAAACCGAAGAATTCGAAATTCGCGTTCTCGAAGCGAACCGTTTTCTTTTCGCCGTTCCAGATGATCTTCCTGGCTTTGATCCGCCAGGTCGGCGCCTTGTCCGGCTTGTCTTCGCAAGGCTCGCAGGCCGTATAGACGCCGTTGTGGAACGTTGTCAGCACGCCGCCCATGCGCTCGGCGCTTTCGGCGGCGAAATAGGCTTTTTCGGGCGTTTCGACGCGCAGCGCATTGACGAAACCGTCAGCGAAATCGTCGGTAATATCGATATGCTGCGAGTTGATCTTGGTGCCGTCGCTGTTGACGATCTCGACATTGCCGCTGGCAACCAGCCGCTTGGTGTTTCGATCATAGACGACGCGCTGGGCGACGAGCTTGTTGCCGCCATAGTCGATCTGGACGCCGCCGATGGCGGTGACCGTCTGGTTGTCGTTGTTATAGACGAGCGTGTCGGCCGCCAGCAGCATCTGGGAGCCGGAGGGAACCTTCGTTGCCACGTCGGTGACGTCCTGCGCCAGCGCAGGGGCCGTCAGCACGCCACAGGCGAGCAGGCATGCCAAGGCGCTCGCCGAATAGAGGCGCGCCAAACCGGCCTGCCTATGGCTGCGCAAAGCCGCCTCCCTCACTAGCCGTCTTCCTTGTATAGCAGGAATGTCACCCCAAAGAACATAGCCACGACAACCGGAACCCATGCAGCCACGGCTGTGGGCACGAATCCCGCCACGCCGAATGCCTTGACCAATACCGAAACGACATAAAGCAGAAAGCCGGCGAGGACGCCACCCAGAATCATCGTTGCCGACTGCCCCATCCTCGCAAATCGCATTGAAACTGTTGCCGCAATCAGCGTCATGGCCACAAGCAGGAACGGTAACGCCACCAGCGAATCGAACTGCATGGCGAAGGCATTTGCCTTGAGGCCGAAGGAGCGGGCAACCTCAATCTTGCCGGGAAGGTCGTAAAACGGGATGGTTTCGGGGCGCGCCAGCCGTTCCTGCACGAATTCCGGCTTGAGGTTGGTCGGCAACTGGTCGGTCGTTTCGGAACGGATGTTGCCGTCCTTGAACACCTTGACGTCCTGCAATTCCCAGTAGCCGTCGCGCAGAAAGGCCCGCGCGGCGTCCTTGCGCTCGACGATGTTGCCCTGCGGATCGAGGACGAAGAACACGGTGTCGGCCATTTCCAGGCCCTGGTTCAGGATGGCGCGGGCGCCGATGATGGTGTCGCCCGAGTTGGTTTTCTGGCGGATCCACGGCGTGGCATCGGCCGCCACCACGTTCGAATTGCCGGATCGCAGCTGGTTTTCCATCTGCTCCGACCATGAGAAGCCATGCGCGGCGATCGGATTGAGCACGCCGACCGATAGTATGCCGAATAACAGCGCACCTATGCAGCAGGGCAACAGAAACTGCCAGGCCGACACTCCGGCCGATCGCGCAATCACCAGCTCGTATTTGCGGTTGAGCGACACCAGCGTCGCCATCGCCGAGAACAGACCGACGAACGGCACCGTCTGCAGCATGATCATTGGCATCCTCAGCGCCGAGATCGCGACCGCCGTGCCGTAGGTGAAGCCCGGCAGGCCGGTGATGCGGCCGGACAGCTCGGTGAAGTCGATCAGGAACACCAGCGCCAGAAGGCCGATGAAGAACCAGATCGTGATCGACACGTAGCGAAAGAAGAAGTAGCGGCCCAGGGTCCAGCCCATCGTCAGGCTCCCTGGCCGGATGTGTAGCGCCGATTGAGGCGCAGCTTGAGCGCCGTCCAGCCATCGCTGACGCGGCCGGCGAAATTCGTCATCCAGTCGGCCCAGCTGCCGGGCAGTTCCATGCTTCGCGAGGTGACGATGAACCAGATGGCGACCGCCGAGGCGATGACCGGCACGCCATAGACCATATAGGCGTATTGCGGGATCTTGTCGGCCTTGCCGGCGGCAAAGAAGCCCAGCCAGCGCACGAACAGCGCAATGGCGATGGCTGTGATCAGCGGGTGGATGCGCGCCTCGCGGTGTGAGCGCGCATCGCCTGCCACGGCCAGCGCGATCAGCGCGAACACCAGCGAATAGGACCATTCGGAAAAGCGCTGGTCGAGCTCGGCCTTGTAGGCGCCGGGCCTGCGCTGGAAGATCTTGTCGTTCGGATCCGGGTTGAGCAGGTATTGCGTCGTTCGGTCCTTGGGCAGGAGCATGATATCGTTCGCCGCCGACATGAAGGCGGAAAGGTCGAAGGCGTAGGACGTGAAGCGGATGACCGACAGGTCGCCGGTCAGCGTCTTGCGATGAATGACGCCGTCATTCATCATCAGCACCTTCTCGTCACCCTTTTCGACGACGCTGCCGCTCTTGGCATAATAGATCAGATTGGCGCCTTCCTCGCGCGAATCGGCCACGAAGATGCCGCCGAGCCGGTTGTCCGGAAGCCGCTCGCCTATCTGCAGGAACAGCCCGTCGTCGATCTTGCGGAACGTGCCTTCCTGGATGATCAGCGACAAGAGATCGGCGCGCGAGGACGCGATCAGCTGGCGGTTCTTCTGCCTGGCATAGGGTTCGACGCCATTGTCGACCGCGAAGGAAAAGACGCTGGCCGCCAGCGCGATCAGCAGGACCGGCCGCACAATCGTCCAGCGCGAGGCGCCGGCGGCGTTGATGACGGCCAATTCCGAATCGGAGTTCATGACGCTGAGCGTCTGGGCCACCGCCACCACCAGGGCGAATGGCACCACGATCGGGATGATGGTGGGGATGATGAGGCCCGCGACCTCGAAAAAAGTCAGCGCCGATTGGCCACTGTCGGTGACCAGGTCGATGCGGGCAAGCACCTGCGTCGTCCAGACAATGGCCAGCGTCCAGATCAGCGCAGCGAGAAACACCGCCAACGCGCGACGCATGATGTAGCGTTCAACGACCTTCATGTAAGGCTTTTCTCGATTTGCCGAACGGCATCATGCCCGCGGACAAGGTAGTCGTCCGGCTGCGGCTGTACAACTGGGTGCGTTTGGCCATTTCTTTCAGGCAGTTCGATCCGATTCTCCGTCCCACATCGCCCGTCCCGCAGGCCGGAGTGTCGGCGGCAATGGATAAGAAAGGGAGAACATCGATGGTTAACAACAGGTTGCGGCAGGAAAGCGGGGCCGTGCCGCGACGAATCGTTATCGATTCCGCTGCGCATATGAGCCCTGATTCCGGCAAAGTCTTGCCAAATCAAGGAAAACGACCAAATGTCGCGCATCTTCCCTGAGAATGCATTTTTCCTGAAAATCTGAGCCGTTTCCCGAAAGCAGGACCTGATGACTTTGAGACCATTGATCGCCTTCGCCAAATTTGCCGCACCCAAAAAGGGCAGCATCTTCGTGCTGGCGGCCGACGATGGTGGCCTTGGCGAACCGGCAAAGGCCTGCGACCCCTCAGGAACGCTGGCGCGGGCGTTTCCGGTGGCGGAGTTTTCCGGAAAATTCGCCGGTGTCGTGGAAGTGCTGGCGCCGCAGGGAACATCGCTCGACCGACTGGTGGCGGTCGGCGCCGGCAAGGTCGCCGGCCTCGATGACTTTGCCTGGCTGAAGCTTGGCGGCACCATCGCCGCGTCCCTGCGCAAGGCAGCGGAGGTGGCCGTCATCCTCGATGTGCCGGGCGCAAAGATTGGCGGCAGGCAAGCGGCGAACCTTGCCGCCGGCATCATTCTTCGCAGCTACTCCTTCGACAAATACAAGACCAGGAAAGACAAGGACGATGCCGAGCCGAAGAAACCGGTCAAGGTGACCATCCACACCGCCGATCCTGCCGCGGCGAAAAAGGCCTTCGCCGACGAGGTTGCGGTCATCGACGGCGTGCTTCTGGCGCGCGACCTTGTCAACGAACCGGCCAATACGCTCGGCCCGATCGAATTCGCCGCCCGCGCCAAGGAACTGGAAGCGCTCGGCGTCGAGGTCGAAATCCTCACCGAGAAGGAAATGAAGAAGCTCGGCATGGGCTCGCTCCTCGGTGTCGCGCAAGGCTCGCCACGCGGCGCCCGGATGGCTGTCATGCAATGGAAGGGCGGCAAGGCCAAGGACGCACCGGTCGCCTTCGTCGGCAAGGGCGTCACCTTCGACACCGGCGGCAATTCGATGAAACCGGCTTCCGGCATGGAGGACATGAAGGGCGACATGGGCGGCGCCGCGGCCGTCATCGGGCTCATTCAGGCGCTAGCCGCGCGCAAGGCCAAGGCCAATGTCGTCGGCATCGTCGGGCTGGTGGAAAATGCCGTCGACGGCCATGCCCAGCGCCCCGGCGACATCGTCACCTCGATGTCGGGTCAGACCATCGAGGTGCTCAACACCGATGCCGAAGGACGCCTCGTTCTGGCCGACGCGCTGTGGTATTGCAACGACCGCTTCCAGCCGAAATTCATGGTCAATCTGGCGACGCTGACCGGCGCCATCATGGTCGCGCTCGGCCAGCATTATGCCGGCCTGTTCTCCAACAATGACGAACTTTCGGACAGGTTGACGGCGGCCGGCCAGGCGAGTCAGGAGCGGCTGTGGCGCATGCCGCTTGGGCCTGAATACGACAAGCTGATCGATTCCAAGAACGCCGACATGAAGAACATCGGCGGCCGCTATGGCGGCGCCATCATCGCCGCGCAGTTCCTGCAGCGGTTCGTCAAGGAAACGCCGTGGGCGCATCTCGACATCGCCGGCACCGCGATGGGCTCGCCGCCGAGCGAGATCAACCAGTCCTGGGGCTCGGGTTTCGGCGTCAGGCTGCTCGACCGGCTGGTGCGCGACAATTACGAGGGATAAGGCAGGGAATGGCCGATGTCCTGTTCTACCACCTGACCGAATCGACGCTGGAGGATGCGCTTCCCGGCCTGCTCGAGCGCAGCGTCGATCGCGGCTGGCGCGCCGTGGTGCAGACAGGGACCGAGGAGCGGCGCGATGCGCTCGACCTGCATCTGTGGACATTCAGGGACGATTCGTTCCTCGCGCACGCGACCGACCGTGAAGCCCATCCGGCCGAACAGCCAATCCTGCTCACCACGAGCGACGCCAACCCCAACCAGGCGCAGATACGCTTCCTCGTCGATGGCGCCGCACCCGCCGATCTCGCCGGCTACGAACGCGCCGTGTTCCTGTTCGACGGCCATGACGCGGCCCAGGTCGAAGGGGCGCGGACGCATTGGAAGGTGTTGAAAGAAGCGGGCCACGCTGTCACCTACTGGCAGCAGACGCCCGACCGTCGCTGGGAGCGCAAGGCGTAAGTCGCGTTATCGGTCGCTGATCGTAACCTTGTTTATCTTCGCGCCCTGCGGGAGATCTTTCACCTGCCGATGGATTTGGCCGGCGATATGCACCTTCACAACGAAAAACGTCGTTTCCATCTCTCGCAGACTCATTTCGCCGCCAAGCACCGGCGGCTTCTTGAAATCATAGCATTGGCCGGCTGCCGGAATCAGTCCGTTCTTTCGGGCGGCAACGACAAGGCCCGCCAGCAGCAACTCGTCGCGGCGCGCTTCATTCTGCAAGTCGGCCTGAAATTCCGCCCAATGACCCGCAATTCTGGTCAATTTCCCGTCGAGCATATCGAGATGACGAACCGACCCGTCGCCGGCACGGAAAAATATGTCGCCGAAAGCTGACACCGCAGCTGGTTCAAGGCCATCCAGTCCGATCCACTTCCAGCCGTCCAACGCTTCCGCGATTTCGTTCGCAGGTGGTTCGATAAAGAGGAACTGATAGTCATGGGGCCATTCGGCTCTGATCAAGCCCCCTGTATTGGCTCTGTTGGGCTCGGCTTTTCCTTCCTGTCTGGCGTCGGACGCGCCAAAAATTGAAGAAATAAAGCGGAAAAAAGATCTGGCCATAATCGCCCCCGTACGGGTCTTTATACTTGCGAGAGATTCTAGCCGCAATCCACTGAAGGCTCCATAGTTCCCACGCATTCGTCTTGATGATGGCCATCACATTGGATCCGTTTTATGGATTGACTGGATGCAGGCTCATTGGGCGGGCTGAGAATGCGGATCAGGATCATCGGAACCGGGCGGGCCGTGCCGGCTCGATGCGTGACGTCGCGCGCCCTCGATGCGCGGCTGGGGTATGGCGATGGACATTTCGAGGCCGCGACCGGCGTCATCGAACGCTATGTCTGCGACGCCGAATCGCAGGTCGACCTTGCTTGTGCCGCAGCCCGTCTGGCGCTTGCCGATGCCGAACTTGAGGCAGGCAGTGTCGATCTGGTCATCGGCGGTTGCGGCGTGCCTTATCAGCCGTTGCCGTCGACGGCTCCGCTGGTCATGCAGCGCCTCGGCCTTGCCGATGGGTCGGCGGCCGCCTTCGACGTCAACAGCACCTGCCTCGGTTTCCTCACAGCCTTCGAGACCGCGTCGCGCCTGATCGAGGCCGGGCAATGCCGGACGGCGCTGGTGTTCTCGTCTGAAATCGCCTCGCGCGCCCTGCCGTGGCAGGACCAGCCGGAAATTGCGGCCCTCTTCGGCGATGGCGCGGCGGCCGCCGTGCTGCAACAGGCAGCCCCTGGCGAAGGTGGGGTGGCGGCCAATCTGATGCGCACCTACCCTTCCGCCTATGCGGCCTGCAGCATCGGCTCCGGCGGCACCCGGTTCGACTTTCATCGTGAGCCCGAGGAATTCGCCCGCCACAGCCTGTTCCACATGGAGGGTAAGGAACTGTTTCGCGTCACGTCACGCCATTTCAACGGCTTTGTAGCGGAGTTGCTCGATCGCGCCGGCTGGCGGCACGACGATGTCGACCTCGTCGTGCCGCATCAGGCAAGCCCTTTCGCGCTCGCCCACATGGCGCGCCAGACCGGCTTCGCCAGGGAAAAGCTCGTCGACATCGCGGCGCGCTACGGCAATCAGATCGCCGCTTCCATCCCCTTTGCGCTCGACGTCGCGCGCCGCGAACAACGCATTGTGCCCGGCGCCAAGGTGCTGTTCCTCGGCACCTCGGCCGGCGTGTCGTTCGGCGGCATGGCGCTGGAAGCATGACCGTGGGACGCGTCCTCGTCACCGGCGCCAGCGGCTTCCTCGGCGCGCATGTCATGGCGCGGCTGGCTGCACTGGGTACACCTGCGCTGGGTCTTGGCAGGGACGCCAAACGCTGCGCGGCGCTCGAAGCCGCTGGTCATCGGGTCGTTCGGCTCGATTTGTCTCAACCGTTCGATGCAGCTGCCGCGCGCGCTCTCGACGGAGTCGATGCGATCATCCACTGCGCGGCACTTTCCGCGCCCTTCGGCAGGTTGGCGGATTTCCAGACGGCAAATGTCACAGCTACCCGCAACCTCAGCGATTTCGCGCGCGGGCAAGGCGTGCGCCGCTTCGTCCATATCTCCAGCCCGACGGTCTGTTTCGCCTATCGCGACCAGCTCGGAGTTTCCGAGAATGCGGCCTTGCCCCCTCCGGTCAACCACTATGCCCGCACCAAGCGGCAGGCCGAGGAGATCGTGCTGGCGGCGCCTGAGATCAGCCCGGTGGTGCTACGGCCGCGCGGCCTCTACGGTCCCGGCGACCGCACGCTGCTGCCGCGTCTGCTGCAGGTGGCACGGCAGCGGCCGCTGCCGCTGTTTCGCGACGGCAAGGCGCGCATCGATCTCACTTATATAGAGGATGTCGTCGATGCGGTGCTTGCCGCGCTGTCCGCCGGCAGCGCTGCCGAGGGACAGGTATTCAACATCTCCGGCGGCGAAGTGGTGCCGGTCCGCCGCATTGCCGAGGCGGCCTGCGCCCGCGCCGGCGTGCAGCCGCGCTGGCGCAGAATGCCGCTCTGGCCCGCCATGCTGGCGGCCGGGATAGCGGAGACGGTAGCGAATATATTGCCCGGCTGCCCGGAACCGCCGGTGACGCGCTACGGTCTTGGCCTGTTCGCCTATGCGCAGAGCCTCGATCTTTCCAAGTCAGGCCGCATCCTCGGCTGGGCGCCGAAAGTGTCGTTCGAGGAAGGGCTCGATCGCACATTCGGCAAGGCGACGGAAAGCAGGGAGGCTGCGTGAAGATCGTCTTCGCCAACAGCGCCTCTGTCGGCGCAGTCGAGCGCCTGATCCTGCGCGGCGGCAGCTGGGCGAAGGTCAGGCTACGTGTCCGCTACGGCCTGATCATGCATCCGCAGGCCGGCCCCGTACTGGTCGATACCGGCTACACGCCGCATGTGACACAAGGCAGCGAGCGCAGCACGGCGTTGCGTCTTTACAGTGCGATCCTCCGGCCCCAGCTCAACGAAGCCGAGCAGCCGCTCGCGGTACTGGCGCGCTTCGGCCTGTCTTTGCAGGATGTGCGCACCGTCATCGTCACGCATTTCCATGCCGACCACATGTCGGGCCTGTCGCTGTTTCCCAACGCTCGGCTTATCGCCAATGACACCGCCTGGGCGCGGGCGAAGGCCAAGACTTCCCTGCAGAATCTGCGCCATGGCGTCTTCAAGGAACTGTTCCCGTCTGACTTCGAGGCCCGACTCGACGGGCTGTCGTCGAAGCGGCAGGTCGAGCCGCGTGGCGGCGTACCGGGCGGCGCCGATCTGTTCGGCGACGGCAGCGTCATCGCAGTCGGTCTGCCCGGCCATGCCGATGGCCAGTTCGGCCTTTCGTTCCCAAATCTGGAGCGGCCGCTGCTCTACGCCGTCGACGCGCAATGGTTGTTCGCGGCCCTTGTCGAAAACCGAACTCCCGGTCTGCCGGCAACCCTGCTGGCCGAGGATGCCGCCGCGATCGAGCCGACCAGCGTAATGTTGCGCCGGTTTCTGGCGACCGGCGGCGAGGTTGTTCTTTGTCATGATCCGGCGGTGACGGCCTACGATCTGGCCGGAGAGAGCGCATGAACGGGCCGACGGAAGCGGCCCGTTCGTTTGTGTTGACGCAATGGCTCTCGCGCAAGAGCCGTGAGAATTTCGAACGCTGGCAAGGTCATGCCTTGCGCCGCTTTCTCGACCGCGACCTGCCGCGCGCGCCGTTCTACGGCAAGACGCCGCGTCATCTCGGCGATCTGCCGGTGACCGACAAGGCGACGCTGATGGGCAATTTCGAGCGCTTCAACATTCATGGCGTCTCGGCCGCCGAGGCCTGGAAGGCGCAGGCCGGCGATAGCCGCATTGGCGAGCTGACTGTCGGCTCCAGCACCGGCACGTCGGGCAATCGTGGCCTGTTCGTCATTTCCGAGGCGGAAAAATACCGCTGGCTGGGCACCATCCTGGCCAAAGCCGTGCCCGATCTGCTCTGGCGCCGGCAGCGCGTTGCGGTGATCCTGCCGCAAAACACCGGGCTCTACGATAGCGCGCGCAAATCGCGGCGTATCGACCTGCGCTTCTTCGATCTGACGCGCGGTCCGGAGAGCTGGCGCGGCGCTCTCGAAGATTTCGCGCCGACGGTGATCATCGCGCCACCGAAGATACTGCGGCACTTCGCGGCCGAGGGCTTTCGGCTCAAGCCGCAGCGTGTCTTCAGCGCCGCCGAAACGCTCGACCCGGTTGACCGGCCGGTCATAGAGGCATTCTTTGGTGGTCAGGTCGACCAGATCTACATGGCGACCGAAGGGCTGTTCGCCGTCACCTGCCGCCAGGGCGGGCTGCATCTGGCCGAGGATTCGGTGTTCTTCGAGTTCGAACCGGCCGGCGACGGCCTGGTCATGCCGCTGATCACCGCCTTTCGCCGCCGGACCCAGATCATGGCGCGCTACCGGATGAACGACTTGCTGCGGCTGTCCGAAAAGCCATGCCGCTGCGGCTCGCCGCTGCGCACGCTGGACGAGATCGTCGGCCGCATGGACGACGCTTTCCGGCTAGCCTCGCCGCACGGGCAGCTCCTCGTCACGCCCGACATACTACGCAATGCGGTGCTCAAGGCCGACCGGCGCATCGACGATTTCCGCCTGGTCCAGACCGCTGAAGATGCAATCGAACTCAGCCTGGCCCCCGGGCTTGCCGACGAAGCCGCCACCGCCGCCCATCAGTCCGTGCGCAATTTGCTGGCGGCGCGCCAGGCGACAGCTTCGGTCAGCCTTGTTCGCAGGGACCTGCCGTTGGAGACCGGCCGCAAACTGCGTCGGGTCGAATGCCACCTGGGAGCGGCATCATGAACCGGCTCGCTATGTTGCCACTCGATCAGACGAACCGGGTAGAAAACAACCCGCGTGAGGTCGAAGCCTTCGTTCAGCTTTTCAACGAGGTGCCGGTGCGCGACCTCGTGCGCAATCTGACAGTGGCTGTCGAAACCTTCGAGATCGCCGGCCGCTCCTTTCCGCTGACGCTGAACGACAGAAGCGAAGCGCCGAACTGCTACATCTGCTGCCCGTCCAGCGCCTATGTCGACTATGCCATCGACGAGACCCGCAATTTCGTCTCCTCGCCCTTGCTGCAAAAAACGATGCGGATGCTGATCGGCCTGTGCGCGCCGCTGGTCAGGATGAGCGGCCTTGACCATCAGGTTCAGGTCAACAACTGGCTCTATTCGACCAATCCGGTGCCGCTGCTCGATCGCAACGCGGTCGCGGCGATGCGCGACGATCTCACCGCGCGTTTTCCCGATCGCGCTGTTCTCATCCGCTCCCTGAACGAGATCGCCGATCCGTCGACAATCGCAGCGCTGAAGGCGGAGGGTTTTCGAATGCTGGCGGCGCGGCAGATCTACATCTTCGCAGGCGACGGTTCGGCCATGACCAACGACATGAAGCGCGACCGCAAGCGGCTGCCCACGACGCCTTTCGAGCAGGTCGGCAATGGCGACTTCACCGAGGCCGACTATGCGCGCGCCGAAGCGCTCTACCGGATGCTCTATCTCGACAAATACACGCCGCTCAACCCGCACTACACGGCCCGCTATATCGGCGAGACGCACCGTCGCGGCATCCTGCAACTGGCAGGCCTGCGTCGTCCCGGCGGTGAACTGGTCGCCGTCGCCGCTTTGTCTCAGAACGGCAGGACACTGACGCAGCCCATCGTCGGCTACGACACCGGCCTCCCGGTGAGCGAAGGCCTTTACCGCATGATGATGGCGCTGGCGCAGGATCATGCGATGGCGCACAGCCTGTTCTTCAACATGAGCGCCGGTGCCGCCGCCTTCAAACGCTTGCGCGGCGCCGTGGCGACGGTGGAATACAACGCCGTCTATGCTGCCCATCTGCCGCGCCGCCAACGCATGGCGGTGCGGATCATGGAATTTGTGCTCGCGAAGATCGGCATTCCCCTGCTCAGGAGATTTGAACTTTGAGCGACACCCGGCAGCAGAAAGACAAAGACTATTGGCAGGCGGTGATGCGGTCTGCCGACATCAAAGCCAAGCCGAAGCGCATCCTGTTCGACGGCGCGCCACTGGTGCTGTTCCGCTCGGCGAAAGGCATTGCCGCCCTCTTCGACCGCTGCGCTCACCGCCTGGTCGAACTCTCGACCGGCAAGGTCGTCGGTGGCGAGATCGAATGTCCCTATCATGGCTGGCGCTACAATGGGGAAGGGCGCTGCACCGCCATTCCCGGCCATGTCGGCGACGTCCCGCATTACCGTATCCGCCGCTACAGCGCGATCGAGCGCGACGGCGTCGTCTTCGTCTCGGCAGGCACGCCTGAGGGCGAGCCCTATCTCCATTGCATGCAAGGCAAGGATGTCGTCGTGAAGCGGGTGCGAAGCTCGGCGCGATCGACGGTGCTCGACGCCGCCGAGAACATTCTCGACGCCACTCACACCCACTTCACCCACAAGGGTGTGCTGCGCGGCCTGACCGCAAAGCGCCATCTCGTGCGCGTCGAGGTGACCGGCGGCAAGGGCTGGGTCGAAAGCTGCTACACCGGCGAGGACCGCCAACAGGGGCTGGTCAGCCGGCTGCTGGAAGGCGAGCGCGCCAAGACCATCGGCCGCTACCGCCATCCCGGCATCGTCGAACTCGAATATTGGGGCAAGGGCGGCTTGGCGCTGGCGACCACTTTCCATTTGCGTCAGGCGGACGAACGGACCGTCGAAGGCGTCGGCTGGCTGATCGGCCCGCGACAGGGCCTGTTCGGCGAACTCAAGGCGCTTGCTTTCCGGCCGCTCTTTGCCTTTGCCCTGCAGCAGGATCGCCATGTGCTGAAATCGGCCAGCGACAACGCCCGTATATCGCCGCAGGTTCAGCCGGCGATCGGCCCGCTGGATTTCCTGCGCCGCGACATAGCGGCGATCATCGACGGCAAGATGCCACCGGCGGCGGCAGAGCCGCGGGTGCACCAAATCGAGTTGTAATCTAAAGTTCACGGCACTTGATTCCAGTTCTGCTGTAAATTATAGTTCACGGATGATCGAAGTTCGATCCACTGACGAATTCCGAAAATGGCTCAGAGGGCTCACGGACATTCGCGCCGTAAAGAAGATCACCCAACGGATTGTCCGCGTTCAGGCTGGGCTGTTGGGAGATGCCAAGTTCTTCGATGGCATAGGAGAATTGCGCGTAGATTACGGTCCGGGATACCGCGTGTACTTCGTCCGGCGCGGCAACACGGTCATTATCCTGCTCTGCGGCGGTGACAAAGGCTCGCAGGACAGGGACATCGGAAAAGCCAGGAAAATGGCAAAGGAAGTTTGATATGACCCTCAGAACCACACCATTCGACGCCGCCGAATATCTTGATGATGCTGAGTCTCAAGCCGAACTGCTCGCTGATGCGTTCGAGACCGGGGACGCGACTTATATTGCGCACGCCCTCGGCATTGTCGCGCGCGCCCGCGGCATGACAAGCATAGCGAAGGACGCCGGCGTGACCCGAGAGGCACTCTACAAGGCGCTGAGCGAAAAGGGCGATCCGCGCCTCAGTACATTGCTGGGCGTAACCAAGGCGCTTGGCCTGCAATTGTCCGCAAAGCCAGTTAATCCCGTTTAGGCAACCTTAGCAGGACTTACGCACTCAGCTGAAAACGGGAAGTTCCGCTTCAACTCGACTAGTCCTGCTCCGGCCCATTCCACTCGATATCGCGCGTCGACGCGGCCTGAAGGCTGATGCGCTGGCGCAGTGCTGTGCCGGCGATCTCGGCCAGCGTGCGCCACTGCGCCCGCTTCGGCGCGGGGTCGCCCGGCCAGTCGAGCAGCTCATCGGCATCGTGCATCGCCTGGCGAAAGCTGCCGAGACCACCGGAGCGCAGTGCCGCCGGCATCCCGTAGATCCACATCGCAAGCCTCACCGTCTGCGGCGCCGTCACGTCGGGCTTCACCTCGGCGCCATCCTCCAGGACCGCGTCGGCGAAGCGCCGCGGATCGCGAAAGAAGTGCAGGCCGCTCACGGCGCGCGGATTGCACTCCAGTGGCAGCACCCTGCCGTTGTTCTCGCGCATCAGGTCGAAGGATATCTGGCCGGTCCAGCCGGCGCCGGCGACGAAGGTTTCGACGAAGCGCCGCGCCGCGATATCCTCGACCGGCTCGAAACAGATGCCGGCGCCCTTGCCGGCGCGATAGAGCGAACGGTAGAGCGCCAGCGCTTTGAGTTCACCCTCGATCGCCACCGCATAGGCGCTGATCTCTTCACCGGCGACGTAGCGCTGCGCCACCCAAGGAGCGGCGGGCGAGGGGCGGACGGCGTCGAGTTCGTCCGGCGATGGCCGCAGCAGTACGTCACGGGCAAAACGTGACCACACAGGTTTGAACACCAATTCGCGCGATTGGCCACGAACGCCGTCGAGATCGGCCTCGCTTTGCAGCAGTATCGTTTCCGGCACGTCGAGCCCAAGGCTCTGCGCCAGCCGGATGAAGGCATGCTTGTCGTGAACGCGGGCGAGCATCGCCATCTCGGGTGCGAAGAGGCGGGCCGGCATGGCGCGGTGCTGCCAGAGACGACCGAGATAAAAGACTTCCTCGCAGGTCGGGATAACGAGTTCGATGCCTTCCGCGCGGACAAGCGCTTCCACCGCCTTGGCATAGGCGTCGGCGGCAAAGCGCGGCGGCGGCAGGCGATGGTAGGCGGCGCAGGCCGTGCTCGCTGCGGCCATCGGCCGGGCCGGGCTGTCGGCCAGGATCACCCGGCGACCGGCGCCATGCAGCAGCCGCGCCAGGTGCAGCGCCACCGGCGCGCGGGCACCGGTGATCAGCACGGTGCTATTGGGCATGAGCCACCGGCATCGGTTGGAAAAGACGAGTCGATGCTTCTGCGGAAGGCTTCATTCGCCATAAGTGCCACATGGCTTGCGTGCCGCCAACGCACTCCACAAAGGTGGCTCCGCTGCGTCAGCCATCGCTTTTTGGCCTTCGGGGCGTTATTGGCAATCTGTCGAACACCCGGATCTCCTCAATGCGCTTTCTGTTTGTCCTGATACTGCTTGCCGGCGCCGCCATTGGCTTCGTCTATCCCTGGGCCATGAGCAATTTCTCCGGCCACGAGATCGGCACCTGGCGCGTCTACGACCAGGGACGGTTTAGGCCTGTGACGGTGACGCTGAAAGCTGGCGACGCGCCGGTCAGAGTGCTGGTCGACCTGACGGCAAAGGCCGAGCGCATTGTCTCGCAGCAGCGCACCGTGCTGACGCTGACTGCCGCCACAGCCGGGCGCACGGTGCTTGCCTCGACGCTGCAATTCAACCACGCCGACAATCCGCGCCAGGTCAGCCCGCAACTGCCCGACAAGATCTTTCGCGACGAGGCCGGCGTGATCGAAACCGTCAGTCCTGGCGCCTATCTCTTCACCGCCGGCCCGGGCGACGCCGACGATATCCCGATACGCGCAGTGGATCTGATACTGCGCTCCGGCGCCGGTGAGATCGATCAACGCGCACGGCCGGTTGGCTATGGGCTGATGGCCGTCGGCCTGATCGGCTTCCTGCTTACTCTGGCTTTCGGCGGTCGCCGGCCGGAGAACCCGAACTCGAAGCCGCCACCGCCGCGTTGGGGCAGAGGCTCCTCGACATGAGCGCAGCATGAACTACCGTCACGCCTATCACGCCGGCAATTTCGCCGACGTCGTCAAGCATGTCGTGCTCAGCCTTCTGCTCGACTATCTGAAGCAAAAGGACAAGGCGTTCCGTGTCGTCGACACTCATGCCGGCATTGGCCGCTACGATCTTTCGTCGGCGGAAGCGCAAAAGACCGGCGAATGGCAAGGCGGCATCGGCCGCCTCATCCACGCCCCGATCGAAAAATCGGCGGCTGCGCTGCTTGCCCCCTATCTTGAAGCGGTGCGTTCGCTCAATCCCGATGGCGGGGTGAAGAAATATCCGGGCTCGCCATTGATCGCCAGGTACCTCATGCGAAAGCAGGACCGGTTGTCGGCGATCGAATTGCACGACGCAGATGCTGCCAGGCTGAAGACGCTGTTTGCCGGCGATTTCCAGACAAGGGTGATCGAACTCGACGGCTGGCTGGCGCTTGGCGCGCATCTGCCGCCAAAGGAAAAGCGCGGCCTGGTGCTGATCGATCCGCCGTTCGAAGAAGCCGGCGAATTCGACCGCCTGGTCGACGGAATGCAGAAAGCGCACAGGCGCTGGCCGGGTGGCATCTACGCGCTGTGGTATCCGATCAAGGACCGCAAAGCGATCATCGCCTTCCGCAAGGCGCTCAAGCAATCCGGCGTTCCAAAACTGCTCGACATCGAGTTCGAGATCCGGCCGGCATCGCGTGAACCAAGCCTCGACGGCAGCGGCATGGTGGTGGTCAACCCGCCCTTCACGCTGGAGCGCGAACTGCGCATCGTGCTGCCGGTCCTGCACAGATTGCTGGCGGTCGAAAAGCCGGCGCACTGGTCGCTGGAATGGCTGGCCGGGGAGTAGCGACGCTTCGCAGCGGGCGACGCCCGCGGCAAAGACACAAAGTCGCTAGAAGTTTTGACGGTGGCGCCATCCGCGAATGCTCAGCTGTGTTCAACGAACCGAAACCATGGAGATGCACATCTAATCGGCTTGGCGTTGACGCTAATCCCAGAATCAGATAGATAGATGTCTAATTATTAGATTTCGAATCGAAGCCAAGATCGACAAAAAAGGAACGGGTCAACGCGATAGGCTTCGCGATGTCGCGCTGGCAGGATGCCGTTGAAACGTTCGATGGGACCGTTGCCGAAATCTATGTGCTGAGCGCTGCCGAGCGCCGCTGTCTCGGCGCGATCAGTCACGGCCCGCGGCCGGCAAACGTCGTAGCGAGGGAGACAAATCTCACGCCGGCGGCGGTTACGACGTTGATTGACCGGCTGGAAAAGCGCGGCTTCGTCAGCCGCCAGCCGGATCCCGATGACAGGCGCAAGGTCATGGTCGCGGCGGGCACCGAGGAACTCGTCCGGCGCTGCTACCATCCGATCCTCGAGGCGGGCGACGCATTGCTGGAGAAATATTCGGCGGCCGAGATGCAGTTTTTGCTCGGCTTATCAAGAGGTCGAAGCGATGCAGAAGGCGCAGACCGAGAGGGTGCGCGGCAAAGCAAAACCGGTGCGTTGAGAGAAGGCATCGGAGGATGGTCCGGCGCAACGCCGGTCCGGTTTCAACTGTGTACTGTCAAGGAGACGCTATGCCCCGTATGATCTTCGTCAACTTGCCCGTCGCCGACCTCGCTGCGTCGATGGCCTTCTACAAAGCTCTCGGTTTCGACAACAACCCGCACTTCACCGACGACACCGCAGCCTGCATGGTGCTGAGCGAAACGATCAACGTCATGCTGCTCACCCATGCCAAATGGCGTCAGTTCACCGATCGCCCCATCCCACCGGCCACCTCGAGCGAGGTCATGCTTGCCGTGTCCTGCGACAGCCGCGCGGCGGTCGATGCGATGAATGAGGCGGCGGCTAAAAATGGCGGCGCCGCCGACATCAACGCCCAGCAGGATTATGGCTTCATGTACAATCGCAGCCTGGCCGATCCTGACGGCCACGTCTGGGAAGCGATGTGGATGGACCCGGCCGCCATACCGCAGGGCGACGCCAAGCAAGGCTGAACCGGGTTTCGGCGGCCCGCCGGCCATGGGCAGGCCGCTTTTCCTAATGGGCAAGGCGAGCTTTTTCAAACGTCAGGACGTGGTTTCGCAGCTTCGCACCGGAAAAACCGGTTGCGGAGCGGGAAACCATCGGCAGCGCGACCGCTTGACCGCGCGCCGCCGAATCCGCAAAGTGGGCGCAGTCGACCTTTGAGAGGCTGCCATGACTCGCTTTGCCAAATCCGCTCTTGCTGCCCTGATTTCGCTTTGCACGCCGCTGGCCGCACCCCTCGGCCAGCCAGCGCAGGCCGCCGATCTTTCCGTCTATTCCGACGAGGACAGCGGCGTTTGCGGCGAGGCCTGGGTGCTAAGCAAGATCTCCAGCCGCTTCTCCTACCAGGTGCATCACGTGCCGCATCTGCCGGATGTTTCGATCACCGATTTCCAACGCATCCACCAGCATCGCTATCTCCCGGCCAGCGAAGAATGGCCGATCGGCCGCCGCTATTGCGGCGCCACCGTCAGCCTTTCCGATGGCCGCGCCCGCACCATCTGGTACTTGATCGAGGAAGGCCAGGGTTTTGCCTCGATCGGCGACAATGTCGAATTCTGCGTCTCGGGCTTCGACCGCTGGATGGTCTACAACGGCCGCTGCCGCGTCCTGCGCTAAGGTCGGATAAGAACCGCCGTTGAACCTGCTATCTCCCCGCAAGGGGGAGATCTGATGTCGCTCCGGTTTCGCCAATCTCCGAACTGCTGCCGCTGCCTCACATCGCCTTCCCACCAGATACGTAAGCGCAGATCAGCTCGACCAACTGCTTCTGCAGTTCCGGCAAGTCGAGCATGTCTCGCCGCGCGGCATTGTGGATGACGCCCTCGACCGCTGAGGACAGCACCCGGGCCACGGTCTCATTGTCCTTTCTGCGCCTGCGATATTGCGCCACCGCCGCCGTGTAGTGATCAAGATAGCGCGACTGGAACGAGGCATGGGCGGCGCGTGAGCCGCGATCGCCCGGCGCCTCGTCGAGCAGCACCTGATGCAGCGTCGGATGGATGCTGTGCGCATCGATCATGCCGCGCACCAGCTCCTGCGCGAATCGTTTGAGCGGCTTGTCGCCTTCTGTTGATTCGGCGATCACCGACAGCACCTGATCGAAATGTCGCCGGCGAATTGCTTCGACCAGCGACAGCTTGTCGGGAAAATATTGATAGAGCGAGCCGATGCTGACGCCGGCCGCATCGGCCACCTTGTTGGTGGTGAAGCCGGCCCAGCCGAGCGCGCTTAGAACATGAGCACCGGCTTCGATGATCGCCTCGACCGTCGCTCTCGAACGCGCCTGGCGCGGCTGCTTGCGCATGCGTGAGCGCGGCTTTGCAATGCGAGTAGACATGTCTGCTCCAGCAGCCAAGAATATAGATAATATACTCACATTTTTTGCAAAGGATACAGACCATGGACGCGCTGGATTTGCTCCGCAGCCTCTTCGTTTATCAAGCCTGGGCGAATGGTGAATTGCTGCAGAAGCTTGCGGGCCTCGACCAGCAGGAGCATGTCGATCAGCGCCACACGGCGACCCGTCTCATCAACCACAACCTTGTCGTATCGAAGATATTCGCCGCGCATCTTTCCGGCACGCGTCATGGCTATGCGTCCGACAACACCGAGGACACACCGGCACTCGATGAATTGAGCGCTGATGTCGCTGCGGTGGATCGTTGGTATCTCGACTATATCGAAGCCGTCTCGCCAAAGCTCATGTCAGAGCCTGTGCCTTTCACCTTCACCGACGGCGACAGGGCGATGATGTCACGCCAGGAAATGCTGACACATGTCGTCACGCATGGCGGCTATCACCGCGGCGAGATCGGGCGGATCCTGATGCAGATCGGCATTGCGCCGCCGTGGGATACGTTTGCCGTCCACCTCCACCACGCCGAGCCTTCGCGCCGGCTGCAGGTGCGCGAACGGGTTGGCGCTTAGGGGCCCGCACCCGTTGGCTTCCAAGGGACCGCGGCTTCCCGGGAGGAGGATTCCCCGATCTTTCGTTTCCCATTTCCGTTGGGCATCTCTTGCGCCGAAGCTGGCGATCTCCCTTCTCGTCTGGGAAACGTCCAACACAACAGGCTGTCCCTTCAAGTACTGTCTTTCCTGGCTTCCATCCAACCACTTTCGATATACGAGTAAAAAGCTCGCGTTTAGTTTAGTGCTGTTCCTGCAACCGTGGGGATGAAGCAAGATCAGCCTCTGCGGTGCGATGATTGTTGCCATCCAATAGGCCGCCGATGACCGCGTGAGATCGACGGCGTTGCAAGAGAATGTGAGCTTGACGAGAAGAACGTGTGAGTCGCGATATCAGAGATTTCTCTCGCAACAGTTCGCTGCGAAGCGGGAAGATTTCTTGCCGATTTCTGTGCCGATCATTGCGATCATGCTCTCAGCGTAACCGAAACTTAATCTGCGAAATTCTATGTAATGCTTCGCTGGCTAGATACGCACGAGTCAGATATGCATTAGCTCGCCGGGTCACTCACGGCCATCGGCACAAACGCAAGGGGCATCGCATGGCAAAGACCACGACGAAGGCGCCGGCGGCGAAAGCGCCGGCAAAGAAAGCGGCACCGAAAGCTGCCGCGAAACCTGCAGCAGTAAAGAAGGCAGCACCGAAGGCAGCGGCAAAGCCGGCCGCCAAGGCAGCGGCAAAGCCGGCAGCTAAGGCAGTAGCAAAACCCGCCGCCAAGGCAGCAGCGAAACCCGCCGCCAAGAAGCCGGCCGCCAAGGCTGTGGCGAAGCCTGCTGCGAAGGCAGCAGCCAAGCCCGCCGCCAAGAAGCCGGCAGCCAAGGCAGCGGCAAAACCCGCCGCCAAGGCTCCGATGAAGGCCGCCGCCGCCAAGTCGACGGCAGCTGTGAAGAAGGCTGCACCGGCCAAAAAGCCAGCCGCCAAGAAGAAGTAACAGCGGACCATCTCAAAGCTCCCGGGAACTTTGCCGACTGGCAGATTCCCGGGAGCTTTTTTGTGGTGATTTAGGTCTTGTTTTGATGCATGTCGTTCTCTCGAAATTGACGCCACTTCTGTGAGACATGCATTGGCGATTTCATTGTCGGCGGATTGGCCGCCTGGTTTTGCCCTTCTGGCAGTTGCTCCCTCAGGGAAGATCGGCCAACACTAAGGCGGTCGCATTCGATGGGGTTCAGGCGACACGCTCTAGACCTTTGCTTTACGCGCGTCGTTCTCAAGACCGGAATCGCATTTTTGAGCGACATGCACTGGCCGTCCGAAAACAGGGAACCGATCATGCCGAAGCTGCTCTACGCGTCCTCATCCCCCTACAGTTCCAAGGTGCGCATGGCAGCACTCCATGCCGGCATTGCCGTCGAGCTGGTGCCGGTCAAGACCGAGGACAAGCCTGCTGAACTGATGTCAGCCAATCCTCTCGGCAAGATTCCGGTGCTGGTGCTCGACGACGGCCGCTCGATCCACGACAGCCGCGCCATCACCCAGCATCTCAACCGCGCTTCCAAGAGCCTGTTGTTGCCGCGCAATGCCGACAAGCGCCTCGAGGCCGAAGTGCTGGAGGCGCTGGCCGACGGCATATGCGACTGCGCGCTGTCGATGGTCTATGAGCGGCGCACGCGTCCGGAGGAGATGGTCTATCAACCCTGGCTCGATCGCCAGTGGACCAAGATCACCGCCGCACTCGATTTCCTCAACGCCAATCCGCCGAAGCTGCCGAAGAAGATCACGCTTGGCCAGTTGGCGTTGCGTGCCTGCCTCGGCTACCTCTCTCTGCGCTTCGCCGGCAAATGGGAAAAGGGCCGGGGCCGCCTGACCCGCTGGGCAGCGCGTTTCGATGAGAAGTTTCCGGGGCTGAAGGTGGCTGTGCCGGCCTGACGGGCGAAACAAAAAAAGCCGGGCGCGAGGCCCGGCTTTCTTGTGTCGTGGCTTGAACGACAGTTAGAACTTCATACCGACGCCGAAGGTGACGCGGTTGTCGCTCTCTTTGACCTTGGTGCCGACACTGTCGAAGCTCTTGGAACCGAAGTCGGTGTATCGGTACTCGACACGGCCGAACACATTGTCGGTGAGCTTGATGTCGGTGCCGACGCCTGCGGTCCAGCCGAGCATGGTGTTGTCGTCGCTGCCCAAGGGGGTCGAGACCTTCTGGTTCTTCAGGGCGCCGCCGCCGGTGCCGTAGAGCAGGATTTCCGGGGTCACGGCGTAACCCAGACGGGCGCGCAGCGAGCCTTCGAAGCCGCCCTTGGAATTGACGCCGCCGCTGTCACCCTTGACGCCGTTGTAGCCGAGATCGGCTTCAGCACCGTACACGAAGTTTTCCTGCTGCCACTGGTAGCCGCCGAAAACGCCGCCGACAAAGCCCTTGGTCTTGATATCGGGGCCGCCGTCGTGGACTTTGGCATGACCGCTGAAGCCGTAGCCGGCGCTGAGACCGGCATACGGGCCGGCCCAGGAAGCGACGGGGAGCTCGGCGATCGGTGCCGGTGCCGGGGGCTCTTCCGAGACGACGTCGGCAGCAAAAGCGGTACCGCTCAGGGCGAAGAGCCCCAGCGCAACCGCGAGCGGCGCGAATTTGAGATTGGTTTGCATTGTTGTTTACTCCTTAAGCCACAAGACACGTAGGCTTGTTTGTCCTGAGCGCCATCAACCCGTCCGGGGGGTGAAACGGATCTGGCACTCAACGGTTCCGAATGTCGTGTCAAAATGCGGCGGCAGCGAACCTGAAAATGGGTCATTCCCCGGCACGAATGAGGCCGAAGCTTGACGTTGCATCTTCGCAACAGCGAAATGTCAGTACGCAGGCGATGCTGCACTGCACTCGGCTTGGTGCAACGGGTTCAGCGTCCTATATTGCGGTCCTGCCGACCCGAATCCGGGGCGGTGCCGGCGGCGAAAAAGCCGTTTCGCCACATTCCTGCCCCAGGTGGAAACGGCATTTAACCCCTGGGCGCGTCACAATGTGCCGCTAGCCGAATTGAGGCGCAGATTGAGGATTGACAGATGATCGAAGCCGCCGGAACGGCGCTGGTGACGGGCGGGGGGAAGCGGATCGGCAAGGCGATCGTCGAGGATCTGGCCGCGCACGGTTTTGCCGTCGCCATCCACGCCAACCGCTCGACCGCCGAGGCCGACGCGCTGGCTGCGAACATCAGGGACGGAGGCGGCCGCGCCGGCGTGGTAGCCGCCGATCTGACCGACATGGATGCGGTTGGCGATCTCGTCGGCCGCGCCGCGGCAGCGCTCGGCCCGGTCACGCTTCTTGTCAACAATGCGTCGCTGTTCGTCGACGATAGCGTCGAGGACTTCGACTGGGCGGCATGGGACCTTCACTTCGCCATCCATGTGAAGACGCCGGCGCTGTTGGCGCAAAACTTCGCCCGCGCCTTGCCGCCAGGGCAGGAGGGGCTGATCGTCAACATCATCGACCAGCGCGTCTGGCGGCCGACGCCGCGCTATTTCTCTTATGCGCTGTCGAAGTCGGCCTTGTGGACGCAGACCGAAATGCTGGCACAGGCGCTCGGTCCGCGCATCCGCGTCAACGCCATCGGTCCCGGTCCGACGCTGAAGAATACGCGCCAGGAAGATCATGATTTCCAGAAGCAGGTCGATGGCCTGATTCTGGAGCGCGGCCCGCAATTGGCCGAATTCGGCGCCACCATCCGCTATCTCTGGGATGCGCGCTCGGTGACCGGCCAGATGATCGCGCTTGACGGCGGCCAGCATCTTGCATGGCAGACGCCGGATGTGACAGGCATGGTGGAATGAGTCCCGCAGACCAGAAACACAAGACGCGCGCCGGCGCCGCCGACGATATGCCGCCCGAGATCAACCTTCAGGATGAAGCGGTCGAGGAGATCGTCGAGCCCGAGGCCACCGGGCCCGATGTCGCCTTCACAGCGATAGACTGGGCGCCGCATGCCGGCGACGCCGACGGCATGGTCGGCGCCGAGGTCATCCAGACATTGGTCAAGCGGCTGCCCAATGCGCCCGGCGTCTACCGCATGATGAACGCTGCCGGCGACGTGCTTTATGTCGGCAAGGCGCGCAGCCTGAAGAAGCGGGTGACCAACTACGCCCAAGGCCGGTTCCACACCGCCCGCATCGGCCGCATGGTGCGCGAGACATCGACGATGGAGTTCGTCGTCACCCGCACCGAAATCGAAGCGCTGCTGCTCGAGGCCAATCTCATCAAGCGCTTGCGGCCGCGTTTCAATGTGCTGATGCGGGACGACAAGTCGTTCCCTTACATCCTGTTGACCGGCGATCACGTCTCGCCCGGCATCTACAAGCATCGCGGTGCGCGCTCGCGCAAGGGCGACTATTTCGGACCTTTTGCGTCGGCCGGCGCGGTCGGGCGCACCATCAATTCGCTGCAGCGCGCCTTCCTGCTCAGGAGCTGCACCAACTCCTTTTACGAAAACCGCACCCGGCCGTGCCTGCTCTACCAGATCAAGCGCTGTGCCGGTCCATGTACCGGGGAGATCTCGCATAGCGACTATGCCGAGCTGGTCAGCGAGGCGAAGGATTTTCTGTCGGGCCGCAGCCAGAAGGTGAAGACCGAAATCTCTGCCGCCATGCAGCAGGCCTCGCAGGAGCTCGATTTCGAGCGCGCCGCCATTTATCGCGACCGGTTGGCTGCACTGTCCCATGTGCAGAGCCATCAGGGCATCAACCCGGCCACGGTCGACGAGGCCGATGTCTTTGCCATCCATCAGGAGGGCGGCCAGGTCTGTATCCAGGTGTTTTTCTTCCGCACCGGCCAGAACTGGGGCAACCGCGCCTATTTCCCCAAGGCCGATCCGGCACTGGAGGGGGCGGAAGTGCTGGGCTCGTTCCTGGCGCAGTTCTATGACGACAAGCCGACGCCACGGAACATCCTTCTGTCGCGAGGCGTCCAGGATCAGGAACTGTTGGCCGAAGCGCTGTCCACCCGCGCCGGCCGTAAAGTGTCGATCTCGGTGCCGCAGCGCGGCGAGAAGAAGGATTTGACCGACAACGCGCTGCAGAATGCCCGCGAGGCGCTCGGCCGCCGGCTGGCCGAAACCTCCACGCAAGGCCGGCTGCTCGCCGGCTTTGCCGAGACCTTCGGCCTGCCGAAGCCGCCGGTGCGCATCGAGGTCTATGACAATTCGCATATTATGGGCACCAACGCCGTTGGCGCCATGGTCGTCGCCGGGCCGGAAGGGTTTGTGAAGAACCAGTACCGCAAATTCAACATCCGCTCGACCGAGATCACGCCCGGTGACGATTTCGGCATGATGCGCGAGGTGATGGAACGGCGCTTTTCGCGGCTGCTGAAGGAACATGGCGATGTCGTTCCCGACGACGCGGCAGCCGGTGGAGCAGGCGACGACATCGAAGAAGACATCTCCGGCAGCTTCCCGGCCTGGCCCGACGTCATCCTGATCGATGGCGGCCAGGGCCAGATGAGCGCGGTGCGCAAGATCCTCGCCGACCTCGGCATCGAGGATCGCGTGGCGGCCATCGGCATCGCCAAGGGCCAGGACCGCGATGCCGGCCGCGAGCGTTTCTTCGTCAGAGGCAGGGACTCGTTTTCGCTGCCCGTCCGCGATCCCGTGCTCTATTTCGTCCAGCGGCTGCGCGACGAGGTGCATCGCTTCGCCATCGGTTCGCACCGCGCGCGGCGCAAGAAGGAATTGGTCAAGAGCCCGCTCGACGAGATCGCCGGCATCGGTCCCGGCCGCAAGCGCGCGCTGCTGCTGGCCTTCGGCACTGCGAAGGCGGTCAGCCGCGCGGCAGTCGAGGATCTGGTCAAGGTCGACGGTATTTCAGAGCAGGTCGCCAAGCTCGTCTACAATCATTTCCATGAGAGCTGAGCGCCGGTGACGCCGCTGTCCCGATCAAATGGCAGCAGCCGTTCTTTTCTCGCAGGCCACTCGAATCCCGGCAATCGCGCGCTATTTTCGTCTGGCCAATCGAATCTCGCCTGTTGACCCCCTACATCCGGTTCTGATTTGAGTACGCAGGCAGAAAGAGTCCCTGAGATATGGCCAAGCGCGCGTTCAACCTGCCTAACATGCTTACCTATGCCCGCATCGTCGCGGTGCCGCTGGTGGTGCTGTGCTTTTTTCTCGAGGGGCATCTGAAATCGAGCGACTTCGCCCGCTGGTCGGCGTTGATCATCTTCCTGCTGGCTTCGATCACCGACTATCTCGACGGCTATCTGGCGCGCGCCTGGCAGCAGACGTCCAACATCGGCAAGATGCTGGATCCGATCGCCGATAAACTGCTGGTCGCCACCTGCCTGCTGCTGCTCGCCGCCGACACCGACCGCCATGCCGGCATCGCAGGCTGGTCGTTGTGGGCGGCAATCATCATCCTGTGCCGCGAAATCCTGGTTTCGGGGCTGCGCGAATATCTGGCGGCATTGAAAGTCTCGGTGCCGGTGACGCAGCTCGCCAAATGGAAGACCGCCATCCAGATGGTCGCCATCGCCTTCCTGCTGGCCGGGCCTGCCGGCGACAAGATCTTCCCGCTGACCACGCAGACCGGACTGGTGCTGCTGTGGATCGCAGCCCTCGTCACGCTCTACACCGGCTATGACTATTTCCGCGCCGGCCTCAAGCACATCATGGACGAATGAGATGATCACCCGGCTCATCTATTTCGCCTGGGTGCGCGAACGGATCGGCAAGCCGGAAGAGGATGTCGAACTGCCCGCCGGTATCGAGACGGTGGCCGACCTCCTGCGCTGGCTGAAATCGCGTGGCGAGGAATATGAGCACGCGCTGCAATATCCTGATGTGATCCGCGTCGCCATCAACCAGGAACATGTCGAGCATCGCGAGAAGATAGCCGGCGCGCGCGAGATCGCGCTGTTTCCGCCGATGACCGGGGGCTGACACCATGTCCGGCGCGCCGACGGTGCGCATCCAGCGCGACGATTTCGACGTTGCCGCCGAGATCGCGAAACTGACCGGGGGTCGCGCCGACATCGGCGCCGTGGTGTCCTTCTCAGGACTTTGCCGCGACGAGCAGGGCCAGCTGTCGGCGCTGGAACTCGAGCACTATCCAGGCATGGCCGAGGCCGAAATCAGCCGGATCGCCGGCGAGGCGCTTCAGCGCTGGCCGTTGCAAGGCCTGACCGTCATCCATCGCCACGGCAAGATCGCACCGGGCGAAAACATCGTGCTGGTGGTGGCGGCGTCCTCGCACCGGCAGGCGGCGTTCGAAGCGGCCAATTTCCTGATGGATTTCCTGAAATCGCGTGCACCCTTCTGGAAGAAGGAGCACCGCGTGGACGGCACCGATGGCGGCTGGGTCGAGGCCAAGGACGCCGACGACCAGGCTGCGGCGCGCTGGAAGGCGCGGCCCGAATAAATCTCGGCGCAGCCATGTATTGACCGCATTCCCTTGGCCAAATCGCATCGGCAAAAAGGGAGCAAGGGCATGCTGGACAGGATCGCCGAATTCTTCGTCTTCGGTTTTGTGCCGCTGGTTATCGGCGTTCTGGCCGTTCCCGAGCCTTCCGTCGCCGCCGAGAAAACCCTGAAGGGCGAGGTGATGTATCGCGAGCGCATCGCGCTGCCGCCCAACGCCGTGCTGTCGGTTCAACTTGCCGATGTATCGCTGGCCGATGCGCCGGCCGCCATTGTCGGCGAGCGCAAGGTAGCGCCGGCCGGCCAGGTGCCGATCAAGTTCGAGATCAGCTTCGATCCAACGGTGATCCGGCCCAACATGACCTATGCGCTGCAGGCGCGCATCATCGCCGACGACAAGCTGCTGTTCGTCACGGACTCGCGCTATCAGGTCGATCCGCTCAGCGAGGCGCCGCAGGCCATTGTGCTGAAAATGGTGGCGCCGAGCGACAAGCCGACCTCGGCCTCGCTGTTCGGCCAGAGCTGGCTAGTCGAATATATCGACGGTATCGGCGTGATTTCGGAGCCGCAGGCGACGTTCCGGGTCAGCGAAGCCGGCAAGGCGGGCGGCAGCGGCCCGTGCAACGCCTATTTCGCCACCGCCAAGGTCGATGGCGAGACCATCGTCATCAGCGACATCGGCTCGACCTACAAGGCCTGCGCGCCGGAGATCATGGCCGAGGAAAAGGCGCTGTTCGAGGCGCTCGCCAAGGCGGCGTCATACCGTGTCGATGGCGGCAAGCTGATCATCGCCGACAAGGACGGCCACGATATCTTGCGCTTCAACGCAGCGAGCTAAGAATCAAGACTGCGGCGGCGGGGGCGCCGGCGTCAGGCCGAACCGGCGCATCAGGTCCATCAGCCTGGTGCGGTCTGGCGGGCCGCCAGTGCTGAAGATGGCGAAGGCCTCGCGAAAATATTCCGGGCCGATCGCCGCCGGTGTCACCACGCACAGCACCTTGGCGGTCGCGGCGGTGTCGTTGTCGAAGCGATGGACCGCGCCGCGCGGAATGCACAGCGCCTGCCTAGGCCCGATATCGTGCCGGTGTCCGTCGACGGTCAGCGTCAGCACGCCTTCGATCCCGTACATCGTCTCTTCATAGTGATCGTGGCTGTGCGCCGGGGCGGGCAGGCGCTGCGAGCCGGCGACCGTCAGTTCGAAGGCGGCGATGCTGCCGTTCGACTGGTCGCCGGTAAGCAGGAAGCGCACGGCAAGGCCGCCATGGCTGATTGTCTCGTCGGCCGGATTGACGCTGATCTGGCTAGCTCTGTCTAGCATTTCATCCTCCCACGTGGTAAATTGAATTTACCGAAATGAGTAAACTCAATTTACCAGAGTGTCAATGCCATTATCCGCGGAAGAACCGCCAAAGAAGCCACCGCTGATCGGTGCACTGCTGCGCGTTCCGGCCATGGCCATTCACCGCAAGCTGATCAGGGATCTCAGGGCGTCGGGTTTCGAGGACCTCAGCCCGCCGCATATGGCGGTGATCCAATATCCCGGCCCGGATGGCCTTCGGCCGAGCGCGCTCGCCGAGCGCGCCGCGATGAGCAAGCAGGCCATGAATCAACTGCTGAAGACGCTGGAAGCGATGGGTTATATTACTCGCTCGGCGGCACCCGATGAGAGCGGCGGGACCGTCGTCCACTTCACCGACCGCGGGCGCGCCGCATACCAGAAGATGGCCGACATCCTGCTCGACGTCGAACGGGAATGGGCCGAGGAACTGGGCGAGAAGCGTTTCACGGAGCTGAAAACGCTGCTCGGCGACCTCTGGGACACGCCGCTCATCCGTTGAAAGCGGCATGAAGCCGAAGCCGGGACCTGACCAAAGAAAAAGGCCGGCGAAGTGCCGGCCTCTTGCATACATTGGTTCGCGTCGGCTCAGCCGACGATCTCGGTGTCGGAGAACCAGTACTTGATCTCCTGCGCGGCGGTTTCCGGCGCGTCGGAGCCGTGCACGGAATTCTCGCCGATCGACAGCGCGTGCACCTTGCGGATGGTGCCTTCGGCGGCGTTGGCGGGGTTGGTCGCGCCCATAACTTCGCGGTTCCTGGCAATGGCGTTTTCGCCTTCCAGAACTTGCACGATGGTCGGCGCCGACGACATGAATTCCACCAGTTCGCCGAAGAACGGACGATCCTTGTGGACGGCGTAAAAGCCTTCGGCCTCGCGGCGGCTCATCCACACGCGACGTGAGGCGACGACGCGCAGGCCGGCCTCTTCCAGCATCCTGGTGATGGCGCCGGTAAGATTGCGCCGGGTCGCGTCCGGCTTGATCATGGAAAAGGTGCGTTCGAGCGCCATGGGGTCGTCCTTGTCTTGAGATGGAAAGTCTTGAGATCGGAATGTGGAGTGGCGGGCTCTATACAAGCCGCCCGGCCCATTGCCAAGGGGACGCGCCCCGGCAGCGTTATTCGGCCGCGACCGCCAGCATGGCTGTTCGCAACGCTCTGGTCAAAGGCAAGGCTTGCGGGAAAATGGTGATTGCGCAGGCACGCACGGTTTCGAACGGAAATCAGCGGAACGGAAAGACATCGGACCATGTTTGACGGGACGCGCTGGCCCCACCTCCACCTCAGACCGGGCGACATAAAAGGGAGCCTTTGGATTATCGGCATCTTGGCTGCCGTGGGCCTTGTTCTGCTGCTCTTTTCGGGTCGCCGCACAGATACGAATTTCGGTTTCGGGCCTGGATGGCAGTGCACTCCGATGCCGAAGGGCGACCCGATCTGCGTCAAGCTCATCGCCAAGGAAGAGACGAAGTGATGGGCAGCTTTACCGCCTGATCACCACCGGCTGCCGCCGCCGCTCCCAGCCTTCGCGTTCCAGTGTCGGCAGATCATGCTCCTCGCTGGCATAGCCGAGGCAGAAATAGCCGATCAGCGTCCACTCAGGCGGGGTGTCCAGGATTGCGGCCATCTCGGCGGCGTCGAGGATCGACACCCAGCCCATGCCGATGCCTTCCGCCCGCGCCGCCAGCCACAGCGTGTGCACCGCCATGACGGCCGAATAGTCGATGGTTGCCGGCATCGTCATGCGGCCGAGCCCATGGCCCTGTTGCGTCGTGCGGTCGGCGAAAACCGCGAACTGGCAGGGCGCTTCATTGAGACCGGCGAGCTTCAGCCGGGCATAGAGAGCGGCGCGCTCGCCTGAAAAGCATTCAAGAGCTTCGGCATTGCACCGCTCGAAACAGTCTCTCACCGCGCCCCGCCGCTCGGCGCTCTCGACCACCACGAAGCGCCACGGCTGGCTGAGACCGACGGACGGCGCGATGCTGGCAAGCTCCAGCAGCCGCTCCAGCGTACCCTCGGGCAAAGCCGTCCGCTCGAAGCGCCGCACATCCCGGCGCCAGCGCAGCAACGTGACCAGCCCGGCGCGAAAATCATCGGTGAAATCGGGGGGTGGTGGCATGGCGATCAGGAGACTTGTGTGGGGAAGAGGCAGTAGGCAGTAGGCAGTAGGCAGTAGGCAGTAGGCAGTAGGCAGTAGGCAGTAGGCAGTAGGCAGTACAGCCCTCAGACCCTATTGCCTACTGCCTATTCCCTAAGCTGCGGCCGCCGCCTCCTTCCAGCAAGGCGGGCTGAACGGACGGGTCGCGTCGTGTCCGGCGAGTTCATAGAACAGAATGGTCATTGGCGGCTGCGTCCTCGCGGTCTAATTAGGCGCCTGCGGCTGAAGCGGAACTCGTCGGCGGGAAAAAGATGAAACAGCATTTCATGATGTTCGCGGCCTACAATCAATGGGCCAATGGCCGCATCTACGATGCCGTCGCCGCACTTGACGAAGAAGAGTTCAACCGCGATGTCGGCGCATTTTTCGGCTCGATGATGGGCACGCTCAACCATCTGCTGGCCACCGACCGCATCTGGATGAAACGCTTCACCGGCGAGGGCGACGCGCCGGCAAAACTCGACGCCATCCTGCACCGCGCGTTGCCTGGCTTGAAGCTGGCGCGTGAGGCCGAGGACAGGCGGATCGTCGACTGGGTCGGCGGTTTGACCGAAAAGGCTTTGTCCGGCCGCTTCTCCTACATGACCGTTTCCGACATGCGCACCGTCTCGCAGCGGCTGGCGCCGGCGCTGGGACACGTCTTCAACCACCAGACCCATCACCGCGGCCAGGCGCACGCCATCCTGACCATTCTCGGCCGGCCTTCGGTGCAGCTCGACCTAGCCTTTTTCCAACGCACCGACGAAGGCCGCGCCTACGCCTGATCTCCTGACCGCGCTTCCCGTTTAAACGCACGGGAGCGTTACCGGTACATTTGCGCCGACCATCCATCCCCGACGCCAGCTCTGAATTCCAGCCGGGTTGTGAGGACCCTCTCGGCACAACGCTGCCCGGTGACGGGGCCAGGTGGCTGGGCTGTCGGTGGCCCGCCTTTTGTGGGCCTTCGGCTCCAGGCCGCCGCAGCCACAACCCGCTCCAACTCCGGTGGAATTTCTGTTTAGAGAATTAAACAGAGTTTAAATGTTGAAGCAAAAACATATTTTTTTTTAGCAGACCAGTGCACGCCTTGAGAACTACAATCCTTATTCTTGGAAAAAATAAAGAAACTATAAGGAAGACTCGTGCGTAGCTGTGAGTGCATAAGCATATGTCTGCTTTGGTTTGCTGGCATGTTGCAATGCACAAAGCAGAACGGCAACAAGGAGAGTGTCATGGTTAATATCACTCGGAAAATCGCTAGAACACTGGCGGCGGGTGCAATTATCGTTATTTTTGCCGCTCCCGCGAATGCAGGAGGCGGAATTGGCGTCGGTGTCGGCGCATCTATCGGCGGTGCTGGCGGCATCAATGCAGGTGTTGGCGCTTCGATCGGCGGAAGCGGCGGGGTCAAGGCCGGTGCCGGCGCCTCGGTCGGCGGCAGCGGCGGTATCAAGGCGGGTGCTGGCGCAACGGTCGGCGGCAATAGCGGCGTTACTGCGGGCCTCGGCGCCTCAGTCGGCGGTAGCAGCGGCATCAAGGCCGGCGCTGGCGCGACGGTCGGCGGAGCCGGTGGCATCAAGGCCGGTGTTGGGGCCACGGTCGGCGGCAGCGGAGGTATCAAGGCCGGTGTCGGCGTCAACGTCGGCAGCGGCATCAACGTCGGCGTCGGCGTCGGCATTGGCGGAACGCCGGGCACGCCGGGTACGCCCGGCACTCCAGGAACTCCTGGAACACCAGGCACACCTGGGACACCCGGTGTCGTCGCCAGCATGTCGAACAGCCAGCTGACACGTATGAAGAAGCGCTGCGTCGATGTGCTCGCCAGTGAGGGCACCTACGACAGCGATCTGCGGCAGCTATGCCTTATGATCTCGCGTCGCTGAGACAGGTTTCGCCGGGAGTGTCGAACCAGCCGTGAGGCTTTACGGCACTCTCCTACCGCATGGCCCAGACTTCCCGAGGGACATGCGCTGACGAGAAGCCTCCGGCCAGTCGGAAAGCCCGCCGCGCAAGTGGCGGGCTTTTTGTGACCGCCGCCATCTTCACGGCAATCGGTCACACTTTCGATTAACCGTTAACCACATTAGAATTGAAGGCAAGGGTTTAGGGTTTCATTTGTGTTCCCGCTGCAAAATAGCGAACACAGTGGGAGAAATTGGCATGCGGGTCGATCTGTCGCCCACGAGCTGGGGCAGGGTCATAGCAGTCACGGTTGTCGGCACAGCGATCTGCATCGCGGCGGCCTTCCTTGTCGATTCCTACAATTTTCCGTCGCTGTCGCCCGAAGCATTGCGCTGGGCGCAGCTCACCGACCTGTTGCTGCCGCTCGTGCTGGGTGGGTCGTTCTTCTCTTTCCTTATGTACAAGATGCGCCAGCTGGCGATCGCCCAGAAGAATCTGAGCATCGTCGCGGCGACCGACAGCCTGACCGCGGTGTTCAACCGCGGCGCGTTTTCAATGCTGGTCGAGGCCTATCTCGAACAGGCGCGCAGCCAGGCCGTCGTCGATGCCGGCGCCCTGCTGATCGTCGACGCCGATCATTTCAAGACTATCAACGATCGATTGGGCCACGATTGCGGCGATCAAGCGCTCAAGCTGATCGCGCAGACGATCAAGGCTCAGCTGCGCGGCGCCGACATCGTTGGACGCATCGGCGGCGAGGAGTTCGCCATCTTCCTGCCTGGCGCCGACCCGTCGCAGTCCTGGCTGGTTGCTGAGGGGATCCGGCGGCGCATCCGCGAGGTCGAGTTTGCTCCGGGTGGACGGCCCTGTCCGCTCTCGGTGAGCATCGGTGGCGTCGCCTTCAGCGGACCGACCACCTATGCCGACATGTTCCTGACGGCCGACCGGCACCTCTACAAGGCCAAGTCCAACGGCCGCGACCAGGTCAGTTTTGAGACGACCGGGCCGCGCGCCCTGCTGGCCGGTGATCCGACGTTGCATTGAAATGCGGGCGCCAGGCGAGGCTCCGGTCGGGCACAGGCGCTTTTCAAACGGATCGCGGCAATGCGACCTGGAACACGCAGCGGCGCCGTCAGCTTCCATGGTGTCGACTGCAGCAGGCCTCGTTCCTTAACGCAAGTGTCTCGGTCTGCTGGTTGGCGCTGCGATCCGTTGGCCTGCCGCATCGATATGATGCCTTCAGATGTACCTAGTCCTCGCTTGGTGCGTCTGCCGCTGCTTGCGGGTTGGCCGTCCATTTCTGCTTCGAGGTGTGGATCAACGCGATGGCGAAACGGTGGCTGCAGCGTCGCTCGCTATCGCGCGTGGTACCCGCCTCGGCGGCTTGTACCGTTATCCAATGCTCATAGATCGGATGAGTCAGTGGATCCAGAAGTCGGCCTAAACTTGTTATTACTTAGAGAAGAAATAATCCGTAGAGTGGCGCCGGATTTTCCATTGTTCCATCCATTCATCAAGATGACGATATATTCAACTTCCTGATTGACCATAATGGATTCTGACGTCTCAAGGGGCAGTTAATATTTCAGAGATGGGGCAAGCATCTGCAATAAAACTCAAAGGAATTTTAACTCGGCATCTAGGCCGGGGCCTTTTACTCCTCGAGTTCGCCTCAGGGTATGGATGCGTGACGTGGCACCATGTAAAGGATGAAGACATCGATCTCGTCAGTTCCGATCATCCACAAGCGATTTCTTTCCTGGCGAACGAATTCAAGGTTAAAGCCATTCAGTCGCGATCGATACCGGAGGAGGCAGTTTTTGGCCGGCTCTATGATGCAGTCTTTGCGCTTTCATTCTTTTCCACATGCCGATAACAACTGGTCGCGATGGCTGGTTCGTCTGTTCAGCTTTGTGCGGCCTGTTTGCATTGAACAGTGAACAGGCCGACATCGCGGTTGAGGAATACGGCATGATGGCCATGGATCTTGGGTTCGTGATCAAACTATCTCAAGACGCTTCCAATGCCGAGTTACTCCAAGATGAAGTGGACGCTTGGTGGGATCACCAAGACGTGTTTGTCGTTCGACGTCTGCCGGCAAGTCCGAGTGATCTTTTTGCTGGGCAGGCCTGGTCCCGGCCGTCTCAGACGGCGTAGCCGCCATAACCGTGTGCGACCGGCTTGACCGAGACGGCCGGCTGGACCGCGGGCCAGAGGATGCCTGCCGTGACCGCAAAGGTGATCAGGGCATCGCGTGCGGCCTCGGTCGAGATTTCTCCGGCGCGCGCCGCCTCGCAAGCCCTCACGGCCGCGCCATAGCTCAGGCGCCGGCGTGACGGCGGAAATTCGGTCAGGAAATCATGCATCTCGAACAGCGAGGCGAGCATGCGTTTGTGGCCGGCGCCAACGCTAACGGCAACCGGGGTGAAGAACATCGCGTCGTGCATTCTGGCCTCTCTGGATGGGCGGAAGGCGGCGGTCGCCGCTCTCCGATCGCGGGTTGGACGCCAGAAAACGCGGCCGGCGGCCCGAGGTTCCCTGAGAGATGCCATGACAGGCCGATTTGCTTCTTGAGGTCGCTCCCCGGCGGCATCCGCGGTTGGCGGCTTCTATTTCCACATGCCGCGCATGCGGGCGCCGAGGTCGACGCGGACTTCAGGTCTGTGGCGCGGATCGTCCTTTGCGTGGACGCTCGCCCAAGAGGTCTGCTCGAAGGCGCCGAGGATCGAGGCCGGGATGAAACGGGTTCGCGAGGCATAGACGTGGCGGTCGCCGCGCGCTGCCTGGCCGTGAGTGAAGAAGCGCTGCGGCGTCACCAGATGCAGGCCGTCCTTGGCCCGCGTCATGGCGACGTAAAGCAGCCGGCGCTCCTCCTCGATGTCTTCCTTGGTGCCGACGCCGAGATCGGCCGGGATGCAGCCATCGACGGTGTTGAGCACGAAGACGTTCTTCCATTCCTGGCCCTTGGCCGAATGAATGGTCGACAGGATCAGATAGTCCTCGTCGCGGTGCGGCGGCCCGGCCTGGTCGCTGGTCGCATCCGGTGGATCCAGCGTCAGCTCGGTCAGGAAGCGCTCGCGCGAAGCATAGCCGGAACCGATCTGCTCGAGCTGCATGAGGTCGGCTCGCCGCGTCGTCGCATCCTCGTGCATGCGCTCGAGATGCGGCTCGTACCACAGCCTGACCTGTTCGAGATCGGCCGGCCATTTCCCCGACCGGGCGCGCAGGCCGGAATAAAGCGCAACGAAGGCTGGCCAGTCCTCAGCCGCGCGTTGCGGCGGCCGGTAGCGGGCCAGCCCCATTTCCTCGTCGAGCGATGTCGCCATGGTCTCGACGATGGTGCTCGCCGCCGAAGGGCCGATGCCGGGCAGCAGCTGCAGCACGCGGAAGCCGGCGATGCGGTCGCGCGGGTTCTCGGCAAAACGCAGCACCGAAAGCACGTCCTTGACATGGGCGGCGTCGAGGAATTTGAGCCCGCCGAACTTGACGAAGGGGATGTTGCGGCGCGTCAGTTCGATCTCCAGCGGGCCGCTGTGGTGCGAGGCGCGAAACAGCACCGCCTGCGATTTCAGCACCGTGCCGGCCTCGCGCTCGGCCAGGATGGCCTGGCAGACATAGTTCGCCTGCTCGGCCTCGTCGCGCACGCTGACCAGTTTCGGCCTTTGCGAGGATTTGCGCTCCGACCAGAGGTTCTTGGTGAAGCGCTCCGACGCCTCCGAGATGACCGCGTTGGCTGCCGCCAAAATAGTCACGGTCGAGCGGTAGTTGCGCTCCAGCATGATGACATTGGCGGCTCGCGCGAATTGTTGCGGGAAATCGAGGATGTTGCGCACTTCCGCGGCGCGAAACGAATAGATCGACTGCGCGTCGTCGCCCACCACTGTCAGTCCGGCGCCGTTCGGCTTCAGCGCCGAAAGGATCGAGGCCTGCAGCCGGTTGGTGTCCTGGTATTCGTCGACCAGCACATGGTCGAAGCGCGAGCCCAGATGCGCCGCGATCTCCGGCTCGGCGGCCATCTGCGCCCAGTAGAGCAGGAGGTCGTCGTAATCGAGCACGTTCTGCGCCTGCTTGGCCTCGACATATCCGGCGAACAGCTCTTTCAGCTGTTCTGCCCACCCCGAGCACCAGGGAAAGGCCGAACCCAGCACCTCGCCAAGCGGCGCCTGCGCGTTGACGGCGCGCGAATAGATCGCCAGGCAGGTGCCCTTGGTCGGAAACCGGCTTTCGGTCTTCGAGAATCCAAGCTCATGCCGGGCAAGATTCATCAGGTCGGCGGAATCCTCGCGGTCATGGATGGTAAAGGCGGGGTCGAGGCCGATCGTCAGCGCATAGTCACGCAGCAGCCTGGCGCCGATGCCGTGAAACGTACCGGCCCAGCTCAGCGCGTCGGCGATGACGGACGCGTCTCGGCCCAGCACCTCGCCGGCGATGCGTTCGACCCGCCTGGCCATTTCGGTGGCGGCGCGGCGCGAGAATGTCATAAGCAGAATGCGTCTGGGATCAGCGCCCTTGACGATCAGATGCGCAACCCGGTGGGCGAGCGTGTTGGTCTTGCCGGAGCCGGCGCCGGCGATCACCAGCAGCGGCCCGGCGATCTGGCCGTCGCCATGTTCGACAGCGAGCCGCTGCTCGGCGTTGAGCTTCGCCAGATAGGCGGGCCGCAAGGACGAATCATTGATGGCGATGGTCATCGCCTATCAAGCATCGTTTCCGCTTTGTTCGCAACGGGCGGAAGTCGCCCTTACCGCCGTGGCGCGACACCCGTTGCCGCCGACTGGCGCCGCAAGGCGGCGCGTTCGTCGCCAGGCACCGGCAACGGATCGAAATTGTCGGGCACGTCCTTGATGATCTCCTTGGCGATGCGATAGGTCGCGTAAGCGAAAAGGCCGGTTATGAGCAGACGGATCATGGCGCGATCTCCTTTAGGCAACCAACCTCAGAGCCGCCGTTTGGTTCCAGCCGACGCGGTGTCGTTTGCGAGCGTGCAACCAAAGCTGAATCCTCTCGTTGCCTTCACGAGGGGAGGGCAAACGAAGGAGGTTGCCATGAAGAAGCTCCCTGTTCTGTTGGCCGTCGGCTTGGCGCTCGCCGCCTGCGACAACAATATCCAGCCGACCAAAGCACCCTTGCTCGACCATGCCCCGCAGTCGGATTCGGCGCCAAAGCCGGCGGCCGGCGGCGATCAGCCCGCGCAATGATCGTTTTAGCGGGACGACAAGGCTGAAGGTAGCCTTCGGGAGAAGAAGGCCGGCGCCGCTTGGGAGGTGAGCTGATAGCGCCGGCCAGGCGGATATCAGGTCCGCCGCAACAACCGAAGATAGCTGAGTCTCTCGCCTGCGTCATGAGGTGGGCCGCATCGACCTGCTTCATGACGGCGCTTCTGCACAAAACAACTTCGATGTCAGATGGCGTGCGGAACGAAACTCGACGGGAGGACCTCAGGCAATGGCCTTGCGCAGCACCGGGCCGCCGGCAATCCCGGCGTCCAGCTGGCACTGCGTCTGCGCCGCCTCGGCCATGATCCACTGCTTGAACAGTTCCACCTTGCGCGTGTAGGGCGCGGTGACCGGGCAGACGAAATACCAGCCGGCGGTGTTGGGGTGATGCACGGCAAACGGCGCCACCAGTCTCTCTGCGCGGATCTCGCTCGCCATATAGGCGCGGTTGGCGACTGCAAAGCCCATGCCGGCATTGGCCGCCTCATAGGACATCATGCAGGAATCGAAATAGATGCTCTTGGTCTCGCCGAGCACGGAACTCGCGCCGGCAAAACCCAGCCACGACTGCCAGTTCTGCGTGCAGGTGTCGGAATGCAGCAGCGTGAAATGCCTGAGGTCGTCGGGCGTCACCTGTGACGGCGGCGTGTCGCCGAGAACCTCGTGGAACAGCTTCCTGCTGCACACCGGCGTCAAATCCTCCTTGAACAGCAGGTCCGCTTTGAGGTCGGGAAAGCTGCCGTCGCCATAGCGGATCTCGAGGTCGAACTCGGAGGTGGCGAACTCATTGGTGGCGTAGGAGGTCGAGACCCGCATTTCGATTTCGGGATATTGCCGCTGGAACAGCGGCAGGCGGGCAAACAGCCAGCGCGCTGCGAACGTCGGCAGTACCGAAATCTTCAGCACATGCGCCTGCGACTGTCCGGTCGCCTCCATGCTGGCCGCCACGATGCGCTCCAGCGCCTCGCGAACGCGCGACACATAGGTCTCGCCTTCGGGTGTCAGCGACACCGCATTGCCGCCGCGCTGGAAGATCTTGAAGCGCAGCTGGTCCTCGAGGCTTTTGACGCGCTGGCTGACGGCGGAAGCAGTAATAAACTGCTCTTCGCCCGCGCGCGTGAAGTTACGGTGCCGGGCGGCACTTTCGACAATCTTCAGCGAATTGAGGTTGACCTGACTGAGCAGACGCACGCGTTTCGACCTTAAGCTGGGCTTACACTAGCACCAGCATTCCTAATTTTACAGGGGTGGGGAAATTAATCGACAGTTTACCAAGTGATGCCCCCATCCTGGAGAAGTAGAATGAACGCCCATACCATACCTGAACTGCGCTACGCGATGAGCCGAGAAGCCATTATCGGCCATGAGACGGCCTGGAAAGTGTCGGGTTTCGGCGTTGCGCAGTATCTGCATGGCTACGACCCGGCGCTGCTGGCGGCGATCGAAGAGGCGGCGTTGAAGCTCAAGGCCAGCCACGCCGTGCACAAGCACCTCGACCTTACCTTCATCACCGGCGCCGACCGTTTTATCCCGGAGATCAAGGAACTGCTGCATGACAAGCTGCGCCTGGAACGTCTGTCCGACATGATGGGCACCAAGCTCGAGCCCTATCCGCTGTCGATCGTCGGCTCGACCGTCACTTTCATGAATCCCAAGGACGGCGCCGTCGATTGGCATTGCGACGGTGTCCCGGTCACCGAACTCATTCCGCTGTCGATCAGCAATCCGCTGGTCGGCGGCCATCTCGAAATCTACTGCGACGATTCCGAGACCGGCCGCGCCATCCTTGAATCCGGCCGCGAGATTCCGCGCAACCAGGTCATGCGCATCGACCACAAGATGAACTACGCCACGCTCGGCCAGTTTCTCGGTGTGCTGCACCGCACCGCGCCGATCCAGCTCGGCTCGCGCGTCACGCTGGTCCTCAACCAGCGCTCTGTGGCCAAGCCCTACGTCGACGACAATCGCATGTTCTATCTCGCAGCCGACAATGATCACGATCGCGAATGGGTCAACGAACTGGCCGAAGACGTCTGGACGAACCAGCTGCCGGCCTATCGCCGCTTCGAGGAAGAACGTCCGGTTGCGGCGGCGGCCGATGCACCGGTCCCGGGCGGGTCAAGGGATTCATGGTAGCCAGAGCATAGAAGTGGACGCCGGTTTGGTCGTCGGTAACATCATGGTCGGCGATAAGGACAAGGCACCGTCGCGCCGATTCCGGGATGGATCCGGCTCGCCATCGGCCCTGGTCTTCGCCGCCGGCGCGGTCGCCCTGTGGTCGACCAACGCGCTGGTCGGCAAATCCCTGCTGGCCAGCCATCCAGTGTCGCTCGTGCAGTTGCTGCAATTTTGTGGAGCGGCTCTGGTGTTCGCCGTCATCCATCTGGCGAGCCGGAAGAGGGGCCTGCAAGACGCAGCCTTTTCCAAGGGTGCTGACGGCACCCTGGCGCCGGTCGCGGTCGGCTTTATTGGCCTGGTCGGCACCATGGTGCTGCAATACATCGCCTTTGCCTCCATGCCGGTGATCGAGGCCAATCTCGTCGCCTACACCTGGCCGCTGATGGTCGCGGCGGCGGTCATCGTGCTGGGCAAGCGGCAACGCCCCGTGCTGCTGGGGTTGACTGCCGTGCTCGGCTTTGTCGGCGTGGCGCTGGTGATCTCGGGTGGTCGCGGCCAGCCTTTTCTCCAAGGCAGCATCGTCGGCTATCTCGCTGCCTTCGGCTCGGCGCTGTGCATGGCCTTCTATTCGATTGCGGTCGCCCGCCTGGCCACACCGTCGGAGCGTTTGCTTTTGCCTTCGGCGTTGGTCGGCGTCGGCCTGACCTTGCTGTGGTGTATTCACGACGGCGCTGCCTGGCCATCCAGCGAGCACCTCCTGCTTGGCCTCTATCTCGGTGCCGGCCCGATGGGGCTGGGATATTATTTCTGGTCGCGCGCCTTGAAGCTTGAAGGCGGCGGCAAGGTTGCGGTCATCGCCTATCTGACGCCGATCGCATCGACGCTGCTGCTGACACTTTCGGGCGAAAGGCTGACGCTGACCGCGATAGCCGGTGCGGTCCTCGTCATCGGCAGCTGTATTGCGGTGGGCATAGAACGCTCGGAGGCTGAACATGCTTGACGACGATGAACGCCTCGCCAGACAGGAAGCATTCTGGCTGCTCAAGGAGTTCGGCGCCGAGGCGCCGCTCTACGCCGCCATGAAGGCCGAAAAGGCGATAGAGCAAAAAGATTTCGGCCGGTGCGCCCGCTGGAAGCGCATTCTGGACATACTGGCCGACTCTAAACCTGCGGCGTCCGTGCAGTTGAAATCTGCTGGCGCGAAGTCGGCCGTTTCCAAGTATTAGATTTTCTAATTTGCAACGTTGCAACCTGTTGTGGAAACATCCTCCTGTTCCGATTCTTGATCATTTATTGAGACTTTAGCGACCCGTTGGGGGGTGCAGCTAGGTCGATACATCAAGAGAAGTCTTAAAAAAAGCCGGCAACTTCATGACCGGCGGGAGAAACAGAATTGCACACCATCGACAGCAAGACCGCTATTGAACTGACTGCTGACATCGTCTCGGCCTATGTCGGCAACAATCCTCTCCCTGCGTCTGGCCTGCCGGATCTGATCGCCAGCGTCAGCGCATCGGTGCGCAAGCTGGGCAGCATTGCCGCCGTGGAAAGCCCCGCGCTGAACCCCGCTGTCAATCCGAAGCGGTCGGTGTTTCCCGATCACATCGTCTGTCTTGAGGACGGCAAGAAATTCAAGTCGCTGAAGCGCCACCTGATGACCGACCATGGTCTGAGCCCGGAGGAATATCGTGGCAAATGGGGCTTGCCGTCGGACTATCCGATGGTGGCGCCGAACTACTCCGCGACCCGTTCGGCACTGGCCAAGTCCTCGGGCCTCGGCCGCAAGCCGGCCGTTCCGGCCGCCGCGGCCAAGGTGACGAAGCGCAAACTCAAAGCCTGAACCAGGCAGCCTCTTAAAGTCAGTCTGCAGTTAGCAGTGATGGACGGCGCGCTTTGGGCGCGCCGTCTTCATGCCTATGCCCCCGCCGGCGCCCAGGCCCTTGCGAAGCGCCGCCCTCCCGTGCAAAAGCCCCGGCATGCTTATCATCAACGATCTTTCGCTCCGCATGGCCGGACGCTTGCTTCTCGATCATGCCTCGCTGACCTTGCCGGCCGGCACCAAGGCCGGCCTCGTCGGCCGCAACGGCACCGGCAAGACGACGCTGTTCAAGGCCATCACCGGCGACTTTCCCTCCGAGACCGGCTCGATCAGCCTGCCCAAGAACACCCGCATCGGCCAGGTGGCGCAGGAAGCGCCCGGCACCGAGGAGCCGCTGATCGAAATCGTGCTCAAGGCCGACCTCGAGCGCACCGCATTGCTCGAGGAGGAAAAGACCGCCACCGACGCGCACCGCATTGCCGACATCCATATGCGGCTGGCGGATATCGATGCGCATTCGGCGGAATCTCGCGCGGCCACCATCCTCGCTGGCCTTGGCTTCGACGACGCCGCGCAGCGCCGCCCGGCCTCGTCCTTCTCCGGCGGCTGGCGCATGCGTGTGGCGCTCGCCGCGGTGCTGTTTGCCGAGCCCGACCTTCTGCTGCTCGACGAGCCGACCAACTATCTCGATCTCGAAGGCACGCTTTGGTTGGAAAACTACGTGTCGAAATATCCGCACACGGTGCTTCTGATCTCGCACGATCGCGACCTGCTCAACCGCGCCGTCAATTCCATCGTTCATCTCGACCAGAAGAAGCTGACCTTCTGGCGCGGCGGCTACGACCAGTTCGAGCGCCAGTACACCGAGCAGAAGGAATTGCAGGAGAAGGGCCGCGTCAAGCAGGAAGCCGCGCGCAAACACATGGAGTCCTTCGTCGAACGCTTCCGCGCCAAGGCTTCGAAGGCGAGACAGGCGCAGTCGCGCATCAAGGCGCTGGAGAAGATGAAGCCGATTGCCGCGATCGTGAACGACACGGTGCGGCCGTTCTCTTTCCCCGAACCGGTGAAAACGGTGGCGTCGCCGATCATTGCCTTGAACAACGTCAATGTCGGCTACACCGAGGGCCAGCCGATCCTGAAGAAGATGACGTTGCGCATCGATGCCGACGATCGCATCGCGCTGCTCGGCGCCAACGGCAACGGCAAGTCGACCTTCGCCAAGCTTCTCTCGGGCCGGCTGAAGCAGGAAACCGGCACCATGACGGTCGCGCCGGGCCTGAAGGTGGCGATCTTCGCGCAGCATCAGCTCGACGATCTCAGGCCTGATGAAAACGCCTACGAGCATGTCCGCCGGCTGATGCCGGAGGCGCCGGAATCCAAGGTACGTGGCCGCGTCGCCCAGTTCGGTCTCACCACCGAGAAGATGAACACCGCCGCCAAGGACCTGTCCGGCGGCGAGAAGGCGCGCCTGCTGATGGGCCTGTCGGCCTTTGAGGGGCCAAACTTGTTCATCCTCGACGAACCGACCAACCATTTGGACATCGACAGCCGCGAGTCCCTGATCCATGCGCTGAACGAGTTTCCCGGCGCCGTCATCCTCATCTCGCATGACCGCCATCTGCTGGAAGCGACCGCCGACCGGCTGTGGCTGGTCAAGGACGGGGCGGTCAACCCGTATGACGGCGACCTTGAGGACTACAAGACGCTGGTCACCGGCGTGTCCGGCGACCGACGCGGCAAGCGCGAGGCCGAGAAGGCATCCAAGGCCGATCGCCGCCGCGATGCCGCGGCGCGCCGCGCCGCCTTCGAGCCGCTGGCAAAGGAAATCCGCGCCACCGAAGCGCTGATGGACCGCATCCGCAAGCGCATCGACCTGATCGAGGATGAACTCGCCAATCCGGCGGTATACGAGAAGGATCCATCGACGGCGACCCGGCTGGCCAAGGAGCGCTCGCAACTGGCACAGCAGCTTGCCGGTCACGAGGAAAAGTGGCTGACCATGTCGGCCGAGTACGAGGAAGGCACGGCGGAGTGATTTACCCTCCCCCTTGTGGGGAGGGTCGATCCGCAAAGCCGAGCGGGGCGGGGGTCTGCGCCGCACCCCACCCCGGCGCTGCGCGCCGACCCTCCCCATCAAGGGGAGGGTAAGATCTGGCCCTACACGCCGCCCGCGAAACCCGCTAAAAACGCCGCATGAACCAGCACGCCAAGCTCAGAATCGGCCACTCCGCCTGTCCGCATGATTGCCCTTCGACCTGCGCGCTCGAGGTCGAGCTGCTCGATGGCAACCGCATCGGCCGTGTCCATGGCGCCAAGTCCAATACGTATACGGCTGGCGTCGTCTGCGCCAAGGTCGCGCGCTATGCCGATCGTGTCCATCATCCGGACCGACTGCTGAAGCCGCTGATGCGCGCCGGCGCCAAGGGCGACGGCGTCTGGAAGGAATCCAGCTGGGAAGCGGCACTCGACGTCGTCGCCGAGAACTTCATCGCGGCCGAGGAAAAATACGGCTCCGAGACCGTCTGGCCTTATTTCTATGCCGGCACGATGGGGCTGGTGCAGCGCGACGGCATCGACCGGCTGCGCCATGCGAAAAAATACTCCGGCTTCTTCGGCTCGATCTGCACCAATCTGGCCTGGACCGGCTGGATGATGGGAGCGGGCGCCTTGCGCGGTCCCGATCCGCGCGAGATGGCGAAGTCCGACTGCGTGGTGATCTGGGGCACCAATGCCGTGGTCACGCAGGTCAATGTCATGACCCACGCCATCAAGGCGCGGAAGGAGCGTGGCGCCAGGATCGTCGTCATCGATGTCTACGAGAACGCGACGATGAAGCAGGCCGATATAGGCCTTGTGCTGAAGCCCGGCACCGATGGCGCGCTGGCCTGCGCGGTCATGCATGTGCTGTTCAGGGAAGGCATGGCCGACCGCGCCTATCTCGAAAGATACACCGACGATCCGAAGGGGCTGGAAGCGCATCTGGAGACGCGCACGCCGGAATGGGCTTCCGCCATCACCGGTCTTGCCGTCACCGAGATCGAGGCTTTCGCCCGCCTCGTCGGCACGACGAGGAAAACCTATTTCCGCCTCGGCTATGGCTTTGGGCGTCAGCGCAATGGTTCGGTCAACATGCACGCGGCGTCCTGCATCGCCGCCGTCACCGGCGCCTGGCAATATGAGGGTGGCGGTGCCTTCCATTCCAATTCCGGCATCTTCAAGCTCAACCAGGATGTGCTGGAAGGCACCGCGATGCGCGATCCCAATATTCGCCATCTCGACCAGTCGCGCATCGGTCCGGTGCTGACCGGCGCAGCGGACGCGCTTTACGGTGGCCCGCCGGTGACGGCGATGCTGATCCAGAACACCAACCCGGTGAATGTCGCACCCGAGCAGCGGCTGGTGAAACATGGTTTTCTGCGTGATGACCTGTTCACCTGCGTGCACGAACAGTTCATGACCGACACGGCAAAGCTTGCCGATGTCGTTTTGCCGGCAACGATGTTTCTCGAGCATGACGACGTCTACAAGGGCGGTGGCAACCAGCACATCACGCTCGGTCCCAAGCTGATCGAACCGCCGGAAGGGCCGCGCACCAACCATTTCGTCATCGAGCAATTGGCGCAGCGTCTCGGCGTCGCAGACCGGCCGGGCTTTGGCCTGACCGAGCAGCAGCATATCGACATCATCCTCGGCAAGCGCGGGCTGGGCTCCTTCGCCAGCCTCAAGGAAGACAAATGGGTCGACCTGCAGCCGGATTTCGAGGCGGCGCATTTCATCGATGGTTTCGGCCATGCCGACAAGAAATTTCACTTCCGCGCCAATTGGAGCGGGCAGGCGGCGCCCAACCGGCCGCCGAAAATCATGGGCCTGTTCGGGCCGGTGGCGGAACTCCCCGAATTCCCTGACCATGTCGACCTGATCGAGGTGGCGGACGCCGAGCATCCGTTTCGGCTCGCCACATCGCCGGCGCGCAACTTTCTCAATTCGACATTCGCCGAGACACCTGTGTCGAGAGCCAAGGAAGGCCGGCCGGAACTCCTGGTGCACCCGGACGACGCTGCCGCGCTTGGCTTGGGCGACGGCGACCGTATCGAGGTCGGCAACCGGCGCGGCGAGGTGGTGCTGCACGCAAAGCTGTTCGAAGGCCTCAAGCGCGGCGTGGTGATCGCCGAGGGCATCTGGCCAAACAGCGCGCATGAGCGTGGCGAAGGCATCAATGTGCTCACCGGCGCCGACGCACCAGCGCCCTATGGCGGTGCGGCCTTCCACGACAACAAGGTCTGGCTGCGGCCGGCGGGCTAAAGCAATTCCAGGAAAAGTGTGAGCGGTTTTCCGTCCGGAATTGCATAAAAGTGACTGGCTATCCCGGCAGAGGCACCGTCAGCCCCACCTTGACACGGTCCATGGCAACGAAGGTGCGGAATTTTCGGACATTCTTGCTGTCAAAGAACAGTCTGCGCGTCAGCGCTTCATAGGCGCCCATGTCGGCCACGGTGATAATCAGGATGAAGTCGGCCTCGCCGGTGACGTAGTAGCATTGCTGCACTTGCGGCTCTGCCGAGAATTGCCGCTTGGCCGCGTCGATCAGGTCCGAGCGTTCGCTCTCCAGTTCCACTTCGACGAAGATGGTGATGGGATGGCCGACCGCCGCCGGGTCGACCACGGCGACATTGCCCGCAATGACGCCGGACTGTTCCATGCGCTTGATGCGCCGCTGCACCGCCGGCGCCGACAGGTTGACGGCTTCGCCGATCAGCCGCTGCGGCGTCGTGTTGTCCCGCTGCAGGATGGCAAGGATGGCGAGGTCGAAACTGTCGAGCGAAGGCGATCGAGGCAAAGCGCTATCCTGGCGAAACAAACTTGCATTTCGAAGCGCCAATAACAGCGCTATTTGCGCCTCGGCTGCAATATGATTTCGTCACACCCAAAGGAGGCCACCCGTGTTCCTGCTCAACAGCAATGCCTTGCACCGCCGGCCGCTCGATCCGGTCGATGCCGAAACGCTGGGGAATGCCGGTGCCGATACGGTCGAGCGCTTTCTTGCCCATCGCGACAATCACCTCGCAACTCCGTTGCATGCATTGCCGACGCTGGCCGGCGAACTCGGCCTCGGCGCCGTCCACATCAAGGATGAAGGCTTTCGCCTCGGTCTCGGCAGTTTCAAGGCGCTCGGCGGCGCCTATGCCGTTTTTCGACTGGTGCTGGAGGAGGCGAGCCGATCGCTTGGTCGGCCCGTTGACGTGGCCGATCTCAACCGGTTCGACGTCCGGGCGGTCGCTGCCGGCATGACGGTTGCCTGCGCCACCGACGGCAATCATGGCCGCTCGGTCGCGCAAGGTGCACAGTTGGTTGGCGCGAAAGCGGCAATCTTCGTTCACGCCGGCGTCAGCGAGGCGCGCATTGCAGCAATAGCCCGCTATGGCGCCGAGATGATCCGCGTCGACGGCAATTATGACGACTCGGTCAGGCAGGCCGCCGAGGTTTCAGCTGAGCAAGGTTGGACCGTGGTGTCCGACACCTCCTGGCCGGGCTACGAGCGCATCCCCGGTCTGGTCATGCAGGGCTATACGGCGATCGTGCGCGAAGCCTTGCGCCAGTTGCCGCAGCCGCCGACCCATGTCTTCGTGCAGGCCGGTGTCGGCGGCATTGCCGCCGCCCTGGCCGGCCATCTCGCCATCGTGCTCGGTGACGCCAGGCCGACCTTCATCGTCGTCGAGCCAGCCCGCGCCGCGTGCGTTGTCGCAGCCGCCCGGGCGGGCCACTTGGTCAAGGTCGCACACGATCAGCCGACGGTGATGGCGATGCTCGAATGCTACGAGGCCTCGCAAGTTGCCTGGCGCGTTCTGGCGCGGGTTGCCGATGCCTTCATGACAGTGGATGAGGAGGAGGCGGTCGCGGTGATGCGGCGGCTGGCACGGCCGGCTGGCAATGATCCAGTGATCGTCGCCGGCGAAAGCGGCGGCGTCGGTCTGGCCGGGCTGATCCGGGCGGTGGCCGACCACAAGGCCGCGCTCGGGCTCGACGACAAATCCCGCGTGCTGCTGATCAACACCGAAGGCGCCACAGACCCGCATCGCTATACCGAGCTGGTCGGGCAGAGCCCCGCCGATGTGCTGGCCGGCAAGCTGAAGGCCGAGGCATAGCCATGATCGGGATCGATGCACAGCGTCTGCTTGGCCGCATCCGGGAACTCGGCGCCGTTGGCCGCGACAGTGAGGATAGGCTTATCCGGCTCGCCGCCTCCGACACAGACAGACAGGGCCGTGACCTCTTTGTCGGCTGGCTCAGGCAGGCCGGGCTGGAAGTCGCCATCGACCGGGTCGGTAATATCTTCGGCATCTGGCAAAGCCCCGACAATGCCGGGCAGGCGCCGCTGCTCATCGGTTCGCATATCGACACCGTTATCGATGCCGGCATCTATGATGGCTGCTACGGCGTGCTGGCCGGGCTGGAGGTGATCGAGACGCTGCAGGCTTCGGGCTTTTCGCCGTCGCGCCCGGTCGCGGTCGCCGCTTTCACCAATGAGGAAGGCGTGCGCTACACGCCTGACATGATGGGCTCGCTATGCCATGCCGGTGGCGTCAGCGCCGAGGCCGTGCTGGCCGCCATCGGCACGGATGGCAGCGTGCTCGGCCAGGAGCTCGCCCGCATCGGCTATGCCGGCGACCGCGAACCCGGCTTCCTCAAGCCGCATGCCTATCTCGAACTTCATATCGAGCAAGGGCCGGTGCTGGAGCGTGAAGGCGTGCCGATCGGCGCGGTCGAGAATTTGCAAGGCATTTCCTGGCAGCGCATCACCATCGACGGCGCCGCCAACCATGCCGGCACCACGCCGATGTCGATGCGCAGCGACGCCGGCCACGCCTCCGCCCGCATCATCACCTTCCTGCACGATCGGGCCAGGGCTTCAAATGGGCCAACCGTGGCCACGGTCGGCACGATGCGCTTCGAACCCAACGCCATCAACGTCATTCCCGCGCGCGCCGTCTTCACCATCGACCTGCGCGATCCCGACGAACAGCGCCTGCAGGCGCATGAGGCGGCCCTTGCTGCCTATCTCGAGGAGCTTGAGGTTTCGGAGAACGTATCGATCTCGGTCGAGCGGCTCGCCCGCTTCGAACCGGTGCTGTTCGACATCGGCATCGTCGAACCGATCGAGGCGGCCGCGAAGAACCGCGGTCTCGGCGTCAGGCGCATGACATCGGGCGCCGGCCATGACGCGCAGATGATGGCCCCCCTCGCGCCGGCGGCAATGATCTTCGTGCCGAGCGCCGGTGGCATCAGCCACAATTCGCGCGAACACACTGAAGATGCCGAGCTTGTCGCCGGCGCCAACATCCTGCTTGATGTCGCCAGTGAGCTTGCAAAAGAGGTCGGGGAGAAAAATGGCTGAACTCGATCGTGATGCGCTGAAGCGGGAGATGACGGGCTGGCGGCGCGATTTGCACGCGCACCCCGAGTTCGGTTTCGAGGAAAAGCGCACCGCTGCCTTTGTCGCCGCGAAGCTGCGCGAATTCGGGCTGGACGATGTTGCAGAGGGGGTCGGCGGCACCGGCGTCGTTGGCACATTGAAGCGCGGCAGCGGCAACCGGGCGATTGCGCTCAGGGCCGACATGGATGCGCTGCGCATCACCGAGCAGTCCGCGACCGCCCATCGCTCGCAGAACCCCGGCATCATGCATGCCTGCGGCCATGACGGCCACACCACCATGCTGCTCGGCGCGGCAAAGCTGCTGGCCGCCGAGGGCGGTTTCGACGGCACCGTGCGCTTCATCTTCCAGCCCGCCGAGGAATGGGGCAGGGGCGCGCTGGCGATGCTGGACGACGGGCTGCAGCAGCGCTTTCCCTTCGACGAGATTTTTGGCCTGCACAACATGCCTGGCCTGCCCGTCGGGCATTTCGAGACCCGTGCCGGCCCGTTCATGTCGGCGGAGGACAATTTCGAGATCGTGCTCAAGGGCATCGGCGGCCATGCGGCGCGGCCACATTCCGGGAACGAGACCTTGGTCGCCGCCTGCGCGCTGGTCACCAATCTGCAGACCATCGTCTCGCGCCGGCTGAGTCCCGCCGACATTTCGGTGGTTTCGGTGACCGAGCTGATCACCGACGGCACCCGCAACGCATTGCCCGGCCTCGCCCGCATCCTCGGTGACGCCCGCAGTTTTCGTCCCGAGGTCAGCGCCGAGATCGAGCGCCAGATGCGGGTCATCGCGGCAGGCACCGCCGCTGCCTACAATGTCACCGCCGACGTGACCTACAGCAGGGAATTCGTGCCGCTGCAGAACGATGCCGACCTGGTGGACGCGGCCTTTGTCGCCGCAAGGCGCGTGCTGGCCTATGGCGCCGCCAGCATCGCGGCGGAGCCGATGACCGCCTCGGAGGATTTCGCCCGCTTCCTCGATCACGTACCGGGCTGCTTCGTGTTTCTCGGCAATGGCGAGACCTCGCCGCCGCTGCACAATTCCAGCTACGACTTCAACGATGACGGGCTGTTGCACGGCACGGATTTCCATATCGCGATCGTCAGGCAAAGACTGGGCGGCGCGATCGTGAAGTGACGCCTGATCGCCTTCGCAGCTGGCCCAAGCGGCACTGCTATCGCCAGCCAGCTGCCGGGTTTAGGGAGATGGCGTTGCCGGAGATCGCACGCCGATGGCCAGGGTTTCGCTTCTGGGAATACCGCATGACGAGAACTCGTCCTATCTCAAGGGCGCGGCCGCAGCGCCGGCCCTGATCCGGCGGGAACTCAAAAGCGACGCGCACAGCTCGTGGAGCGAAACCGGCTTCGATGTGGCGGACAGTTTCGTCGACCACGGCGACATCGACTTTTCAGGCGCCGGCGATCCGTGGGAGCGAATCGAGGCCGAGGTCGGCCGCGCGCTGGATGCCGGCCACCCGTTGATCAGCCTCGGCGGCGATCATGCCATCGCCTGGCCGGTGCTGCGTGCCGTGCGCCGCCGCCATGCCAGGCTAACGATCGTCCAGATCGACGCCCATCCCGACATCTACGATGCCTATCAGGGTAACAGGCGATCGCACACCTCGTCCTTCGCGCGCATCCTGGAGGAAGGGCTGGCCGACCGGCTGATCCAGATCGGCTTGCGCACCCTCAATGATGAGCTTCGTGACCAGCTCAAGCGCTTCGGCGTCGAAATGATCGAGGCGCGGCATTTCAGCGAGGATCTGCAGCTCGATCTCAAGACGCCGGTCTATCTCTCGGTCGATCTCGACGGCCTCGACCCGGCTTGTGCGCCCGGCGTGTCGCACCGCGAACCCGGTGGTCTTACAACCCGGCAAGTGATCAACCTGATCCAGCGGATCGACCAGCCCATCGTCGGCGCCGATGTCGTCGAATACAATGCAAGCCAGGATGTCTCCAATCTCACCGCGCTGGTTGCCGCCAAGCTGGTCAAGGAGATCGCCGGCATGATGCTCAAGACGCATGGCGCCGGCTGAAGCAATCTGGCAGGGCGGCATGGTAGATCATTGTTGTGACTCGCATTTCCAGTGAAAGCCGCCATGCCGCATCTGTTGAAGATAGCCATAGCCGGTGCGCTCGGCCGCATGGGCAGGGAGATGGCGCTGGCCGTCGAGGCTGATCCGCGGCTGCAGCTCGTTGCCCGATTCCATCGGCCGGGCCGAAAGGGCGAAGGCCTGATCGAGCGCGACGAGGCCTTGTTGCTTGCGGATGTCGTCATCGATTTCACCACGCCTTCGGCCTCCGTCGATCTTGCACAAGCTTGCGCGGCCTGCGGCGGCCCGGCGCTGGTCATCGGCTCGACCGGCTTCGAACCTGCCGATCTCGCCGCCATCGCTGCTGCTTCGAAGTCCGTCGCCATCGTTCGCTCAGGCAGCTACTCGCTGGGGCTCAACATGCTGGCCGGGCTGGTCGAACAGGCGGCGCGAGCACTTGGTCCCGCCGCCGACATCGAGATCCTGGAAGCGCATCACCGCATGAAGGTCGACGCACCGTCGGGCACGGCGCTGATGCTGGGCGAGGCGGCCGCTCGCGGACATGGCGTCAGGCTGGACGATGTGGCGAAACGCATCGGCGACGGCGTTACAGGTCCACGCCCTGCCGGCGAGATCGGCTTTGCCGTGCTGCGCGGCGGCAGCATCGTCGGCGAGCACAGCGTGAGCTTCCTCGGTGAGGGCGAAACGCTTACGCTCTCGCATTCAGCCGGCGACCGCTCGATGTTCGCGCGCGGCGCCATTGCGGCAGCACGCTGGGTCGCCGTCCGGCCGCCCCGCGAATACGACATGCGCGACGTACTGGGCTTCACGACCTTTTGAGATGCAAGGGTAACGCAACGAGGGGCGTCGCGAGGTCGGAGCCGCCTAGAGAATAGAATATAGCAACAACTACGCCATTTCGCGCCTTCCTAGAACGAACCGAACGGTTCGGTTCGCACATTTTTGTGATTGGCAATGGCAGCAACGCACACCCATTTCGGGGTGGTCCGAGCGACGCGAATTCCTCCCAAGGCACGCCACTTGACGGACAGGACTGAAAAATCTGGATTACCTGAAATGACCAAGATCGCACTTACCGCTGCTGCCGTCCTCCTTGCCACCGGCACCGCTTTCGCAGGCAGCGACCACTACGGCTCCGACGGCGTCAACCAGCCTGCTGTGACAGCGCCCGCCGGCAACATCGATCACAGTTATACCGCCTCGATCCGCAAGCCGGCCAGCCTCGGCGATTTCACGATCAAGGGCGACTCGAACCAGCCGGAATCCGGCCAGGGCATATGCGGTCGTTGATTTTCTGAGAAATCGACGACCACAAAGAGCGGTAGGCCCGGCCCACCGCTCTTGTTTTTATGCAATCGACTCGGGCCGCAAAGATCTTGAATCAATCCGCCAGCAGTTGGTCCTATCTCCTTGTTTGACCGTGGTCTTTTCAAAACACGGTTTGCGGCTGTCACCCCCTGCGGCTAGCCCGTTAGGCAGCTTGGTCTAGCTTAGATCCTTCGGCTTGATGCAATGCGTCAACCGGCCGCGCCGAAGCCGAGATCCGCCCAGTCGCCGTCGATGACAAAGCGGGCAAGGGCGCCGGTCGGGAATTTCTCTTCAAGTTTCCTGAGAGCAGCCACACCCGATCGCGGACTGGCAAGCCGGCGGGCAAAGTCCTCCAGGCCGGGATTATGGCCGAGCACCAGGAGACAGCCGGCAGAGGAGATTGCCCGTCGCACTTCGGCCAGAATGTCGCCAGCCGTGGCTTCGAAGAGCGCCTCGGCGAACTCCACCGTTACGCTCGCCGACAGTTCCGCCGAGACCAGCCGCCATGTCTCGCGCGTACGCAGCGCCGGCGACACCAGCGCCAGGTCAGGCAGCCAACTGCGCCGGGCCAGTTCGCGCCCCATCAGCGGCGCCGTCTTCAGCCCGCGCGGCCCGAGCGGCCGGTCGAAATCAGCAAGCGCCGGGTCGTCCCAGCTCGACTTGGCGTGGCGAAGAAGAAGCAGCTGTTTCATCTGTTAGATCTCAGGACCAGGGAATTTCGCGCTGGAAGTCCATGCCGTATCCGCCACCGTATTTAGCGCCCGTAGCGGCATCAAAGGCTGCCGACAAAGTGCCGAAGACGAAAAAGCCGACGCGCCTCTCATCATTGTCCATTGGACGGCAATATCCGCTTCGGTGATCGCCCAGGCACCCGATCGAATATGAATTGCGCCGATGATCCGCCCAACTACCTCGTCATGCGCTTCGTATAGGTAAAAATAAGCCGTGGCGTTTGCTGGCCCTTCAGTGTCGTCATATTCAAAGACGCCGGCGAGATCGCCTTTTCTCCGGATCGCGCTGTCAAAAATATCCAAGGGCTTTCAGGTCCTGAAGCGCCTACGGCGTGATCCGCGCCAGATGTTCGAGATCGCGTTCTTCGCGCAGCGGGTCGGGCGCCATCACCACGGAAGTTCCGTTTTCGGCATCGTCGGCGAAATGCGCCAGCACGGTGCGGCCGCCTTCCATGTGCGCCTTGCCGTCTGCGACCAGCCCGAGTGCCAGCGCATAAAGCCGGTGCTCGGCCTTCAGCACTCTGGCGGCCAGCGTGTCTTCGTTGTCGCCGACCATCACCGGCACCGCTGCCTGCGCGATGATCGGGCCGTCATCCATCTCTGATGTGACGAAATGCACCGTGCAGCCATGAATGCGAATGCCGGCGCGCAGGGCGCGCGCATGCGTATCGAGCCCTTTGAAGGCCGGCAGCAGGGCAGGGTGGATGTTGAGCATGCGCCCTTGCCACTTCTCGACCAGGCCGCGGGAGAGAATGCGCAGATAGCCGGCCAGCGCCACGATCTCGGCATTGAACGCAATCAGCGCGGCGTCGATCGCCGCATCATGGGCTTCCTTGCTGGCATGGTCGGCGCGCACGATGACCTTGGTCGGGATACCGCGCGCGGCCGCGATGCCGAGGCCGGCGGCGTTGGCCCGGTCGGAAATGACGCCAACGATCTCGGCGGGATAGGCCGGGTCGCTCGCCGCCGCGATTAGCGCCGTCATGTTCGAGCCGCGTCCCGAGATCAAAACAACCGTGCGTTTCCTGCTCATAGGCCGATCGAGCCCCGATAGATAACGCCGGCGTCGCGGCGCGGCACGATGCGGCCGATCGGCGTCACCGTCTCGCCGGCCTCCTGCAGCACGGCTGCGACCTGTGCGGCCTGGCCGGAGGCGACGACGAGGATCATGCCGATACCGCAGTTGAAGGTGCGCATCATCTCCTCCGGCGCCACGCCGCCAGTCTTCGCCAGCCAGGAAAACACCTGCGGCACATCGATGGCATTGAGATCGAGCTCTGCGGAAAAGTCCTTTGGCAGGACGCGCGGGATGTTTTCGGGGAAACCGCCGCCGGTGATGTGGGCCAGCGCCTTGATGCCGTGCGTGCCACGGATCGCTTTGAGGACCGACTTCACATAGATGCGGGTCGGCTCGAGCAGCGCCTCTGCCAGCGTCGCCTCATCGTTGAACGGCGCCGGATCGCCCCAGGCAAGACCGCTGACGCCAACGATGCGGCGCACCAGCGAAAAGCCATTCGAATGCAGGCCCGAGGAAGCCAGGCCAAGCAGCACGTCGCCTTCGACGATATCGTCGGTCGGCAGCAACTGGCCGCGTTCGGCAGCACCGACGGCGAAACCGGCCAGGTCGTAATCCTTGTCGTGATACATGCCGGGCATTTCGGCCGTCTCGCCGCCGATCAGCGCGCAGCCGGCCTGTCGGCAGCCGATTGCTATGCCGCCGACGATTGCCGCCCCCTGGTCGGGGTCGAGCTTGCCGGTGGCGAAATAGTCGAGGAAGAACAGTGGCTCGGCGCCCTGCACGACGATGTCGTTGACGCACATGGCGACGAGGTCGATGCCGATCGTGTCGTGCTTGCCGGCATCGATGGCGATCTTCAGCTTGGTGCCGACGCCGTCATTGGCGGCAACCAGCACCGGATCCGTGAAACCCGCCGCCTTGAGGTCGAACAGGCCGCCAAAACCGCCGATCTCGCCATCGGCGCCCGGCCGGCGCGTCGCGCGCACCAGCGGCTTGATCTTCTCGACCATGAGGTTGCCGGCATCGATGTCGACGCCCGCCTCGGCATAGGTGAGCCCGTTCTTGCGCTTGGCCCGGTCGCCCTTGCTCATCGTCGGCGCATCCCTGTTTCCCTCGGCGGCTCTTCGCATGAATGGTTTCGGGGGGCAAGGATGACGACAGGATACCGGGCTTTTGCCCAAGATAAATACGTGGACAGTCGCCCCTTCACCGCTGGTCCTTGCAGCCAGAATCCATCTCCATCATCTATCTGCAGAACAAGCATGGCGGGACATGCCTTTGACCATTCCCAACCTCATCACCATCCTGCGCTTCGTGCTGGTGCTGGCGATGCTGAACATGCGCTGGGACTGGGCCTTTGCCGGATTTCTCGTTGCCGGAATTTCCGATGGCGTCGACGGCTTCATCGCCCGCCGCTTCAACCAGCATTCGAACTCGGCGCCTATCTCGATCGATGGCCGACAAGGTGCTTCTGGTCTCGGTGTTCGTGGTCATGGGCTTCATCGGGCAATTGCCGCTGTGGCTGGTGGTGACCATGGTGTCACGCGATGCGCTGATCATCTGCGCCGTGCTTTTGTCCACGGTCATGGCGCATCCGGTCGAGATGAAGCCGCTCTATGTGTCGAAGGCCAACACCGACGCCCAGATCGTGCTGGCGCCGTGGTGCTGGGCGAACTTGCCCTTGGCCTCCACCTCGACCCGCTCAGGCCTGCGCTCATATTGCTGTCCGGGGTCTTGACCGTGGCTTCGGCCGCGGCCTATCTCGTGGCTTGGCTGAGGCATATGAGCGGCTATGGCGAAGGCTCCACCCCGGGTAGTTGACAAGAATGCCGCGTTAGCAGACGCGGCTGCGTCCCTGGCGTTTCGCCGCCAGATTTTCTTCTGGCTGGGCACGGCAATCTTCCTGGCGCTGTTCCTCTACATTTTTTCCAGCATCCTGTTGCCGTTCGTTGCCGGCATGGTGCTGGCCTATTTCCTCGACCCGGTCGCCGACCGGCTGCAGCGCCTCGGCCTCTCCCGGCTGATGGCGACGGTGGTCATCCTGATCGCCTTCATCGTCCTTTTGGTGCTGGCCTTCGTCATCCTGGTTCCGGTTCTGGCCACGCAGATGGCCGATTTCGCCAGCAAGCTGCCGGAATATCTGACCCGGCTGCAGTCGCTGATCACCAGCTTCGATCCCAAATGGCTGGAGCAGAAATTCGGCGTCAATGCCAATGGCCTGCGCGACGGGCTGAATTCGCTGCTCACTTCCGGTTTCGGCTTGCTGAGCACCGTCTTCACCTCGATCTGGAGTTCCGGCGTTGCTCTGGTGTCGGTGGTCAGCCTGTTCGTGGTCACTCCGGTTGTCGCTTTCTACATGCTGCTCGACTGGGATCGCATGGTGGCGGTCGTCGACAGCTGGGTGCCGCGCGATTATGTCGGGACGGTCAGGGCGATCTCCAGGGACATCAACACCGCGACCGCCGGCTTCGTGCGCGGCCAGGGCACGCTGTGCCTGGTGCTCGGCGGCATGTATGCCACCGGCCTGACGCTGACCGGGCTGAATTTCGCCATCCTCATCGGCCTCTTCGCCGGGCTGATCTCGTTCATCCCTTATGTCGGCTCGCTGACCGGACTGGTCCTGGCCGTCGGCGTCGCCTTCGTCCAGTTCTGGCCGGACTGGACCATGATCGTTGCTGTCGCCGTGGTGTTCTTCATCGGCCAGTTCATCGAAGGCAACATCCTGCAGCCCAGATTGGTCGGAAAAAGCGTCGGCCTGCACCCGGTCTGGCTGATGTTTGCGCTGTTCGCTTTCGGCGCCCTGTTCGGCTTCGTCGGCCTTTTGATTGCCGTTCCTGCTTCGGCGGCGGTTGCCGTGCTGGTGCGGTTTGCCATTGCCCGCTATCTCGAATCGCCGCTCTACAAGGGACACTCCACCGAGCCCGTCCCGCCGCTGCCCGCTGCTCGCGGCGGCGGCCACCGGTCGCCGCGCGGCTGAACGTGACGGATCATAAGACCGAACCGCCGCGCCAACTGCCGCTCGACCTTGGCCACGGCACCGGCTACTCGCGCGACGAACTGGTGGTGTCGGCCACCAACCGCGAGGCGGCAGCCCTTGTCGATCGCTGGCCGGACTGGCCGTCGCCGGTGATCGTGCTCGCTGGCCCGGCCGGTTCCGGCAAGACACATCTGGGCTCGATCTGGCAGGCGCGGGCCAACGCTGTGGCGGTCGATGCCCAGCGCATCGGCAATGCCATCACCGGGCTTGGCGGCAGGCCCGCGCTGATCGACGATGTCGACAAGACAGCCATCGACCAGGCGGGCCTGTTCCATCTCATCAATGAAGTGCGCGGCGCCGGGGCCACCTTGCTGTTGACGGCGCGGCGCTTCCCCGCCGCCTGGAGGGTGACGTTGCCCGATCTTGCCTCGCGGCTGAAGGCGGCGGCAACCGTCGAGATCCATGAGCCGGACGATTTGCTTCTGGCCGGTGTCATCACCAAACTCTTCGCCGACCGCCAGGTCGAGGTCGAGCCGCATGTCGTGCAATATCTGGTGCGCCGCATCGAGCGCTCGCTGGCCACCGCCATGCGCGTGGTCGAGCGCCTCGACCGCACCGCGCTCGAGCGCAAGACGCCGATCACCAGGGCGCTCGCCGCCGAAACCGTCAGCGCAATGGACGAAGGGCAGGGCGAGTTCGAGGTGTAGGCAGTGGAAGGAGAAGACTCCGCTCCTGTCCCATTTCGAGAAGAAACCTCTGGCACCCATCTTGCAACACTGCGTTTGCCGGCTGACCCCGGTCCTGATCGCGTTCCTGATCGGGTTGTAGGCTCGCCGGGAGTGATGATTGGGGTTCTCGCCCGGCGAGCTTACCTTCAGATAGAATCGCCGCAAGGCCTACGATTGCGCGCCAGCTGTCATTCAGACTTCACCAAACCGCAAGATCTTATCGTCCTGCATTGAAATGGACCATTAGATGGTCTACTTCTTGAATATGGACCAGAGCATGGTCCATAAAGGAGTGGTCAATGCAGGTATCCGTTACAGACGCCAAGGGGCAGCTCACCGAACTGGTCCGTCGTGCCGAGGCGGGTGATGAAGTTATCCTGACCCGTCATGGTCATGCAGCCGTGCGCCTTGTTCCCATGAAGGCTGTCCCTGACAGGAAAAGCCGCCGGGCATTACTGGAGGCAATGCGAGCATCCGGCGCTGCCAAGGCAAAGACCGGGTCGGATGCCGCGCGGAGCCAGGACTTCCTCTATGGCGACGATGGCCTGCCCGAATGATCGTGGTCGATACCTCGGCCCTGATGGCGATCGTTCTTGCCGAACCTCAATCCAGTGCCTGCATAGCGGCGCTGGAAGCCGAAGACGATATTTTGATCTCGGCTGGCACAGTGGCCGAGGCGCTGATCGTGGCGGACAGGCGCAATGTCGGTGAGGAAATGGCCGGCCTGATCGGCGGGCTCGGCTTCGAGGTCACGGCGGTGACACCAGCCTCTGGCCGGCGCATAGCCGAGGCGTATGGGAAATGGGGCAAGGGTATTCATCCGGCCGGGCTCAATTTCGGCGATTGCTTTGCCTATGAAGTGGCAAAGGATCGAGCCTGCCGCTTGCTCTATGTTGGCGACGATTTTTCGAAGACCGATATCGAGAGCGCTCTATAGAGCTACGTTTATGCCCACAACGCCGCCAGATACCGGACCAGCAGATAGACCACCGTATGCGCTGCCACGTAGCACGCGGCAACGACGACAAAGAACAGCACGCTGGCGGGCCACGAGCGGGGAGGGCCTTGCCTCTTGCTCGGCCGGTTGTTCCAGATCCACAGGGCCGCACAGATAATGGCCCAGACGACGACGAACGGAACCGTGATGCCGATGTAAGCGAAGTACGCAGGGCCAATCAGCGAAAGCCATGCCTCGAGACCAAGCATCCAGAATCTCCCCTTTGGAAGCGAGGGGATTATCCCTGCGTCGGATTTTCAGCCAAACCCGCCGAAGGGTGCTGTTCGATGATACGGGCGCCTGATGCATGTCGCTCAAGTGGCCCCGGTTTTGAGAGAACCACATGCATCAAACAAGACCTCAAGCGCGTCGCGTGAGTCCGTTCAAATGAGACGCGCTTTAGGTCAGATTGGTGCTCCGGCCGCCAACTCGGCCGTAGCAGGTCTAAAGCGATCGGATCAGCCGCAGACCCTGACCTCTTCGACGACCCTGTGGTGATGGCGCCAGTGCCTGACCAGTTCGATATGGCAGCGGTGATGGCGGTGGTGGCGCCTCCATTGGCCATCCTGGTTGTCGCTGTAGTCGTCGCCATAGTCGTCGCTATAGTCTTTGTGGCGCTGGTGATGGCGAAGAACCTGTATATCGCCATCGTCGGACGAATATTGATCGCCGTCATCGGACTGGATAGTCAGACTGGCGGCTTGCGCCGGTGCGATCAAAGCCGCCGTTCCGGCGAACGCGATCATGGAGGCGACGAGAAGGGTTTTCATTGTTGGCTCCTTGGGTTGAACATACACAACTCTCGGAGCGAACTGGTGTTCCAATGTAGGGTCCGATCGGCGAGCGGCTGCTACTTGGGCAATGCGTGCCGCCATGCGCTACCGGCGAGGCAGCCATTGGCGACCTTGGGAGTGACCTTGGGCAAGGACTGGCTTTGTGGGAAAAAATGGTCGGAGTGGAGAGATTCGAACTCCCGACCCTCTGGTCCCAAACCAGATGCGCTACCAGGCTGCGCTACACTCCGAGGCCCTGCGGCGTATACGGTTCCGGACCCTGTCGCGCAACCCCTAAATCGTCAAACGGGGCTTGGCGGTCTGCGCTCCCGTGCAATCCTGGCTGCGATCGCCTTGGCCTGGATGCGGGCATTGGCGAAGCAGCCGCGGATGCTTGGCCGCATGCCGGTGAACCACAGGCCCGGCAGTTTCGGATCGCTGTCCGCGCCGTTGAACAGCGGCACGCCCTTTTCGTCGAGCACGCCGAGCTTGCCCAACATGGCCTCGAGCCCGGTGCGGTAGCCGGTCGCGGCGATGACGATATCCGGCTGGATCGTCGCGCCATCGTCGAAAACGACCGTGTCGCGGGTAAATTCCCGCACGGTTGGCAAGACGATGATCCTGCCGTCCTTGATGGCATCGACGGCGCCGTCATCGGTGGCGATGGCGGTATAATCCGACGCCAGCCGGCTTGCGCCGCCCGAAGGCGTCGGCGGCAGGCCGTAGGCCGTGAGGTCGCCGAAGGCCCATCGCTGCGTCGCCGCCATCACCGCATCGGCGAGCTTGAACGGCAGCCGCGCCAGGATCGGCGAAAATCGGTGGACGGCGATCTGGCCGAGGCGCTTGGGTAGCAGTGCCGGACCGTTGCGCGCCGACAGCCAGATCTGTCCCGTGCCGGCTGCCGCCAAGTGATTGAGAACGTCGAAGCCGGAATTGCCGGCGCCGACGACCAGCACTTTCTTGCCCGCATAGGCCTTGGCGTCGCCGAATGCGGCCGAATGGATGATGCGTCCGGCAAAGGCCTTCATGCCTTTCCAGGCCGGAACGAAGGGCTGCCGGTCGCGCCCGGTGGCGATGACGACATGGCGCGCCAGCCGCGGCCCGGCACTGGTCCGCACAAGCCAGTGGTCGCCCTCGAAGCCTATCTCCTCGACCGCGATGCCGAACTCGACCGGCAGCCGGTGCATGGCGCGGAATTCGTTCAGATGGCCGATGATGGTGTTTCGGTGCGGAAAGGCAGGGGTGCCGGCGGGAAAGGAAACGCCCGGCAGCGCCGAAAGGTCGCGGTGCGTGTTGAGATGCAGTCGCTCGTGCCGCCCGTGCCATGGCTCGGCCAGCCGGGCTTCCTTTTCCAACACCATCACAGGCACGCCGGTCTTGAGCAGCGCATGGGCTGCGGTCAAGCCGGCTGCCCCGGCGCCGATCACGATCGCGCCGTCGAAAATCGCTTGGCTGCCGGCCTCGGCGTGCAAAATCCCTGCGTCCATGCCTCTTTGTGTCGCCATCATGACCATGACTTTTGATGCTACGCCAGTGTATCCAGCCTATGCCGCTGCCGAAGCGACCTGGTTGCAGGCCGCTTCGGCCTTGCCGTCGGCAGTGTTGCACAGTATTGACTGAAATAAGGCGGCGCTACCGCCAACGCAGCTACGAGGTGCCTATGTCCGCGCGTATTTTCAGCCCAGCCAAAACCGCGATGCAGTCCGGAAAGGCCAAGACCGGCCATTGGGTGCTGGAATTCGATCCCGCGCAACGCAAGAAGATCGACCCGCTGATGGGCTACACCACATCGGGCGACATGCTGAGCCAGATCAGGCTGACCTTCGACACCAGGGAAGAAGCGGTGGCCTATGCCGAAAAGCAGGGGCTGGCCTTCCGTGTCGAGGAGCCGAAAGAGACCAAGCGCCGGCAGATTTCCTATGCGGAAAATTTCCGCTATGACCGCAGGATACCCTGGACGCATTGACCGGCGGTCAGCGCCTGGCACATAGACATCAGCCGGCCAAGATATCAAATGCCGGCCAGCGGTCCCGTAGCTCAGCTGGATAGAGCACCGGCCTTCTAAGCCGATGGTCACAGGTTCGAATCCTGTCGGGATCGCCAATTTTGCCGGGTCCATTCCGGACACATAGGTTACGGTTTGTACCTGGCATATGGGTAGCACTCTGAAGGTGTACGAACGAAACAGAACGACCGAGCGCTGCCCTTCCCATCCTGGCGCGTTGCTCGACGACATCGTTCCCGCCACCGGCAAGACCAAGGTGGAAATCGCCAATCTGCTCGGAATCTCGCGCCCAGCAGCTCTACGATATCATCCGTGAGAAGAAGCCGGTATCGCCTGCCGTGGCCGCCCGCCTTGGCAAGATGTTCGGCGATCGTGCCGCGATCTGGCTCAGGATGCAGGCCGCGTATGATGCCTGGCATGCGGAGCGCGAAGTTGACGTTAGCGCCATCCCGACCCTGCATGCTGCCTGAAGGTAGGGCGCGTTCGCTGACGGCAGCGGTCCCGTAGCTCCGCCGGATAGAGCACCGGCCTTCTAAGCCGATGGTCACAGGTTCGAATCCTCCCAACAATTTCAATACCTTAGGTGAGGCGTCGCGGCGCCTGAAGGTCGTACTTGTTAGCCATCTACCGGTAAAGTTTCGGGTATTTGGCCCTCTCGCTTTGGCAACTTGCCGATCTCTGGGCCGCCATTGCGAAAGCCCTCTCATAGGTATGGATGGCCATGTTGAACTTTCGGGGGTCTGGGGTCAGGTGTTTGTCCCGCCCATCATACAAAAGGACCGGGACGGCGAAAATTGCTTTTCCGTCTTCCGTTGGCCTCAACGCCGGACATCTTTGCCTTACGCCAACGAGGTCACCGGCCATTCTGGCGGCCAAATTTAACCTTGCATCGGACATCCGAGCCAGGAAGTTGATGTTTTGCTGTTCCCCTTGTCCGGCCGAGGCAGCCGACAATGCGAAGAAAATTCCTGCGGTGAATACAGCGAAAGCTAGACGTAGTTTCATTGTGCCCTCCCAAGTTGAGCACAAGAGAGCACGTTTGGACTTGACAGGATAGCCGCGTGTCCAGTGCAAGTTACTGTACGGAGCCTTTGCCATACGTCGACTATCAGCCAGTTGTGCGGCCAGTCAGGATAGTCGGAACGCGGCGCGCCTTCGGGTGTTATAGGAGATGGCACCGAAGACGCCCACCATTGCGCGCATCTGGCGCGGCAGGACCTTGCCCGACAAGGCCGATGCCTATGAGCGCTACAATTACGAGGCCGGCATCAAGCCGCTGATCGAGAAAGCGCTTGGCGTGCAGACTTTTCGCGAGGACACGCCGACGCATTCGGAATTCGTCACCATCTCCTATTGGGAGAGCGTCGAGGCGATGGCCGCCTTTACCGGCGGCGATCCGCAAAGCATCCACCATCTCGACCGCGACAAGGAGTTCCTGATCGAATTGCCGAAGGGTGTCCAGGTGTTGCGCATCCTTTCCAGCCACGGAATGGTTGGCGGCAGCTGATGTTTGCGGGCTTTGACGCCAGGACCGTTCAAATGGAGGAGACATCGATCTTCGTCAGGGCCGGTGGCTCAGGGCCGCCGTTGCTGCTCCTGCATGGCTTTCCCGAAACGCATGTGATGTGGCGCGACATAGCGCTGGCCCTGGCCTCGCACTTCAGCGTGGTTGCCGCCGATCTCAGGGGCTACGGCCAAAGCGGCTGTCCAGTGTCCACTGCCGATCATGCCTCCTATTCCAAACGGGCGATGGCGCGCGACATGGTGCAGGTTATGGACGTTCTCGGTTTCGACCGTTTCATGGTTGCCGGCCACGACCGTGGCGGTCGCGTCGCCTACCGGCTGGCGCTCGACCATCCCGAAACCGTGTCGAAAGTCGCCGTTCTCGACGTCATCCCCACGGCCTCCGCCTGGGATCGTGCTGATGCCAGGCTGGCGCTGGCCTTCTGGCCGTGGAGCCTGCTTGCCCAGCCCGATCCGCTGCCGGAACGCCTTCTGGCTGCTGCACCGGATGTAGTCATCGACAATGCGATCGCCGGCTGGGGCTCGGCTCCAGATGCTTTTCCCGCTGAGGTCAGGGCCGCCTATATCGAGGCGCTGCGTGATCCCGCCCATGCCCACGCCATCTGCGAGGAATATCGCGCCGCCGCAGGCATCGACCGCGAGCATGACGCGCAGGACCAGGCTGACGGCCGTCGCATCAGATGCCCGCTGCTTGCGCTCTGGAGCGGCGAGGGCGGGTTGGAAAACTGGTATGCGGAGGAAGGTGGCCCATTGGCGATCTGGCGGCAATGGGCTGATAACATCGAAGGCGACTCGGTCAAGGGTGGGCCATTTCTTCCCGGAAGAGCACCCCGAAGACACGGCTGCAAGGCTGTCGAGATTCTTCGCAAGCTGACGGCGGACCGATTGCTAAATCCGGCCCTGTGTAGTCCTGTGTCGACTATCTCAGATGCCCGAGGGATTGCAGGATCAAAGTGCTCGAAAGACCAAGCAGGGCGATACCGTACAACCGGTCGATCCACACGGCGTTTGGCCCAGCCAGAAGCCTTGCAGCCCGCGCGCCAAGGGCTGCGTAAAACGTCAGCACAAACACATCGGCAAGCGCGGCGATAATGGCCAGGATGCCATACTGGATCGCGATCGGCTCATCCACGCGGACAAAATGCGGCAGGATCGCGGGGAAAAGCAGCCAGGCCGCCGGATTTGTGACCGCCACCAGGAAGCAGCGCCCAATGAGTGCCTTGGCTGAATGGCGTGTTTCGGGAAGGTTAGGGTTGAACGAAGGTCGGGATGCGGTGCGCAGGGTACCGATGGCGACGAAAAGCAGATAGCCCGCGCCGAACATCCTGAGAGCCGAGAGATAGAATTCCGAAGCCAGCAGAAGAGCGCCGAAGCCCAGCGCGACGATGCTGATAAGAACGAAATCAGACAGTACGACGCCGGCCATGCCGAGAAACGCGCGCCGAAAACCGTAGCGGGAGCCGTTGGTGATGGCGAGCACGACGTCCGGTCCCGGAACCGCCATTCCGAGCACCGACACGAAGGCAAATGTCACCAGCGGCAGGTTTCCCATGACGCCGCGTAATGTACCCGGCGCTCACCGTCCGTAACGCCCTTCACACAGCGGCTTGGCTATCGCCGATTGTTGTTGGCCACCTTGGCTCAGTGCCCGCCGCGCATCTTCACCACCACAGTCCTCACCGCCAGCACCAGCACGGTGATGATGATCAGGATCACCGAGAGCGCGGCGATCGCCGGGTCGATGTTGTCGCGCAGGCCCATCCACATCAGCCGCGGCAGCGTGATGGCGTTGACCGAGGTGATGAACAGGGTGACGCCGATCTCTTCCCAGGACAGCACGAAGGACAGCAGCGCGGCGGTGACGATGCCGAACCTGATGTTGGGCATGATGATGCGCGTGGCGCGTTCCCACACGCCGGCGCCAAGGCCGCGCGCGGCAAGGTCGATGCGGCGGTCGAGCTGGCTGAGCGCGACCAGGATCAGCACCGTGGCGAAAGGCACCGTCATCACCGAATGCGCCATGGCGACGCCGAGCCAGGTGTCGTAGCCGAAGAACGAGCTCATGCCCGAGATCGACGTCAGCAGGAAGTAGAGCGTGATCGCCGAGACCACCGGCGGCACCACCATCGGCAACAGCACGAAGCCGACAAGGGCGGCGGTAAATCGCGGCTGGAACATCCAGGCGCCAAGGCTGAAGCACAGCGCCAGCACGGTGGAGATGACGCTGCTGACGATGCCGATGCGGATCGACAGCAGGATGGCGTCGAACCAGCGCGGATCCTCGATCAGCGCGCGGTAGTGGCGCAGCGACAGTTCGCCCGTCGGCATAGCCAGCATGCGGCTTGGCGTCAGCGACACCGGGATGACCGCCAGCAGCGGCAGCAGCAGGAACAGTGCCACCAGCACGGCGAGGATCAGCGAGACGGGACCGGGGCGATAGGTCGGCATCAGATCAGTTGCTTCGGTCTGACATAGCGGAACAGCAGCGCCATGAGCGCGCCGACGAACAGCACCAGCACGACGCTGATCGCCGCACCCAGTCCCCAGTCGGGACTCTGGAAGATGCGGAGATAGATCAGCTCGGCGATCATCACGCTGCGGCCGCCGCCGAGGATCGCCGGCGTGACGAAGAAGCCGAGCGAGAAGACGAACACGATCATCGCCGAACCGATGATGCCGGAGCGCGTCATCGGCACGAACACGGTCCAGAAGGTGCGCATGCGGCTGGAGCCGAGCCCGCGCGCCGCGAGCAGCACGCGCTCGTCGAGGCTGCGCATGGCGGAGGCCAGCGGGAACACCGCGAAGGGAATGAGGAAATGCGTCATGCCGACGATGACGCCGAACTCGTTGCGCACCAGCGCCAGCGGCTCGGAGATGAAGCCGATCGATTGCAGCCAGGTGTTGATCAGGCCGCGGTTGGACAAAAGCGCCACCCAGCCGAAGGCGCGGGTAAGCACCGAGATCCAGAAGGGGACGAGAATGCAGAATTCAGCGATTATGCGCTGTGCCGGGCTGCCGCGCACCCACACCATGGTGATGGCGTATGCCGCCGCCACGGAAATCACGGTGACGATCAGCGCGATGCGCAGCGTGCGGATGAACACAGACTGCACCAGGGCATCGGTGGCGAGCGCGCCATACTGGCCGAGCCCCGGTGTCGGCAAGGTGACGCTCCACTTGACGACGCCGAGGAACGGCCAGGCGTAGGCCAGCACAAGGAACAGGAGCAGCGGCGCCATCAGCACCGCCGCGCCCATCCTGTCGGAGAGGGTGCCTCTCATCGAAGCTCGTGCCCGGCCTGGTCAGGCCGAGATGATCTTGGTGTATTCGTCGAGTGCTGCCCCATAATTCTTGGCGTACCAATCCATGTCGAGCGCGATCTGCTTCTTCATGTTTTCGGGATCGACCGGGTTGATGCGCTTCTTGTCGGCGGGGATCAGCGCGTCGGCGGCCGGATTGGCCGGACCCTGTCCGAGCTTGTCGAACATCACCAGTTGCTTTTGCGGATCCTGGGCGCTGGCGATGAACTTCATCGCTGCGTCCTTGCCGCCGGGGTTGCCCTTGAGCACGGCCAGCGCGCCGGGCGAAATCAGGCCCTGATCCCAGATGAACTTGATCTTGCCGCCCGAGTCCTGCTCGATCAGCGAGGCGCGGGTCGACCACACGATCGCCATCGAGGCTTCGCCGTTGAGCAGCACGCTCTGGCTCTCGGCGCCGCCGCCCCAGTAAGCCACGACGTTTTCCTTGAAAGCGGCGATCTTGTCATGCGCTCGCTTCAGGTCGAGCGGGTAGAGCGAGGCCGGCGCGATGCCGTCTGCAAGCAGCGCTGCTTCCCAGCTCGACACGCCCCATTTGTAGAGCGAGCGCTTGCCCGGAAACTTCTTCACGTCGAAGAAGTCGGCCATGCCGGTCGGCGCGTCCTTGCCGTATTTCTCCGAATCATAGGCGATGACGTAGGAGAAGAAATAGGTCGAGGCCGCGTATTCCCAGCCGAAGCCTTCACGCATCTTCTTCTTGTCGACGATGGCGTAGTCGATCGGCTCGAGCGCACCCTGCGCGCCGAGCGTGATGGCCGAGAATGGGTCGACGTCGACGAGATCCCAGGTCGGCGCGCCGCTCTTGAACTGTGCGGCAATCGCGCCTTCGGTCGGGCCCGAACCGTCCATTTTGACGGCGATGCCGGTGTCCTTGGTGAAGGCCTGGCCATAGGCGGCGTCATAAGCGGTGAGGGCATCGCCACCCCAGTTGACCAGCACCAGTTCCTTGGCCTGCGCAAACGCGCCGGTCGAGCGCAGCAGCATCGGCGTGCCGGCCAGCACGAAGGCTGCAAGCTGGGTGAATTGCCGGCGCGAAATCTCGCCGCGCACTGCCCGGGCGGATAGCCCGTCCATGGCTTGTTTTTTGCTTTGGTCTGTCATTTTAGTTCCCCTTTTTCGTTGTTGGTTCCGGTGGTTATGGCGCGCTCCAGATTCTTTGCTGGAAGACTTCGCCGTTCTCGTCGTCATCCTCCGTCCGGAAGGAGGAAACCCTTTTCCGCCGGCCAGGTCAGCCAGACGGAATTGCCTTGGCTCAGCGCCGCCGCCGCGACCTCGTTCGGCACCGAGACGGTCACCTTGGCGCCCTGGCGTGTCGTCAGATCGAGTTTGGTCGCCGCACCCAGATAGGTCGAGCCGATGGCGGTGGCGGCAATGCCGTTCTCGCCGGCGGCGGCTTCGCGCGTGATCGACATATGTTCGGGCCGGATCGCCAATATGGCATCGCCACGGACTTTCTCGGCCTTGCAGAGCATGTTGACCGCGCGGTCCTCGCAGAGGCCCGTCGAGCCATTGTCGGCGGGCTTGACCCCCTTCAACGGCAGCATGTTGATCTCGCCAAGGAACTCGGCGACGAAGCGGTTGTCCGGCCGGTCGTAGACCTCGTCCGGCGCTCCGACCTGCAGCAATTTTCCGTGGTTGAAGATGGCGACGCGCGACGACAGCGCCAGCGCCTCGCTCTGGTCGTGGGTGACGAAGACGAAGGTGGTGCCGGTCTCCTGATGCAGCCGCTTCATCTCGGCCTGCATCTGGCCGCGCAGGCTCTTGTCGAGCGCCGAGAACGGCTCGTCGAGGAGCAGCACGCCGGGTTCGAACACCAGCGCGCGCGCCAGTGCCACGCGCTGCTGCTGGCCGCCGGAAAGCTGCGCCGGCAGTTTCGTCTCATGGCCCTTGAGGCCGACGCGCTCGATCATCTCGGCAACGCGGCGCTTGATCTCGGAAGCCGATTTCTTGCGTACCTTGAGCGGGAAGGCGATGTTGGCCTCGACCGACATGTGCGGGAACAGCGCATAGCCCTGGAAGACCATGCCGGCGGCACGCTGTTCGGCCGGCCGCTCGGTGATGTCGATGCCGTCGCTGAAAAGCTTGCCGGCGGTCGGTTGCACGAAGCCGGCGAGGATCATCAGGAATGTGGTCTTGCCCGAGCCGGAGGGACCGAGCAGCGTCAAAAACTCGCCGCGGCCGATATTGAGCGTCAGATCGTCCAGCGCCTGGAACGAGCCGAAGCTCTTGCCGATCCCGATTGCCTTGATCTCTGCGGCCCGGCCGGGTTGCTGCATCCTGCCTCTTCCTTGATCGTGGCTTGAGCGTAGGGCAGTGCGCCGGCTCACCGCAACCGAATAGTTTTCGCCAGATCGGCAAATTTGATTCACGGATGGGAGGCTAGTACGGGCTGATCCGGTTCTCCGACAGCTTCGACCTCAACCACCCATTGAATGCTTCCAGCACCGGGTGGCTGGCCTTGGCATGTTCCGACACCAGGAAATACGAGCGCGGCGAGGGGATCGCGATGTCGAAGGGGCGCACCAGACGGCCTTCGCTCAGCGCCCGGCGGCTGGTCAGCTCGTCGCCCATGGCGATGCCCTGGCCGGCGATCGCCGCGGAAAAAACGAGGTTCATGTCCGAGAAGAAGATGCCGCCTTCGGTGTCGGGGTTTTCCACCTTGGACAGCGCCAGCCAGCGCGCCCAGTCCTCGGTGTCGCCGAGATGCAAGAGATTGGCGCGCAGCACGTCGGCCGGTTTTGAAAAGCCGCCGACCTTGTTGAGCAGTGTCGGGCTGCAAAGTGGCGTGAACGAGATTTCGCACAGCAACTCCACCGAGCGGTTCGGCCAGTTGCCGACGCCAAAGGCAATGAAGGCATCGGCGTCCGGATTGCTGACATCGTCCAGCCGTCTGGGCGTCAGGATCGACAGCGCCACGTCCGGATACATCTGCCGGAACTCGCCGATGTGGGTGCATAAAAACAGAGAGGCGAAGCCCGGCGTGCAGGAAACGGCGAACGAACCGCCGACGCCGGTGCCGGCCTGGCGCGTTACCGCATCGCCAAGCACGGTCAGCGCCTTCCTCACATCGGCGGCATAGCGCTGGCCGCGCGGTGTCAGCGCCACGCCCTTGCCGATGCGCTCCAGCAGGTCGAAGCCGAGGTCGCGTTCGAGGAGCCGCAACTGATGGCTGACGGCGCTGCGGGTGAGGTGCAGTTCGTCGGCGGCGCGCCAGACGCTGCCGTGACGGGCAAAACTGTCGAGGGCGCGCAGCGCCTGTGTGGAAGGTATTCGCAAGAGGCCTCAGGTGAACCGAATTTGCATGAACCGGAAAAACATATCACTTTTTGCAATGCCGCTTCACTGCTTTCTTGGGCCGCATGGAGAAACCGGTGACGACCTCGGCGCAAGCCACCGCGCTTGCCTGTCTCGATGGCATCCAGCCCTCGCTGTCGGCGTGGACGCGCACCATTTTCGATTTCGGCGAAACAGCCTGGCGCGAATACCAGTCGGCGGCCTGGTATGTCGCGCGGCTGAAGCATGAGGGCTTTTCGGTCGAGGAAGGGTCGGCCGGCATGCCGACCGCCTTTTGCGCCCACTGGACGAATGGCCCGGGGCCGACCATCGGCATGTACGGCGAATACGACGCGGTGCCCGGCAACTGCCAGGACGCGGCAACGGTGAAGCGATCGCGGCCGGGCCTCGGCAGCGAGGCCGGCGGCCACACCGATCCGCATTCCGGGCTTGGCATTGCCGGCCTCGGCGGACTTCTCGCCACCAAGGCGGCAATGCAACGCCACGGCATCAAGGGGACGCTGCGCTTCACCGGCGAGCCGGCCGAGAAGGTCAGGGGCTCGAAGCCGATCCATGCAGCCAAAGGCTATTATGACGGCCTTGCCGGCATGATCTCGTTCCATCCCTTCTATATGCTGCCGCTCTGCAACACGGCGCGTTGGGACACGCATTGCGGCGCGGCCTACGCGATGATCTACCGTTTTGTCTGCGACGAACCCGAAAACTGGGTTCGCGCAAGCGATGGCGCGCCGATCCCGCAGGCGCATTCGGCGGTGCGGGCGCCCGGCGCCAATGACGCGCTGATGGCGATGTACATGACCTCCAAGGCGCTGCGCGATTCCATGCTGCCTCACCAGGGCGGCTGGTCGATCAGCGAGGCGATCCTCACCGCCGGGCAGGCGACCGCCGACAATCTGCCGGCGGGGCTGGCCGAGATCCAGTACATGATCCGCGTGCCGACCATTGCCATGGCAGAGCAGGTCACCGCGGTGCTCGACCGTAATGCGGCCGCGGCCGCGGCGATCAGCGGTTGTCGCTATGAGCGCCATTGGGTGTCGAAGTCGAGGCCGGGCCTCGCCAATCACGCCATGGCGGGGATTGCCTGTGAGGCGCTGTCCACCGTTGGCGCTCCGAGCTGGGACGAGGCGGCGAAAGCGATCGGTCGCGAGGTCCAGGTCAATGCCGGCGGCACCGCGACCGACAACCCTTTCATCGACGAGATGGAGCGGCTGGTTGCGCCGCAAGAGGCCGAGGCAATCCTGCGCCGCGATTTGCCTCCGTCGCAGATCAACTCGACCTCCGACGACTACACCGACATGTCGTGGCACACGCCGACCGCACGCTTCTATGTCGCCCGCCCGGCGCTGCGCTCGGCGAATGGCCATGCCTATCCATCCTGGGCGATGAACGCGCTGGGCGGTATCTCGGCCACCATCGACCCGATGGTCATTTGCGCCGCCAAGACGGTTGCGCTTGCAGCCCTCCGCCTGCTCGAGGACAAGTCCGCGCGCGATGCGGCCATGGACGAATTCGTCACCCGCACCGGCGGCGGCATTGGTGGCTCCAACTGGATCGCGCCGCTTTGCGACTATGACCCGCCGATCAATTTCCGCTGGCCGGAATATGTCACCACCGCGCGCGGACGCGATTGGTGGATTCCGAGCAGCCAATCCAATCAAGCTGCATAGTCAAATCGAGGAGAACCTTATGACCGTCCATGATCGCATCGTCGCCGAACCGTTCTCGCTGCAGCGCCGCAATCCCGCCGGCGGCACCAAGCCGCTGACATCATGGGGCTTTGCCAACGAGACCGACGTGCTGACAGACGTGTTGCTCGGCTCGCCAAACTTCCTGCGCCACCTCTCGACCAGCTCGCTGTCGCGCAAGCATTTGCGCGAAGCGCCCTGCAACGTTCAGATCGCCCAGGCGCAGCACAAGGACCTCGTCGCCGCCTATGAGCATTTCGGCGTCAACATCCACTGGCACGAGCCGACGCCGGAACTGCCGATGCAGGTCTATTCCAGAGACTCCAGCGTCATGACGCCCTACGGCGCCTTCATCACCGCCATGGCCAATTGGTGGCGGCGCGGCGAGAACTATGCCGCCATCCGCACCTATGAAAAGCTCGGCATCCCCATCTACGACATGGTCACGGCTGGCACCTTCGAAGGCGGCGACTTCAACGTCATCGAGGAGGGCGTGGTGCTGATCGGCTGCGGCGGCGCCCGCACTCAGGAAGAGGGCGCCCGCCAGGTGCAGGACTGGTTCGAAAAGGAAGGCTGGGAAACGCGCCTCGCCTTCATCGACGAATATTACGTCCATATCGACCTGATGGTGGTGCCGATCGCCGAGAAGCTCACCGCGGTGTGCCTCGCCTGCACCGAGCCCGGCATCGTCGACTGGCTGAAGGGCAAGGGCCACGAGATCATCGACGTGCCCTTCCAGGACACGATGGCGCTCGGCTGCAACTTCATGTCGCTGGGCAAGGACAGGGTCATCGCGCCGACGTCGAGCCAGTCGCTGATCGGCCAGCTCAAGGCACGCGGCTTCGAGGTTGCTGCCGTCGACATGAGCGAGATTTCCAAGACCGGCGGCGGCATTCACTGCATGGCGCAGGCGCTCAAGCGCGAGCCGGCGTAACGGCACGAATTGCCGCCGGGACCTGTGACGGACTGCTGCCAGATTTGACAAAACAGGCCTGGCAGAGGAAATTGATGCCATTAGAGGAGGGATTCTGTGAAGAAAACTTACGAAAAGCCGAGTCTGGCCAAAGCCGGCAAACTCGGATCGCTGGTCGCTTCAAACCCGTCGAAGCCCGCCCCCTGAGCGCAACCAGCCGCTGAAGGCCGAAATTCGGTCGTCCTGGTTATCGGCGACCGGATCGCGCTGTATGATTGAAGGGAGCCCGCCGGCTTTGAACGGCGGGCTTTTTGCTTTGCGCCAGAGCGCTGCCGCGTCTGCCGGCTAGTCCAATCTGCCCGAACCTGAATTGAACTTGCTCCGGGCGTTTTCCAGATGCGCCCGCATCGCTTGGCCGGCCGCTTCCGGGTCGCGGCGCTCGATCGCCTCGAACACCGCCTGGTGGCCGGCAAAACTCGTGCGGTTTCGATCTCCGTATTGGCCACGTGGATGCGCTGATTGATCAGCCATTCGACCTAGCCGTTGATTTTGAAACCAAGCCAGCTTCCCCAAAAGATCATGCCCAAACAAAGCCATAGCGCGAAGACCACATGCGCGCCGTTCCCGCCCGCCCGGCGATCAGGGAGTGGCTGGCGTGAGATGGCCGCGCTGACGACGGAACGAGATCGCCTCGTCTGGCCGGCCGGACTCGCGACGGCGTGGTCCGGCCGGAATTCCATCTGCTATGCGGGTATCAATACGGCGATGCGATGCACGCCGACCTCCTTGCTTGTATTCGTCGCTTCATCGGTCTTGCCCTTGGAGCAGGTGTACATATCACCCGTCTTGAGCTTGAATTCCTTGTCCGCTTTCTTGATCGTGAATGCACCTGAGGTAATGGTGCACACCATGTCGTTGTCCATCACGGTTTGAGGAGCATGTGCTCCGGGCTGAAACACAACGTCGATAATTGCGATGCTCTTGTAGGCGGGAATGTCTGCATTGCCGGTGCCGACCTCCACCACCCTGACACCGGGCGCAATCTCCTTGCCCTCTTTCGGGCCGTATTTCTTGATTTTTGCCGATGCCGCCAAGGGGAACAAAGGCGCTACCGCGGCGGTCGTCAGACCGAGGGCAATTGCAGACCTGCGATTCATGGTTTTCATTGCATCCTCCCGATGCTCGTCATGCATGGATATGCACGACCGGCGATATATTAGCACAAACGAATTTACTTGTATGCAAAGTGACTGTGGCGCAGGCCAGCAAGAAATGCTCCGCCGGATAATGTCGCTTCACTGTACCTTTTGCCGGAATTTCGAATGACAGGTCGAGCAATCCTGCAGGATGAGATGCAGGATATGCTCCGCCGGCAGTTTGGTCGGATCGGCTTCCTCTGGAATCGAGCGCTTGCCGAGCAGGCTGCCGCCGCCCATCGCCAGGCCGGTGCCCATGCGCATGTCATCGGTGATGACGGCCGGCGCGCTTTCGGCCTTGGCGGCCAGAGCGTCGGCGAGCGTTCCGATATGATTTGCCAGGGCCTCGAATTCCGCCCGTGACTGATCGATCTCCAGCCTGGCCTGCGAAGGCGGCCCAAGCGAGCCGCTCGGAAATTCGGCAATCAGGGCAGGGCCGGTGCGCGCGCGCAGCGTGTCCGCTGCCGCCTTGAAGGCTGCCGCGTCATAGGCTTGCCTGCGGTCGAACATGCCGGCAATGGTTTTCGCAGCCGCCGCCATCTCCTTCATCGACGCCTGCCGGGCCGCGACCATCGGTCCGCCGCCGACGGAGGCGGCCATCGTAAGGGCACAGACCAGCCACAGCAGCGCCGCTTTCACAGTCCATCTCACGGCGCCATGTCCTTGCCCCATCCATCTGTGATCAGCCAGCCGCAGCAGGGGTTCGACCTGCAGTCGGATTCTTCGGTCGTGATGCCGTTCTCATCGGTAAATTTCCGTCGCCGGAAGTCTCCGTCTCTGAGCGGATAGACCTTCCAGCCACCGGAAGGTCAACTGATTGAGAAGGCCGATCAGCGGGCAATCAGCACAGGCTTGCAGCAAGCTGACGCAGCGTTTCCTTGACTTGGATCGCAAAAACGGGCAGCAAGGCGGGGGTGAGGGAGAGCATTCTACCGTGGCGCAGACCATGGAGTGCTCTTTTTTTCGTATCAGGCGCCGCATAATCGGTGGCTGATGGAGGGATTGGTTAACCAACTTTGTCCATCTTTTGATTCAATCGGCAACAGACGCGAAAGGTGCAGGGGGCACCAGCGAACTGTGGATGTCACGGATGCGAGGGTCGCAAGCCTGCATGCCGATTGAGAGTGGTTGTATGGCGTTTTTGCGTTTGAAAGACCGGGGCGACACTCCTGAACGGGGTTTGACTTCGAAGAGATCCGGCCAGCGCTGGGTGGTGGTGCCGGTTGTCGGCGCGGCCTTGGCGCTGTGGTCGGTGGCAACCATGGCCGGCCTCTATTCGCTCGGTACCTCGCTCACCGCAGCCTCCAACAGCCTTCCGCACAGTCTGCTTCTGCCGAACGCAGCACTTGCCGATTCGCGCCGCAGCCTCGCCAATTCGTGGGCGCCGCGGCTTTCGGCGCAAAAATCACAGGCCTCGCTGCTCAGCCAATGCGACGCCGGCTGCGCGCATGCCGCCGCGAACTTCGCGCATAACGGCAAGATGGCGCGGCTGAAGCCGGCCGCGCACGCTGTGGCCCCGAGCAGTGTCGCCTCAAACATTGCGCCAAACACCAGCGTCGCTCTCGCCACTTCGCGCGGCATGCGCTTCGACGGCGTGGTGGCCAAGGCAGAGCTGTCGCCGCAAAAGCTGGCTGCCGCCTTCGCCAAGGCCTCGAATGCGCCCTTCATGCTTGCCAGCCTTCCGGTCGCTGCCCGTTTCGCCGAAGTCCGGCTGCCCGATCAGCATGGCCCAGCCTCGGAACGCTTTGGGCCGGAAGTGGCTGAGATCGAACGCTCGTCGCGCCTGGCGCTGGCGCTGGCCAACAGCTTGCCGGAAGACGCTGACATGCTGGCCCCGCCGCCGGCCGTTGAAGCAATCGCCGGAGGGCAGGATCCTGAGCAGGCCGAAGTTCAGGTCGCTTCGCTGCCGCCGCAGGACGATCTGCCCGACAACATTGCGTTGCCGGGTTGGCGTCCACGCGCCGAAACCGCTCAGCCTGCAGAGCCTCGGCAAGCCAGCAAGCCCAGGGCAGCCAAGCCACAGACCGACGGGACGGCCGAGAGCCCCGCACCCCAGTCGCCGGGCAATTCGTCGCCGCGCTCGCCACGCAGTACTTCGGAGGTCGCCGCACTGCCTGGCGTGCCAGACAGCCAGAGCATCCAATCAAGCCGGATCAAGCCTGGCAAAAGGTCGAAGACACAGGCCGGTGAGATGCTGGCCTATGCCAAGCCGGACGTCCCGGCGGGCGGTGTCGGTCGCGCCTTCAAGGATCTGTTCGCCACGCCCGGAATGGGCGGCGGCGTCGCCGTCTACGATATCTCGGCCAAGACCGTCTACATGCCGGACGGCTCGCGGCTGGAGGCCCATTCGGGGCTGGGCTCGATGGTCGACCAGCCGCGCTTCGTGCACAAGAAGAATGTCGGCCCGACGCCGCCCAACACCTATGATCTGCGGCTGCGCGAATCCCGCTTCCATGGCGTCGAGGCGCTCCGTCTCACTCCCGTCAGCGGCGGCAACAAGTACGGCCGCGACGGCCTGCTCGCCCACACCTACATGCTGCGCGGCGGCCGTGCGGAGTCCAATGGCTGCGTCGTCTTCAAGGACTACGCCCGCTTCCTTGCCGCCTACAAGAAGGGCAAGATCAAGCGCCTCGTCGTCGTGCCGCGCCTGACCAAGCCGCTGACGCGGGTCGCTCAGGAAGGCCGGGGAGCGTAAGGCAGTAGGCAGTAGGGCCCAGGAGCGTCCATCGCCTGTTCCTTGTTTTTCTGCCCCTATAGCCTATTCCCCACTGCCTATTCCCTTTTGACCCCCAGGCAGACTATGAGTGACCGCTGCGGGTCGGCTTCACCACGAGGACATCATGACAATACGCGCTGTCGTTTGGGGCGAGAACATCCATGAGCGGACCAATGAGGTGGTCGCCGCCCTCTATCCCGAAGGTATGCACACGACCATCGCCAAGGCGCTGAACGCCGACGAGGCGATCTCCGCCTCGACCGCCACGCTCGAGCAGCCGGAGCACGGCCTGCCGGCCGGCCGTCTGGCCGAGACCGACGTGCTGGTCTGGTGGGGCCACAAGGACCATGGCGCCGTTGCCGACGAGATCGTCGAGCGCGTCGCCCGCCGGGTCTTTGAAGGCATGGGGCTGATCGTTCTCCATTCCGGCCATTTCTCGAAAATCTTCAAGCGGCTGATGGGCACGCCCTGCACGCTGAAATGGCGCGAGGCGGGCGAGCGCGAGCGACTCTGGGTGACCAGTCCCAGCCATCCGATCGCCGAAGGCGTCGGCGAATATTTCGAGCTCGAGAATGAAGAAATGTATGGCGAGCAGTTCGCCGTGCCCGAACCGCTGGAGACCGTCTTCATCTCCTGGTTCCAGGGCGGCGAGGTGTTCCGTTCTGGGCTGACCTATCGCCGCGGCGCCGGCAATGTCTTCTACTTCCGCCCGGGCCACGAGACCTATCCGACCTATCACGACGCCAATGTGCACAAGGTGCTGCGCAATGCGGTGAAGTGGGCGCACAATCCGCAGGGCACCAAGTCGGCGATCCTTGAGGCGCCGAACGTGCCGGTCGAGAAGGCGCTGGAGCCGATCGTCGAGCGCGGCGGCAAGCTGCACGCTTCGGGCGAGGCCGGCTTCCGCTAAAGCAAAATCCAGGAAAAAAGGCGTGGCGGTTTTCCGCATGGGTTTCCTAGACCGTATCTGCGCCATATGATTGAATCGAACCAATTCGCTCGGAGTGCAGAAAATGCGGCTTTTGATACTGGGAACCGGCTGGATGGCGCAGGAGCATGCCCGCCGCTTCGGCGGTATCGACGGCGTCGAGATCGTCGGTGCTGTCGACGTCGATGAAAAGCGCGTTGGCGAATTTGCCGACGGGTTCAAGATACCGAAGCGGTTCACATCCCTGGAAGACGCGCTGGCGTGGGGCGAGTTCGATGCGGTCGCCAACGTCACGCCGGACCGCATTCACCACCCGACCACCATGGCGTTGATCGCGGCCGGCAAGCCGGTGCTGTGCGAAAAGCCGCTGGCCGAAGACTTCGGCAAGGCAAGCGAGATGGCCAAAGCGGCTGAGGCGGCCGGCATCGTCAACATGGTCAATCTCACCTATCGCAATGTCGCTGCCTTGCAGAAGGCGCGGCAGATGGTGCTGGTCGGCGAGATCGGCACCGTCCGCCACGTCGAGTCCTCCTATCTGCAGAGCTGGCTGGTCTCGAAATTCTGGGGCGACTGGCGCACCGACCCGAAATGGCTGTGGCGGCTGTCGCGCGACCACGGCTCCAACGGCGTGCTCGGCGATGTCGGCATCCACATCCTCGATTTCGCCAGCTATGGCGCCGCACTCGACGTCGACCACGTGTTTTGCCGGCTGCGCACCTTCGACAAGGCGCCAGGCAACCGCATCGGCGAATACGACCTCGACGCCAATGACAGCTTCGCCATGACGCTGGATTTCTCCAACGGCGCCTTTGGCGTCGTTCACGCCAGCCGCTGGGCGACCGGCCACATCAACGAATTGCGCCTGCGCATCTATGGCGACAAGGGCGGCATCGAAGTCGTGCACAATCTCGAGGGTTCGGAACTGAAGGCGTGTGTCGGCGAGGATATCGAGAACGCCAAATGGCAGGTGCTCGACGCCGGCACGGTGCCGACCAATTACCAGCGCTTCGTCGATGCGGTTCGCAGCGGCGTGCAGGCCGAGCCTTCATTCCACCATGCCGCCGAACTGCAGAAGGTGCTGGATCTGGCCATGGTTTCGGAACAGAAGCGGACGGAACTGAGGGCCAGCGCCGATACGCAGTGATGTGAAGGGAGGAAGAAACAATGGTCACGCGCCGCGCGCAATGTCTCTGCGGCCAGCTTTCAGCCGTCTGTTCGGGCGAGCCGGTGCGCATCTCGGTCTGTCATTGCCTCGACTGCAAGCGCCGCACCGGCAGCGCCTTCAGCTACAATGTCCGGTTTGCGCAAGCTGATGTATCGATCGAGGGACGGGCGAAGCAGTTCACGCGCACCGGCGACGAGGGCGGCCGCGTCATCTACAATTTCTGCCCGGAGTGCGGCGCCGCCGTCCACTATCGCATCGACACGCAGCCCGGTGTGATCGCCATTCCCGTCGGCGCCTTCGCCGACCCGTCGTTCCCGCCGCCATTTCAGTCTTTTTACCACGAAAGCCGGCGCTGTGAGTGGGTCGAGATCAATGCCGAGCCGCTGGCGACGTTCGACTGAAGGCCGCTTTTTGGATACCCGGAACCGTCCGCACGCTCCGCGCCTTCAAGAGGGCCTCGCCCCTGATTGCCATTGCCGGGCCGTTAGCCATCGCGCTCGGCTGCCCCATGAATAGGCATAAGTCAAGACGAATCCGGCTTGCGGCCCGATTGCTGACATGCTTACCTGACGGCATGTGTTCAATGGGGGTATATGGATGGCTAAGGAATCTTCGAATTCCGCTTCTTCAGAAAAGAAGGCGGACGTAAATCTGATAGGTAACACAGAAGGAAACGGGCTGAACTTCATGGGAGTTCAGGCCCGCGAAAACGGAACCGCCGGCGACGCCGTCGGTGTCGACAAGATCCGTGACCTGCTGTTCGGCAACCAGATGCAGGACTATGACCGCCGCTTTTCCAAGCTTGAAGAACGGGTGTTGCAGCGCTTCAAGGATGTTGAATCCGAGGCCAAGCGCAATCTCGAAATGTACGAGTCGAATGCAAAGAAGCAGATCGATTCGCTTGCAGGGCAATTGCGGAGCGAAAAAGATTCACGAGCCGATGCCGACAAGGAGATCGACCGGAATCTTCGCGAGCAAAACCAGGCTCTTGAAAAGCAGGTGCGCACGTTGTCGGATCAGTTAAGCGCGCTCGAGCGCGATGTTTCGGACCGGATAAATCGAAACGATCATTTGCTGCGTGAGGAAATCAAGCAGAAGAATGAAGGCGTTCAGATGCTGATCGAGAAGATGTTTGCCGACCTCAGCAACGTCAAGACCGACCGAAATCTTTTGGCTGGCCTGTTTGTCGAGGTTGCAAAGTGTCTCAATCAGGATCCCGTCGGGAGCAAGAGCAACTCGGACCGTAGCTGGAAAGTGAGTTGATGGGACCTTGACGTCCACCGTCGACCCATTCAACCTTCCGCAAAGAACAGCCTCGAACGATACAGAGATTGATCGCGAGGCTCTGGCTCGTCTTTTGATCGAAATTGCCCGGAACGTTGATCCGGACTACCGTGCGCAGTTCGAGGCGGTTCCAACCGCCGATCCGCGCATGGAAACGCTGCGGCAGTTGCTGGTCAGCCGCGAAATCTCCGAGCTTTCACGCGTCACGCATCTGCTCGACGAACCCGAGCAGCTTGCGGCGGCCGTGGGCGACGTTCTTCCCAGTGCTGCCGGACGAGCGCCTTACGCGCAACTCGGCGAGGCGCTTGCGCCAGCTGTCGAACGGGCTGTGCAACGGTCGATCCAGAAGAGCCCGCGCACGCTGACGGACATATTGTACCCGGTGTTTCTGCCGGCAATTCGCAAGTCGATCGGCGAAAAGATCGACCAGACCTTTCAGTCGCTGAATGAAACTCTAAGGCACATATTCACCTGGCACGGGCTCAAGTGGAGACTTGAAGCCTGGAGAACAGGGGCAAGCTTCTCGGCAGTTGTTCTGAAGCATTCCCTTGTCTACCGTGTGGAACATGCGTTTCTCATTCATCGGAATTCCGGCCTTTTGATAACGCATGTAACGGCCGACAATGCAACGAGCGAAGATCCTCAGCTCATTTCTTCGATGCTCAGTGCGATTCAGGATTTTGTAAAAGACTCATTTAACGAGAAAGAGCAGAGCGGCCTGGACACAATCCGTTTCGGCGAGCTTCGTCTCTGGTCGGAAGTTGGACCGTTTGCGACCCTGGTTTCGGTGATCCGGGGAAATCCGCCGGAGGAATTGCATGAAATCGTTCGCGATGTGTTGCTTCGCATCCATGAGGAAAGCTCACAGGCCTTAGAGCAGTTTGACGGCGACGGTTCGCAGCTGGCCAGCGTAGAGGCGCAGTTGCAGACCTGCGTCGAGCTGAAGCAGGAGGAATCAAACGACGGATTTCCGTGGCTGGTGGCGGCCGTTGCCCTGCTGCTGTTGAGTCTGGCAGGCGGTTGGTACTTTCTTTCCTGGCAATCAGCGCAGCGCTGGCAGGCTTACGTGTCGCGCTGGCAGGCTTACGTGTCGCGAGTGGAGGCCCAGCCGGGCATCATCGTTGCCGAACAGCAGGTACGCGATGGCCAGTTCTATATTGCCGGCCTGAGGGACCCGCTTGCCGTCGACCCGCAGTCGCTGTTGTCAGGCACGGGAGTCGATCCGGCCGGGGTTCATTCGCAATGGCAATTTTATCAGAGCCTTGAGCCGGAGTTCGTGCTGAAGCGGCTGACGGCGTCGCTGGCTCCGCCGGATTCAGTGCGACTTTCGATTGTCGATGGCCGCATCGTCGCCGAGGGTGAGGCTCCCGACACCTGGATCAGCCGGGCGCGCGCGGCGGCCCAGCAGCTTTCGGCAGGCGGGCCGGTCTTCGATATCTCGGGGGTTCGTGACGTAAGTCCCCAAGTGCGCGAGGCGGAGCGCTGGCACGCCTATGTGTCGCGACTGGAGACCCAGCCGGGCATCATCGTTGCAGACCAAAAGATAAGCGACGGCCAATTCTATATTGCCGGCCTGCGAGACCCGCTTGGCGCCGATCCGCAGTCGCTGTTGTCGGGAACAGAGGTCGATCCCGCCCGGGTTCATGCGCAGTGGCAGTTCTATCAGAGCCTTGAGCCGGAGTTCGTGCTGAAGCGGCTGACGGCGTCACTGTATCCGCCGGAAACAGTACGACTTTCGATCGTCGATGATCGCATCGTTGCCGAGGGTGAGGCTCCCGACACCTGGATCGATCGCGCGCGCGCGGCGGCCCGGCAGCTTTCGGCAGGCGGACCCGAATTCGACATCTCCAAGGTTCGTGACGTGAGCCCCGAAGCACGCGCGGCGGAGCACTGGCAGTATTATGTGTCGCGACTTGAGGCCCAACCGGGAATCATCGTCGCCCAACAAACGGCGAGGGGCGGACATTTCTATATTTCCGGCTTGAGAGACCCGCTTGCCGCCGACCCGCAAGCCCTGCTGTCCGGAACGGACGTTGATCCTGCCCGCGTTCATGCACAGTGGCAATTCTATCAGAGCCTTGATCCGAAGTTTGTGGTGAAGCGGCTGACGGCGGCGCTGTCCCCGCCGAAAACCGTTCAGCTCTCGATCATCCAGGGTCGCATTGTGGCCGTGGGTGAGGCTCCTGCCGGCTGGATCAACCGCGCGCGGGCCGCCGCTGAACAACTTTCGGCGGACGGAGTGGTTCTGGATGTCTCGCAGCTGCGTGAGCTGAACCTCGCAGAACTTAATCATTTGAGGCAGGCGATCCAGACGACCGATATTTTCTTCTCTTCCGGCAAGGTTGTGCCGGGACCGGAGCAGACGCCGGTTCTCGACAGGTTGGCGGATCAAATAAAGGAATTCGCCCAGAGTGCCCGCAATTCCGGCGTAACGGCGCGGTTCATGTTGACCGGGCATTCGGACACCACGGGCCGTGAGACGGCCAACGCGTCGATCAGCGCCGCCCGCGCCGAGACAGTTCGTGCGCTTCTCAACAAGCGCGGCGTTGCTCCCGAACTGCTGCTGGTTCGGGGCGCGGGCACTTTTGAGCCGGCTGTACCTGAAAACAGTCTAACCGGTAGCTCCACCAATCGCCGGGTTTCGATTACGGTAAACCTGGACTAGCGGAGCCCAACATGTTGCAAAAAAAGATCTGCATGCTGGGCGGCTTCGCCGTCGGAAAGACGAGTCTGGTCCGCAGGTTTGTGCAGAGCATCTTCTCAGAAACCTACTTGACCACCGTCGGAGTGAAAATCGACAAGAAAAGCGTCGCGCTCCCGGACAAAACCGTGGATCTGATTTTGTGGGATTTGGCCGGCGAGGACGATATCGGCTCATTCCGCGTCAGCTATGTTCGAGGTGCAACCGGGCTCGTGCTAGTCGTCGATGGAACCCGCGCTGCTACTCTTGCCGTGGCACTCACGCTGCGCGAACGGGTCGAGGCCGAATTCGGCGCCATGCCGTTCGTATTGCTGTTCAACAAGTCCGATCTGGCCGATCGGTGGGCGATATCGGATGGTGAGATCAACGAGTTGAGGCAACGTGGATGGCAAATCTATCTAACAAGTGCGCTTTCGGGCGAGCAGGTCGATGACGCCTTTCGTCAACTTGCCTTGATGGTCACCAAATAGACCATGCATGAATTGCCAAAAGAAGTCAGAAATTGGTTTTTCAATTTCTTCTTCGACGGGCACGCTGTCGCTTATCTGAAAATCGACGCTGAGCTTTGCATAGCTGCCAAGGGCGGTAATGTTGAACATTACGGGCTGTCATCGCTTCGCATCGGCAAGCCTGTTGCGGAGCAGCTTGAATTCATGGAAGGTTTGCTGCCTTGCCCGGAGCTTCCGTTTCGCATGGATATGGTTGAACTGCCCGGCGGGCGTGTCGCCGACCTCCATTTTTTTGCTGACAATGCGTTCGTGTGGCTGCTTTTTCTAGACGCCACTGCCGAACGAGACAACAGGCAGCGGCTTCAACAGAAGGCCTATGAAATGACGCTCCTGCAAGAGAGGGAGCGTCAACTCAACGAAAAATTGCAATCGACGAACGAGGCACTGAGAAAGAGCCAGGAGGGATTGGCGCGTGAATACCAGCGCGCCGAAAACCTGCTCCTCAACATTCTCCCGGCGTCGATCGCGGAGCGATTGAAAGCGCAAAAGAAAATTGCCGACAACCACGCAGAGGTGAGTGTGCTTTTTGCCGACATCGTCGGTTTTACGGAACGAGCGCGCAGCGTCGGAGCGGTGACGACGCTCGCTATTTTAAACTACTTCTTCAAGGCGGCGGATCGGCTCTCTGAGCGATACGGCTGCGAAAAGATCAAAACAATTGGCGATTGTGTGATGGTGGTCGCCGGCCTGCCCACGGCGCGATCCGATCATGCAAAGGCCCTCACGCGCTATGCGATTGAGCTGCGCAAAGCGGTCAAGCGGGAACGCTTCGCAGGAGAACCGATAAGGCTGAGAATTGGAATTCACTCAGGACCGATCGTCGCCGGCGTCATAGGCAAGAGGCGGTTCGCCTACGACCTGTGGGGTGAGACCGTTAATCTCGCCTCACGTATTCAAACGTCCGCGGAGCCCGATGAAATCCGTATTTCCGATGCAACTTGCCAACTGCTTGGACCGAAATTTGCTTGCGACCCACTCGAGGAAACGGAATTGCGCGGTGCGGGTCGCGTGCGAATGTGGCGGCTCCCGAGCTGATCCGTCGCCTGCGGTGCGACCGTGGAGCGCCGATAGCGGCGCCTGAAAGCCATTGGCGTGACCTGATCTTGCGATCGCAAAGCACCCTTTGCGCTTGCCCGGAAGGCCTCTATTCTGGAGCACAGTGGCCGCTGGTGGGATAGAATGTCGGTACTGCCTTTTCTGAGAATCTACGCACCGCTAAATGCGGTGCTCGCTGCGCCTGGGCTTCTGGCGGTGGCTGCGCTCACGATGCCGAACATGTCCGGACGAAGCAGACTGGCTCTGGCTGCCGTGCTCGCTGTCATTTGGGCCGCCTATCTTCTGCAGATGGCCGAGACCCTGCTCAAGCGCTGGGCGGGAGACCTTCGGGACAGGACGCCGGCAATCGCAATCGATGTGCTCGCGGTTTTGGTTCCACTCGCCGCATTCCTGCTCGACGGCACGCCCGACCGCAGCCTCTACTGTGCTGTCTGGCTGCTGAAGCCGCTGCGCGACTCGACGTTCTTCCCGCTGCTTGGCAGGGTTCTGGCCAACGAAGCGCGCAACCTGGTCGGCGTCACCACGGTCTTCGGCCTGGTTCTGTTCGGTGTCGCACTTGCGGCCTATGTCATCGAGCGCGACGTCCAACCGGAAAAGTTCGGCAGCATCCCCGAGACAATGTGGTGGGCGGTGGTCACGCTGTCCACTACCGGCTATGGCGACGACATTCCGCAAAGCTTCGCCGGCCGCGTTCTTGCCGGGGCTGTCATGATGTGTGGCATCGGCATCTTCGGGCTCTGGGCCGGCATTCTTGCCTCCGGCTTTTATCAAGAAGTCCGTCGCGAGGATTTCGTCCGCAATTGGCAATTGATTGCCGGCGTTCCGTTGTTTCAGAAGCTTGGCCCGGCCACGCTGGTCGAGATCGTGCGCGCGTTAAGACCCCGCACGGTGCCGGCGGGCGCCGTGATCTGCCGCAGCGGCGAGACCGGCGATCGGATGTTCTTCGTCGTGGAGGGCCGCGTCAGCGTCGCGACGCCGAACCCGGTGGAGCTTGGCCCTGGCGCCTTCTTCGGCGAGATGGCGCTGATCAGCGGCGAACCGCGTATGGCGACCGTCACTGCCGCAACTTCTGTCTCACTCCTGTCGCTGCACGCGGCGGATTTCCAGATGCTGTGCAGCAGCAGCCCGGAAATCGCGGAAATCATCCGCAGGACCGCGCTCGAGCGGCGCGGCGCGGCGCCGGTGGCTTGACCGTACAGCCGATGGTGGCCCGGCTGGAACTGGATGGTACGGCTCTATCGACCACGCGCGAAGGTTCTGGACGGCACGTGGAAGGTCCCAGAGGCGTAGCCGGAGACCTAAACGTAGCCGATCCACTCTACCGGCGGCTCGTTGTTTGGCGCTGTGCGTCGACAGTTCCTGCCCCGCGGCCTTTCGGACGACCGGCTTTGGCTAAGCTCTAATGCCTTAGAATCTTGCTTAGAAAAGCCCGGCTGCGGTCGGTCTTCGGGTCGGAGAAAAACGCTTCCGGCGTGCCGGTTTCGACGATGGCGCCGGCGTCCATGAACACCACGCGCTGCGCCACCTTGCGGGCAAAGCCCATTTCGTGCGTTACCACCATCATGGTCATGCCTTCCTCGGCCACCGCGACCATGACGTCGAGCACTTCGGAAATCATCTCGGGATCGAGCGCCGAGGTCGGTTCGTCAAACAGCATGATCTTGGGGCGCATGCCGAGGCAGCGCGCGATGGCCACACGCTGCTGCTGGCCGCCGGACAGCTGTGACGGGTAGGCGTTGACCTTGTCGGCGAGGCCGACCTTGGCCAGCAAGTCGCGCCCGGCCTGCTCGGCCTCGGCGCGGGGGATCTTGCGCACATGGATCGGCGCCAGCGTGACGTTTTCCAGCGCCGTCTTGTGCGGGTAGAGGTTGAACGACTGGAAGACGAAGCCGATCTCGGTGCGCAGCTGCGTCATGTTGGTGGCGGGGTCGCCGAGGCGCTGGCCGTCGACGACGAGGTCGCCATCCTTGATCGCTTCCAGGCCGTTGATGCAGCGGATCAGCGTCGACTTGCCCGAACCACTTGGGCCGCAGACGACGACCACTTCGCGCGGCTCGACGCTGAGCGTGATGTCCTTCAGCACATTGAGCGAGCCGAACCATTTGTTGACGCCGCGAAAGTCGATCATGCCCGTTTTGGTCAGGTTTGTCTTGGTCGGGCTTGGATTGGTCATGGCGGTCAGCCCTTTGGGTTCGATGTCACAGCTGCACCTCGCCATGCCCCGCGCCCATGCGGCGCTCCAGCCGGCGGGCGAGCATGATCAGCGGATAGCAGACGACGAAATAGCCGACGCCGACCAGGAAGAAGACCAGCAGGCCGTTGGGCACACGCTGCACCACAAGCCAGCCGACGCGGGTGAGGTCGGTCAGCCCGATCGCCGAGACGACGGAGGAATCCTTGATCAAGAGTACATATTGCCCGACCAGCGGCGGCAGCACGATGCGCATCGCCTGCGGCAGCACCACCTGGCGCATGCGTTGCCAGCGCGACAGGCCAGACGCCAGAGCTGCCTCAACCTGGCCGGTCGGCACCGAGCGGATGCCGGCGGCGACGATCTCGCAGATGAAGCACGCGGCGAGGTTGGTGAGCGCGATGATGCCGGCCGTGAAGGCATCGAGCTCGATGCCGAATTCCGGCAGGATGAAGAAGATCAGGAAGATCTGCACCAGGAACGGCGTGCCGCGGATCAGGTCGACCCAGGCGCCGATCACGCTCGAGATCAGCCGGTTGCCGCCGGTGCGCAATATGCCGAGGCCGAAACCAAGCAGCGTGCCCAGCACCAGGCTGATCGCCGACAGCATCACGGTCATGCCAAGGCCGCGCAAGGCGAGGGGGTAGCTGCCGGCCAGGCTTTGCAGCTGTTGCCAGATCATGTGCTGCTCCTTGCCGGCTGCAGACCGAGCCACCGACTGGACAGCCCCGCCAGTCCTTTGAGGCAGTAATAGAGCAGCAGATAGAAAGCGGCGATGGTGAGAAAGCCTTCCGCCGGCATGAAGCGGTCGGACGCCAGCAACTGGCCGGCGCGCGTCAGTTCGGAAACCGAGATCAGAGACAAAAGCGCGGAATCCTTGACCAGCACGATCGCCTGGCCGAGCAGCGGCGGGATCGTCACCTTGAAGGCTTGCGGCAGGATGACCAGGCGCATGCGCTGGACATAGGTCATTCCCGAGGCAACCCCGGCCTCGACCTGGCCGCGCGGGATCGACAGGATGCCGGCGCGGATGATTTCCGCGACATAGGCGCCGCTGTTCAGCGACAAAGCGATGATGCCGACGACGAGCTCGGGCAGGACGAAGCCGAGACGCGGCAGGCCGAAATAGAGGAAGTAGAGCTGCGCCAGCAACGGCGTGGCGCGCACGGCATCGATATAGCCCTTGGCCAGCACGCGAAACAGCTGGCCGCGCTGCAGGTTCATGGCGGCGAGCACGATGCCGACAACCAGCGCGCCCGCAAAAGACAGCGCCGACAGCCACACGGTCGTGATCAGACCCTGCCCGAACAGCGGCAGATATTCGACGATGGTGCGGAAGCTGAAATTTTCGAGCATGGCGGTGAATTGTGAATGGTGAATGGGCAGTAGTGAGTAGTGAGTGGTGAGCAGTGAAGGGCGTCCGGAATGGCCATTCACCATTCACCATTCACTACTTCCTACTCACTACTCCCTGCTTACCTCTGCTTAGTGATCCTTCTTCCAGGCGTCGGAATTGACCCAGTAGTCGAGGTTCTTCTGCAGGCGGCCGTCGATGCTGACCTGGTTGAGGAACAGGTTCATCCAGATCAACAGGTCCGGCTCGTCGTAGCGGGTGGCGAAGGCAAGCGGCTCCTTCGACAACAGGTCCGGCATGATGGTGAAGGTGCCGGCGGGATAGGCTGTCGACTGACCCTTGACCGCCGAGACGTCGTTGACGCCGCAATCGGCTTGGCCGTTGTTGACCGCGTCGAGCAGCAGCGGGCCGCCGCCCTTGTAGCTCTTGATGTCGGCATCCGGGAAGGCGTTCTTGGCTTCCTTTTCGCCGGTGGCGCCCAACAGCACGGCGATCTTGGTGCCCTTGGCCTTGCAGTCCTCGGTTGTCTTGAACTTGCTGTCGGCCTTGGTGAAGACGGTGCTGCCCGTATACATGTAAGGTGTGGTGAAGGCGACCTTCATGCCGCGCGCCAGCGTCGGCGTCATGTCGGCGACGAGCAGGTCGGCCTTGCCCGAAAGCAGCGCCGGGATCAGCCCGTCCCAGTCATAGTCGAGGAAGGTGATCTTGACGCCCATTTCCTTGGCCATCAGCTCGGCGAGTTCGACCGAACTGCCGGTGCGCTCGCCGGCCGCGCCGACCAGCGAGAAGGGAGGTCCTTGCGTCTGTACCGCGACGCGCAGTTCGCCGCGCTTGGTGATCTCGTCGAGCGTTCCGGCACTGGCCGCCGTGGCGAGCCCCGCAAGCGCAAGTCCGGCGATAAAAAGTCTGGCAATCTTCATTTTGGCATTCCTCCTGTTATCGTTGTTGTTCCACTTTGTTATTCCACCCTTTTGGGTGTTTTTTGAGCGGCGGCACCGTTTGCCGGCGGCAGCCACCGTTCGAAAATCGTCAGTCCCAGGCCACCGTTTCGGTCACCTTGATGCCACGCCTCGCCAGCTCGTCAAAGAAGGGTTCGTCCGGCACATGCAGCAGCGGGTTGAGCAGGCCAGGTGTGGCGATCTCGCGCCGCGCCAGCATCTGCGCCACGATGCTGGCGGGATAGCCGACGCCGAGGCTCATGCCGAACAGGCCGGATGCCAGGTCGCGTTCGATGATCAGGTCCGATGTCACCGTTTTGGCGCGACCGCCCTCGAGACCGGAAAAGACATTGCGCATCACGCAAAGGTCCTTCTCGTCAGCGCCATACTGCAATTGCGGGCCGAGCAGCCGGCCGAGAAATTCGCGGGGGCTGGCGCCGGTGCCGGGCACCTTGTCTTCGGAGAGGAAGCCGAGTTCCTTCAGCGGCGCCCAGAACGCCGACCATCCCGGCCAGCGCAGTGTATAGCGGCCCGAGCGTTGCAATCCCTTGGCGGCCGCCAGCATCTCGACATAGTGCAGCGCGTCGCCATTGGGGAAAGCTTCCAGCCGGCCGAGGCCCGCGACCTCGATCTCGTGGATGAAGGCATTGTCGTGCTGCCGCCCGGCCGGCACTTCGACGCGCTTGCCATGCTCGATCATCACGCTGTCGCGGTTCTGGCTGACCAGAACCATGTCGAAATTCCAGCTCACCTTGTAGCAGAGCGGCTTCGCCATCGCCTTCGGTTCGGGGATGCCGCCGCAATAGGAATCGATCGAGGAGATCCTAGAGAACTGCTTTGCGGCGCGCGCGTAGAGCACGAGGTCGATGCCGGGATCGAGCCCGCATTCGGTCATGATCGAAACGCCGGCCTGTTCAGCCTCCGCCGCCAGATCGGCAATCGCCTTGCCGTAATTGGTGGTGACCAGCGGCGTGCGCGTTGCGATCGCGGCCTGCACCGCCTCGCGCATCAATGGCTGTGGCAACAGATCGATGGCGGCGTCGACATCCGCCAGCACGGTGGCAAGTGCCGGGCCGATGGGGCCCTCGGGCACGACGAAACGCACGCGGGAAAGGTCGGTCAGCCCGGCAAGCCGGGCAGGGCCGTCGGCCGACGTATCGACGCAGACGACTTCCTCGACGCCGGCGCTGGCGACGAGATCGGCGATGGCCGCCCGTCCCTGCAGGCCGAGGCCGCCGAGAACAGCTATTCTCATGCCGGCTCCTTGCGTGACGGTGTTTCTTCCGACCAGCAGCCTTCGGGAAGGCTGACCCATTTGTTGCATGAAGCCATGACGACGAAGGTTTCGCTGCGCACGACTTCCCCGGGAATGCCGGCGCCCGGAATCAGCTCGCTGGTGATGCGGTAGAGGTCGGCGACATCGCCGGCGACGGTCACGTCGACGATGATGTCGAAGCGCCCGGTAACCACCGAGGCCGAGTTGACGAAAGGCAGTTCGGCAATGCGCTGCGCCAGTTCCCGGGCGCGGCCACGTCCCTGAGCGTTGATGCCGACAATGGCCGAGATCAGCTCGGGGCGTTCGGTCAGATTGAGCAGCCCGACGATCTTCAAGAGGTTGCGGTCGAGCAGATTGCGCAACCTTGAGCGCACCGTCGGCACCGAGATCGCCATCGTCTCGGCGAGCCGGTTGATGCCGGGCTGGGCATCCTGCGACAACAGCTTTACCAGCCGTCGATCGGTTTGATCGAGATGCTCACGCAAAGGCAAGGCTTTCATAAAGGGAAAGAAACGATCGGATTTTCTTTCGGATATGAAAAATACCTTATGGGGAATTTTTAACAGCAGCAAGAGCTATGTCATCCCTCTGTGCCAGTTCCCGTGTGCGTTCAGGCAAGACAGGATGCATGTCGTCCCAAAACCGCTGTGCATTTTGGGGCGACAGGCAGTCGAGGATGTGCGCGACAGCACTAGGCGACGGAGTTCGAAGACGATCTTGCCGCCGCCGTGGTCGCTTGAACGCGACGCGAGGTCGTAGTGAGCAACGCACCCGCATAGCAGGCCGACCGAGTTGCGGCGTAGCCGCAACTCACGCCTTCACCTGATAAGCGGAGAGGCTCATTCGCGACATGGCCAAAAGCGGCCTTTCGATAAAACTATAACTCGCCAGGGACACGGCGATGCAGGCGGTGACAATAGCTATGCCTGCAAGCCATGGTGACACATTGGCGGTTGCAACGACAGGAGCGATCGCGAGCAGCACGATAGGATGGGTCAGATAGAGAGAGTAGGAAGCATCTCCCAGCCTTGCCAGCACGCGAGGAGCAAAAAGTCGGAAGTAGCTCTCCAGGCTGATGCAACCCGCGACAAGGATCAGCGCCGGGATACCTTGAGCAAGGGTTCGCGGCAAGTTGAAGCCAAGTACCATCACCAGTGTGGACACAATAGCGAACCCGACAGCCGAGGCACCCAGGAAAGCGGGCAAACGCAGCAGTCTGCCGACCAGATGGCCGACAGCCATGCCGGCAAGGAACTCAAACAGGATTGGCGTGGTATAGAAAAACAGCACAGTGTCGGCGGCGGGTTTGAAGATAATGCGTGCGGCTACGGCGATTGCAAAGACAACGCCAATCGTGGCCATTTGCGTCAGCGCACCAAAACCCATAGTCGCCGCGAACAGAATGTAAAACAGGATTTCCAGATTGAGCGTCCAACCCACGCCAAGCACTGGCTGGACATAGCCTGTGGCCGTATCGAGATAGGGCACGAAAAGCAGGCTATTGGTAATCTGCTCAAAGGACACTCCACGACCGGCAAACAGCCAAAGTGCGGCGACCATGAGGAAGGTCATGACCCAATAGAACGGAACGACGCGCGTGAACCGCTGCATCAAAAAAGCACGGTGGTCGCGATGTCTGTTCTCCGTCGAGAGAACCATGACAAAACCGCTGATGACGAAAAACAGGTCGACGCCGCTGTTTAGAATGGGAATAGGCAAATCGAGCACGCCTAGTGCGGCCGGAAGATGATAGATAACAACCATTAGGGCTGCTAGCCCCCGCAGGGTCTGTATCGATGTATATTGTTGAATCCGACGCGGCGCAGCGTGATCATTATCCGGAATGACGTTCATTAAAAAATGTCCCCGATGCCGGAGAATATTAACACAGATGAGATCGTTGATGCGACGATTAACTGCCGGTTTAATTAATACATAAAATTTGAATAGCTTTCACCGACTTTCGCGGCCCGGGCCTTGCGATCGCCATCGTCTCGGCGATGCCTTGGCGCGCTGCTTGTATGCGCTATCGCCCGGCCTGGAAGATCGCCACCGCTGCCGCCGTCAGCGCGGCATTGCCGGCCGCAACCGTGCCATCCGGCAGATGCTTCCCATCCTCCAGCCCGACGCGCGTCGACCAGTTGCGATCCGCGGCACGGCGCACGAACGGCCACACCGTCGCGTTCTCGCCATGCAGCAGGATGGCACGGCAAATGCCGGCGCGCTCCAGGACCTGTTCGATGCCGTCGGCGACCGCAAAAGCCTCGTCTAGCGTCTGCTCGGAAATCTCGATCAGCACGCGCAGCACGCGCCCGCCATGGTCGAGGCCGACCAGCCGCTCGGCGTCGGCGACCGACGCCAGACCCGCCTCGATGCCGATGCCGCGCTGGCGCAGGCTCTCCATGACGATGGGTGCCGCCGCCTCGCTGAGATTGACCGAGGCATAGTCCGGCAATTCGCGCCAGCCGGCGATGGCGACCAGCGTGCTTGTATCGTCATTCTCTATCCAGGCGCCGGTGGAGACGCCGATCAGCGTACCAGGGCAGGCACGGCGCAGCCCTGCGATCGTCAGGTCCATCGCTGCCGGCGCAAGGCTCTCGCGGCGGTCCGCGCTGCGGGCATGGACATGCAGCTCAGCTGCGCCCGCGGCAATCGAAGCCGCCCCGTCGCGCGCCATAGCGTCGGAGTCGAGCGGCAGTGTGGGGTGAAAATCGGCGGCGCGCGCGCCGTTGATGCAGGTCTGGACGATCATGGCTCTCGCGATCCTGTTGCCGATGGCGAGCCTAGCAAAGGGCAGGGTGGAGAGGAAACGGGCGCGGTGAAGACTGCTGACAGTGTGTTGCGCCAAACCTGGGCAATGCCGAGTTCCTTCGCACCCCCCTCTGGCCTGCCGGCCATCTCCCCCTCAAGGGGAGAGATCAGCTGCGTCTACGGCGTCGCAACGTTGGAGACTGGCGAAGGCAGAGGTGAGGTCCAATCTCCCCCCTTGAGGGGGAGATGCCCGGTAGGGCAGAGGGGGGTGTCTCGCGGAAACCTCAGGTGGTGTTCGGCGTCGCCGCGCCCATCATCGCTACGATCAGCACCGAAGCACCCCGGCTCCCTTTCAATCGCTGTCCTCGCTCCAGATCAGCCGTAACAGCCGCAGCAGTGTTGCCCGATCTTTTTTCGTCAGCCGTTGCAGGAACCGGTCCTGGTGGTTGCGCACTTTGAGCCGCCATGCCGGCATGGCGGCTTTGGCTGCCTTGGTCAGAGCGAGCACCTGCACGCGCCTGTCCTGCGCATGGTCGTCGCGCTCGACCAGCCCGCGCTCCTCGAGTTCGGCCAGCAGCGGCGCCATGTTGGCGCTTTTCATGCCCAGCCGGCGGCAAAGCTCGGCGGCGCTGATGCCGGGCCGTTCGTCGATCAGCGCCAGCATCCCGTAGGTGACCGGGCGCAGTGAGGCATCGGCCATCTCGGCGGTGAAATCATTGAGCGCCAGTGTCGAAGCCCGCCGCAGATTGTAGCCGATCTGTGCGTCGAGCCTGTCTTCAGGCGCCACCCTAGCCACCTTGCCGCTGCGGTCCGATGTCTCGTCCATGCTGCAACCGATCGCTGCGACCAAGGTTCTTGTCAAGCAAAAAAGACTATGCAACATAGCAATTCTAAAAGCTATGTCACATAGCGATTGATCAGGGGAAGAGCACAACTCTTCTCCCCGCCACACAGGAACGCAAGCCGGAGGAGAGTTGCCATGACCGAAGAGACCGTTGCCTTCGACATCGAGGACGGCATCGCCTGGGTGCGCTTCAACCGGCCTGAAAAACGAAATTGCATGAACCCGGCGCTCAACCGGCGCATGATGGAGGTGCTCGACCAGCTGGAATACTGCGATGATGTCGGCGTGCTGGTGCTGTCGGGCGAGGGCAGTGCGTGGTCGGCGGGCATGGACCTCAAGGAGTATTTTCGCGAGACCGAGGCCAAGGGGCTGGGCGCCGTCCGCAAGGCGCAAGGCGAGGCCTATGGCTGGTGGCGGCGGCTGCGCTGGTATCGCAAGCCGACCATTGCCATGGTCAATGGCTGGTGCTTTGGCGGCGGCTACGGCCCGCTGTTTGCCTGCGACCTCGCTTTCGCCGCCGACGAGGCGCAATTCGCTCTGTCGGAGATCAACTGGGGTATCCTGCCCGGCGGCGGCGCCACCAAGGTGGTGGTCGATCTCCTGTCGATGCGCGACGCCATGTACCACGCGCTGACCGGTGAGTTGATCGACGGCAGGAAGGCGGCGGCCTGGAAGCTGGTCAATGAAAGCCTGCCGCTGGCGGAGCTGAAGCCACGAGTCACCGAGGTGGCGAACATCCTGCTCAAGAAAAACCCGGTCGCGCTGAAGGCGACCAAGGATGCTATCCGCCGCGTCGGCGAGATGACCTATGACAATGCCGAGGACTATCTGGTGCGCGCGCAGGAAGCGGCCAATTCCTACGACAATGACGGCCGCAAGGAAGGCATCCGCCAGTTCATCGACGAAAAGAGCTACAAGCCCGGGCTCGGCGCCTATGACAAGGCGAGGTGATCAGCCAATATCCAATCGGGGAGGAGAAGCGAGATGCCGGCCTGGACGACGCCCGATCCCGTGGCCTTGCATGCCGCGACGCAGCCCGAGCGCCTCGCTTGCGTCGACCTGGCTTCCGGGCGGCGTTGGACGTATCGCGGGCTCGACGAGGCTATCCAGCGCGCCGTCGGCGTGCTCGGGAGCGGCTACGGCATCGAACCTGGGCAGCGCATCGCCACCGTCGTCCGCAACAGCGCCGACCTGCTGATCCTGCAGCAGGCGGCCATGCGGATCGGCGCCATCTTCGTGCCGGTCAACTGGCGCCTCGCTGGGGCAGAGCAACAAGCAATCCTTGCCGATTGCGATCCAGCACTGCTGCTGCACGATGCCGCGTTTGAATTGGCGCGGCCCGAGGGCTGCGTGTCGGCCGAGGTCGCTGACTTTGCGGCGGCGGTGGACGTACAGGCGCCGGCGCCGCGCCGGCCTTTGCCGCCGGCCGACCAGCCGTCGATCATCCTCTACACCTCCGGCACATCGGGCCGGCCCAAGGGTGTCATCCTGACCGAGGCCAATGCGTTCGCCACCGCGGTCAATTTCGGCGTGCTCGGCCGCGTCGGCAATTCCAGCATCTTCCTCTGCGACGCGCCGATGTTCCATGTCATCGGCCTTATCACCAGCCTGCGTCCGCCCTTGCTGCAGGGCGGCACGGTGCTGATCTCGTCCGGCTTCGAGGCCGGTCTCACCAACCGCCGTCTGGCAGACCCGGACCTCGGCGTCACCCATTATTTCTGCGTCCCGCAAATGGCACGGATGCTGCGCGACGGCACCGCGTTCGCGCCGGCGAACTGGACCACGCTGACGGCCATCTTTACCGGTGGCGCGCCCAATCCCGCCGCCGACATCCTTTGGTGGCTGGAGCAGGGCGTGCGCATGGTCGACGGCTTCGGCCTGACCGAAGCCGGCACCGTGCTCGGCATGCCGGTCGAGGCACACCAGATCGCCCGCAAGGCCGGCTCCGCCGGCCTGCCGGCGCCGTCTTTGTCGCTGCGCATCGTGGACGAAGATGGCCACGACGCCGCAGCCGGCGAGCCGGGTGAGATATGGCTGTCAGGCCCCAATGTCACGCCGGGCTACTGGAACCGGCCCGATGAGACGGCGCAGGCCTTTACACCGGATGGCTGGTTCCGCACCGGCGACATTGCGCGCCGCGACGAAGATGGTTTCGTCACCCTCGTCGACCGCCGCAAGGACATGTTCATTTCGGGCGGGGAGAACGTCTATCCAGCCGAGGTCGAGATGGCGCTGCTCGATCATCCCGACATTTCGGACGTCGCCGTCATCGGCATCGCCGACGGGCGCTGGGGCGAGGTCGGCCGCGCCTTCGTCGTGCTGAAGGCTGGCTGCGTCCTCGATCCGACGGCGCTCGCGGCGCACTGTGCGGCTCGCATCGCCCGCTACAAGGTGCCGAAGGAATTCCTGCTCACCGACGCGTTGCCCCGCACCGCCTCCGGCAAGATTCAGAAACACATCTTGCGCGGGCGGTGAGATCGGGCTTCACCGCCGTTCTTCACTGCGCCCGCGCCTTGGCGACGTCGGCCGGCGTGATGGCGGATTGCTTGCCGCCGAAATGCGCCAGCACATAGTTGCCGAGCGCCGCGATCTCGACATTCGAATAGGCATTGGCGAAAGCCGGCATCGCCTGCTTGCCGAGCGGCGTCGTCATATGCGCGCCCTTCAGGATGACCTGGATGAGGTTCGTGCCATCGGGGTCATTGACCGTGCGGCTGCCGCGCAGCGCCGCATAAGGTGTCTGCAGCCCTTCGCCGTTCCATCCGTGACAGCTGGCACAGGCGCCCTGGAACAGCTTCAGGCCGAGCCCGCCTTGCGCCACTGAATCGGCAGACGAAGCGTAGGCGATGGACGTCGTCAGTGTTGCCGGCGGCTCCGCTTCGACGATCGCCTTGTCGCTGCTGACTTGCGGCGGCACGGTTTTTACGTAAGTGACGATCGCCTTGATGTCTTCCGGCGTCAAATGGCGCAGGCTGTAGTCGACGGCTTCGCCCATGCTGCCGGTGGCCGCACCACGCCCTTCCGCATGACCCTTGGACAGATAGTTGGACAACTGCTCATCGCTCCAGCTGCCGATGCCGGTCGTCTTGTCCGAACTGATGTTGTAGGCCTCCCAGCCCTGCAGTTCGGCGCCGGCGAATTTCTTGCTGTTGTCGAGCCCATAGAGCAGGTTGCGGGGCGTGTGGCATTCGCCGCAATGCGCCATCGCTTCGGTGAGATAGGCGCCGCGGTTCCATTCCGCGCTCTGCTTTTCGTCCTGCTGCAATGGACCGTCGGGAACGAACAACAGGTTCCAGAACCGCAGGACATAACGCTGGTTGAACGGAAAACTCAGATCGTTCTTGGGCGCCTCGGCGTGCACCGGCGGCAGGCTGAACAGATAGGCCTTGATCGCCAGCGCATCTTCGGTGGTCATCCTGGCGTAGGCCGCATAGGAAAAGGCCGGATAGAGATTGCGGCCTTGCTTGTCGATGCCTTGATGCAGCGCGCGCACGAACTCCGCGTCGCTCCAGTCGCCGATGCCGGTTTCCTTGTCGGCGGTGATGTTGGGGGAATAGACGGTGCCGAATGGCAGCTTGAAGGCAAGGCCGCCGGCATAGGGCGTGCCGCCTCCGGTTGTGTGGCAGGCGACGCAATCGGCCGCGCGCGTCAGATATTCACCGCGGTCGATCAGCGCCTGGCCGGCCGGCAGCTTTGCCTCCGCCGCGGAGACGTCCGGCAGCGGCGCCGGCTTGAACAGGAAGATCGCAACGCCGACAGCGATGACGACCACGACAGCGAGGAGGATGCGGACCAATCTTTTCATGGCTCGGCCTTCACTACACTTCGACTTCGGTTTCGATGCCGGGCTCGGAGCGCTCCTCGCTGTTCGCCAGCACCGCCAGCAAGGGCGCTGCCAACGGCGGCACCATCGACACGCTGGTCTTGTCGGCGCCGTCGCTCTTCAGCTGGTTGCGGTCCATGGGCAGGCTGCGCAGGCGTTTTCCCGTCGCGGCAAAGATCGCGTTGGCAAGGGCGGGACCGGCCGAAACCGTTGCCGTCTCGCCGATGCCGCCGGGCGATTCCAGGCTCTTGACGTGATAGACCTCGATCTTCGGCGCCTCATTGTTGCGGAGGATGCGGTAGTCGTGAAAATTACTCTGGTCGACGCGGCCATTGCTGAAAGTGATGCCGCTGTAGAGCGCCGCCGACAGGCCGAAGATCAACCCGCCTTCGATCTGGGCTTCGACCGTGTTTGGGTTGATGGCGATGCCGCAATCGACGGCCACCACCGCGCGCTGCAGCGTAATCTCGCCGGCCGCTGACACCGAGATTTCCAGCACCGCGGCCATGAAGCTGCCGAAGGCATCGTGCAGGGAAATGCCGCGGCCGCTGCCGGCCGGAAGCGGCGAGCCCCAGCCCGACTTTTCGGCCGCCAGCTCGAGCACGCCTGCGGCCCGCGGCTGGTTCTTCGTCAGCGCCCGGCGATACTCTACCGGATCCCTGCCCACCGCATTGGCGAGTTCGTCCATGAAACTTTCGACCACGAAGACATTGTGCGTCGGTCCGACGCCGCGCCACCAGGTGATCGGCACCGGCGGGTCCTCGCGCACCCAGTCGACCTGGATGACCGGCAGATCATAGGGCGGTTTGGCGGCGCCCTCGACGGCATCGTCGTCAAGCTTGTCCTGAGGCCAGCCGCCGGGGATGTAATTACCCAACACCGAACCGCCGGCGACATGGTCGATCCACACGGTTGGCAAGCCGTCGGCGCCGAGACCGGCTGATATCCGGTCGTAGTAGGTCGGCCGGTAGAGATCGTGCTGGATGTCTTCTTCACGCGTCCAGATAACTTTGACCGGGTAGCTCACCTGTTTGGCGATCGCCACCGCCTGGCCGACATATTCGGCGACCAGCCGGCGGCCGAAACCGCCGCCGATCAGGTGATTGTGCACGATGATCTTGTCGAGCGGAAAGCCCGTGACCTGTGCCGCCCAGCCTTGCGCCTGGGTGGGCACCTGGGTGCCGAGCCAGATCTCGCATTCATCGGCGCGCACATGCACTACGCAGTTGACCGGCTCCATCGGCGCATGGGCGAGGAACGGCAGCTCATAGCTCGCCTCGACCGTCTTGACGGCGGCTTTCAGCGCGCCGGCGACGTCGCCTTCCTGGCGCGCCATGATCGGTGTCTTGTTTTTGGACGCAGCCTTCAATGTGTTCATCATATCGTCGCTTGAAAGCCTGGCGTTGGCGCCTTCGTCCCAGGTGATGGTGAGGGCCTCGAGGCCTTTCTTGGCCGCCCAGAAATGATCGCCGATCACGGCGACCGCATTGTCCAGCCTGACGATATCGCGCACGCCTGGAACGGCGCGTGCCGCCGTCTCGTCCACATCGCCGAGCTTGCCGCCGATCACCGGACAGGCGGCGACCGTCGCCACCTTCATGCCGGGCACGCGCACATCGATGCCGTAGACCACCGCGCCATTGACCTTGCCCGCCGTGTCGACCCGGCGCAGCGACTTGCCGATTAGCTGGAAATCCTTGGGGTCCTTGAGCTTGACGTCGCTCGGCACCGGTTGCTTGCCGGCCGCGTCGGCGAGCGCGCCATAGGCCAGCTGCCGGCCTGTCGGCAGATGCGTGACCACGCCAAGCTTGGCGCTGCATTCCGAAATCGGAACCGCCCATTGCGCGGCTGCTGCCGCAACCAGCATCGTGCGGGCAACGGCGCCTGCCTTGCGCAGCGATTCCCAGGTTGCCCGCATCGAGGTCGAGCCGCCCGTTGCCTGGCCGCCAAGCGCAGCGGTGGCGTACAGCTTGTCGTTGGGCGGCGCGTCGACGACCTTCACCTGGCCCAGGCCGACTTCCAGTTCCTCGGCAATCAACGTCGCTTCGCCGGTGTGCGTGCCTTGGCCCATTTCGATGTTGGGCAGGATGAAAGTGATCTTGCCGTCGCTGTCGACGCGGATAAAAGCATCGGGTGAAAAGGCGGCGGTGACGTCGCCCTCGACGGGTTCGGCGGCGGCAAAACCGGGCCTGGTGCCGGCGCCCAGCATGGTGAAGCCGAGCAGAAGGCCGCTGCCCTGCAGGAAGGCACGGCGCGAGGTGAGTTTTTGGGTGGGGGAGGAGGACGGCTTGCTCATGGCTGGCTGTCTCCCTCAGGCCTTCGCGGCCTGTTTTATGGCCGCTCTTATTCGCGTGTAGGTGCCGCACCTGCAGATATTGCCGGACATGGCGGCATCGATATCGCTGTCGCTCGGGTCGGGGTTGCGCTCCAGCAGCGCCGAGGCCGACATGATCTGGCCGGACTGGCAATAGCCGCACTGGATCACTTCAAGGTCGAGCCATGCCTGTTGCACTTTTTTGCCCGCCGACGTCGCACCGATCGCCTCGACGGTGGTGACATGGCGCGACCCAACCGACGCGACCGGCAACACGCAGGATCGCACCGGTTGCCCGTCAAGCTGCACCGTGCAGGCGCCGCACTGGGCGATGCCGCAACCGAACTTCGTGCCGGTCAGGCCGATGACATCGCGCAGCACCCACAGCAATGGCATATCGTCCGGCACGTCGACACTGCGATCCTCGCCGTTTACATTGAGCGCAATCATGGGCCTCTCCTCGGTTATCCGCATCCCCGTGGACAATGCAGTAGGCACCTGTTTGCCGGTCGTGTCTAATCACATGCATGTTGTTCGGCACCGCAACGCGTGTGCAAATCGCACTCGTGTGCGCGCCACAGTGCCCCTGATCTTTGCCGGGCTGCCGGCTGAAAGGTTTTTGCGATGGGTGAGTTGAAGGTCAGGACCCGCGTCACCGGCGCGACGGCGACGCTGCAGCCCGGCGGCTTGCCTTCCATCACCACTCCGACCGGCGGTGCAGTCGATGTCGTCACCGGCGTCAGCGCGCCGGGCTTCAATCCGCTCGACCTGCTCTACGCCTCGCTCGCCGCCTGCATGGTGCTGAGCGCGCGCATCGCCGCCTCCCGCCTCGGCGTCGCCGCCGCGCTTGGCGAAGTACGCGCCGAGGTCAGCGGCGAGAAGGCCAAGGACGAGCCGTCGCGCGTCGAAAGGCTCAACATCAGGCTCGACATCTCAGGCGATCTCGACGCTGCGACCAAGCAGCGGATCGTCGAGGACGCCGAAGCGATCTGCACGGTGTCCAACACGCTGCGCGCCGCGCCGCAATTGCATACGACGCTTGGGTGAGGGCTTCGCAGAATGCCTCGCTGCCACCAACCAAGGACCGTCCCATGGCCATGATCCCGCCGATCGACTACGCCTCGGCATCGCAAGACATCCGCGCCGAGCACGACAGGGAGCTTGGCCTGCGCGGACGCATGACCAACATGAAGCGCATCCTGCTGCATTCACCGGCGGCCCACCGCATCTATGCCGAATGGTTCACCCTGCGCGATCTGCTCAAGCCCGCACTCGACGACCGCGCTGTCTGGCTGTTGTCGCTGGCGATCTCCGAGAGATGCCGCGCCGAGATACCGCTTACCTTCTTCCGCCGCGCGCTGATCGATGGTGGCCTTGATCCCGAGGCAATCCAGCCAACCTCCGACGAGGCGTTGCTGATCGAATTTGGCAAGGCAGTCGCCGCCGATGCCAATGTCATTCCGAACGACATCTGGGCAGCGCTGAAGGCTCGCTATGACGACACGCTGCTGGTCAACCTCGTCGCCTTCGCCGGCATCATGGTGGCGACCTGCCTGTTCACAAACGCGGTGAGGGTCGATCTGGACCCTGAGTTGGAGGCGTATCGCCGCAAGGGTGCCGATCCGATCTGATGCGATCGATACGCAGTCGATCTGCAGTGGATATCGCCCGGAAGGATCAGCCGTAGTAGCCGGCTCCAAACAGCAAAAGTGTTTCCACCTGGGAGTCCGCTTCTTTTCCTATGGCTGTCCAGATGCTGATGCCGAGAGCATTCGAAATCGCGCTATCGATCTCGACCTTCACATGGGGGTCGGTTTGTCTCAAGAACCTCAGCGCAACCTCCATGGAAATCGGAAACAGCGACGCGCCACCCAGTTCCAAGATCGCAGGCGAGGTGAATTCTAGCGCTTCGAGTGCGCCATCGGCCTTGTAATAGGCGAATACTCCAAGGTCCGGCCAATAGTCGGCCGGAACGCTGGTTGGGCTCCGCCGGAAGACCTTGAGCTCTCCTGAAAAGAAGGATCTGACAGTCGCCTTAGACGATCCGAGAGGAAGCCCCTTGACGCCATTTAGCGGTTCGATCGAAAGATGCATGTACACAGTTAATCGCTGCCGGCAGCAGATGACAATGTTCATCGCAGGAATCGGGTGGCCCAGGCGCCTCGTTCGCCCCACTTTGACCGCAAGCAAAGGAGGCATCCATGACCATCCATTCGATAAGCACCAAACGCGCAGCCCATTCGGCCGAAGCGCGCATCGCAGCGCAGGACTGGAGTGCTCTGATCGGCGAACTGAACAGCCACGGCAGCACCGTCATGCCGGCGCTGCTTTCACCCGAGGAGTGCACTGAGATCGCCGGTCTCTATCCGCATGAGGACCATTTCCGCAGCCATGTGGTGATGGCCCGCCATGGCTTCGGCAAGGGCGAGTACCGCTATTTCCGCTATCCGCTGCCGGATCTGGTCGGTGGCCTGCGCACCGCGCTCTATCCGAGGCTGGCCGGCGTCGCCAACGACTGGAACGAACGCATGGGCGTGGCACAGCGCTATCCCGATGACCACGCCGCCTTCCTCCAGCTTTGCCACGAAAGCGGCCAAACGCGGCCGACGCCGCTTCTCCTCCAATATGGCCCCGGCGACTTCAACTGCCTCCATCAGGATCTCTATGGCGACCTCGCTTTTCCCCTGCAGGTCGCGATCCTGTTGTCGCAGCCGGGCGAGGATTTCACCGGCGGCGAATTCGTGCTGACCGAGCAGCGCCCGCGCATGCAAAGCCGTGCCGAAGTGGTGCCGCTGACCCGGGGCGATGCAGTGATCTTTGCTGTCCACAATCGCCCGGTGCAAGGTACGAAAGGGCACTACCGCGTCAATCTCCGGCACGGCGTCAGCCGCCTGCGCTCGGGACGGCGGCATACGGTGGGGATCATCTTCCACGACGCGAAGTAACGTCGTCCGCTTCGGCGCGGCTCCTTCGTTCCACTCCGAGATCGGCTAAGATTCACACTTCGTCGACGTCGAACAGCAGCATCGTCAAGTCATCGTCTCCTGGGGCGAGTATACGCCGGTCAGCGGCGCAGGCAATGCCGATTTCGGTGGCAAATGCGCTCTGCATATCGGCGAGGCTGTCGAAATAGAGTGTCCCGACCAGATACGGAATCTCGCCCGCCGAGCGCTTGATGATGGGCCGCCTGCTGATGTCGTAGCGCCGCAGGCCGGGAAGCTTCTTGGCCAGCGGCACATGAACCTCGAAATAGTGCCGGTCGAACGCCTCCGGATCAGCCGGGGTTTTGTAGATCACGAGCATCTTGGCCATCGTCATATTCCTGCCTGTTGGTGTCGCTGTTTGGGGGCCATGCAGGCCGCCGTGCCAATGTCGTTCCGCGAGGGCGGTTTTCGACAATCGCTGGATTTTTGTTTCGGGCGCGATGACGGGTCCTCGCCACCATCTGTGGCGCTTCTGCCTCTTTCCTCCTTGCGCTCATTCGCGTATGGCCCCGGGCAAATCCCTCAACTTTGCACCAACTCCCCCGGACCGCCTCATGATCCGTCTTGAAAGCATCAGCAAGCAGAACGGCCGCCAGCTTGTCTTCATCGAGGCCTCGGCCTCGCTACAGAAGGGCGAGAAGGTCGGCCTTGTCGGCCCGAACGGCGCCGGCAAGACGACGCTGTTTCGCATGATCACCGGCCAGGAGCAGCCCGACGAGGGCCAGGTGCAGGTCGATCGCGGCGTCACCATCGGCTATTTCAGCCAGGATGTCGGCGACATGGCGGGCCATAGTGCTGTGGCCGAAGTGATGAACGGCGCCGGGCCGGTCAGCGACGTGGCGGCCGAAATGGCCGAACTCGAGGCGGCCATGGCCGATCCCGAGCAGGCCGACCGGATGGACGAGATCATCGAGAAGTACGGCGAGGCGCAGCATCGTTTCGAGGAGCTCGACGGCTATGCGCTCGATGGCCGCGCCCGCGAAGTGCTCGACGGCCTCGGCTTTTCCCAGGAGATGATGGATGGCGACGTCGGCAAACTGTCCGGCGGCTGGAAGATGCGCGTGGCGCTCGCCCGCATCCTGTTGATGCGGCCCGACGTCATGCTGCTCGACGAACCGTCGAACCATCTCGATCTCGAAAGCCTGATCTGGCTGGAGCAGTTCCTGAAGGGTTATGAGGGCGCGCTGCTGATGACCTCGCACGACCGCGAGTTCATGAACCGCATCGTCAACAAGGTGGTCGAGATCGACGCCGGTTCGCTCACCGCCTATTCCGGCAATTACGAATTCTACCAGCAGCAGCGGGCGATCGCCGACAAGCAGCAGCAGGCGCAGTTCGAGCGCCAGCAGGCCATGCTGGCCAAGGAGATCGCTTTCATCGAGCGCTTCAAGGCGCGGGCGTCACACGCCGCCCAGGTGCAGAGCCGGGTGAAGAAGCTCGACAAGATCGATCGTGTCGAGCCGCCCAAGCGCCGCCAGATCGTGAATTTCGATTTTCAGCCGGCGCCGCGCTGCGGCGAGGATGTCGTGACGCTGAAGAACGTCCACAAGGGATATGGCAGTCGCTCGATCTATGAGGGGCTGGATTTCCAGGTCCGCCGCCGCGAGCGCTGGTGCATCATGGGCGTCAACGGCGCCGGCAAGTCAACGCTGCTGAAGCTGGTGGCAGGCGCTTCCGATCCCGACACCGGCACGGTCGCGCGGGGGCCGAGCGTGAAAATGGGCTATTTCGCCCAGCACGCCATGGAGGTGCTGGAGGGCGAACGCACCGTGTTCCAGACGCTGGAGGACGCGTTTCCGCAAGCCGGCCAGGCGCCGCTCAGGGCACTCGCCGGCTGCTTCGGCTTTTCCGGCGACGAGATCGAGAAGAAATGCCGGGTGCTGTCGGGCGGCGAAAAGGCGCGCCTGGTGATGGCGTTGATGCTGTTCGACCCGCCCAATCTTCTGGTGCTCGACGAGCCGACCAACCACCTCGACATCGCGACCAAGGAGATGCTGATCACGGCGCTGTCGCAGTACGAAGGCACCATGCTGTTCGTCTCGCACGACCGCCATTTCCTGGCCGCACTCTCCAACCGCGTGCTGGAACTGACGCCCGAAGGCATCCACACCTATGGCGGCGGCTATACCGAATATGTGGAGAGGACCGGGCACGAGGCGCCGGGGCTGCGGACCTGACGCAGGTCCTGCGTCCGCATTTGCGTCGAGCAAAGCCAGGATTTGTCAGCTCGCCGCCAGCCATTTGCGCGACTGCGCGAAGGCCTTGAAGGCTTTGGCGTCCATCGGGTAGCCGAACAGGAAGCCTTGCAAGATGTCGCAGCCAAGCTCTTTCAGGATGCGCGCGTGCTCCATCGTCTCGACGCCCTCGGCGATCACTTCGATCCCGAGCGACTTGCCGATCTCGATGATGGATGACACAAGCTGCCGCTGTGCGGTTGAGCTGGTGATGGGGGTGACCAGCTGGCGGTCGATCTTGAGGCGACGGGGCCGCAACTTCAACAGCGAGACGATCGAGGCATGCCCGGTGCCGAAATCGTCGATCTCGACGTCGATGCCGAGCCCCTTGATGTGTTCGATGTTCCAGCTGACCAGCTCGTCGTTTTCGTCGAGGAAAATCGACTCCACCAGTTCGAACGACACGGTCCCTTCCTTGATGGGAAGCTTGCGCAAACCCTTGATCAGATCCCTGTCTTCCAGGCGCCTGGCGGAAACGTTGACCGAGACGCGCGGGATGTTGAGGTGGCTGCGCGACCAACGCTCAAAATTATCGAGCGCCTGCTCCAGGACGGTGCGGTCGATAAGCGCCACGACATTAAGTTCTTCAGCCACCTTGATGTAGGCGTCGGGGGTCAGCATGCCGCGTTGCGGATGATCCCAACGCGACAGCGCCTCGACGCCGACGATCTCCAGCGTCTTGGCGTCGAACTGCGGCTGATAGTAGACGATGAATTCGTTCCGCTCGAGCCCGCCCAGAATCTCGTCGGCGGTCTGCTTGGTCCGCACGATCTCGCTCTGCAGCTCTTCGTTGAAAAACTCGTAGCGGTTGCGGCCGCGGCCTTTCGCCCGGTACAGCGCCAGATCGGCATTGACAAGCAACTGCCTTGCATCGACGCCGCTATTGGCCGCAATGCCGATGCTGACGCCGAACCGGCACTGGTGACCCAGATAGTCGACCGGCTGGCGCATCGCATCGATAATGTGGTCGGCCAGCGCGGCGAGTTCCTTGTCGTCGCGTCCATGGCTCAGCACGACAAACTCGTCGCCGCCGATGCGCGCAACGAAATCGGCACTGCCGACGCTGGCCTTGATGACTTTCGAAGCATGCACCAGCAAAGCATCGCCCGCTGCATGGCCGAGCGTGTCGTTGATCTGCTTGAAGCGGTCAAGGTCGAGATGCAGCAACGCCGCACGGCCGTCGGCTTCGCGGTTTTCGGCAAGCATCTCGTCCAGATACCGACGGTTGGGCAGACCGGTCAGCGAATCATGCATCGCGACATGCTCGATGCGGGCTTTGGCCAGGTTCAGTTCGGCATTTTTCGATTCTGAAAGGCGACGTTCACGCACGAGATTCTCGTTGAGCAGCACGTCGCCTGTCACATCCCATTCGGCGCCGATCATTTTTGGCGTGCCGTCGATGTCCCGGAAGAAACTGGCGCGGGTGCGCACATGGCGAATGGTGCCGTCCGGCCGCAGGAGCCGATACTGCGAAGAGTAGGGGCCTTGTGTTGCAACAGCCGAATCGAAATCTGCTTTAGCCCGTTCGAAGTCTTCGGGATGAATCGCCAAGGCCCAGTCGTCATAGCTACGGGACTTGCCGCCTGAGGGTTTGCCATAGATTTCGTTGATGCGGTCGTCCCATACGAGTTCGTTGCTGACGGTATCGTGCTCCCACACGCCTATAGCAGAGGCTTCCAACGCCAGCTCCAGCCGCCGGGACAGGCGCCTCAACTCGGCGTCATTTTTCTGCCGCTCACCGAAAAGACGTCCTGCCACGAGGATCGGCAGCACCACCAGCGCGCCGGCAAGCGCCATGAGCAGACGCAACAGCCACTCATTTTTCGGAGCGGTCGGCCAGCCGCCCTTCGGTATGGCTGAAATTTGCCAGGAGCCTGAAGGCAATTGCACCTCTGCCATCACCGGATTGCCGGACACGACATTATCGCCGCCGAAGAACAGTTCCCCGCCGCCGCCGAGCGCATCCTTGCCGATAAGCGCCACATCGATATCCAGATCAGGGTCGGTCAGTCCGCTGGCAGCGTAGAGCCGATCGACATCGATCACGGCCGAGACGATACCCCAGAAACGGTCGCCGCCACCCGCCGTCGGCACGAAGACCGGGATACGGCCGATGAAGCCGCGTCCGCCTTGCGCCAGTTTGACCGGCCCGGCGAGCACCAGCGCGCGCTGGTCACGGGCGCGAAGCGCGGCCATGCGTTGCGTATCGCTCTTGCGGTAGTCCAGCCCGATGGCTTTTTCATTGCCTTCCAGCGGATACATCAGCGCGATGACGAGGTCGGGCGCACCGGCAATATCGCGCAACTGCGATTTTTGCTCGAACAAATTACGGGCGAGTGCCCCAAATCTTTGCTGGCCCATAAAGGGCTCGGTAACGATTGTCGAAACGAGACCCTGAACCAGCTGGAGATTGCCGCCTATGTTGCCTTCGAGCTTGGCGCGTATGATGTTGACCTTGGCCAGGACGTCGGCGCGCGCCAGCTGATCGGAGACCTCTCTGTTCCTCTGGTCGGCAACCAGGGCGCAGACGAGAAGCACGACAAAGGCAATCGCCGCCGGCAAGTTGGCGGAAGAAAAAACGGCCCGTTTCAACCGGCCGGAATTGAGCATTGCACCTGCCAACTCGATCCGAAGACCTTTCCAGGACAGTAGTCCTTCGGTCGACCATAGTAGCTAAAGCTTAAGTTTGAGCTTCGAGACGAATCCGAGAACAAACGGTAAGCTTTTGGCTGCCAGGGTCCAGCCGAAATCTGAATGAGTGTCCGAAAGTAGGACGCCAGGTTGCAGCGTTCTGCAACCCAGCGGCGAAGTCATATTCGCCTCAGATTGCAACAAGCCGCCTGATCTTGCCGCGCGGGCCCTTGCGGGAGGCTTACTTCCCAGCCATTTGATCGGCCAGCGCCTGCGCCTGGGCGAGCAGCGCCGGGAAAGCCGGGTCAGCCGGCAGGCGCTGCGCCATGCAGGCCCGGTAGTCGCTGTCGCCCTTGTCCCAGGCGGCGTTGGAGGAATCGAACGCTTTTTCGTCCTTCAGGTCCGATGCCTGGTAGGCCGCCTGGAATTTCTGCGCTGCGGCGTCCGCTGCAGCCCACACTGCGTCGCAGGCGGCGATCTTCGGAACTGCAGGGGCTGCCGGCGCTGCGATAATTCTCACGCTGTTGCCTTTGACGAGCGTAACGACGACTTCCTGCTCGTAGATCGGTCCGACGTCCTGCGTCCAGCCGCCGAGCCGTGCGAAGGCGATGTCGGCGCCCTCAGGCTTCTTCAATGGAAAGTCGAGCGTTCCCTCGAAGGCGGCGTCGCTGTTGATCGCCTGGGTGTAGAAGGCATCGAGCTTAAGCGCCTCATCGATGCCGGCGGGCAGTTTGAAACTCTCGTCGGTCTCGGCGGTTCTGGACTGGAGCCAGCGCTCCAGCAGCCCTCGCGTCGTTGCCACCAGGCTAGGCCCGTCGTCGTCCTTGGTGTATCGCAGTCCATCGAGCATGCCATAGCCGATATCGGAGTCGCTGAGGCTTTCGATATTGATTGTGCCGGTTGGGGGAAAGTCCTTGACCGCCAACGGCCCGATAATGCCGGCAAGACGCTGCTGGAGGTCGGCCAGCGCCTTCTCGTTCTCAGCGTCGATGGTCTCGATTGCCGCGTTCGCACTGTTCAGCGCCGCGATATCAGCAATCGCCTTGTCACGCGCGGCCACATAGTCGTCCTCCGGCGAGGCCGCGAAAGCCACGCTGCTCACCAGCGCAAACAGAAACGTCCAGACCCACCGCATGATATAAACCCTGCTCTACGTTCGATTCCAAGGATACATGACAACATTGGGCCGAAAAAAGACGGCGTTGGAGCTGCAGATCTCTCCCCTTGAGGGGGAGATGGCCGGCAGGCCAGAGGGGGTCGCCGCGCGTGCAGCGCGGCCTCCATTTGCAGCCCCGGACGCCGATAGCGCTTCCAGCGCAACCCCCCCCACAGAAGCCGTCCGCGACCAC
>NZ_JAMYVS010000008.1:0-275445 GCF_040324255.1 Mesorhizobium sp. M0001
GGGGAGCTACGCCATCGGCGGGCGGCGTGGCCGGTGGCGTGGCGGAAGCGTCGGTCGCCGGCGTGGCGGGCGCGCCGGTGGCTGCGGCGTCGCGGTCCGGGGGGGTCGCAGGCGCTGGTGCCGCAGGTGGCGCTGGAGCCGGTGGTGGCGGTGTGGTCAGCGCGGCGACGGACTCGCCCTCGCCGATGCCGCTTTGACCGGCCGCGGGACCGGGGTCGGTTTCACCGCCTTCGGGCGACAGGCGCTGGGTGAACTTCGTTCCCTCGCCGGCAGCGGCCGGTGCCGGTGCATCGGCCGCGGGCTTGGCCGGCGCCGGCTTTACCAGCGGTTCGGTCGAGACCGTCTTGGTGTCGCCGCCGAGGCCCAGCATCGAGCCAAAGGCATCCTTGTTCAGCCAGATGCCATAGCCGCCGCCGGCGACCACCAGAAGCGCGACGACAGCCGCGATCAACCCGCCATAGCTGCGCCTGCGCTCGGCGGGGCGCAGGCGTTGGAACGTGTCCGCCGCCGGCTGCTCGTCATTGGCAAAGACATCGGCGCTATCGTCGTCGGCGTCCAGCTCCGCGGCTTGCTTGTCGATGGTTTCTGCACGCGCCACAGGCGGAGGCGGTGTCGGAGCGGGCCTCTGCCAGCTCGGCTCTGTCCTGGTGGTCGGCGCCGGCTGCACGGGTTTCGCCGGCTGCCAGGCCGGCGCAGGCGTGGCGGAAGGCTTTACATGACTGGACTGGTTCTTGTTGCGGTCGATGGAGGAGAAGATGTGCTCCAGCTCCGCCAGTGGGTCGGATGCCGGCAGTGCCCTGGCATAGTCGCGCTCGACGCTCGAGATGGCATCTTCCAGGGATCGCTTCTGCGTGCTTATGGCTTCGGCGGCGAGCGGCGGCGAATACTCCGCAAGCTTCTTCGCCAGCATGGTACGAACGCTTTCATAGATCCGCGTACGCTTTTCGGGCGTTTCGTCGCCGTGCTTGTCGAGCGCCTTTTTCAGAATAGCAACGAAATCTGCCATGCTTCAGTCGACCTGTATTGTGTTTCCGCGCCGGCCCCCGCAAATCGGCCGCGATGCCCGGAAAGGCTTCAGAAAACTAGTCTTGAAACGGATCGGTCACAAGTATCGTGTCGTCCCGTTCCGGGCTGGTGGAAAGGAGCGCGACGGGTGCCCCGATCAGCTCCTCGATGTAACGGACATATTTGACGGCCTGCGCCGGAAGGTCGTTCCAACTGCGCGCGCCGGCTGTGGTGCCTTTCCAGCCTTCGAGCGTCTCGTAGACCGGCTCGACACGCGCCTGAGCGCCCTGGCTGGCCGGCAGATAGTCGATCGTTTCGCCGTCGAGACGGTAGCCGGTGCAGACCTTGATCTCATCCAGCCCGTCGAGCACGTCGAGTTTGGTCAGGGCGATGCCCTTGATACCGTTGACGGCGACGGCCTGGCGCACCAGCACGGCGTCGAACCAGCCGCAACGGCGTTTGCGCCCGGTGACGACGCCGAATTCGTGGCCACGCGTACCGAGAAATTCGCCAATCTCGTTCTTCTGCTCGGTCGGGAACGGGCCTTCGCCGACACGCGTCGTATAGGCCTTGGTGATGCCCAGGACATAGCCGATGGCGCCGGGGCCCACCCCCGAGCCGGCGGCTGCCTGGCCGGCAACGGTGTTGGACGAGGTGACGAACGGATAGGTGCCGTGGTCGATGTCGAGCAGCGTGCCTTGCGCGCCCTCGAACAGGATGCGTTCGCCGGCGCGGCGCTTGTCGTCGAGGATTTTCCAGACGCGGTCCATATAGGGCAGGATCTCATCGGCGACCGAGGTCAGCTCGGACATGATCGCGTCATGCGTGACTTCGCCATGGCCAAGCCCGCGACGCAGCGCATTGTGATGCGTCAGCAGCCTGTCGACCTTGAGGGGCAGCGTTTCCAAATCCGCCAGATCCATCACCCGAACCGCGCGCCGGCCCACCTTGTCCTCATAGGCTGGGCCGATGCCACGACGCGTCGTGCCAATTTTCGTCCCGGAATTGGAGGCGGCGTCCTCGCGGAATCCGTCCAGCTCCCGGTGCAGCGACAGGATAAGCGCGGTGTTTTCGGCTATTTTCAGGCGGTCCGGCGTGACCTCGACGCCTTGCGCCTTGAGTTTTGCCACTTCCGCGACAAAGGCGTGCGGGTCGAAGACGACGCCATTGCCGATGATCGACAGCTTGCCTTGCCGCACCACGCCCGACGGCAGCAGCGACAGTTTGTAGACCTTGCCGTCGACGACCAGCGTATGGCCGGCATTGTGGCCGCCCTGGAAGCGCACGACGACGTCGGCGCGCTCCGACAACCAGTCGACGATCTTGCCCTTGCCTTCGTCGCCCCATTGCGAGCCGACGACCACCACATTGGCCATGTTTCTTTTCCCTTGAGATGCCGCCCTGGCGGCCTGGATATGGTTCGAAACGACAGGCCTCTATAGCGTCAAGACCTCGCAAGCGCGACCTTTCTTTGCCGCCGAAAATGCCCTGAGGCACAACAATTTTCGGCTTTGACATCATTTACTTGCGTCGGCGGGGGCAATAGGCCGGCAAACACAACTCCCCAAGCGGCCGGAATCCCGCAATGCATCGACGCGCCTACCTGTTCCTGCTGCTGACTACCTTGTTGTGGGGCGGCAATTCCGTCGCCGGCAAGCTGGCGGTCGATCACGTCTCGCCGATGACGCTGGTCTTCCTGCGCTGGGTGCTGGCCGTTGCGATCCTGCTGCCGATCGGCTGGCGCACGATCAGGGAGGACTGGCCGGTGGTGCGCAAACACTGGTTCGTGCTGGCTGCACTTGGCGCCAGCGGCTTCACTCTGTTCAACACCATTTTCTACACCGCGCTCAACTACACGACCGCGATCAATGTCTCGATCGAACAGGCGGCGATGCCGGTCTTGATCATCGTTGCCAATTTCTTCTTCTTCCGCCTGCGCGTGAGCTGGGCTCAGATTGCGGGCGTGGTGCTGACCATCTTCGGTGTCATCTTGACTGCCTGCCACGGCGATCCGCGCCGGCTGCTCACATTGGAACTCAATTTCGGCGACGCCATCATGCTGGTCGCGGTCGTCCTCTACAGCGGTTATTCGGTCGGGCTGCGGCTGAAGCCGGTCATGCGCTGGCAGAGCCTGATGTTGTCCCTGGCGATCGCTGCCCTCATCACCTCGCTGCCGTTCTTCCTGTGGGAGGTCGCCGCCGGCAAGGTTATCGTCCCCGATATCAGCGGCTGGGTGGTCATCGTCTATACCGCGATCGGCGCTTCGGTCATTTCGCAGATCACTTACATCCGGGGCAACGAACTGATCGGCGCCAACCGTGCCGGGCTGTTCATCAATCTGGTGCCGATCTTCGGCACGTTGCTGTCAGTGCTGATCGTCGGCGAGACATTCCAGCTCTACCAGGCGCTGGCGCTCGTCCTGGTGCTGGGCGGCATTTCGCTCGCCGAATACAGCGGGCGCAAGATGGCGGCACCGAACCGCCGCGGATAACATTTGGCCGCTGCCGCGCTGCGCCGCCGTCGCGATAACTGCTGCCGCGCGCCGACCTGGAACATTTTACCTCTGGCGGAGTTTGCTGGGGAGGGAGGCAACAAGATGAGCCACAACCCTCGCAGCACGGCAAGCATTGCAGGTCACCCCATTCATCCAATGCTGATTCCGTTTCCGATCGCCTTCTTTGTCGGCACCTTCGTTTGCGATCTGATTTTCTGGCAAACAGCCGATCCAGGGTGGGTCACCGGATCGCTTTGGCTTCTCGGCGCCGGCCTGATCATGGGCGCCTTGGCCGCTCTTACCGGCCTGACGGATGTTCTCGGCGATGTTCGGATCCGCAATCTCACGACGGCATGGCTCCATGCCGGCGGCAACGTTCTCGTCGTGCTGATCGAGCTTTATAACTGGTACTCGCGTTATGTCGCTGGAGCGGCGGCTGTGATCCCGATCGGCTTTATCTTATCGCTGATCGTGGTTCTGATCCTGCTGTTTACAGGGTGGAAGGGCTGGGAACTGGTCTATCGGCATCGCGTGGGCGTCTCCGACGGCTCAGACGAATTGACCTGAACCGGCCTCTGCGACGGCCGCCCCAATGATGGGGGGAGGACCGCCGCATCCGCCAAGCCGTCAACTACATTGCGTTGACGTCGAACTGCAGCCGCTTGGCTGAGTCGATGGACTTGTGCGCCTTGACCTGTTCCAGCACTTTCTCCGGGAACGGCGCGTCGAGATAGAGCAGCGCGATCGCGTCGCCGCCCGGCCGGTTGCGGCCGAGCTGGAAGTTGGCGATGTTGACGCCGTTCTCGCCGCACACCGTGCCGAGCAGGCCGATAATGCCGGGCGCATCGGCATTGGTTGTGTAGAGCATGTGCTGGCCGACCTCGGCGTCGAGATTGATGCCCTTGATCTGGATGAAGCGCGGCTTGCCGTCGGAGAAGCAGGTGCCGGCGATCGAGCGCGTCATGTGCTCGGTCTTCACCGTCAGCTTGATGTAGCCGTCGAACACGCCCGACTTGTCGCGCTTGACCTCGGCGACGATGATGCCGCGCTCCTTCACCATGATGGGCGCCGACACCATATTGACGTCGGCGACCTGCGGCCGGATCAGTCCGGCAAGCGCGGCACTGATCAGGGCACGCGTGTTCATCGTCGCGGTCGAGCCATCGAACAGGATCTCGACCTCGTTGATCGGGTCCTCGGTGACCTGGCCGACAAAGGCGCCGAGCACTTCGGCGAGCTTGACGAACGGCTTCAGCCGCGGTGCTTCCTCGGCCGTGATCGAGGGCATGTTGATGGCATTCGAAACCGCACCCTTGATCAGATAGTCGGCCATCTGCTCGGCTACTTGCAGCGCAACGTTTTCCTGCGCTTCCGCTGTCGAGGCGCCGAGATGCGGCGTTGCCACCACATTCTCCATGCCGAACAGCGCATTGTTTTCCGCCGGTTCGACCTCGAACACATCGACGCCGGCGCCCGCCACCTTGCCGCTCTTCAGCGCCGCGACCAGGTCGGCCTCGACGATGAGCCCGCCACGCGCGCAATTGATGATGCGCACGCCGTTCTTCATCTTGGCGATCGCCGCCGCGTCGATGATGTTGCGCGTCTTGTCGGTCAGCGGCGTGTGCAGCGTGATGAAATCGGCGCGGGCGAAAAGCTCGTCCAGCTCGACCTTGTCGACGCCGAGTTCCTCGGCGCGCTTGTCCGACAGGAACGGGTCGAAGGCGACGACATGCATTTTCAGGCCGACCCCGCGCGTGGCGACGATCGAGCCGATATTGCCGCAGCCGATGACACCCAGCGCCTTGCCGGTGATCTCGACGCCCATGAAGCGGTTCTTTTCCCATTTGCCGGCATGGGTCGAGGCATTGGCCTCCGGGATCTGCCGTGCGAGTGCAAAGATCATCGCCACCGCATGTTCGGCTGTGGTGATCGAATTGCCGAAAGGCGTGTTCATCACGATGATGCCCTTGCGGCTCGCCGCGGGGATGTCGACATTGTCGACACCGATGCCGGCGCGGCCGACGACCTTGAGTCTTGTCGCGGCGTTGATCAGTTTTTCCGTGACCTTGGTCGCCGAGCGGATGGCAAGACCATCATACTGGTCGATGACTTCAAGCAGCTTTTCCTTGTCCTTGCCGAGATCGGGCAAATAGTCGACCTCGATGCCGCGGTCCTTGAATATCTGGACGGCGGTGGTGGAGAGTTTGTCAGAGACGAGAACGCGGGGCGCCATGGCGGCCTCCTTGAATTGGATTGTCGGGAAAGGGCGGCCCGCAGGCCACCACGAAATCTCAGGCTGCGGCCTTCAGCGAAGCCTTCTGCGTGGCGAAGGCCCAGTCGAGCCAAGGCAGCAGCGCTTCGAGATCGGAGGTCTCGACGGTGGCGCCGCACCAGATGCGCAGACCGGAAGGTGCGTCACGATAGGAGCCGATGTCGTACGCGACGCCTTCCTTGTCGAGCACAGAGACGATCGCCTTGGCGAAAGCCGCCTGCCCGTCGGCGTCGAGCGCCGCGACATCGGCGTCGGTGAAGGACAGACATACGGACGTGTTGGACCGTGTCGCCGCATCGACCGCGAGATGGCCTAGCCAGGACGATTTGTCGACAAAGCCATCGAGCACGGCGGCATTGGCATCGGCTCTGGCAATCAAGGCATCGAGACCGCCGATCGACTTCGCCCAATGAAGTGCATCGAGATAGTCCTCGACGCACAGCATCGACGGCGTGTTGATGGTCTCGCCCTTGAAGACGCCTTCGATCAGCTTGCCGCCCGAGGTCAGGCGGAAGATTTTCGGCAGCGGCCACGCCGGCTTGTAGGTTTCCAGTCGCTCGACGGCGCGAGGCGACAGGATCAGCATGCCGTGTGCGCCCTCGCCGCCCAGCACTTTCTGCCAGGAGAAAGTGACGACATCGAGCTTCTGGAAATCGAGCCTCTGCGCGAATGCGGCCGAGGTCGCGTCGCAGATGGTCAGGCCTTTGCGGTCGGCTGGAATGAAATCGCCATTCGGTACGCGCACGCCTGAGGTCGTGCCGTTCCAGGTGAAGACCGCATCGCGGTCGAAATCGATCTTGGTGAGATCCGGCAGCTCGCCATAGCCTGTCTCGATCTTTCTGATATCGACTAGCTTCAGCTGCTTGACCACGTCGGTGACCCAGCCGGAGCCAAAGCTTTCCCATGCCACCATGTCGACACCGCGTTCACCGAGCAGCGACCACAGCGCCATCTCGACAGCACCCGTGTCCGACGCCGGCACGATGCCGATGCGGTAATCGGCCGGAACCTGGAGAATCTCGCGCGTCAGCTCGATCGCCTGTTCGAGCTTGGTCTTGCCGATCTTGGCGCGGTGGGAACGGCCGAGCGCAGCATTCTTCAGTGCCTCGACCGACCAGCCGGGGCGTTTTGCGCAGGGACCTGAGGAGAAATTGGGGTTTGCCGGACGGAGTCCGGGCTTCGTATGCGTCGTCATCGTGGTCTATCCTTCCAGATAGTGGCCCCTCGTTGGGGAGGGGTGGCCCACGGACGGCGATATGCGTTCAGCCCTCAGGCGTCAAGAGGAAAGTTTTTGTCGCTGGCGGGATACCGGCGATACGGGATCAGCATGTCGTGGGCTAAAACGCAAACAGCGGATCGAAGAGATCCGCCGTTGGGCTTCCGAACAGCAAGCTTCCTACCAGAGGTCGTAGCGCAGGCCGAGCTTGACCTGATGATTGCTGATGCCCTTGCGGATCGGATAGGAGGTCAGGCTCTCGGCCGTGACATATTCGGCATCCGGCGCGGAGAAGTACTGGTAGCCGAGATCTACAGAAACATTCTTGGTCACCTGATAGGCCAGGCCCGCATCCAGCGTGTAGGCGAGGGAATACTGGGTCTTGTTGTCGTTCCGGACGAAATCATCCGTAGGGTCGACATTGTCGGTGAAGTAACTCGCCGACAGCTTGTATTTGCTCCGGACCAGCCCAATGCCGGCGCCGAGGTAGGGCGTGATCCCGACATAAGTGCCGAGATCGACATAGCCATTGACCATGCCCGACAGGGAATAATTTTGCAGCGATGCCGACGCGATGGTCGCACCACCCGGCGGCGGCGTCGCCGAATCGTCAAAGCCGACGCCGATCTTGTTGCCGGGCAGATAGCCAAGATTGACGTCGCCGCGCAGATAGTCGTTGAAGTGGTAGCCGAAGCCGATGCTGGCAAAGGCCGGATCCTGCTTCTCGCTGAAGCTCGCGGGGGCGAAGGTGAAATCCTGATCCTCGTAGCTCTTCTGCGCCAGATAAGAGACGTCGCCGCGCAGATACCAGCCCGAGCCGACCTCGACCGGTTGATAGTCCGGCGCCTGATCGACATAGATCGGCGGATCGTAGTCCGCGGCCTGCGCCGGCGTCAGCGGCACAAGGACGAGTGCGGCGAGCGCCGGCGCTGTCAGCGATTTGAAATTCATGGGTCCCCGGCTCCTGAAATTGGCGCCCGTCATTTTGATCGCAAGCGCCGTTTCACCAAGCATTGTTAACCATAGTGGTTAAGTCAGGGTTAAGGATAACGCGGCGTACCGAATTGATTTCGATTGGGTTTCTTCGGCACACGCGGCCGGTTGAAAACGCGCAAACATCGGCAAACGAAAACCGCCCGGCAAGACCGGGCGGTTCGCGAATTCCTAGATTTCGAAGCGACTACTTGGTGTAGATCGGCTCCGGCTCTGGAACGTAGGGCTCCGGCGATGTGCAACCATTATTGCCGCCGAACTGATAGCGCAGACCGCCTCGTACCTCATGTGTGTTGATGCCATGGTCGAAGCCGGGCCCGGAACTGCTCACGTCGAAGTCGAACATGCGGCCCCCCTCAATGTGAGAGTAGCGATAGCCGGCATCCAGGATCACCCTGTCGGTAAGGCAATAGGACGCGCCGGCCATGAGCGCGTAGGCAAAGCGCCAATTCTTCGACCCGGGGTTGGTCTCGGTTGTGTTCGGGTCGTGGACGGTATCCCATTTGACGTGCGCGCCGCCGATGCCAGCGCCAACATAAGGCGTGATGCCGTGCCAGGTGCCGATATCGTAATAGGCGTTGGCCAAGAGCAGCAATGCGCTCATTTTCGACACTTCGACGGAGGTCGTAACGCCATCGTTGGTTGATCCGTTGAAGTCCGAAGCGAACCAATAGTCGGCTGTCAGGTCGGTACGGAAATGATCGTTGATCTTGTAGCCAATGCCGGCGCCGAGTGAGAAGCCGCCCTTAAGCTCGCCGGAATCGAAAACATTGCTGCCGGGAGGCGGCCCGTAGGTGATATAGTCGATGCCGCGCAAATCCGATTTATGATAGTCGATGTCGCCGCGGATGTACCAGCCGCCGAAATCGGCCGGCTGCTCGTAGGCGATCGGCGCCGGCGCCTCTTCGACCACCGGCGGCTCCGCCAGATCGGCGGCGAATACTGGCCCGGCCACACCTGCGAACAGCGCGGCAAGGAGGGCCTTTTTTGCTGTATTGAACATGTTTGTCACCCCTGAGAACCGTCGGGAAAGTCCAACTTGCCCGAATGTGATTGACCTCAGTTGTGGATAATGAATTGGAAAAGTTAAAAGGCGTTTAACCCTGTCGATTAACCACGAATTCTCGACATTTTAGCAAACAGTCTCCGCCGGCATAACGCTGGGACCAACCCTGGCCGAAACAAAAAGCCCGCCTGCAGGCGGGCTTGAAGTCTTGAGCCGGCAGTTCGCCCCTGCCGTTGGAGGCAGCGCAATCAGGCGGCGCTGCGCGTTTCCGAAATGATGTCGACGATGTCGTTGACCACGGCCTCGACCAGCTGTGGGTCGTCGCCCTCGGCCATGACGCGGATCAGCGGCTCGGTGCCGGAGGGCCGTATGACCAGGCGGCCGGCCTTGCCAAGACGGTTGCGCGCATCTTCGATCGCCGCCTTGACCAAGGCTTCTTCAAGCGGCTTGCCGCCGGCGATGCGGACATTCTTCAACAGCTGCGGCACCGGCTCGAATTTCTTCGACAATTCGCTAACCGGCCGGTTCTGCCGCTTGATGCAGGCCAGCACCTGCAGCGCCGAGACCAGCCCGTCGCCAGTGGTCGAGAAATCGGACAGCACAATGTGGCCCGACTGCTCGCCGCCGACATTCAACCCATGCGCGCGCATATGCTCAACGACATAGCGGTCGCCGACCTTGGTGCGATGCAGCTGCAACTTCATGTCGCCAAGGAAGCGTTCGAGGCCGAGATTGGACATCACCGTCGAGACGACGCCGCCGCCGGCCAGTCGCCCGCTCTGGTGCCAGGACTCGGCGATCAGCGCCATGATCTGGTCACCGTCGACGATGGTGCCGTTCTCGTCGACGATGACGACACGGTCGGCATCACCGTCGAGTGCGATGCCGATATCGGCGCGCACTTCATGCACCTTCTTCTGCAGGCCGGCCGGATGGGTCGAGCCGCATTCCTTGTTGATGTTAAAACCGTTCGGATCGACATTGATGGCAATGACCTCGGCGCCCAGTTCCCAAAGTGCGGCAGGCGCCACCTTGTAGGCTGCGCCATTGGCGCAATCGACGACGATCCTGAGACCCGACAGCGACATCGAGCGCGGCAGCGTGCGCTTGGCGAATTCGATGTAGCGGTCATGCACGCCGTCGACGCGCTTGGCGCGGCCGAGCCCGTCGGAATCGGCGAGCGCCAGTTCGATATCCTTGTCGAGCATGCTCTCGATGCGCTCCTCGATCTCGTCGGAGAGCTTGTAGCCATCGGGACCGAACAGCTTGATGCCGTTGTCGTAATAAGGGTTGTGCGAGGCCGAGATCATGACGCCGATATCGGCGCGCAGCGAGCGCACCAGCATGGCGACCGCCGGTGTCGGGATCGGGCCGAGCAGGAACACATCCATGCCGGCCGCGCACAGGCCGGACACCATGGCGTTTTCGATCATGTAGCCGGACAGCCTGGTGTCCTTGCCGAGCACGACGCGGTGGCGATGGCTGCCGCGCTGGAACGACAGGCCGGCGGCCATGCCGACCCGCATCGCGATCTCAGCCGTCATCGGAAACTTGTTGGCGCGCCCGCGAATGCCGTCGGTGCCAAAATAACGTCCTGCCATGCTTGCCAGAATCCCCGTCGGTTTTCAGCCGGCTCGTAATGCCACAATTGGTCCGAGCCCGACTATCACATTGTGTGATTGTATATTACCAATTCTTAGAAAATCATTGTAGCAGGCTGTTCGGAGCGTTGGCAGCGTATCATGACACGGTGTTGCCGCAATATAACATTCACACTGGGCCACACTGCGCAGATTGGGCCGGTAAGCCGGACTGTTGGAGGGGCAGATCGCAAGGGTCCATCACCTTATCGGGAGAACGCCGTTTAGCATCTGGCGCAGCCTAGCGTTGAGAGCTATTGATTGACACAGATACAACCTATGGACGCAGCAACGGGAGAACGCCATGCTCATCCACCGACTTGCAACTTTGACGGGTCTTGCCGTCGCAACCTTGTTCATGGCGGCGCCCGCCAGCGCGCTGACCATGGCCCAGTGTAGTACCAAGTATAATGCCGCCAAGGACGCCGGCACGCTGAACGGGCAGACCTGGAATCAGTATCGGAAGGCCGAGTGCGGCACCGACGCGGCGGCCACCACCGAGACCGCAAAGCCGGCGGCCAAGAAGGCCGCTGCGGCCAAGACGGACACGACCAAGGCCGCCGCCGCTGCTGATGACGGCGCCAAGGGTCTGACGGCCAAGGAATGCAGCGCTAAATACCAGGCTGCCAAGGCCGCCGGTACGCTCAATGGCGCAAAGTGGAACGACTTCCGCAAGACCGAATGCGCCGCCGGCGCATCCGCCGCGGCAGAACCCGCCAAGGCCACGACCAAGGCCGCAGCCACAACCGACGATGGCGCCAAGGGCCTGACAGCCAAGGAATGCAGCACCAAGTACCAGGCGGCAAAGGCCGCCGGCACACTGAACGGCGTGAAGTGGAACGACTTCCGCAAGACCGAATGCGCCGCCGGGGCCTCGGCCGCGGCAGCACCCGCCAAGGCAACCACCAAGGCAGCTGCCGACAGCAGCGGCAAGGGCCTGAGCATGGCCGATTGCAGCGCCAAGTACCAGGCTGCCAAGTCTGCCAATACGCTGGGCGGCAAGAAGTGGAACGACTTCCGCAAGGCCGAATGCGGCGCAGGCGCAGATGACGACGACACCGTGCCCGCTCCGAGCGAGGCGACCTATACCAGCGAGCCCGAGAAGCCCTCGGTCACCGCTCCCAAGGGCGTGAAGTTCCCGGCCGCGATCTCGAAGAAATACGCCGGCGAGACGCCGGCCAAGGGCCGCATGCACACCTGCCTCGAGCTCTACTACGCCAACAAGGATGCCAACACGCTGAATGGCCTGCGCTGGATCCAGAAGGGCGGCGGCTTCTACAGCCTCTGCAATGCCAAGCTGAAGAGCTGATCGCGTAGCCATATTCTCCAGACAGAGGCCCGCGCATCGCAACATGCGCGGGCCTTTTTATTGCGCTCGAAAACATCTGGCGTTGCTCGCGTTTACATATCGCGGAAGGTGTTGGCATCATCTATTCGCCCACACTGCCCACCGCAGACTTACGGTTGGCGCAAAGATTCCAGTTGAACATATGCAGAACAAACGGTATACAAAAGGACATCGAACTTTTGTCAACCAGGAGGGTCTTATGTCCAGATTGAAATTGGCGGCATTGGCTGTGACGGCATGGATTGCGTGGAGCGTCACCCCTGCAAGCGCACTGACAATGAAGGAATGCGGCGAGGCCTATCGCACAGCCAAGGAAGGCGGCACTCTGAACGGCATGGATTGGACCGCTTTCCGCACCGAGAAGTGTGCGACGTCAGCTGCGGAGAGTGCCAATGCGGATGCGGTCAAAACCGAGCCGCAGCCGCAGAAGGAAACCAGCGCGGCGGTCGCCCCCGCTGTAGCGCCGACGGGCGTGACATTCCCGACCACCCTCGCCGCCGAATTCAAGACCGAGAAGCCCTCGAAGGCGCGGATGAAGACCTGCCTGCAGGGCTACCACGGCAACAAGGACGCGGGTACGTTGAACGGCCTTCGCTGGATCCAGAAGGGCGGCGGCTATTACAGCCTCTGCAACGCCAAGCTGAAGAGCTGATCGACCAGCAGCGTTTGAAGATCGAAGGCCCCCAACCGCAAGGTTGGCGGGCCTTCTCTCGGGTCTTGCCCCGTCAAGCGCCTTGTTTCGAGAGCTGGAGCAGTGCGACCAGGCTTGTAAGATCGGCATTGGCCTGGCCGGCAGCCACCCCGCGCTTCATCAGGCTTTGCATCGGCAGGACGAGTTCGGTGCTGACATCAGCCGACCTGCTGGCATCGATGAGATTGACGTAGGCATCAGCCTGCATGCCCAGATTGGAAACGACATTGCTGGTGTGATCGCCACTGTCGATCTGTTCGGCCCACTTCGGCAGCAGGCCTTGCATCGACTGAAGCCAGGAGGCCAGCAGCGGCATGAACTCGCCGGCCGGGATTCCTGCTGCGCCCGTCAATGCCAACGCCTGCAGAACGCCCGCGAACATGCCGTACATGCCGGTCAGAAGCGAGATATCATAGAGCGGCGCGAGGCCAGCATCCTCACCGAGGAATTTGCTGGTGCCGAGCGCTCCGAGCTGCCCCGAACAGGCATCGAACGCCTGGCGCGAACCGCTGTAGAGAATCAGTGCGTGCGGCCCGCCGATCATCGGCGGCACCGCCATGATGCCGCCGTCGATATAGCTGGCGCCTTGGCTCACCGCCCAGCCCGACATCGCCCGCGCCTGCTCGGGCGTGCCGTTGGTGAGATTGACCAATGTGCGGCCCGACAGCGCCTCTCGGCTTGGGCCGAGCACCTCACGAACGGTGTCATAGACAAGCAGGCACGCCACGATCAGTGGACTCGATCTGACGGCTTCCTCGACACTCTTGGCCACAATGGCGCCCTTGGCTGCCAAAGCCTCAGCCCTTGCCGGAGAACGGTTCCACACCGTCACCGCATGTCCCTGGTTCAGAAAGGCTTCGGCAAGCGCCGTGCCCATGGCGCCGAGACCGATCACTGTTATGTCGCTCATTCTGCTTCTCCTTGGTTTGGTTGCGCGGTTACGCCGGTGTCGGGCTCAGGTCCTGGCCAAGGCCACCGTCCACGGTCAGCCGCGCGCCCGTGGTGAAGGTCGCGTCGAACGCCAGGAACAGCACTGCGCGCGCCACCTCCTCCATCGTGCCGTGGCGCCTCATCGGCGTGACCGCGTCGCCGATCGCCATGAAGGCGGCCCGCTCCTCGGCCGACGCGTCGGCCACACCCATCGTCGGCGTATCGATGAAACCAGGGCTGACCACATTCACGCGGATCCGGCGCGGCAGAAGCTCGGCGGCCAGGACCTTGGCGAAGGCGCGCAGTGCCGCCTTCGATCCGGAATAGACGCTCATGCCGCCAGTGCCGGATTCGTCGGCGATCGACGAGGTGAAGACTATGGCGCCACCATCCCTGATGAGGGGCAGCAGGCGCTGCGCGGTGAAGAAAGCGCCTTTGGTGTTGATGTCGAAGGTGCGATCGTAACTGTCCTCGGTGACCCGCTCGACGGGTTCGAGATTGGCCACCCCGGCATTGACGTGAAGGAAGTCGATCTGGCCAAGCTTCTGCCCCACTTCGGCACCGAGCGTGACGATATCGGCCATGTCTGAGATATCGGACCGCACGACATGAGCTCGCGAAAACAGCTTGACTCGCGCGGCCTCGATGTTGCGCTGGTCGCGGCCGGTGACCAGGACCTCGGCGCCGCTTTCGATCAGGGCTTCGGCAACGGCGAGCCCCATGCCGTGCGTCCCGCCGATGACAACGGCCTTCTTGTTTGCGTATCGTGTCATGATCCATCCCTTTTTGACAAAATCCGGCCGCCGACGGCCTTTGCAGGTCGAAGCGAGGTACCGATATGATGTTGTGGTGTTCGCCGATGCCGGCGAGCTGGTTTGAAGCTATGGACCGGCTTGGTTTTTCTCAAGTACCGACAAAAATGTAAGCTACCCACCGATTGCTCAGAATTGGATGAAACATGGGAAAGAAACAGCCAGATAGTTGCGGATTGGGGCCGGCGCTGGAGGTCATCAGCGGCAAATGGAAGGCGCTACTGCTCTGGCAGATTCACAAGGCGCCGGCACGATTCGGTGAGCTGAAGCGGCTGGTGCCTGACATCAGCGAAAAGATGCTGATCCAACAGCTGCGCGAAATGGAGGCCGACGGCATCGTCCATCGCGAAATCTTTCCCGAGGTGCCGCCGAGGGTCGAATACTCGATTACCGAATTCGGCATCGAGCTGGACAATGCCCTGATCCCGCTGGCCAGATGGGGCAAGCAACATGCTGGCCGGACTGACGGTGTGCGCCCCGGCAAAGCAAATGCATCCGTCCCGCATGCTATTTGAGAGACCCTGAATAGCAAAACGCCGCGGATTGAGCCGCGGCGTTTTCTTGCATCAAGTGATGTCAGCTCAGCTCGACGGCTGAGGCTCCATGCCGCCTTCGGGCTCGGGACCCTTCTTGCGGCGGCCGGACTTCGGCACAGCCGAGCCGCGGCTTGTGGGGGTGTCATCCCCCAAATCTCGCGCGGGCTTCTGCCCGGCGATCAGCTGCTTGATCTCTTCGCCCGAAAGCGTCTCGTATTCGAGCAGGCCCTGCGCCAGAGCGATCCATTCCTTCTTCTTCTTGGTCAGAATGGACTTGGCCGTGACATAGGCCTCGTCGATCAGCCGGCGCACTTCGGCGTCGATGATCTGCGCGGTCTCTTCCGAGACGTTCTGCGTGCGCGCCACCGAATGGCCGAGGAAAACCTCTTCCTGGTTGTCGCCATAGGCGACATGGCCGAGCTTGTCGGAGAAGCCCCAGCGCGTGACCATGGCGCGCGCCAGCTTTGTCGCCTGCTCGATGTCCGAAGAGGCGCCGGAGGTGATGTTCTCCTTGCCGAACTTGAACTCCTCTGCGACGCGGCCGCCCATCATGATGGCAAGCCGCGAGATCATGTATTTGTAGCTCATCGAATAGCGATCGCCTTCCGGCAGCTGCATGACCATGCCGAGCGCGCGACCGCGCGGGATGATGGTCGCCTTGTGCAGCGGATCGGCCGACGGCACGTTGAGCGCCAGGATGGCGTGGCCGGCCTCGTGATAGGCCGTGAGTTCCTTTTCGGCCTGGGTCATGGCCGACGAGCGGCGCTCGGCGCCCATCATGATCTTGTCTTTGGCGTCCTCGAACTCGGCCATGGTGACAAGTCGCTTGTTGCGGCGCGCCGCCATCAGAGCGGATTCATTGACCAGGTTCATCAGGTCGGCGCCCGAGAAGCCCGGCGTGCCGCGTGCGATCACCTTGAGGTCGACATTCGGCGCCAGCGGCACGTTGCGCACATGCACCTTGAGGATCTTCTCGCGGCCGACGATGTCGGGGTTCGGCACCACCACCTGGCGGTCGAAACGGCCCGGACGCAGCAGCGCCGGGTCGAGCACGTCGGGCCGGTTGGTGGCGGCGATCAGGATGATGCTCTCGTTGGACTCGAAGCCGTCCATCTCGACCAGCAGCTGGTTCAGCGTCTGTTCGCGCTCATCATTGCCACCGCCGAGGCCGGCGCCGCGATGGCGGCCGACAGCGTCGATTTCGTCGATGAAGATGATGCAGGGAGCATTCTTCTTGGCCTGGTCGAACATGTCGCGGACACGGCTTGCGCCGACGCCGACGAACATCTCGACGAAGTCGGAACCCGAAATGGTAAAGAACGGCACATTGGCCTCGCCGGCGACGGAGCGGGCGAGCAGCGTCTTGCCGGTGCCGGGAGGTCCGACCAGAAGCACGCCGCGCGGGATCTTGCCGCCGAGGCGCTGGAACTTCTGCGGATCGCGCAGGAACTCGACGATCTCTTCCAGATCTTCCTTGGCCTCGTCGACGCCGGCGACATCCTGGAAGGTGACGCGGCCATGCGCCTCAGTGAGAAGCTTGGCCTTCGACTTGCCGAAACCCATGGCGCGGCCGGAGCCGGACTGCATCTGGCGCATGAAGAATATCCACACGCCAAGGATCAGGATCATCGGCAGGTAGGAGATCAGATAGCTGAACAGCGAGTTGGAACCGTCCGACTCAGGCCGCGCATTGATGGTGACGTTCTTGTCCTGCAGCCGCGAGACCAGCTGCGGATCGCCAGGCGAATAGGTCTGGAAGCCATTGGCGTTGTCGGCGTAGGTGCCCGTGATGCGGGCGCCGGCGATGACCACCGTCTTGACCCGGCCGGCCGCGACCTCTTGCAGGAACTGCGAATAGGGAACGTCGGTCGAGGCCCCGCGAGTCTGCGGCGTCTGGAACAGATTGAAGAGAGCAATGAGCAGGACCGCTATGATCGCCCAGAGCGCGAGATTGCGATAATTCGGATTCATCAATTGTCCCGTTGGTGCCCGCTGGGACACGCGTCATGAGAGGAAACTTGCGCCTAACATAGGGAGAGCGCCCCCCCTTGCCAAGCATAACAGCACGTCTGGGTTAAGCTTTCGCGCCATGATCAACCGGCACTGTGGCGGCCAAAGGGCAAGCCGGAACAGGCGGTGCGCCGATCAACTCGGCGACGGGCTGCGCCAACACCAGATCGAAGCAAGGCAGGAAACGGGCAAAGGGGGCAGCGGCGGGGCTGACCGCGATTGCCGCCGCCGCCGCTACATCCCCTGCAAAACCACGGCATTCGCCGCCGCGCCACAGCGCCGGTTCCGCAGCCAGGGCGGCGCGCACAAGGCTTGGCGGCGCGCCATCCCCGGCAATCGGCGTTTTGGCGGCGGCAGCGGCGCCAAGCGGCGCGATCAACCATGCACCCGGACTGTCGTCCAATGTGATCGCCCCGGCTTCGATGTGTGGCGTGATCCGCCGGCGACCGTCCCAAAGCAGAGTGCCAGCTACCGGCGCGGGACGCGGCAGGTCGCGCGATTCACGGCGCAGGAAGATGCCGTTTCGCCTGATATCGACGACCGCCCGCGACAATGTGGCGCAAAGCCGACCGGCCCGCATTTGCTCGAACAGCGCTTCGCTGCGCGCCTGGTCCGGCAACAAGGCGGTGCCGCCCGTCACCGCCAGCAGAACACGCAGCGCATAGACCGCGGCTTGCGTGTCATCCGCTTCCGCCAAACCGAGATCGAGACGGATGAGACCCCTCGCCGGCCGGCTGGCAAATTCACCGATCAGGGCGGCGGCGCGGCGACCGAGTTCCTCGCGATCGCCGGCAGCCCGCCCAGCCAGGCCGATTGCCTCGGCAAAACGCTGCCCGCTCCGGTCTTCGCCGAGCACGGCCCGGATGCGCGGGCGTTCGAAATTCGTGTCGATGTTGGTCGGATCCTCCGCCCAGCCGACATGTTCGCGCTGCAGGAAGGCGCGCAACGCCGCGCGCCGTACGCCGAGCAGCGGCCGCGCGATCCAGATCCGCCAGTCATAGAGGGTGGCCGGCGCCATGCCGGCGAGACCTCGGCCTGCAAGCTCTCGCCCGTCATTCCGCGCGACTCGCATCAGGACGGTCTCGGCCTGGTCGTCGGCGGTGTGGCCGGTCACGATCACACCGATGCCTTGCGCCTGCGCTGCCTCGGCCAGCAACCGGTAGCGCGCCTCGCGCGCCGCCGCGGGCAGGCCGGCCGACGGCTTGGCGCCGGACCAGTTGAGCGTCCGGTGCGCGATGCCGCGCTCGGCACAAAGCTTTGCCACGCTGCGCGCTTCGACTGCTGCTTCCGGACGCAGGCCGTGGTCGATCGTCACCGCCAGCAGCCGGGCTGTCGGGGCGCTGCGGTCGAGGTGAGCCTTGAGGAGAAGAAGGAGGGCGGTCGAGTCGCTGCCGCCGGACACGGCCGCAAGCGCGCCGTTGGTAAAGTCGATCTGCGAAAAATTCGAAAGGTCAGGCTCGGTATCGAGCATCAATGCATGTCGCGCAAAAGTGGTCCCGGTTCTGGGACAACACGGCAAAGACTAGCACGCCGCCAGCGCCCTCTCCTGCTTGACGCGTTCCTTGAGCGCGGCCGAAATATCGGGATAGCGCTTGCCGATCTCGCCGAAGGTGGCGCAGGCGACATCCTTCTGCTTGAGGCCGACCAGCGACACGCCAAGCTTCAGGAGCATGTCAGGCGCCTTCTTGGCCTTCGGATAGTCCTTGCTGGCGGAGAGGAAAACCTCGGCAGCGTCATGATACTTCTGCTGGCCAAGCAGCGATTCGCCAAGCCAGTAATGCGCGTCCGCCGCCTTGGCGTCCTTCGGGAAGCGGGCGATGTGGTCGCGAAAACCCTGCTCGGCGGTGCTGTAGTCGCCCGACAGGATGAACTGGTAGGAGTTGCGGTAGATCTCTTCCGGGTTGTTGGTGGCAGGCAGCGCCGCCACCACCGTGCCGTCCGACTTGCCGGTCTTAGCCCCGGCAGCCGGCGCCTCGGCGGCGGGAGCCGCACCTTCCGCCGGCGCCGCTGCCTGCGTGTTGCCGCCGGCGTCGATTACATTGCCGTTCTTGTCGACGGTAATGGTGCCGAAGGTCTTGGGCGGCGTGCCGTTGATCACCTTGCCGGGATCGCCGGTCTGCGATTCGACGATGACCTCGCCGACGCTCTGGCCGCCATCCGGCTGCGCGCCGGCATCGGCCGGCGCCTGGTCTGCCGGGGCCTCGGCGACGCCGGTGCCCGCGCCACCGTCCTGCGGCGCGGCCTCCGATTTCTTCTGGGCCGGCGGCTGCCCGCTGGAGCCGCCTTCCAACTGCTGGAAGCGGAACTCGTTGTCTTCCTGCTGCTTGCGCATCTGCTCCTGCATCTGCAGGATCTGGAAGTTGAGTTCCTCGAGCTTGCCGTTCATCTGCCGGAGCTGATCTTCCAGCCCCGCGGCGGCGGTGCCGTCCTGCTGCTGCGCGATCTGTTGCTGCTCCGGCTTCTCCTTCTTGCCGAAAATGCCGAGCGTCGGCAGATGGAAGGAAAAGCCGCTATCCGCGGGTTGTCCGGTGCCGCTCGCGGAAGCCGCGAAGCCTGATACGAGCAGCAGCGCAAGCGTGCCGCTCAAGACCGATCTGAAATGCATGTGCCTCTCGCCGTGAATATCGTGAGCCTGTTCGCGCCTTCCGATCACAGTGGGACCGGCACGACGCCCTCGGCTCTTAGCAGGAGGCGAGACTTCGGCCAAATTTTGTTTCCGGGTTTGTTTCCGGGACCGAAACTGAAAAAGGCGGCCACAAGGCCGCCTTTCGCATGGAAGTGTTGCAATTATGCGACTAAGGCCGCCGTCTTACTCATCAGGAGCCGGCGCCGGAGAGCGTGGTGACGGCGCGGCGATTCTGCGACCAGCAGGAGATGTCGTCGCAGACCGCGACCGGACGTTCCTTGCCGTAGGAAATGGTCTTCAGGCGGCTCGCCGAAACGCCCCTGGCGACCAGGAAGTCGCGGGTGGCGGCGGCGCGGCGGGCGCCGAGAGCCAGATTGTATTCACGCGTGCCGCGTTCGTCGGCATGGCCTTCGACGACGATGGCGTACTGCTTGTACTGGTTGAGCCACTGCGCCTGGCGCGACAGCGTCGTCTGCGCATCGGCGCGGATCGCGGTCGAGTCCGTGTCGAAGAAGATGCGGTCGCCAATGTTGACGGTGAAGTCCTGCGCCGAGCCCGGCGTTGCCGCACCCGCGCCATTGAGACCGAGATCGGCAGCGTTGTTAGGGGTTTTCTTCGAGGCGCAACCGGTGATGGCGAGCATCGCGATCAGGGCGATCATCGCCGGGTTTCTGGTAAGTGCTGCGATACGGCCCATGCCGCCTCTCCTTCGTATTCGAGTGACTTCGTTGATCACCCAGTAACCACGTTTGGGTTAACCGGCATTCAAGAAACACGGTTAAAATTTGGTTTCAGCCGCCGTCCCCAGCCAAAATGACCTGATGCCACAATGGTCGCGGACCGTAGGCGGAAATGCGGCCAAAACGCGACTTTGGCGTGAAAAAAGCCCCAAAACGGGGCTTTTAAGGTAGTGTTGCCGAGTTGCAACGAAGCGAGCGGGCCAGGCCGAAACTTAGTTACTCCAGCAGCGGCGACCACGCCGGGTCGGAAGCAAAATTCGCGGTCGGGATCGACTGTTCGTTGCGGCCGGTGAGATCGACGGAAACCAGTTTTGGGCCGCCGGCGGAGTCGCGGAAGAACATCAGCACGCGGCCGTTGGGCGCCCAGGTCGGTCCCTCCTGCTGGAAGCCCGAGGAGAGGATGCGCTCGCCCGAACCGTCGGTCTTCATGACGCCGATCTGGAATTCGCCGCCGGTCTGCTTGGTGAAGGCGACGAGGTCGCCGCGCGGCGACCACACCGGCGTCGAATAGACGCCGTCGCCGAACGAGATGCGGGTCTGGCCCGAGCCGTCGGCGCCCATCACATAGATCTGCGCGCGGCCGCCACGGTCGGAAGTGAATACCACCTTGCTGCCGTCGGGCGAATAAGACGGCGAGGTGTCGATCGCCGTCGAATTGGTGAGCCTGGTGGTCGAGCGGCTGCGCAGATCCATGGCAAAGATGTTGGAATTGCCGTCGTCGCGCAGCAGGCTCATGATCACCTTCTGGCCGTCGGGCGAAAAGCGCGGCGCAAAGGTCATGCCGGGAAAATTGCCGACCAGTTCGCGCTGCCCGGTCTCGATCTGCAGCAGATAGACCCGCGGCTGACCGCTTTCGTACGACATGTAAGTGATTTCCTGCCGGTTGGGCGAGAAACGCGGCGTTAGCACGATCGAGCGGCCATCGGAGAGATAGCGCACATTGGCGCCGTCCTGGTCCATGATGGCGAGCCGCTTCTTGCGCGCATTCTTGGCGCCGGATTCGTCGATGAAGACGACGCGTGTGTCGAAATAGCCCTTCTCGCCGGTGAGCTTCTCATAGATCGCATCGGCGATGATGTGGGCGACACGGCGTTGATTTGCGTCGTTGGCGAAAAACTGCTCCCCGGCTATCTGCTGGTTGCCAAAAATATCCCATAGTCGGTACTGGGCGCGGATTCGGCCGTCCGCCTCCTTGCTCACGCTGCCGGTGACCAGCGCCTGCGCATTGATCACCTTCCAGTCGTCGAAACGGGGCTGCGCATCCGGATTGGCGATCTTCTCGATGAAGGCGTTCTTGTCTATCGGTGCGAAGAGACCGGAGCGCTTCAGGTCGGCGGTGACGATCTCGGAAATCTGCGCGCCGAGCCCTCCCTGGAAATCTGGGATGGCGATCGGCATCGGTTCGACATTGCCTTTGTTGACGTTGAGCTCGAGGGTTGCTCGAGCAGGCAAGGTGACGACGGCGTTCATGCCCATCGCCATCGCGGCGACCATCAGGAGCGGCTTGAGGATGGATTTCATGTCTTCTCGCTTCTCTTGCTGATTTCTGGGTGCTCAGGCTACAGGCCAAGCATCGCTCTGGGATCGAAGTTGACGCGAACGTCGGACCAAATGTCATGCTTTCCGGCGGGCACCTGCAGGCCGGCGACATCGCATTTCTGCACAGCGCGAACCGCGCTGCTGTCGAACTGGGGGTTGCCGCTGGACTTCTCGACGGTCGGACGGCCCTCCAGCTTGCCGGAGGCATCTAGGCTGAAACGGATCACCACGGTGAAATCCTCAGAACCCTCAAGCCCAACCGGGAGGGTCCAGCAGCCACCGAGTTGTTCTTCCAATGCCCCTTGCTCGGACTTCGACAGCTTCTGGCCTTGATCCTTGTCGCCGCCTAGCGATGCTTGCTGGGTCGAGCGCTTAGCGCCGCCGCCGGATGGCTTCTGCTTGTCGAGCAAAGCCTTGATGTCAGCCTCATTGAACTGCTTGTCATCCGACTTCGGCTTCGACGAGGCTTCCTTGACTGGCTTGTCAGCGTCCTTGCGGTCCGGTGCCTTGGCGCTTTCGGCCTGCGCCGGCTGCGGCTTCGGCCGTGCTTCGGGAGCAGGAGCGGAAGTCGGAAGCTGCGCTTCTTCCAGAGGCTGCTGATCCGATATGGCTTCGGCGACCGCGTCGGGCTTCACGCGTGGCTTCGGCTCTATGGCGGCGGTCGTGTCCGGCTGCGGTGTTGGTGCAGGCTCCTTCACCGGGGTCGGCTTCGGTTCAACCTGCTTCACCGGCTCGGGCTTGACCTCTTCCTTCGGCTGCGGCTCCGGCGCCACCTCCGTCGCAGGTGTCGGCTTCGGCGCTTCCTTTGGCTTCGGCGTGTCCTCGGTCTTCGGCTTTTCGGTCGGCGTCGGCGCCGGAGCAGCCGTCGCTGTTTTCTCCACCGGCTTCGGCTTGGGATCGTCCGTCACCGGCTTGTCGGTATCAACGCTGTTCTCGCCGATTTTCTGTGCATCTGGCACGATGTCGGGACGCTTGGTCGGCATCGGCGCCGGCTTTTCATGCATCACCGCCTTCTTGTCGCCCTGCAGCGTCTGCGCAATGGCTTCCATGGGAACGATGTCGACCGCTATCGACTCGACATCCGTGGACGGCAGCGCGGCCGGCGCCGACAGGGTGAACAGGCCGAAAGCCAGTGCCACCGTATGCAGTATCACCGATGTGGTGAGGCCGGTCTTCATCGTGCGTCTACTGATCCTGTTGCTGCAGTGAAATCAGGCCGATATTCTTGTAGCCGGCGGCCTGGATGAGGGCCATGACCTCCATCGCGGCACCATAATTGGTCGCCTTGTCGCCGCGGATGAAGATGCGCTCTTCGTAGCCGGTCTTGGAAATCGCCTGCAGTTTGGCGACCAGCTCTTCCCTTGGGATTTCGGTCTCCTGCAGGAAAATCTTGCCGGCCGCGTCGATCGAAACGGTGATCGGCTGGGTGTCGGCGTTCATAGCCTTGGCCTTCGTCTCCGGCAGGTCGACCGGCACTCCGACCGTCAACATAGGTGCGGCGACCATGAAGATAATCAAGAGCACCAGCATCACGTCGACCATCGGCGTGACGTTGATTTCCGACATCAATGCATGGTGGCGGCCGCGCCGCCTGTGTCCGCGCCCGCCGCGTCCTGCCATGCCAACCGACATACCCATCTTCTTACCTCAGCCCTTAGGCGCTACTTTTTCATCGATTTGGCGCGAGAGTATGGCGGAGAACTCGTCCGAGAACCCTTCCATCCGCACCGCGATCTTGTTCGCGTCGGATGACAGCTTGTTGTAGGCGATAACCGCTGGAATGGCGGCGAGCAGACCGATGGCCGTTGCCAGCAGCGCTTCGGCAATGCCGGGTGCGACAACCGCGAGACTGGTGTTCTTCGAACCGGCAATCGCCTGGAACGAGGTCATGATGCCGATGACGGTTCCGAACAGGCCGATGAAGGGTGCGGCCGAACCAGTGGTGGCGAGAAAGCCGAGACGGCCCTCCAGCTTCTCCATCTCGCGCGTCAACGCCAGGTCCATCGCCTTGTCGATGCGGGTCTGCAGGCCGAGCGGCGATTTGGCCCCCTTCTCGAAGCTCTTCTTCCATTCGCGCATGGCGGCGACGAAGATCGCACCCATGCCCGTGGTCTTGCGGTCGGCAAGCGTGCGATAGAGCTCTTCCAGCGACTGCCCCGACCAGAACACCTGTTCGAAGCGATTGAGCGACAGACGCATGCGGGCATAGCTGACCAGCTTGTCGACGATGATCGCCCAGGTCCAGACCGAGGCGCAGAGCAGACCGATCATGACCAGCTTGACCACCCAGCTGGCCTGTGTGAACAGCGCCCAAATCGACAATTGCGCTGCCGGATCGGCGAGTGCGGTAGTTTCCATGCTTCAGTCCTTAAGATTTTCCGGGCATCGCTGGCGGCTGGCCCATGGGCATCCTTGTGGTCCGTTCGCGCTTGGCTTCCGGATTAACCCCAAAATGCACCGTTGGCGGCCTTTTCAGGGCAAATATTGGTGAAAGGAAGGCGCGCGGATTCTTCCAATCTTCACCGATCTCTTCATGAACCGTTATGGTTAAGGATGGGTTAGGAAATATGGCGCGGCGCATTGCCGCGCCAAGGCACGACGCGGGCCATCCATCCACAATCGAATGCGCTGCCGATTGGCCGCTCGTTGCCGGCCGGCAGGCCTGGATATCAGCTTGCTCCTGGTAGAAAGGCCGCGATCCATTCTTTCGGAAAGCGCTTCGGCCGGCCGTTCTCGCCGATGATCGCCGCCTCGACCTTTGCTTCGACCAGAACCTCTGTCCCGCGTTTCAATTGCTGCGCCATGACGATGCGGGCGCCGGAAATATCCTGCGTTGATGTGTCGATGGTCAGGATATCGTCCATGCGGGCAGGCGAGCGGAAATCTATCTCCATCCGCCGCACCACCCAGACGATCCGTTCGCCGTGCTTGCCTTCGTGAAGTTCTGTGTGGTGGACGCCCGCCAGCCTGAGATAGTCCGAGCGGCCGCGCTCGAAGAATTCGAGATAGCGCGCGTGGTAGACGACGCCGGAAAAATCGGTGTCGGCATAATAGACTCGCGCCATCAGCCGATGGCCGAATTCCGTCAAGGCTCCGGAAAGCCCGCCGGCAAGCGCCGCCGATTCACCATGATCGTCCATCGCGCTTTCCTTTTTGCCCCCGGCGGGGCACCTGTCTTGCCAAAATCACCAGCGCAGCAAACCGGATGGCACTGTTGACGGCGATGATCAAGACCGTGATGGCAGCGCTGCTGGTGCTGGCGGCGTCTGCGCTTCCCGGTCAGGCCGCGAGCTTTTCGATGAAGCGCGGCCTCAACCTCGACCAGTGGACGACCTGGGTCGGGGAAGACAAATGGAACGACCGACAAGCCATCCTGCCCTATCCGGAATGGCGCAAGTTCCTCAACGAGGATGACCTCAAGGCGCTGAAGGCCGCCGGTTTCGACTTTCTGCGCATGCCGGTCGATCCCTCGCCGTTTATGTCGGATCAGACACTGGCGCTGCGTGACGACCTTTATGCCAGCGTGCGGGACTCGGCGCGCATGATCAACCGGGCCGGTCTGAAAGTGATCGTCGACATGCACCTGATCCCGGCCGGCGGCGGCCGCGAGATCGGCATGGGCCAGGTGATGGACGATCCCGCAACCTTCGACGCCTATGTCGAGGTCGTCCGCAAAATGGCGCGCACGCTTGCCACTGAGGACCCGGCGCAGGTCGCTTTCGAGCCGATGAACGAGCCTATCGTCGACTGCGACAGCGATGGCACCAGCCTGTGGCCGGAGCGTCAGCAAAAGCTGTTCGCGGCCGCGCGCGCCTCGGCCACCAGGCTGACGCTGATCCTGACCGGCGCCTGTTATTCCAATGCGGCTTCGCTGGTCAGGATCGACCCAAAGTCGATCCCCGACGACAACCTCATCTGGACCTTCCACTCCTACGACCCGTTCCTGCTGACGCATCAGGGCGCGACCTGGGCCGGCGATTTCATTCTTTATGTTACCGGGCTGCCCTATCCGCTGACCGCGGTGCCGCGCGCCGAGCTCGATGCGACGCTGGATGCGATCCGCGCCAAGATAAAAGCCGAGGCGCCATGGACCAGACGGAACGGCCTGCTCGCCTATCTCGATGAACAAGCCGCCAGCATGGACACGGACGAAAAGCTGCTCGGCGTCATGGATGCGCCGTTCGAAAAGGTCGAGGCCTGGGCGAAGGCCAACGCCATCAAGCCGGAAAACATCACGCTGGGCGAGTTCGGCATGATCCGCCAGGAGTATGGCAACCCCTATGTGATGCCGCCCAAATACCGCGCGGCCTATGTCAAGGACATGATCGCGCGCGCCGAGGCGCATGGCTTCTCATGGTCGGTGTGGAGTTTTGGCGGCGCCTTCGGCATCGTCGACGCTTTCAACGGCGAAAAGGCCGAACCCGCCGTGATGGATGCGATCCGCTCGCTCCATTCGCCCTAGGGCATGTCGATATTCAGGTCAGGCCGAGGGAAAATGAGGGGTTCCGAGAACCGGAACGGAGCGGACTTTGGTCCGTGACTACCGGAAGCGCAGGAACACCTCATTTGCAGGCCGGCATCACCTGAATACCGGCATGCCCAAACCGAGGTCGATCTGCAGGATCTCCGGCCGCATGCCAAAGCGCACCGGCGCGATGCTGAAGCCGAGCCCGCCTGACACGATCAAATTGCGGTCATTCTCGACGACATGGCCATAGGCAAAGCGGTTGCCGAAGCGGGACGGCACCACCGGTGAATAGCCGAACAGCCTGACCTGCCCGCCATGTGTGTGGCCCGACAGCGTCAGCGAAACCCGCCACGGCACTTTCGGGAAAATGTCAGGCTCATGCGCAAGCAGGATGATCGGTGCCTGGTCGGTGATCTTGGCCAGCGTGCCGTCGAGATCGTCGAGGCCTTTAAATTTGTCGCGGCCTGCGGCCTTGTTCGGTAACAGTGCCAGTTGGTCGGCGAGCCCGGCGATCCAGAAGCCGTATCCATTCTTTTCCAGACGCACAGTGTCGTTCTCCAGAACCGAGATGCCGGCTTCCTCCAATGCCTTGCGCGCCACAGTCGGCCCCGCTCCGGCCTGCTGCGCGAAAGGATCGTGCCACCAGTCGTGATTGCCGAGGATCGACAGGACACCAAGCGGCGCCTTCAGTCCTGACAAGGCCGGCGCCCATTCATGGGCCTCCACCCGGTTCGTCACCAGGGACATGCCTGAGATATAGTCGCCGAGCAGTACGATCAGATCGGGCTGCAGCACGTTCGCACCCTCGACGAGCGAAGCGATCCGCTCAGGCGTCATCCAGGGGCGGCAGGCGTGAATATCGGCAAGTGCTACGACGCGCAGCTTCAGACCTGCCGGCCAGTGCGGCGGCGTCAGCCGGTAGCGCTTCACATGGGTCAGCAGCATCGGTTCGATGCCGACCGCATAAGCACTGAGCGAAGCTAGCGAGAGGAACGAACCTCCGGCGAATTTCAGGAACCCGCGTCTGGTGATCACTTTTCTGGCTCCGACCTTGATCGGAGCGGTTCGCGCCGACATTGCGACGCCCGATACAATCGAGGAATGCGCCTTCACGCTGGCAGGTTTGAGGAGATGCTGCACAGAATCCGTTCCGAAGAACAAATGTCCGTTACTCTTCCTGGAACAGGTTGATCTGCTGCTGTGCCAGATCCTTTGGCGCGTCGAGGCCGAGATGGCGCCAGGCGTTGGCGGTCAGCACGCGGCCGCGTGGCGTCCGTTGGATGAAACCCTGCTGGATCAGATAGGGCTCGATAATGTCCTCGATGGCGTCGCGCGGCTCGGACAGGCCGGCGGCGATCGTCTCGATGCCGACCGGGCCACCACCGAAATTGGCCGCGATCATCGAGAGATAGCGGCGGTCGAGCGCGTCGAGGCCGAGCGCGTCGACCTCGAGCCGGGTGAGAGCTTCGTCGGCAATCTGCTTGTCGACGTGGCCGTCGCCGGCGACGGAGGCGAAATCGCGCACGCGGCGCAACAACCGGCCGGCGATGCGCGGCGTGCCGCGGGCTCGGCGCGCAATCTCCAACGCGCCATCGTCGCCGAGCGGCATTTGCAGGATGCGGGCGCCGCGGCGCACGATCTGCTCCAGTTCCTCGACCGAATAGAAATTAAGCCGCACCGGAATGCCGAAGCGATCGCGCAGCGGGTTGGTCAAAAGGCCGAGCCTGGTGGTGGCGGCAACGAGCGTGAAGCGGGCAAGATCGATCTTGACCGAGCGTGCCGCCGGACCTTCGCCGATGATCAGGTCGAGCTGGAAATCCTCCATCGCCGGATAGAGGATTTCCTCGACTGCCGGATTGAGCCGGTGGATCTCGTCGATGAACAGTACATCGCGGTCTTCCAGATTGGTGAGAAGTGCGGCGAGATCGCCGGCCTTGGCGATCACCGGACCGGAGGTCGAGCGGAAATTGACGCCGAGCTCGCGCGCCATGATCTGCGCCAGCGTTGTCTTGCCAAGCCCCGGCGGCCCGACGAACAGCACATGGTCAAGCGCCTCGCTGCGGCCCTTGGCGGCCTCGATGAAGACCTTGAGATTGGCCCGCACCGCGGCCTGGCCGACGAAATCGGCGAGCGTCTGCGGCCGCAAGGTCTGCTCAGCATCCTCGCCGCGCTTTTCCGGGGCAATGAGGCGGGGTGAAAGGCTCATGCGGCCTTCCTCGCACAGGGCAAAGGACCGGACAAGCAATCACTCACCGCGCCAGTTCCTTCAGCCCGAAACGAATGAGCTTCGAGGCATCGGCGTCCTCGCCGGCCGTCTTCAGCGCCGCCGCGACAGCATTGGCTGCGGTGTCGCGCGAATAGCCGAGATTGACCAGCGCCGAGACGGCGTCGGTGATCGGCGCCGGCGCCACGCCTTCCCCGAGTTCCTGCTTCAGGCCGATGGCGCCGGAGGCGGTTCCGGCATAGGCCGGCGCCTTGTTCTTCAATTCGGTGACGATGCGCTCGGCCACCTTCTTGCCGACGCCGGGCGCGCGGCTGACCATGGCGATGTCGCGCAGCGCGATCGCATTGGCGAGGTCGGCCGGCGCCAGCGTCGACAGGATGGCCAGCGCCACCTTGGCGCCGACGCCTTGCACATTGCTCATCAACAGCCGGAACCATTCGCGCTCAAGCACCGATTGGAAACCGTAGAGCCGGATCATGTCCTCGCGCACATAGGTCTCGATGAACAGCACCACCGCCTCGCCGGGCGAAGGCAGCGCGGCCAGCGTGCGCGCCGAGCAATAGGCGACATAACCGACGCCGTGCACATCGACGAGGCAGAAATCCTCGTCGATCTCGTCCAGCGTGCCTTTCAATTTGCCGATCATGCCAGATCTTTCATGGAAGAAGGGCTTTCATGGGTGTGTTTCCGGAGAGATGATGTCGAGCTCCGGGAAATAGCTGCGGTAGCGAGCAGCGTCGCGGGTCAAGAGGCGGTGCCCGGCAACGGTCGCATGGGCGCCAATGAAGAAATCGGGCAAGGTACGCTCCCGCAAGCCGCCCGCCCGGCGGTAGCGCGAATGCGTAACACCGGCAAGAAAAGCCGCGTCCCAAGGCAGAGGCTCGCGACCGATCTCGAGCGTTTCGATTGCCTTTCGAAGCGCCGTCTCCGTCGCGATCAGCGGTGCCAGTTCGGACCAGACAATCGTGTTGACCACCAATGCGCCGTCGCGGCGGCAGGAAACAATCGCCGACGCCGACCATTTTGTATTGGGTCCGGCCGGGCCCCAGACGTCGATGAGGACATTGGTGTCAATCAACGTCGAGATCTTCACGCGGCCCCCTCAACCATTCCATATATTCGTCGGCAGTCATGCCACCCAGATCCAGGGATCCCTCCATCCGGTCAAGCACCTCGCTGAACCTGCGGGCTGCCTCCTCTTCAGACAGATTTTCGGTGACGGCCACAAGACGGGCGCCATCGTCGGTGGCGACAAATTCCACCTCGGAACCAGGCCCGATGCCCAGATGGTCCCTTATCTGCTTGGGTATGGTGACCTGCCCTTTGGTGGTGACACGCATGGTAATACCTCTCAGGTATTACTTACTGCCTTACCGTGAACAAGTCAAGAACGCGCCTAACCGGCCAGCGCCATCCTGTAGGCGACGCTTTGCCGGTGATGCGCGTGACAGATGGCGATAGCCAACGCGTCGGCGGCATGTTCGGTGTCGAAAACGGCTTTCGGCAACAGCACCTTGACCATCATGTGAATCTGCTTCTTGTCGCCATGGCCAACGCCGATCACCGCCTTTTTGACGGCATTGGGGGCATATTCGGCGACGACAAGGCCGGCGCGCGCCGGCACCAGCATGGCTATGCCGCGCGCCTGGCCGAGCTTCAGTGTCGCCACCGCATCCTTGTTGACGAAGGTTTGCTCGACGGCCGCTTCCTGCGGCATGGCCGCATGCAGGATCTCGGCCAGCCCGTCATGCAATTGGCAGAGCCGTGTCGCCAGCGCCGCCTTGTCGTCGGAGCGTACAGTGCCGGAACTGATAAAGCGCAGCGAGTTGCCGAGGCTCTCGACGATGCCCCATCCGGTGCGCCTCAGCCCCGGATCGATACCGATAATGCGAATCGCTTCCCTCATGCGCGAAGTCTACCTCCGGCGCACAGCGATGTCAGGGAAATGTGAACAAACCGGAAACGGGAAGCGTTTAACCTCGAGCGAAAGCCGTATTCAGCAGCGTGATCTGGTCGGAAACCGGATTGGCGCGGCGGCCTGTTACCGGCGTCTCGGCAAACGCGCCGCCATAGATCTCTTCGTCCATGCGGCGCACCAGCGCCTGCAGGCGCAGCGAGCGGGTGACGAGGTCGAGGAAATCCTTCGGCAGTTCGCCCCAGCCGACCGCTTCGTCATGCGCCGAGGCGGTGTCGAGACGCACCTTGGATTTTTCCGAGGCGACCTGGTCGCGGGTCATCTCGCCGGAATTTGCCGCCCGCTGCAAAAGCAGCCAGGAGGCGACCTGCATCAGCCTTGTGGTCAGCCGCATCGATTCGGCCGCATAGAGCGTCGCCGCCAATCTGGACAGCTTCTTGGCCTCGGCCCGGCCCTTGCCGTCGAGATATTCCGCTGCTTGCTCAACCAGGCCCATGCCTTCCTGGTAGAGCGGTTTGAAGGATTGGGAGAAAACCCGGCGTTCCGCCAGCTTGATGGTTTTCGCGCTGCCCTTCGAAGGCTCGTTCATCGATACGCCCCTGCACTGCCCCGTCGGCTGATTCGGCTTCATCGCCGTCACGCCGGCACCCTAGATGACTGAAGCTTGAAAATGCGCTTCGCCGCCGGCGAAGGCAAGCACATGTTTAACAAACGGTTAACGCCTGCGCAGGGGCGCCAAGCGGACCAAAAGCAGACAAAAAAAGAGCCGCGGATAAGGCGGCTCTCAGGAGTTTAACAGGGAGGCGTCAAACGAAGTGGCTCCAACCACTCGGTAAGAATCCAGATCACTGGATGGACATAGTAAACACCTGTAAAGCTTAATGAACCCTTAACGGCGCGGATATTTCTTGATCGACCGCTGCCCTTCTGTGCCGTATCAGCACAACGGCCCCCGAAGCCTGATCGTCAGCTTGTTCATGCCTTCTTCCACACAGCCGGCAAGGAAATGAAGGCGAACAGCAGCATTGCCGCATAAAACCCCATCGAGGAGGAAGCCAGCACCGGCTCGATCTCCGGATGGCCGGCAAGTTCAAAGTAAAGCCCGATCATCAGTGCGATGCCGCAGATTGCCGTCAGCCAGAAATGCACGACGGCAATCGTCTTTTGCCCGACCGCTGGAAACAGGTGGTAGAAGAAGGCAAACACCGCCGACATCAGCCAGCCCGCCACCATGGTGTGCGCGTGGGTCGGCATCTGCCCATGGTCATTGGAGATCGCCATATGCAGGCCGAGCGCCATGCCGCACAGGGAATAGATGACGGCCAGGGTGAAGAAATTTCGTGCTACGCCTTGCATGGGATACCCTCGATGGTTGTTGCAGACTTGGTCCGACCGCGCGCGGCCAAAATGGAGCGTCGGTCGCGAGCGGCTTAGTCCCCGCAGGTTTCAGGATCATGCCGCGAAACCAGCCAATGCCGACACGGCGTCTATCCGGCAAATGCCGGGTATTGTGCGGGCTGGCGGTAAAATCCGGCGACGGCGCCACCGCAACAAGCCGGCACCCACGCGGCATCTTCTGGATACATGTACGGAGATAATCCGCCCTCCTTCGGAAGCAGACGCGCGAAAGCAGCGTTTACCCCCGGAACGATGCACAAGGAGCGGCAATGGACTGGTATTCTCTCTTCAAATTCCTGCATGTCATGGCAGCGATCCTCTGGCTCGGCGGCGGTTTCGCCATGCTGCTGGTTTCGATACTCGCCGATCGCGACGGCGACGACGAGACGCTGATGGTCATGCTGAGAACGACGGACAAACTCGGCTTGCGTCTGTTCGTGCCGGCGTCTATCGCGACCCTGGCTTCTGGTCTGGTGCTGACTTCGCTATGGACCGGCTTCTCCGACCTTTGGGTCGTCATCGGCCTTTGCGGCTACGCCGCCGCGTTTCTGACCGGTATCCTCGTGCTGAAGCCTTCGTTCGAAAAGCTTGCCACAATGCTTGCCGCGGACGGCATGACCCCGGCTGCCATAGCGTTTGGGCGCCGCATGATACGGATCGTCAAGTTCGATTTCGTCATCATGATCGTCGTCGTCGCCGACATGGTGCTGAAGCCGACCGCGCACGACATCGCCACTCTCGGCGCCATGGCGGTCGTGGTCGTTGGTGGTGCATCGCTGACCTTTGCGAGCGCCCCGCGAACCAAACCGGCAGCCGCCTGAGCGGGATTTAGAGCAGGCCGGCGATCCCGTCCCAAAGCAGCTTGACCGCGACCACGGCCACGGTCGCGTAGGTGAAGGGATAAAAAATCTCCGGCCGCATGCGCCGCACCAGCCAGGCGCCGGCGATGGTGGCCAGCGGCGCCAGCGGCATCAGCACGGCCGACGCCGTCAGGTTGGCGGTGTCGAACTGGCCAAGCGCGAAGTAGGGGATCAGCTTCAGCGCGTTGGTGGCGGCAAAGAAGATCGCCGATGTCCCCGACAGCACCTTCGGATCGAGCCGGATCGGCAGCGCATAGACCTGGAAGGGGGGCCCGCCGACATGGGCGACGAAGCTGGTGAAGCCGGCGACGGTGCCCCAGAAGGCGGCGGCGATGCGGTTGGGCGCCGCCGCATGGTCGGAACCGTGGCGGAACTGGAGATAGAGCCAGCGCAGCACGAAGATCAGCGCGACAGCGCCGACGACCAGCCGCACCATCTCTTCGGTGACGAGCGCTGCCGTCAGCCAGCCGAGCCCAATGCCGATCACCGCGCCCGGCATCATGTCGACCAGCATCTTTCTGTCATACACACCCCACCACGTCCACACCGAAACGATGTCCATCAGGCACAGGATCGGCAGCAGGATGGCCGCCGCCTGCACCGGCGGCATGGCCAGCGCCATCAAAGGCACGCCAACGAAGCCTACAGCGCCGCCGAAGCCGCCTTTCGACAGCCCGACAAGTATCACCGCCGGAATGGCGGCGGCATAAAACCACGGATCGGCGAGCAGACCTGACATGAGCTGAAAATGGCTGGAGGGAAGACGGTTGCCCTGCAATAGCCCAGAAACCCTTGCGCCGCGACCGGGAAAATGCCGGGCCGGGTCGATCAACTGTGCGTAAAGCGACGGTTCCGGATTTGCGGCAAGATCGCCGCCGATGCATAAGGGCGCCGTCCCCGCTGCATCAGGTTTTGGCCCCAGGTTTTTGACCCCCAGGTTTTTGACAATTAGCGAACCCCAAATCCGCCGCGCCGAAGCGGCCGACCTGTCTGCCATCGTAGTCATGCTCGCCGACGATCCGCTTGGCCGCAGCCGCGAGGATGCGACCGAACCACTCGCCAAGGCCTATCGCGACGCCTTTGCCGCCATCGACGCCGACCCCAACCAGTTTCTTGCCGTGATGACGGATAGCGGCCGCGTCATCGGCACGTTGCAGATCAGCTATCTCGCCGGGCTGTCGCTGCAGGGCGCCTTGCGCGGCCAGATCGAGGCTGTGCGCGTCGTCGCAGACCGCCGCGGCGAACGGCTGGGACAGCGTCTGCTGGAATGGGCGATCGAACAGTGCCGTGAACGCGGCTGCAAGATTGTCCAGCTGACCACCAACAAGAGCCGCCAGGACGCGCATCGCTTCTATGACCGGCTCGGCTTCAAGGCCAGCCACATCGGCTACAAGCTGGAGCTTAATTCAGTGGCGGCGGACGGCGCCGGATCGGCTGCGCCTTGATGATGGCGGTGCTGGTCTCCGCCTTGTCGGCGATGCGGTCGAGAAGCTTGTCGAGCTCGCCGATGGAGCGCACGTAGAGCCGGGCCACGAAACAGTCGTCGCCGGTGACCTTGTCGCATTCGCCGAATTCCGCGATCTCCTCGATCAGCTTCTGGACGATATGCAGCTTGCCCGGCAGTGGCCGCACCCGCACGATCGCCTGCAACGGAAACCCCAGCGCTTCCGGGTCGATCTCGATGGTGAAGGCGCGGATGACGCCGCGTTCCTCGAGCCGCCGCAGCCGTTCCGAGACGCTCGGCGACGACAGCCCGACCTGCTGCGCCAGATCCTTCAACGAAGTCCGCGAATCCAGGATCAGGATGTCGAGAAGCTTTCTGTCCAACTCGTCCAGCATTTTCATCTCCTCGCAAAAGGGCAGCGCGCGCCTTATTAAATAAGGTGTTGTCCCCTTATAACCTTTCATAGGGCATATAAACCCTCAAGACGGCATGAGATTATGGCCTCAACAGATAGAGGTATTGTCATGGACAACACGGTACGCGGCACGATCGAGATGACGGCGGCGATGACGATCGTCGGCACGATCGGCTGGTTTGTCGTCATGTCGGGCCAGCCCGTCATGGACGTGGTGTTCTGGCGCTGCGCCTTCGGCGCGGTGGCGCTGCTGATCACCTGCGCGGCACTCGGGCTGCTGCGCGGCAGGCTGACGCTGCGCATTGTTGCCATCGCCGCTCTTGGCGGCGCGGCCATTGTCATCAACTGGCTGTTGCTGTTCAGCGCCTTCTCCCGCGCCTCGATCTCGATTGCCACGGCGGTCTACAACACGCAGCCCTTCATGCTGGTCGGCTTCGGCGCGCTGTTCTTCGGCGAGCGGCTGACCCTGGCCAAGCTGACCTGGCTCGGCATCGCCTTCGCCGGCATGCTGCTGATCGTGCAGACAGGGCCCGATGCGGGTGTCGGTTCCGGCATAACCGGCACAGATTATGTCATCGGCATCGTCATGGCGCTCGGAGCGGCCTTCTTCTGGGCTGTCGCGGCAATCGTCGCCAAGAAGCTCAAGGGCACCCCGCCGCATCTGATCGCGCTGATCCAGGTCTGCGTCGGCGTCGTCATGCTGGCGCCCTTCGCCAACCTCTCGCATTTGCCCGCCGATGCCTGGAGCTGGGCCATGCTGGCCACGCTTGGCGTCGTTCACACCGGCCTGGTGTACGTATTGATGTACGCCGCCATCCAAAAACTGCCGACGCATCTCCAGGGGTCACTGTCCTTCATCTATCCTGTCGTTGCGATCCTGGTCGATGTGATGGCCTTCGGCCACCGGCTGCATCCGGCCCAGCTCGTCGGCGCAGCCGCGATCCTGATCGCCGCCGCCGGCATGAATCTCGGCTGGACTTTGTGGAGGGCCAAATCGCCGGCCGAAAGCCCGCAAGCCGTCAAATGAGCCGCAGAGCGTCGGCTCGCCGGCGATCGTAAACCAAAGCCATCGCATCGATCCCCGCCCGCCTGTTCAAGGCGGGCGCTTTGTTCTATGCCGCAATGCAACCATCTTCGCCCGGCATAGGCGAAACCCGGGATCGAAAGCCAATGAACGACGCAACACCCCCCAACCGCTGCCGCATCGTGCTGATCGCACCCAAGGACGCTCCGGCCGAGCGCATTGCGGCTGCCTTCGACGGCGGTGATATCGCTTCGCTGATCCTGCCTGAGAACGGCATGGACGAGGCTGCCTTCCAGGCTTTTGCAGAACAGATCGTACCGGCCGCGCAAGCGGCCGGCATCGCCGTCATCATCGCCGGCGATACCCGCATTGCCGGCCGTGTCCAGGCCGACGGCATTCATGTCGAGGTTTCCAAGGACGCGCTCGCCGAGACCATCGAACACTTCCAGGGCAAGATGATGGTCGGCGCCGGTGGCGCCAAGACGCGCGACGACGCGCTGGAACTCGGCGAAACCAGGCCCGACTACATCTTCTTCGGCCGCTTCGGCTACGACAACAAGCCCGAGCCGCACCAGCGCAACCTGTCGCTCGGGCAATGGTGGGCGGACGTGATTGAGATCCCTTGCGTCGTCATGGCCGGTTCCGCCATCGCTTCGGTAGAAGCGGTGGCCGCCACTGGCGCCGAGTTCGTGGCCGTCTCAAGCGCTGTCTTCGCCGAAGGCGCCGATCCGAAGGCGGCGATTGCTGCCGCCAATGCGCTGCTCGACCAAACCGCGCCGCGCTTCGAGGGCTGACGTGCGCCGACCTGGACTTCCTCTCGCGGTTCTCGTTGCGGCCTTGATGAGCGGGGCAGCGATCGCGGCGGAAACCGTTCCGCTGCCGCAGCCGAGGCCCGACACCAGCGCGCCCGCCCTCAGCGTGCCGGATGCGATCGCTCCCGATGCAGGTGCTCCAAAAGCCGGTGCCACGGATTCCGGCGTCCATATCGACAAGCCGATCGACACCCCGCTGCCGCAGCCGGCGACAACCGCGCCGCTGCCGTCGGCCGACGCGATCAACCCCCAACGTTTCGGCGCCAAGCCGGCGGACCCCGCCTATGGCGCTTTCCAGCGCGGCCTTTACAAGACGGCCTACAATCTGGCGTTGGTGCGAGCTCAGAATGGCGACCCGGCGGCGCAAACGCTGGTGGCCGAGATCCTGTCGCGCGGGTTGGGCGTGCCGCTCAACCAAGCGGAAGCCGCCAAATGGTATGCGCAGGCCGCCGAGCAGGGGATTCCTGAATCGCAGTTCCAGTATGCGCTGATGCTGCTCGACGGCCGCTACGTCAAGAAGGACGAGAAGGGAGCTTATGCGCTGATGCAGGCCGCCGCCGAGGCCGGCAACCGGCTGGCGCAGTTCAACTTCGCGCAATTGCTCGTGCAGCAGGATCCGGGCGATGCCGGCATCGCCAGGGCTGTGCCTTATTATGAGCGTGCCGCGGCGACAGGGCTTGCCGATGCCCAGTATGCGATGGCGCAGGTCTATGCCAATGGCGTCGGCGGCAAGACCCGCGACGATGGAAAGGCCCGCAGCTTGCTGGCACAGGCTGCCAGGCAGAACTACGACACCGCGCAGATCGATCTTGCCGCCTGGATGATCGAGGGCCGGGGCGGTGTTCGCGACCTGAAATCCGGCTTCAACTGGATGAAGCAGGCAGCTGAAGGCGGCAATGTCGCTGCCCAGAACCGGTTGGCAAAGCTCTATATGGGCGGCATCGGAACCGACCCCGACCTGATCCTGGCCGGGGCCTGGTATGTGGTCGCCCGCCGCGCCGGCCTTATCGATCCGGAGATGGACGATTTCCTGCAAGGGCTGACCGACGATCAGACAAAGCAAGCCTTGCAGAAGGCCAACCGCCTGCCCTGACACGCAACGTCACTGTGTATGATCCAGCACGACCTTGCCGAAGGGAGAGCCGTGTTCGAGATGGCGAAAGGCCTGCGCTGCCTCTGCCCATGGGAAGACCCGGTCGATCACCGGCCGCAGCCGATTGACGGCGAGCGCCCGGTTCATCGCTTCGAAGGACTCGCGCGAGCCGACCGGTATGCCGCGTGCTTTCACCTGGCGTCGGAAGATGTCGAGCGGATTGATCACCCCTTCGCTGCCGCCGAGATAACCGATGACGTTGATCTGGGCGCCGCGCGCCGACGCCTTGAGCGACTGCGCGAAACTTTGGGGACCACCGACTTCGATGATGTGATCGGCGCCCCGGCCATCGGTCAGCGCCAGCACGGCCGACGACCAATCCGGATTGTCGCGGTAGTTGACGCCATCATGCGCGCCAAGCCCCTTCGCCCGGGCAAGCTTCTCATCGCTGCTCGACGTAACAATGACGCGCGCGCCGGCCGCCTTTGCCAACTGCACGGCAAACAGCGACACGCCGCCGGTGCCGAGGCTGAGCACGGTTTCGCCTGGCTTGAGCTTGCCCTCGGTGAACAACGCATGCCAGGCAGTGACGGCGGCGCAAGGCAATGTCGCCGCCTCGACATCGCTGAGATGTGCCGGGACGATGACCGCCGCCTGTTCGTCCAGCCGGGCGAATTCGCTCAGCAAACCGTCGATCGGGCCGCCGCGCTGGTAGGAAGGTTCGGCCATCGCGAAGCTGCCGCCGACCCATCGCTGCCAGAACGTGCCGCAGACCCGGTCGCCGACCTTGAAGCGGCTGACCTCGGGGCCAAGCGCCACGACCTTGCCGACGCCGTCGGAAAGCGGCACCAGCGGCAAGGGGAATGTCGTGTGATAACTGCCGCGCGCGATCTCGACATCGCGATAGTTGAGCGCCGTCGCCTTGACGCGGACGATCATCTCCTGACGGCCGGGTTCCGGCATTGGCCGTTCGACCATCTTGAGATTGACGATGCCGCCCGGGCTCTGCAGTTCGATTGCCTTCATTGTCATTGTCCTTCCGTTTGAAAGGAAAATCGCTTGCCAGGCGGTGGATTTCAAATTCATAATGTTCACAATGATTATGCTTGCAAAACGTCGTTCTGACTATGCTTGAGGAATTGCGCACGCTCGCCCTGTTTGCCGAGGAGGGCTCGATCCAGAAGGTCGCCCGGCGCCTGCCGCTGACGCAGCCGGCTGTGACCCGGCAGATCCAGCGGCTGGAGGACATGCTTGGCACGACGCTGCTCGACCGCCGGCAAAAGCCGCCGCGACTGACGCCGACGGGGCTGGAAGTGCTGGCGCGCGGCCGCGATATCATCGCTTCCGTAGAAGCGCTGAAATCCTTCGCCGGAAAGACCGAGCCGGAAGGACTGTTCCGCCTGGGTCTCGCCCATGGCCTCTCGGACCGCGACATAGCGGGGGCCATCGCCAACGCCGCGGCGGCGTTCCCGAAAGTGTCGCTACGGCTCAAGACCGGCTGGAGCGCCGAACTGATCGATCAGTTCGAACGCGGCGAGCTCGATGTGACGATTGTTCTGCGATCGTCGGAGAAGCCAGGTCCGGAAGCGCTTGGCACTGAACGTCTTGGCGTCATAGCTGCGTCCACCGTCGCCGATCCGGAAGACGGTGGCCGGACACCCATGCCGTGGGTGCTTAGTCCGGCACCTTGCGACGCGCGCCAGAAGCTCACGTCCGTTCTGGTCGGCGGAAGGCGTTATTTCGAGATCGCGGCGGAGATACAGGATCCGGCCTTGCAGATGGAATGGGTCCGTCGGGGGCACGGCCTTGGGCTGATGCCGTTGCGTCTTGCAAGGCGCGGACTTCCCGACGGCCTCATGCTCGTCAACACGGAAGATGTCGACCTTTCCTTACAGGTCGCCGCACTTCGTTCGCCTCATCTCAACCGGCTGACTGAGGCTGCGGATGCCATAGTCGAGGCCGTCGGCAAAGTCATTGCAGCCCAGGTTTGAGGCTACCAGCCCTTGTCGGGCGATCTGGCATCCCTTGCCTCTCCTGCCGATTTGTGGTCTTGGGGGCCCGAAATCGCTTGTCCAGCGACCATCCCCATACCAACGGCCAAGCCGTTGGTAGCATCCCGGATCAATCTCATCATGGCCAAGATCAATGGCAACGAAATCCGTCCCGGCTATGTCATCGAGCACGATGGCGGCCTCTGGGTGGCGGTCAGGACCAACACCGTCAAGCCCGGCAAGGGCGGTGCCTACAACCAGGTCGAACTGAAGAACCTGATCAACGGCACCAAGCTCAACGAGCGCTTCCGCTCGGCCGAGACCGTCGAGCAGATCCGGCTCGACCTGAAGGATTTTTCCTTCCTCTACGCCCAGGACGACGCACTGGTGTTCATGGACACGCAGAGCTACGAGCAGCTCGAGCTGGCGAAGGATTTCGTCGGCGACCGCGCCGCCTTCCTGCAGGACGGCATGATGGTGACGGTCCAGCTCTATGAGGACAGGCCGATCGGCATTTCGCTGCCCGACCAGGTGACGCTGACCATCACCGAGGCCGACCCGGTGGTGAAGGGCCAGACGGCCGCGTCCTCGTACAAGCCGGCGGTCCTGGAAAACGGCATCCGCGTGCTGGTGCCGCCATTCATCGGCGCCGGCGAACGCATCGTCGTCGACACCAACGAACTCACCTACATGCGCCGCGCAGACTGACACGTAGGCAGGAACAGATACGATGGCACGCTCCGCACTTCTCAATGTCATGGTCCAGGCCGCCATGAAGGCCGGCCGCTCGCTGTCGCGCGACTTCGGCGAGGTGCAGAACCTGCAGGTGTCGATGAAGGGACCGGGCGACTATGTCAGCCAAGCCGACCGCAAGGCCGAGGACATCCTGTTTGCCGAACTGTCGAAGGCACGGCCGGGCTATGCCTTCCTGATGGAAGAGCGCGGCATGATCGCAGGGGACGACGACCAGCACCGTTGGATCGTCGACCCGCTCGACGGCACCACCAATTTCCTGCACGGCATTCCGATCTTTTCCATCTCGATCGCGCTGGAGCGACAGGGCCAGTTGGTCGCCGCCGTCATCTACAATCCGGCAATGGATGAGCTCTACACCGCCGAGCGCGGCGGCGGCGCCTTCATGAACGATCGCCGGCTGCGCGTTGCCGGCCGCAGCAAGCTCACCGACTGCGTCATCGGCTGCGGCGTGCCGCATCTCGGCCGCGGCCAGCACGGCAATTTCCTCGTCGAGTTGCGCAATGTGATGGCCGAGGTCTCGGGCGTGCGCCGCCTGGGTTCCGCCGCGCTCGATCTCGCTTATGTCGCCGCAGGCCGCATGGACGGCTTTTGGGAAACCGGCCTGTCGGCCTGGGACATTGCCGCCGGCCTGCTGTTGATCCGCGAGGCCGGTGGCTTCGTCTCCGACATGGATGGCGGCCAGGATATGCTCGAGGCGGGTTCGCTCGTCGCTGGCAACGAGGTCATCCAGCGCGCGCTGCTCAAGGCCGTGAAGAAGCCGCTTTCGGCGCGCTGATCACTTGGCATGCCGGCGCGGCGTGCTGAAGCGCCGCAGTCGCAAAACCGCAATCAAAGCTTGAAATACTGCCCGGCGGCCGCCCAGATAAGGGTGACGCAGGATTTTTTATGACGAGCATACCTTCACTATCCTCGCGAGAAGCGCAGCCAGACCAGCCAATTGAAATCCCTTTTGTCGGGCGTTGGCACTATTCGCGTGCGGAGATGATCGCCGATGGCATCGTCCACGCGGTCGGCATCGTGCTGGCAATAGCCGCCGGCTCGGCGTTGCTGGCGCTGGCCGCCTTCCATGCCGGTCCCGGCGAATACATCGCCGCCGCCTTCTTCGTGGTGTCGCTGCTGACTGTGCTGTCGATTTCGCTGACCTACAATCTGTGGCCGGTGACGTCGCCGGCGAAGTGGATCTTGCGGCGCTTCGATCATGCGGCGATCTACCTCCTGATCGCCGCGACCTACACGCCCTTTCTGGCCCAGCTCGACGGCTCGCCGCTGGCGCTGCCGATGATTGTCCTTGTCTGGACCGCTGCTTTGACCGGCATTGCCATGAAAGTGTTCCTGCCCGGCCGCTTTGATCGTCTGGCCATTGTCTTCTATCTCGCCATCGGCTGGAGCGGCGTCGTCCTGGTCAAGCCGCTGGTGGCGACGTTGCCGACGACTTCGATCGCGCTGATTGTCGCCGGCGGCATCGTGTACTCCTGCGGCGTCATCTTCTTCGCCTGGAAACGCCTGCGCTTCCACAATGCCCTCTGGCACGGCTTTGCCGTCACCGGCGCCGGGCTGCATCTTGCCGCCATGGTCGACTGCCTGGTCGTCAACCGCCTCTGAACGGCGTGGTGCGGCCCGACAGTCGGGCAATATTGCCAAGCGCCATTCAATTTGGTCACAATTCCGTTTAGAGTCGCGAATTACGTGATCGGCGGCACTGGAGCGGTTCCAGGGAAGTATGAGCGGCTTCCCGTTCGGAATTGCGTCAAGGCAAATAGAGCATCGGAAACGGGGCACGGATGGCTTTTCTCAGATCCTTCGGCGTGGGCAGGCGTTCTGATGTCCTGATGTACGATCCGCACAAACTGTCGAGCCCGCAGGTCTTCCTCCTGACCATGGTCATCTTCCTGGTCATCGTCGCCTTCATCGCCGCCATCCTCACCCGCCAGATCTCGACCGCTTTCGGGAGCAATCCCGGCCTCAACGGCCTGATCGTCGGCGTCCTTGTGGTCGGCATCCTGCTTGCCTTCGCCCAGGTCGGACGACTGTTTCGCGAAGTGCGCTGGGTCAATTCCTTCCGCGCCGGTTCCGAAACCACCGAGCCGGTGCTGCTGGCGCCGATGAAGGCGATGATCGGCCGCTCCTCGACGGTCGCCTTCTCGACGTCTTCGATGCGCACCATGCTGGATTCGATCGCCACCCGCCTCGACGAAAGCCGCGACACCTCGCGCTATCTCGTCGGGTTGCTGGTGTTCCTCGGTCTGCTCGGCACCTTCTGGGGCCTGCTCAACACCATCGGCTCGATCCGCGAAACCATCGAATCGCTCGATCCCGGCACCGGCGACGCCGCCGCCGTGCTCGATTCGCTGAAGCAGGGGCTGTCGGCGCCGCTGGCCGGCATGGGTACGGCCTTTTCGTCCTCGCTGTTCGGCCTTTCCGGGTCGCTGGTGCTAGGCTTCCTCGACCTGCAGGCCGGCCGCGCGCAGACCCGCTTCTATACCGAGCTTGAAAACTGGCTGTCCTCGGTCACCGATCTCTCCTCCGACATCGCCGTCGCCGACCCGGCCAAGACTGAATCCTCCGACGAGATCCGGGTCCTGTCGGAACGGCTGCGCAGCATGCAGGAAAGCGGCGGCGGCTCCAATCCGCGCGTCGCCACCGCCATGGCCAATCTCGCCGACGGCATTTCCGGCCTGGTCAAGAACATGCGCTCCGAGCAGCAGATCATGCGCGACTGGGTCGAGGCCCAGTCGGACGAGCAGAAGGCGATGCGCAACACGCTGGAAAAGATCGCCGACGCGCTGAAGAAACCCGGGGTCCACTAGCATGGCTCTCGCCAGGGGCCGGCGCACCGATCGCCGGATCGACTATTGGCCGGGCTTCGTCGACGCGCTGTCGACGCTGCTGCTCGCCATCATGTTCCTGCTCACCGTTTTCGTGCTGGCGCAGTTCCTGCTCGGACGCGAACTCTCCGGCAAAGATACGGCGCTCACGCGCCTCAACTCGCAGATCAACGAACTGACGCAGTTGCTGGCGCTGGAGCGCTCGAGCGCGCAGGACAAGGACGATTCGCTGGCCAATCTGCAGGCGTCGCTGTCGGCCGCCGAAGCTGAGAAGAGCCGGCTCGAGCAGCTGCTGGCGCAAGGTGCCGGCGCCGGCGACGCCGCCACCCAGCGCGCCGCGGAACTCGGCGGCGAACTCGACAGCCAGCGCCAGATCAGCCAGCAGGCGCTGAGCCAGGTCGAGATCCTGAACCAGCAGATCGCAGCACTGCGCAAGCAGATCGGCGCGCTCGAGGACGCCCTCAATGTGTCCGAAACGCGCGACCGCGATTCCAACACCAAGATCGCCGATCTCGGCCGTCGGCTCAACGTCGCGCTGGCGCAGCGCGTGCAGGAGCTGAACCGCTATCGCTCCGACTTCTTCGGCCGCCTGCGCGAAATCCTCGCCGACCGCGAGAACATCCGCATCGTCGGCGACCGCTTCGTCTTCCAGTCGGAAGTTCTGTTCCCGACCGGGTCGGAAGTGATCAACGATGCCGGCAAGGTCGAGATGAAGAAGCTCGCCGATGCCATCATCGAGTTGCAAAAGGAAATCCCGCCCGAGATCAACTGGGTGCTGCGCGTCGACGGCCACACCGACAACAAGCCGCTGTCCGGCGCCGGCCGCTATCGCGACAATTGGGAATTGTCGACGGCGCGTTCGACCTCGGTGGTCAAGTTCCTGATCGAGAACGGCGTGCCCGCCAACCGGCTGGTTGCGGCCGGCTTCGGCGAATTCCAGCCGCTCGACCCCGCCGACACCGAAGACGCCCGCAACAAGAACCGACGCATTGAACTGAAGCTCACCGAACGGTGATTTTCAGTCACGCGAAATTGTTTGCCGGCTCAACTCTAGGGCGCAACGCCAGGTCGGCAAGGCCTGAAAACATTATCTTTCTTTAATTACACTTCGCGTTTCCGGGCTCCTACTTTGACGCGCAGGGCCGAGAACCGCCGGCGATGCCTCCCATCGCGACGCGACGGAACCGGACGGCCCGCTTCCGGAAGGCGGAGCGAAAGCGCTTGCCCCTTCCATAGCAGGAGGAGACGCACATCATGCGCTCTTTGAAGACTCTCAGGACCGCAACCCTCACGACACTTCTGATCACTGTTCCACTCGCCGGCGCCTATGCCGCCGGACATCACAAGGGCGCCCTCGACGCCAGCGACCCGACCGACATGACCGGTCCGCGCGTGACCGGCCTGATCGAGCAGGTGCGGGGCGTCGAACAGGGCATCACGGATGCGCGCGAGACGAAGGGCATCTCGACCTCGGAAGCGCAGTGGCTGCATCTGCGTGCTGCGCATATCGGCCAGGCCGCCGAACGGGTCGCCGCTTCGGACCATGGCCGGATCCCGGCCGCGCAATATCACGATCTGCTGCGCCGCCTCGACAATGTCGATCAGAGGCTGATGTCCGACACCGGCAGCGGCTTCATGATCGGTGATGGCTCCGACGGCGGAAATTATCCGAACGGCTGAGATCCGCTCTGATATCTCCAGGAATGAGGAAGGGACTGTCTGACGCCCCCGGATCTGGCTCCGAGGGCGTCTTTTTTGTCACCAGCCCAGCCACAGCGCAGCGAGGGCCAGCACCGCCGGCACGGTCTGAATATAGAGGATCTTCCGGCTGGCAGTCGCCGCGCCATAGAGGCCGGCGACGGCGATGCAAAGCAGGAAGAACACCTTGATCTGGAATCCGGCTGCGCCGAGATAGAGGCCCCAGATCAGCCCGGCGGCAAGGAAGCCGTTGTAGAGCCCCTGATTGGCGGCGAGCACCTTCGATGCGCTGGCGAAGTCCGGCTTGAGGTTGAACGCCCTGTGCCCGCGCGGTGTGTCCCACGCCACCATCTCCAGATAGACGATGTAGAGGTGGATCAGGGCCACCAGCCCGACCAGGATATTGCCGATCATCTTAGTCTCCCCTCCATGGCGGTGTTCCACCGCCAGCCAGCATTCCACGCACAAGCTCATCGGCGCAAGCTGCATCGGCGAAAGCCACCTTTGAGGGTTGCCAATCCTGGCGCGTTGGTATCTTTTCCCGCGGTCCAAAACGCGGAACCTGCCATGTCTTTTCAGAAGCTCGATGATCTCGGCCACAAGCTCGAAGCGCTGGAACATGCGCTCGCTATCCTCGGCGCCGACGAGGCGACCCACATGGCCGTCGGCGGCGGCGAGAAGCGCGCCGAAGCCATGTCGTCCCTGGCCGGGATGCTGCATATCAGGGCTACCGCGCCGGAGATCGCCGACTGGCTCGCCGCCGCCGAACAGGAGGCGCTGAACGAGGAGCAGCAGGCGGCGGTCCGCGAACTGCGTCGCCAATACACCAACCTGACCTGCCTGCCGGTCGAATTCGTCGAGCGCCAGACGGTGGCGCGTATGCGCTCCGAGCAGCTCTGGCGCGACCTGCGCGCCAAGAATGACTGGGCAGGCTTCCTGCCGGCGCTCGAAGGTGTCATCGCGCTGGTGCGCGAGGAAGCCGCTTTGCGCGCCGACGCGCTCGGCCTCGATCCCTACGACGCACTGATGGAGCAATACGATCCTGGCAACCGCGCCGCCGACATCACGCCGGTCTTCACCGAGCTGAAGACATTCCTGAAGGGCTTCGTGCCGGAAGCCCTGGCCGCGCAGGAAGCGCGCCTGGCCAGGCATCCCGTGAAGCCGCTCTCCGGCAGCTATGCGATCGACCGGCAGCGCGAGCTTGGTCTCGCCATGATGGCTTCGGTCGGCTTCGACCTCACCCACGGTTCTCTGTCCGTATCGCACCATCCCTTCTGCGGCGGCGTGCCGAGCGACGTGCGCATCACCACCCGCTACAAGACGTCCGACTTCCTGTCGGCCTTGATGGGCGTGCTGCACGAGACCGGCCATGCGCTCTACGAGCAGAACCTGCCGAAGGCCTGGGCGCACTGGCCGCTCGGCAAGGCGCGCGGCATGGCGGTGCATGAAAGCCAGAGCCTGTTCGTCGAGAAACAGGTCGGCCGCAACCCCGAATTCTGGCGCTGGGCGCTGCCCGTGGTCGAAAAGCATCTCGGCGAAGCCTGGTCGCTCGACGACATCCTGCCGCATGTGCACCGGGTCGAGCGCGGCCTGATCCGCGTCGACGCGGACGAGGTAACCTACCCGCTGCATGTCATCCTGCGCTACGAGTTGGAGCAGGAGCTGGTCTCGGGGCGGCTGCAGGCGGCCGACCTGCCCGAAGCGTGGGACGCCAAGATGCGGGAGTATCTTGGCCTTTCGACCATCGACAACCCAGCCGACGGACCGATGCAGGACGTGCATTGGCCGGGCGCCGCCTTCGGCTATTTCCCGTCCTATACGCTGGGCGCCATGATGGCGGCGCAGCAATGGGCTGCGCTGACGCGCGACCATCCTTCAGCCGACAGCGATCTCGCCAGGGGCAATTTCGCCGCCATCAATGACTGGCGCCGCGACAAGATCTGGTCGCAGGGATCGCGCTGGTCGACGCCCGAACTGCTTGAGCGCGCCACCGGCGAGAAACTGAATGCCGCGCATTTCACCGAGCATCTCCGCAAGCGGTATGGTCCCGCCTGATTGCGGGTTGCTACTCCGCGGCACCCCTGAAGGCGCTTGCTCCGGTTTCGAACTGCAGCTTGGCCAGCCTTGCATAGATTCCGCCCTTGGCGACCAGGCTCTGGTGCGTGCCTTCCTCGACGATGCGGCCGCCATCCATGACCAGGATGCGGTCGGCCTTCAGCACGGTCGCCAGCCGGTGGGCGATGACGATGGTGGTGCGGCCCTGCATCAGCCGTTCCAGCGCCGTCTGCACCAGCGTTTCGCTTTCGGCGTCGAGCGCCGACGTGGCCTCGTCGAGCAGCAGGATCGGCGCGTCGCGCAGGATGGCGCGGGCGATCGCCACGCGCTGGCGCTGGCCGCCGGACAAGGTGACGCCGCGCTCGCCGACCTGGCTGTCGTAGCCCTTGTCGAGCCTGAGGATGAACTCGTCGGCCAGCGCGTCCCTGGCGGCGGCCTCGATCTCGGCATTCGTCGCGCCCGGCCGGCCAAAGCCGATATTGTCGCGCGCGCTTGCCGCAAAGATGGTGACATCCTGCGGCACGATCGCAATGCGCTCCCGCACTTCAGCCGGATCGGCTTCGCGCACGTCGACGCCGTCAATGGCGATGCGGCCGGTTTCTGGATCGTAGAAGCGCAGGATCAGCGAAAAGACGGTGCTCTTTCCGGCGCCCGACGGGCCGACGATCGCCACCGTCTCGCCGGGCTTGACCTGAAAACTCAAGCCGTGGACGGCGGCACGGTCCGGCCTTGCCGGGTAGGAGAAGGAGACGTCGTCGAAGCTGATCGCGCCTGTCGCCTTGGCGGGCAGCGGCAGCGGATTGGCCGGCGGTTGAATCGCCGGCGTCTCGTCGAGTATCTCGGTCAGCCTTTCGGCCGCACCCGCCGCCTGGGCAAGCTCGCCCCAGACTTCCGACAGTGCGCCCAGCGCGCCTGCGGCAAACACGGAGTAAAGCAGGAACTGGCCGAGCGTACCGGGCGACATCGTGCCGGCAAGCACGTCACGCGAGCCGAACCACAACACCGCCACGACCGAGGAAAAGATCATGAAGATGGCAAAGAAGGTGAGCAGCGAGCGGGAGAAGATCGACGAGCGCGCCGCTTGGAAGGCGGCTTCCACCGCGGCCGAGAACCGCCCGGTGACCAGCGTCTCGTTGGTGAACGCCTGCAGCGTGCGCACCGCGCCGATCTGCTCGCTGGCATAGGCGGTCGCTTGCGCCAGCGTGTCCTGCGCCTGCCGTGACCGGCGCCTCACCGAACGGCCGAACGCGACCAGCGGCAGCACGATGAGCGGAATGGCCGCGATCACCAGGCCCGACAGTTTCGGGCTGGTGACGACCATCATCGCCACCGCGCCAAGGCCGAGGATGACGTTGCGCAACGCCACGGAGGCGGTGGCGCCGACGGCGGATTTCACCTGCGTGGTGTCGGCGGCAAGCCGCGAGACGATCTCGCCCGACTGGGCGGTGTCGAAGAAGGACGGCGAAAGCGTCGTGACATGCGAAAACACGTCGCTGCGGATGTCGGCAACGACCCGCTCGCCGAGCGTGATGACGAAGTAGTAGCGTCCGGCCGATGCCGCCGCCAGAATGGCTGCCATCGCCACCAAAGCGGCGAAATATTCGGCGATGAAGACGGTGCCGGAAGCGCTGAAACCGTGGTCGATCATGCGCCGCACGGCCAGCGGCAGCGCCAGCGTCGTCGCTGCGGCGATGGCGAGCGAAATGAGGGCGCCTATGACCAGTTTGCGGTAGCGGAATATGTAGGGATATAGGCGCCTGAGCGGCCCGAGCGAGCGCCTGCGCCCGTCTTGCTCGCCGCTGATGTCCGCCATGACCGTTTCCTCTGGCCGCTCCAGGTGGGCGCGTTCAATATGCGCCTGCCGTGGCCTTGTGATTCAATTCCGGCTGATGTATAGGCTCGCCGACCGTTTTAGAAGCCGTGGCTTTTCAATAGCTGCGGCTTCGAGTTTTAAAAAGGGGCGCATCGACGCAGGCCGCGGGCCCGTCTGTAGCGCCGCAAGCCAGGAAGCACGACAATGAAGGCCGATATCCATCCCGACTACCACACCATCAAGGTCGTCATGACCGATGGCACCGAATATTCGACCCGTTCGACCTGGGGCAAGGAAGGCGATACGATGAACCTCGATATCGACCCGACCACGCACCCGGCCTGGACCGGCGGCCAGCAGACCCTGCTCGACCGCGGCGGCCGCCTGTCGAAGTTCAAGAAGCGCTTCGAAGGGTTCGGCCTTTAAAGTTTACCTGTATCGCTGAATCAAGAACCCGCCTTTGTGGCGGGTTTTTTGTTGCCGCCAAAGTCAGTCGCTTCAAGCTAACGCGCCGATACCTCCCGCTTGTGGGGAGGTCGGCCCAAGGGTCGGGTGGTCCGACGCCTCCACCCTGCTGCTTCGAAGCGACCCTTCCCAGGGTGGTGCGAGCCTACCCGTCCACCAATTCCCGCAGCGCCATGCGCTTGTAGGCGGCGACCAGCCTGTCGCCCTCCTGCCGGTCGACCGAGATCGCCAGCCGCACGGCAGCCTCGCCCATCTGCCAGACGAGGAAGGCCGTCGTCTCCAGCGCCACCGGATCGGCGCCGGGATGCAGCCGCTTCAGCACCGTGGTCAGGAATTCGGCATTCGCCCGGCTGTCGGCAAGTTCGAGCTGGCGCAGCGCCTTGTCGGCCTGCGTGCCCGACCAGATGTCGCGCATCACCGGCTCGGCCAGGAACAGCTGGTAGTAGATATCGACCAGCTCCGAAAACGCCTGCCGCAGGCCCTCGGCGTCGACGACATCCTTGAGCGCCGAGGAGATGCAGGCCTGGCTTTCGGCGGTATAGCGCTCGGCCAGCGCCCAGACGATCGCCCGCTTGTCGGGAAAGAACTGGTAGAGCGAGCCGATCGACACCGCGGCCCGCTCCGCCACCTCGCCCATGCGCATGGCGTCGCTGCCTTGCTCGGCAATCAGCGCCGAGGCTGCGGCCAGCATGCGCTCGACCCGCTCGCGGCTGCGCTGCTGGGTGGGCGCCCGTCGCGGCGATGCGACCTGCTCCTGGGCAGATGCGGGCGTTGCTGTGTCTTCCATGACGGCCTCCGGTCTCGACAAAATCTGCCAACAAACGGCTTGACTCCCAAAATACGAGGGTTTATCACGTTTTGCAAATGTGAGGATTACTCACATTTGCAAACAAAGGAAAACCCCAATGACTAACACCAAACCAGTCCTGATCCTCGGTGGCACTGGCAAGACCGGCCGTCGCCTCGCCGAGCGGCTGACCTCACAGGGCATTCCCGTGCGCATCGGCTCGCGTTCCGGCAGCCCCCGCTTCGACTGGGAGGTTCCGGCGACCTGGGAGCCTGCGATGCAGGGCGTGGGCGCCGTCTACATCAGTTACTATCCCGACATCGCCGTGCCGGGCGCCGCCGAGACCGTCGGCGCCTTCGCCAGGCTTGCGGTAGCAAATGGCGTCACCCGCATGGTGCTGCTCTCCGGCCGCGGCGAGACCGAAGCCCAGCGCGCCGAAGAGATGGTCAAAGCCTCGGGCGCTGACTGGACGATCCTGCGTTGCGCTTGGTTTTCGCAGAATTTCAGCGAAGGTTTTCTCGTCGAGTCCTTGCGGCAAGGCGAAGTGGCTTTGCCTGTCGGCCCTGTTGGCGAGCCCTTCGTCGATGTCGACGACATCGCCGATGCTGCCTTCGTTGCGCTGACCGAACCGGGTCATGTCGGCCAGCTCTATGAGTTGACCGGGCCGCGGCTGCTAAGCTTCGCCGACGCGGTTGCTGAGATCGCCAAGGCGACCGGCCGCGACATCCGCTATATCAAGATCTCGCATGACGAATTCACCGCCGCGACGGCGGCATACGAACTGCCGCCCGAAATCGCCTGGCTGCTCAACGAGCTGTTCACCGAAGTGCTTGACGGCCGCAACGAGACGCTGACCGACGGCGTCCAGCGTGTGCTCGGCCGCGCGCCGAAAGACTTTTCCGCCTACGCAAATGAAACCGCTGCAACCGGCATCTGGAGCAACTGAGATGATCAAGCTTCTTCCCACCCTCACCATCATCGCCGCCATCGGCTCGGGCGTCGTCGGCGGCGTGTTCTTCGCCTTTTCCAACTTTATCATGTCGGCGCTTGCCCGGCTGCCGGTCCCCCAAGGCATCGCAGCGATGAATTCGATCAACATCACGGTGATCACGCCCACCTTCATGACGGCGCTGTTCGGCACCGGCCTGCTCTGTCTGGTGCTTATCGCCGCCGTTCTCATGGGGTGGAGCCAGTCCGGCTTATACTGGCTGCTTGCCGGCGCCGTGATCTATTTGATCGGCAACCCGATCGTGACCATGGTCTTCAATGTGCCGCTCAACGATGCGCTCGCCGCCGTCGACCCGGCCAGCGCCAATGGCGCAGCCGTGTGGGCTAACCATCTGAATCAATGGGTGATGTGGAACCACGTCCGCACCATCACCGCCATCGTGTCGATGGCCTGCTTCATCTTCGCATTGCTCTGAAAGTCGTCAAGCAAGGTAAGCTGTGTTGAGATTCAGGTCAGGTCGAGTCGAAAATGGTGGCTTCCGAGAACCGGAGCGGAGCGTACTCAAGTACGTGTGCACCGGAAGCGCAGGAAGCCGTCATTTGCAGGCCGGCCTCACCTGAATCTCGACGCAGATTAGGTCTTGCGGTCGGAATGGCCTAGATCGCGGTCTGGATCGATGACGTCGCGCACCAGCTGCTTGAGCTTGGCTGCATCTGGAAAGCCGCCGTCGCGCTTGCGGTCCCAGACCAGCACATCGTTGCAGGAAACGGTGAAGATGCCGCCTGTGCCCGGCACCAGCGTCACTTCACCAAGATCCGTGCCGAAGGTGGAGAGCAGTTCCTGCGCCATCCAGCCGGCCCGCAACAGCCACTGGCACTGCGTGCAATAGATGATGACCACGCGTGGCCTCTCCGGCACACTCATGTCTGGGTCTCCTGTATACGCACCGTGGTCTTTGCAAATCGATCGTGTATCGGGTCGTCGCCCAGAGCTATGGATATCGCGATCCAGACCGGCCAGATCAGCACCAAAACGAGAGCGGCGGATGCAACCACTATTTCCAGGCTGGAGTAATCCTGCACGCCACCGGGAGCGGTGCCCCAAGCCTGAAAAGCATACCAGCTTCCCGTCAGGACGATCGGTAATGCGCCGAGAAACTTGATAAGTTGCCGCCGAACAGCCTTTCTCGCCGGCAGGCCGACCCTATGTCTGTCGTCCTCATCATGCACAATGAGCTCCGTGAGCCGCTTGCCGATTGATTGGCCGGACTTCAACTCCATAATGAGGAGATAAGACGCCAGAGCGATCAGCTCGAGGAAACCCAGGTCCAATGCTGCAGGCCTGAAATTTCCTTGCGAATCCAGATCGATCGAGATTGAGGAGGTTTCTCCAGGCTTTGAGCCCGGCGCCGTACCCACGCTCCATATGGCGACCGGCAAACCGAGTACTGATGTTCTACACACCTGCCAGTCATAACGGGCAAGTGTCGGGGCACCGTGAACCGTACCCTCCTGGCATAGTTTCCAGTTCAGCCAAAAGCTGCCTTTTACGCCACCGTTGGTCAGCAGAAATAGAGCCCCTACGAGCAAATAGAGGGCGATCAGGATTACAAGGTAGTCGATGAGTGCAGCGAGAAACCGTCGCCATATGCCGGGCCGGCGAGGCCAGGCCACCGCATCGGCAAAACTTGCCTCTTTATAGTCGGTCATCGGCCCCCCCTGATAACTGACTAATCTATAGGCAGGCCGCCGTCATACAGCAATATTCGCATCCGACTGTATTGCACGGACCTACGCCGCGCTGAGCTTGGCCATGGTCTCGTCGTCGACCTCGAAATTGGCGTAGACGCTCTGCACGTCGTCATCGTCCTCGAGCGTTGCCACCAGTTTCATCAGCGATTGCGCCCGCTCTTCGTCGACCGGGACATTGTTCTGCGGCTGCCAGATCGGCTTCACCGATTCGGCCTCGCCAAGCGAGGCTTCCAGCGCCTTAGACACTTCGCCCATACTCTCGAACGCACAGTAGATGGTGTGGCCTTCCTCGTCGGACTCGACGTCATCGGCGCCGGCCTCGATCGCCGCGTCCATCACCTTGTCGGCGCTGCCGGCGGAGGCCGGATAGTAAATCTCGCCGGCGCGGTTCCACATGAACGACACCGAGCCGGTTTCACCAAGCGCACCCCCGGCTTTGGTGAAGGCGGCGCGCACGTTCGAGGCCGAGCGGTTGCGGTTGTCGGTCAGCGCCTCGACGATCAGCGCCACGCCGCCTGGCCCATAGCCTTCATAGCGCACCGCTTCGTAATTCTCGGCATCGCCCATCGATGCCTTGTTGATGGCGCGCTGGATGTTGTCCTTCGGCATCGACACCGCCTTGGCGTTCTGAATGGCCAGGCGCAAACGCGGGTTCATCGACGGATCCGGTGTTCCGCTCTTGGCGGCGACGGTGATTTCGCGCGCCAGCTTGGAAAACATTTTCGACCGCACCGCGTCCTGCCGGCCCTTGCGGTGCATGATGTTCTTGAACTGTGAATGGCCGGCCATGGCACCCCTGTCGTCTTCGGCTAGAGCATCCCGAAGCGAGGTGGTCTCACCTCGTCCTCCCGGGTACTCGAATTCAAATTTTCAGAGCCGTCCAAGGTGCAACGCGATGGATGCACGGCGTTCTCTGTCGGAATGGCCGGCTTATAGATAAATCGGCTCAATTCGTCCAGCCGCGCCGGTTCAGCCCTCCAGATCGGACTTCAGCCGGTCGATAATGCTGAGCGCATGGCCGGCATACTGGCTGATCCAGCGGTCGTGGATGTGCTTGATCGGCAGCGCGTTGAGATGGTTCCAGCGCTCTCGCCCTTGGCGCTTTGCCACCACCAGTTCGGCTTCTTCCAGCACCTTGAGATGCAGCATGACGGTGCAGCGATCGATGTCGGGAAACGCCTCGCACAACATGCCGGTCGTCTGCGGCGCATCCTTCAGCCGATCCAGCAATTCGCGACGGCGCGGATGCGCCAACGCCTTGAAAACGTGATCGTCTGCGGTTTGGCTTGACATGTTATGTTTCTATAACATATCGTCGAGCCAATCAAGGAGGAGCTGTGGATATGTCTCTTGGATTCAGAGTTTCCGGGCGCATCGGCAAACCGGTCGCCGAAGTCTTCGACGCCGTCGTCAATCCCAAAAAGCTGAGTGGCTATTTCACCACCATCGGCGGCGCCAGCGCGCCGCTGAAGGCCGGCACCGGGGTGGTCTGGTGGGGCAAGGTGCCCGTCGAAGTCGATGAGGTGATCAAGGACCGCCATATCGTGCTGCGCTGGGATGCCACCGATGCCGAAGGCAAGCCCGCCTACAAGACACGCATCGAGATGAACTTCGAGCCGCTGGACGATGGCGGCACCCTTGTGACCATTGCTGAATCCGGCTGGCCGGAAGGCGTGGTCGGCCTGCAGAAATCCTACCTCAATTGCGAGGGCTGGTCGCAGATGCTGGCCTGCATGAAGGCCTATGTCGAATACGGCATCAATCTGCGCGACGGCTACTACCGCGGCGAGATGAGGGGCGAGCCGGCCAACGAGACAAACAGATGAACAGCGCAACGGAGCCCGCAATAACCGCGAAAATGACAGGTGGAATCAACATCGCCATGAAAGTCCCGTCACATCAGTACGAGGCGACGATCGCCTTCTATCGCGACGTCGTCGGCTTGAATCCATTCACCGCCAAGACGCCGGCCATCGGCTTCGAGCTTGGCCCAAACCGTCTGTGGATCGACGAGGCGCCGATGCTGAGCCAGGCCGAAGTCTGGCTTGAGCTTTTCACCGACAATTCTGCAGCCATTGCGGATCATCTCGCCAAGGCCGGCGTCGTCCGTTGCGACGCGGTCGAGCCCCTGGGCGAAAGCTTTCGCGGCTTCTGGATCGCCAACCCGGCCAGCATCGTTCACATGGTGCGCGAGCCTTACGCCTGGTGAGCGCAAACCGGACAAGGAAAGGAGCATCGATGGAAATTCACAAAACGCCGACTGCCGAAGCCGGCATGCTGATCAGGCGGCCGGTCGCCGAGGTCTTCGAGGCGATCGTCGACCCGGCCATCACCACGAAATTCTGGTTTACCCACAGTAGCGGCCGGCTGGATAGCCGCAAAGAGGTTCGCTGGGAGTGGCGCATGTACGGGGCCTCGGCGATGGTCAATGTCAGCGAGATCGTCGAGAACAAGAAGATCGTCATGCAATGGAGCGATCCGCCGACCACTGTGGTCTGGACATTCACGGAGATGCCCGGCGCCGAAACGCCTGACGGTGCGACCTTTCTTGAGGTCAGCAATTTCGGCTTCGCCGGCACCGCCGACGAGCAGGTCAAGCAGGCGGTCGGCTCGACCGACGGCTTCGCACTCGTTCTTGCCGGCGCAAAGGCATGGCTGGAACAGGGCCTGTCGCTTGGCCTGATCGGCGACCGTTATCCGAAGGGCGTGCCGGGGCGCTAGGATCGCCCCGATCGCCCAGCCTCAATGCCCACCGCTGGATTTCTTCCTTCGCCGCGCCAGCATGTTGAGGCCCTCGACCAGGGCGGAAAAGCCCATCGCGGCGTAGATGTAGCCCTTCGGCACATGATAGCCCATGCCGTCGGCGATCAGCGTCATGCCGATCATCAGCAGGAAGCCCAGCGCCAGCATGACGATGCTCGGGTTCTTGGCGATGAAATTGGCCAGCGGCCCGGCCGCCAGCATCATCACGCTCACCGCCACGATCACGGCGATGTACATGATGGCAATCTCGTCGGTCATGCCGACGGCGGTGATGATCGAATCGATCGAAAAGACGAGATCGAGCAGCAGGATCTGGAAGATGGCGCCGGCAAGCGAGATCTGCAGCGTCTCGCCCATCATCGTATCCTTGTGGTCGTCGGGATCGACGGTGTGGTGGATTTCCTTGGTCGCCTTCCAGACCAGGAACAGGCCGCCGGCAATCAGGATCAGGTCGCGCCAGGAAAAGCCATGGCCGAACGCTGTGAACACCGGCGTCGTCAGCTGCACGATGATGGAGATGGTTGCGAGCAGCACCAGCCGCATGATCAGCGCCGCCGAGATGCCGAGACGGCGGGCGCGGGCGCGCTGCGCCTCAGGCAATTTGTTGGTCAGGATCGAGATGAAGATCAGATTGTCGATGCCGAGCACGACCTCGAGGACGATCAGCGTCAGCAACGCGACCCACGCGGTTGGATCGGAAACAAATTGAAAATGCGGCGCAAAGAACTCGATCAGCTGCATGGAGGTCGTCCCCTCTTTAACGATCTAGAGCAGTTTCGTCGCCAGTTAGGTACTTTACTCGACTATATCAATGTCAAGACCAGAAGGATGGCGCGGTTTCTTCGAGCCGCGGCCCGCGACGAAAAGGCGCGATCTTCTCGGTCAGGCCGGTGCGGTCGGAAATAGTGACGCCGACGCCGCACAATGTCGCCGGTCCGGTCGCCGCCTCGAAGCGGCCTTTCGGCACTTTCGACAGGAAGCGGTTGAGCGGCTCTTCCTTGTCCATGCCGAGCGAGGAATCATAGTCGCCGCACATGCCGGCATCGGACATGTAGCCGGTGCCGCCGTTGAGGATCTGGTGGTCGGCCGTCGGCTGGTGCGTATGGGTGCCGATGACGAGGCTGGCGCGGCCGTCGACGAAATGCGCGAAGCACATTTTCTCCGAGGTCGCTTCGGCATGGAAGTCGATGACCACGGCATCGGCCTGCTCGCCCAGCGGACAGGCGGCCAGCTCGCGCTCGCCGGCCTGGAACGGATCGTCGAGCTCGGGATGCATGAACACCCGGCCCATGATGTTGGCGACCAGCACGCGCGCGCCGTTTTTGGCGATATAGACGCCGGAACCGCGCCCCGGCGTGCCCTTGGGGAAGTTGGACGGGCGCAAGAAGCGCTCCTCGCGCGGCGCGAAGACCAGTGCGTCGCGCTGGTCCCAGACATGGTTGCCGGTGGTGACGACATCGGCACCGGCGGCGATGGTGTCGCGAAAAATGTCTTCGGTGATGCCGAAGCCGCCGGCGGCGTTCTCGCCATTGACGATGACGAAGTCGAGTTTGAAATCCGAGATCAGGCCGGGCAGTTGTTCCCACACCGCCGTACGTCCCGATTTGCCCACCATGTCGCCGAGGAAGAGAAGTCTCATCCCCACTTCTATCCAGAGGCACGGACGCTAGGCAAGCGCTACCCGGGCGATTGGCGCTAACGCCGGCCGAAAGTACCACGCTGCTGTTGAGACGGCTTTGCGCTCGCGCCCGCGACGCGAACTGCCGAAGGCATCATTGGTGACGCCGGCGGTGCGGCGCGTCCGCGCAGCCAGAAGAACCAGACGTAGAAACCAGTGAACCCACCAGTAGCGGCCAGGAGCAACAGCCCGCCGCGCCAGCCCTTCATCGCCGCGGTATCGAGGATAGATGGATTGGCAGGGTTGTAATACAACTTCACCGCGTCGCCTTGGACGCCGTGTAGAGGCCGATGTCCTTTCCCTTGCCGGACCACGTCATCGGTGCATCGTTCGCGACATAGGTGACAGCGACGTTGATGCCTTTCGCGGTGAGGCCATTACCCTGGGCTTCGCTGTAGGAACTGACATCCGTCACTGTGGCAACCGTCTGATGCCAGGCGAACTGGTGGTGCAGGGCCGTTCCGGAAATGTGCAATGCCATCGCGAACAGCGTTACCGCGATGAGGACGAACGGCATCAGCAGGAAGCGTGCGAAGACAAACATGATGGCCGCCATCGGCTCGGACTGTGTTGCCGGAATACTATCCGGCACGTCTTGGAAACGCGTTAAGCGGGATCGCGGTCTTTTAAGCGATGTCGAAGCGGCGCAAACCGCTCTCGGTCAGTATTTCCGGGATGATGACGTCGTGCGCCTCATCCGGCACCAGACCCACCTCCTGGCAATCGAAAGCGATGCCGATCAGTCGTGGCGGCTGGCCCTTGTCGATCAGCCTGGCGATGGCGCGGTCGTAATAGCCGGCGCCATACCCGATGCGATGACCGCGGCTGTCGAAGGCCGCGAGCGGCACCAGCATCACCGCGGGATCGAGAACCTCGGCCTCCGCATGCGGACCGACCGTGCCAAAACCCATCTCGACCATCGGCGCGCCGCGCACCAGTTCGCGAAAGACGATGGTGGTCTTGTCGAGGATGGCCGGCAGGCAAAGCCTGGCCCCGTTCTCGCGCAAGGCGAACATCAGCGGCCTGACGTCGACTTCCGATCGCATCGGCCAGAAAGCTGAAACGATCTGACCCGGCTCGATGGCGAGGTGGTCGCGCGCCGTCTCGGCCATTTCAAGCGCGATCTCCACCCGCCACAGCGGATCGAGCGCATCGCGACGGCCGAGTGCCTCGAGGCGCAACTGCTTTTTCAGGTCTTTGGGAGATGTCATGCGCGGCCGATAGAAAAGGTCGGATCTGGGTGACGTTTCATGAGCGACGTTTTCTACCACATCATCCGCCAAACTGGGCGGATAGAGGTAAGTGACGATCCACACAACCGGTGGAGAGAGCGATCCCGGGAACCTACAAAGTAGGTGGGCGCCGTATGAGAAAACCCACGGGTCTTCCCAGGGACAGCTCCCTAAGGATCGTTAAGGCCCCGGGGAAAATGTTCTCCTGCCGGGAAGCGCAGACCGCCAAGCCCAATATAGGCGGCTGGTCGGTCAAGCGCTAGTGACATGAGCCGATGTTTCGATTTCGATCTCACACGCTTTGGTCGCAGCCGGCTCGCCCTTGCACAGGTCAAGCAGCGTCCTTACGCTCGCGCTGACCAACCGAGGAGCAAGTATGCGTTTCGAAGGCACGGCGGCCTATGTCGCCGACAAGGATCTGATGGTGGCGGTGAACGCCGCGATCGCGCTGGAGCGGCCGTTGCTGGTCAAGGGCGAGCCGGGCACCGGCAAGACCGAGCTTGCCCGCCAGGTGGCATCGGCGCTCGGCCTCGACCTGATCGAATGGCACGTCAAGTCGACCACCCGTGCGCAGCAGGGACTGTATGAATATGATGCTGTCTCGCGGCTGCGCGACAGCCAGCTCGGCGATGCCAGGTTCAACGACATCAAAAACTACATCAAGCGCGGCAAGCTCTGGCACGCCTTCGCGGCCGGTAAGAAGGTCGTGCTGTTGATCGACGAGATCGACAAGGCCGATATCGAATTCCCCAACGACCTGCTGCAGGAACTCGACCGGATGGAGTTCTTCGTCTACGAAACCGGCGAAACGATCCGCGCCGCTGTGCGCCCCATCGTCATCATCACTTCCAACAATGAGAAGGAACTGCCCGACGCCTTCCTGCGCCGGTGCTTCTTCCACTACATCCGCTTTCCCGATGTCGACACGCTGCACAAAATCGTCGACGTGCACTATCCCGGCATAAAGCAGAATTTGGTGCGTGCTGCCCTGACCCAGTTCTACGAGATCCGCGACGTGCAGGGGTTGAAGAAGAAGCCGTCGACCTCCGAGGCGCTCGACTGGATCCGCCTGCTGGTCGCCGACGACATCGCACCCGAGGATCTGCGCGCCGACCCCAGGAACGCGCTGCCGAAACTGCACGGCGCGCTGCTGAAGAACGAGCAGGACGTGCATCTGTTTGAGCGCCTTGCTTTCATGGCCAGGCGGCAGGGATAAGGATCGTCGGGCGGGCTGAGCGCTATGAGCGGGCTTCGGCCGATCACTCGGCCGCCGCAAGCCCTGTCTCCTGCGGCGCGACGCGCTTCGGCCCGAAGATGGCGAAGCCGATGACCGACAGGGCGAGAACGCCGATCCCGCAATAGAGCATGACCCAGCCGAAACCGTTGACCAGGGCGGCATGCACGATGGCGCCGGATGGGTCGAGGGCTGCGAGCTTCGGCGTCCCCTGCGCAAGGCCCTCCAGATTGCCGGTGGCGACCCTTTCCGCCAGTGCCCGCAACTCATCCGGCTCCAAAGCCGCGCCGAGTGTGGCCCGCAGGTGGGAAACGATACCTTGCGTCAGCAGCAGGCCGAGCACCGCGATGTTGATGGCAAGCGTGATCAGGCGTGCGCTGATGTCGATGCCGGACGCCATGCCGGCGCGATCCGGCGATACCGCGCCGGTCGTGGTGTTTGTGGTCGGCGAATTGGTGAGACCGATGCCGATGCCGGCAATCAGCGTGCCCGGCAGCATGGTCAGCCAGGTGGCGCCCTCGAGCCTGGAGCCGATCCACATGGCGATGAAACCGATCCCTAGCGTCAGCAGACCGAGCGGGATGGCAATTCGTGCCTGATAGCGCGCGCGAATGCGCTCGGCGATCGGCGGCATCACCATGAAGGGCAGCGTGTAGACGAGCAATAGCAGGCCGGTCGTCGTGCTGTCGTAGCCGAGAACGCCGGAATAATAGATCGGCAGATAGATGATGAACGGCCAGTAGCTGAAATTCATGCCGATGGCGCCCATGATCGCGCCGGAAAACTGGCGGATGCGGAACACGGAGAAATCGAACATCGGATAGGGATTGACCCTCTCGGCCACAAGGAAAGCGATGAACGCAGCCACGGAGGCTGATATCACGCCGATGCGGGCGCTGGTCCCGAGATCCGCACCCTGCGTAATCAGATAGGAGAAGCCGAACACCGCCGCCGACAGCGTCAGCATGCCGGCCCAGTCGAGCTTCTGGGCGTTGTGATCGCGCGATTGCGTGACACCGGCGCCGATAAAGGCGAGCGCCAGGAGCGCCAGCGGCACGTGGATGAGGAACACCCATTGCCAGTTCGACAGCGCCACGATCAAGCCACCGATGGCGGGACCGAAACCAAGCCCGATGCCTGAGACGACGCTCCAGGCAACAAAAGCCTTGCCGCGTTCGCGGCCGTCCTGGAACTGATGCGACAGCACGGCGACGCTGCAGGTCAGCATCGCGCCGCCGGCGAGGCCTTGCAGGAAGCGGGCGGCGATCAGCAGCGCCGCACTCGGAGCCAGGCCGCACAGCAGCGAGGCGAGGCCGAAGGCGACGGTGGTGATCACCATCACGCTCTTGCGGCCGAAACGGTCGGCCAATGTCCCCGTCGCCATCAGCACCGTGGTGCAGGCAATGGTGTAGGCGTTCATGATCCATTGCAGGTCTTTGAAATCGGCGGCGAGCACGCTTTCGAGTTTCGGCAGGATCATCGGCACGCTGGAGATTTCGAGCCCGAACAAGAGCGACGCCAAGCACACGCCGGTGAGCGCGATGGTGTTTCGTTGAATTGGCATATCGATCTCTTTCCATCCGAGTATGAGGCGCTCTTCAAACCGCGACCAGTTTGACATAGAGGAGACTTGACCATGAAAAAAGACTATGCTCGGCTATATCAGAAATGACAAAATCGAATAGTTGGCCAATGGAGTGCTGCGATGACCAGTCTTGATGTGGACGCCGTACGAACCTTTGTGATGGTGGCCGATCTGCAGAGCTTCACCCAGGCGGCATCGGCGCTGGGCAGCACGCAGGCGACGATCAGCGTCAAGCTGCGCCGCCTTGAGGAGAAGCTCGGCGCGCGATTGATCGAAAGAACGCCGCGCCGCGTCAGCCTGTCGGCACGAGGCGCCGTCTTCCTCCCCGCCGCGCGTGACTTCCTTGCCGCGCACGAGCGCGCCATGGCGGAGTTTGCGTCAGCACCGTGCCGGCTTGCGCTCGGCTTTGTCGATCATGCCGCCGGTCCGGCGCTGTCCATTCTGATTGCCCAGCTCCATGCGCACGATCCATCGCTGACGCTCAGTTTGAGGATCGACACCAGCACGGTGCTCAAGGAAGCTTTCGATCACGGCGAGCTCGACGCAGTCATCGTGCACCGCGAAGGCGACAGCCGTCCTGGCCGGACCTTGTCGCGCAACCACTATGGCTGGTTCGCCGCACCTTCCTTCGAGTGGCAGCGCGGAACGCCGTTGCGCCTCGCGCTCTTAAGCACCGTGTGCAACTGTCCGGATCGTGTGCGGGCGCTCGAGGCGCTGGACAAAGCAGGCATCGCCTGGGAGGAGGCCTTCGTCGGCGGCGGCGGCGCGGCCGTCAACATTGCGATATCGGCGGGCTTTGCCGTTTCGGCGCTGGCTCACTGCGTCGCTCCGCCCGGCCTGATCGAGGTTGGCCGCAAGCTCGGCCTGCCGTCGCTTGACCCCTCCGAAGTGGTCCTGCATTCGCACAATCTGGCGCCGCGGGCGCGTGACGCGCTGCAAATGCTGGCGACCGCATTTCGCGAGTACAATTCGCCGGTGGATTAGGCGATGGTGTTTCCGATCTGATTCCGCCGGAATCCGATAAGGCCTTCGAGGAACCGAAATGACCGAGATCACCGTCCGCCCGCTGGCGCTGGCCGACCATGCCGACTGGCGGCGGCTGTGGACTGCCTACCTCACCTTCTACGAGACCAAGCTGCCGGACGAGGTCTACGACATCACCTGGAAACGACTGTTCACGGAAGGTGAATTCGAACCGAAGGGGTTTATCGCCACGCTCGACGGCAAGGCGGTCGGCCTGACCCATTATCTCTATCACCGCTCCGGCTGGTCGGAGAAAAACAACTGCTACCTGCAGGACCTGTTCGCAGACCCTGATGTGCGCGGCAAGGGCATCGGTGCGGCCCTCATTGAAGCGGTCAAGCAGGAAGCCGGCAAGATCGGCGTCAAGAACGTCTATTGGATGACCCACGAAACCAACGCCACAGCGCGCAAGCTCTACGACCATGTCGCGCGGCGGACAGGTTTTATCGAGTATGATCTGCTATGATGCGAGCGCGGTCGAAATAACGCGGAAGGAGCCGAATGATCCGCTATGTCGGAATCCTGGATGGCAGTGACGGCGTTTGGGGAGTGCGGATGCCCGATCTCGCCGGCTGCCACGGGGCCGGCGCAAACCCGGCGGAAGCGATAGCCGATGCCGCCTCGGCTATGCGCGAATGGGCGGAAGCCCGCATCGCAAAGCACTTGCCCATGCCCAACCCACGACTGTGGCAAATCTTCTGCAATCCGGCGAAATCGACAGTGCCCGTGGCGACTCCGCCGTGACCGTTCGGCATAGATAACGGCAAACCATGTTCCTCCCCTTCTTTCTCGAACTAAAGGCCGCGCGCGTTCCCGTTTCGCTCAGGGAATATCTGTCGCTGCTGGAAGGGCTGGAGGCCGGGCTGGTCGACTATGACGTCGAGGGTTTTTACTACCTCGCCCGCGCCGCGCTTGTGAAGGACGAACGCCATATCGACCGCTTCGACCAGGTGTTTGCGCATGTCTTCAAGGGGATCGAGGCGCTCACCGGCCCCGATGCCGTCGGTGTCGCCAACATCCCTGAGGAATGGCTGCGCCGGCTCGCCGAAAAGCACCTGACCGAGGAAGAGAAGAAACTGATCGAGGCGCTCGGCGGTTTCGACAAGCTGATGGAGACACTGAAGCAGCGGCTGGAGGAGCAGAAAGGCCGCCACCAGGGCGGCTCGAAATGGATCGGCACCGGCGGCACTTCGCCTTTCGGCGCCTATGGCTACAATCCCGAAGGCGTGCGCATCGGCCAGCATGAAAGCCGCAATCGCCGTGCGGTGAAAGTCTGGGACAAGCGCGAGTTCAAAAATTTCGACGACGCCGTCGAGCTCGGCACCCGCAACATCAAGGTGGCGCTGAAGCGCCTGCGTCGCTGGGTGCGCGAGGGTGCGGAGGAAGAGTTCGACCTGCCCGGCACCATCCATGCCACCGCCGAGCACGGCTATCTCGATGTGCAGACGCGCCCCGAACGGCGCAACGCCGTGAAGCTCTTGATGTTCTTCGATGTCGGCGGCTCGATGGACGACCACATCAAAAGCGTCGAGGAGCTGTTTTCGGCCGCCCGCGCCGAATTCCGCCAGCTCGAATATTTTTACTTCCACAACTGCCTTTACGAGGGCGTCTGGAAGGACAATCGGCGCAGGCATGCCGAGACCATCCCGACCTTCGATCTGCTTCACAAATACGGCCCCGACTACAAGGTGATCGTCGTCGGCGATGCCTCGATGAGCCCTTACGAGATCGCGCATCCCGGCGGTTCGGTCGAGCATTGGAACCCGGAAGCCGGCAGTGTCTGGCTTGGCCGCCTCATCCAGCAATGGCCGAATGCGGTCTGGCTGAACCCCGAAAACCAGAAAAACTGGGGCTTCACCCATTCGATCGCGATGATCCGCGATCTCTTCGGCGGCCGCATGTTCCCACTGACGCTGGCCGGGTTGGAAGCCGCGACGAAGCAGCTCTCACGCAAGCATTGATATGAGAGGAAAACCGATGACCTGCTTTCTTTGCCCGCAATGCGGCGTCCAGTTCGCGGCAACGCAGACCCCTCCAGAAAATTGCCCGATCTGCGAGGACGAGCGGCAATATGTGCGCTGGGAAGGCCAGGCCTGGATCACTGGGGAAGAACTCTCTGCCGGGCATAGGCTTGTGATGAAGGACGATGCCGGCGTTCTCGCTTTCGGCATCGAGCCGCGCTTTGCTATCGGCCAGCGGGCGCTGCTGGCGCAGACGCCGCACGGCAATGTGCTGTGGGATTGCATCTCGATGGTGAGCGACGAGGCGGTAGCCGAAATCAACCGTCGCGGCGGCCTGGCCGCGATCGCCATTTCGCACTGCCACTATTATTCGGTGATGGTCGAGTGGAGCGAGGCGTTTGGCGGCGTGCCGATCTATCTCCATGCCGACGACCGCCAGTGGATTATGCGGCCGCACAACGCCATCGTCAGCTGGGCGGGCGAGACGCTGGCCATAAACCCGTCGCTGACACTCGTGCGTTGCGGTGGCCATTTTGCCGGCGGCCAGGTGCTGCATTGGAAACGCGATGACGGTAACGCCCTGCTGTCCGGCGACATATTGCAGGTGACGCCGACGCGTCGCCATGTCAGCTTCATGTACAGCTATCCGAACTACATTCCGCTCAATGCGCCGGCCGTGCGACGCATCGCGGCGGCACTTGAGCCTTTCGAATTCGACGACATCTACGGCGCGTGGTGGCAGCAGAACATCATCGGCGACGCAAGAACGGCATTTCATGCGTCGATCGCCCGCTATCTTCAGGCGATTGGGTAGGAGCTCGGCTGAAAATGCGAGCAAAACACGTAACAAACGCCTATCTCTAAGCGAATATAGCTTGCAACCAACAACAAGCCGCCAAGGCTGAGGAGATCAAATGGACACCCACACCTACCCTGTCACCCGCACCGACGCCGAATGGCGCGCCCGCCTGACGCCCGAGCAATATGCGGTCATGCGCGGCCATGGCACCGAACGGCCCGGAAGCTGCGCGCTGCTCTACGAAAAGCGCGCCGGCACCTTTTCCTGCGTCGGCTGCGACCAGCCGCTGTTCGAATCCAAGCTCAAGTTCGAGAGCGGCACCGGCTGGCCGAGCTTCAATGATCCGGTGCCCGGTTCGGTCGAAAACACCGTCGACCGCAGCTACGGCATGGTCCGCACCGAATGCCACTGCGCCCGCTGCGGCAGCCATCTCGGCCATGTCTTCGAGGACGGCCCGCCGCCGACCGGCCTGCGCTATTGCATCAACGGCGTGGCGCTGAAATTCGAGCCGGCGGCTTAAGCCGCGGCTTGACCACCATCTTCAAAGGGCGGCTTCGGCCGCCCTTTTTCGTGTCAATCTTCTCAGACAACCACCACCAGGATCAGCCAAAGCGTAGCCCCGAGGGTCATCAACGAAGCCTTGGCGCCACTGGATTTTTCCGTGGTTCGCCAGACGGCAAAGGTCAGAAAGATGTTGTAGGGCACGGGCGCGAAATGCACCGCCAGGACGACGGCGAGCGGCAGCTTCAAGCCGAGCAGAATGAGCGCGGCCACCGACGAGGTGATGTTGATCGCCGTGCCGACAAGGACTAGATCGCGCCAGAACAACCGCTCGACCGGAACCGCGCCTTGCCAGCGCGAGCCGAAGAAGGATCCGATGCTTTGCACCAACACCTGATAGCTATCCCTCTCCCAGCACGTCGGTGACGGCGCGCTCGAAGCGCGAGCATTCCGTCACCAGCCAGTCGGCCATGGCCGGCCAGTTGTCCTCGGCATAGCAGTTCACCCGCCACATCGAATTGGTGCCGAGGGCCTCGCAGCTCTGCTCCGGCCTGAGCTTCAGCCTGTCTTCGATTGCCGGTTGGAACGGCTTCAGCCGCGACCAGACCCCGGTCGCGCCGAACTTCTCGTTACGGCCGAAAAAGACGCCAACTTGGCTTTGCGCCGGCGCGACATACATGGACAGGACCAGAGCGAAGTCGGGCAGCCCGCGCTGCCAGAACCAGGGTCCGCGCCGCGCCATGGAAGCGCGTTCCTCCGGATGCCGTTCGGCGAACAGCGCCCAGAAGCTGCGTTGGCGGAATTCAGAGGCGCGGCGGGCGCCGAAGTCGAATTCGCTCATGGTTCGATGCCCGTTCCAGCATCATTCCTTGGCCCGAGACTGTTTCGAAATTCGCTCCGGCGATATCAGCCGGAGTAGAATTTCCAGACAGCCTTACACCATGCCGAGCGCGGCCTTGTAGAGATCGAGGATGGTTTCCTCTTCCTGGCGCTCGGCCTGGTCCTTCTTGCGCAGCCGGATGATCGACCGCATCGCCTTGGTGTCGAAGCCGGTGCCCTTGGCCTCGGCGAACACTTCCTTGATGTCGTCGGCGATGGTCTTCTTTTCTTCCTCGAGCCGCTCGATGCGCTCGATGAAGGCGCGCAACTGGCCGGCGGCAACAGTCTGGCTGGTATCTGTGATGTCGTCGGCCATGTTTTTTCTCCGCTACTTTTTAAGCACCGCGATTCTGGGCGGTAAATTGGGAGCGGGTTCGATGCCCGAGCAGGCGCGGCGGGTCAAGCCATTATCGGCGCTTCGTGAACGGCTGCTGCCAGCCGTCCCCAGTGTGATGGATCCGCGCGTCAGCCAAACGCGATCAACAGATCCTTCGCATCGATCTGATCGCCGGCCTTGACCAGCACTTCGGCCACTGTGCCGTCGCGCTCGGCATGCAGGGCCGTCTCCATCTTCATGGCTTCGATCGACAACAGCACGTCGCCGGCCTTGACCGCTTGGCCGGCGGCAACCGAAAGGGCGGAGACCACGCCCGGCATCGGCGCGCCGACATGCGCCTCGTTGCCGGGCTCGGCCTTGCGCCGAGCCTTGGCCGCCGAGGCGCCATGCGCCCTGTCCGGCACCCGGACACGGCGCGGCTGGCCGTTGAGCTCGAAGAACACGGTGACCATGCCCTTCTCATCGACGTCGCCGATCGCAAGGCAGCGCACTACAAGCGTCTTGCCTTTTTCGATGTCCAGGAAGATCTCGTCTTCGGACTTCATGCCGTAGAAATAGGTCGGCGTCGGCAGCACACTGACCGGCCCGTAGGTTTCCTGCGCGGCGGCGAAGTCGGTGAACACCTTCGGATACATCAGCCAGGAGGCGAATTCGTACTCCGAGAGCTTGCGCTCCAGCTTCTGCTCGATCTCCTTGCGGCTGGCCTTGAGGTCGGCTGGCTTGAGCAGCGAGCCCGGGCGCTCGGTGATCGGCTTGCTTTCCTTCAGTGCCTTCTTCTGCAGCTTCGCAGGCCAGCCGCCGGGCGACTGGCCGAGATCGCCGCGCAGCATCGAGACGACCGAGTCCGGGAAGGCGATGTCCTTGGCTGGGTTTTCGACGTCGGCAACGGTCAGATCCTGGCTCACCATCATCAGCGCCATGTCGCCGACCACCTTGGACGACGGCGTCACCTTGACGATGTCACCGAACATCAAATTGACGTCGTGATAGGCTTGTGCCACCTCGTGCCAACGCGTTTCCAGCCCCAGCGAACGCGCCTGTTCCTTGAGGTTGGTGAACTGGCCGCCCGGCATTTCGTGCAGATAGACTTCCGAGGCTGGCCCCTTGAGGTCGCTTTCGAAGGCGGCATACTGGTTGCGCACCGCTTCCCAGTAGAAGGAGATTTTGCGGATCCATTGCGGATCGAGGCCGGGATCGCGCTCGGTTCCCTTCAGCGCCTCGACGATCGAGCCCAGGCAAGGCTGCGAGGTGTTGCCGGAGAAGGAATCCATCGCCGCGTCGATGGCGTCGACGCCGCTTTCCACGCCGGCCAGCACCGTCGCCGCCGACAGGCCTGACGTGTCGTGGGTGTGGAAATGGATCGGCAGGTCGGTCGCCTCGCGCAGCGCCTTGAACAGCACGCGGGCGGCAGCCGGCTTCAAAAGCCCGGCCATGTCCTTGACGGCGATGATATGGGCGCCGGCTGCCTGCAATTCCTTCGCCAACCCGACATAGTATTTAAGGTCGTATTTGGCGCGCGCCGGATCGAGGATGTCGCCGGTGTAGCAGATCGCCGCTTCGACCAGCTTGCCCTCCGCGCCCACCGCGTCCATGGCGACGCGCATATTCTCGACCCAGTTCAGGCAGTCGAAGACGCGGAACAGGTCGACCCCACCGGCCGCTGCCTGGCTGACGAAATGTTGCACGACATTGTCGGGATAGTTGGTGTAGCCGACGCCATTGGCGCCGCGCAGAAGCATCTGCAGCAAAAGGTTGGGGGCCGCTTCGCGCACTTTGCTCAACCGCTCCCACGGATCCTCGGTGAGGAAGCGCATGGCGACGTCGAAGGTGGCGCCGCCCCAGCATTCCAGCGACAGCAGCCGCGGCAGCGCGCGCGCATAGGTACCGGCAATGCCGGCAATGTCATGCGTGCGCATGCGGGTGGCGAGCAGCGACTGGTGACCGTCGCGCATCGTCGTGTCGGTGACAAGCACCTCTTTTTGCTCACGCATCCAGGCAGCGAATTTCTCCGGCCCCAACGCGTCTAGCTTCTGCTTGCTGCCATCAGGCACATTGCCGTTGAGATAGGGCACGACAGGCGCTGCCGCATCGGTCTTGGGCATCGGTCGGCCGCGGGTTTCGGGATGGCCGTTGACGCTGACGTCGGCCAGATAGTTGAGCAGCTTGGTGGCGCGGTCCTGCCGCTTCACCTGCGCGAACAGCTCCGGCGTCGTGTCGATGAACCTGGTCGTGTAGGAATTGTCGGCGAAGCGCGGGTGGTTGATGATTGCCTCGAGGAAGGTGAGGTTGGTGGCCACGCCGCGGATGCGGAACTCGCGCAGGGCCCGATTCATGCGGGCGATCGCCTCGGCCGGTGTCGGCGCCCAGGCAGTCACCTTCTCCAGCAGCGGATCGTAGAAGCGGGTGATGACCGCGCCCGAATAGGCGGTGCCGCCGTCGAGGCGGATGCCGAAACCGGCGGCTTCGCGATAAGCGGTGATGCGGCCGTAGTCCGGAATGAAACTATGCTCCGGATCCTCGGTAGTGATGCGGCACTGCAGCGCATGACCGTTCAGCCTGATGTCGGCCTGCGCCGGCACGCCCGACTCTTTCGTGCCGATGGCAAAGCCGTCCAGTATGTGGATCTGCGCCTTGACGATGTCGATGCCGGTCACCTGCTCGGTGACGGTGTGCTCGACCTGGATGCGCGGATTGACCTCGATGAAGTAGAATTTGCCGGTGTCGGCGTCCTGCAGGAATTCCACCGTACCGGCGCCGATATAGCTGGTCTCGCGCGCGATCTTGAGCGCATAGCCGCAAAGCTCCTGGCGCAATGCCTCGCTGAGATAGGGCGCCGGCGCCCGTTCGACGACCTTCTGGTTGCGGCGCTGGATCGAGCAGTCGCGCTCGAATAGATGTACAGCGTTGCCATGCGTGTCGCCGAGCACCTGGACCTCGACATGGCGAGCGCGCTCGATCAGCTTTTCGAGATAGACCTCGTCCTTGCCGAAGGCGGCCTTGGCCTCGCGCTTGCCTTCCATCACCTCGCGGGCGAGGTCGGCTTCCGCGCGGATGGCGCGCATGCCGCGCCCGCCGCCGCCCCATGATGCCTTGAGCATCACCGGATAGCCGACTGTCTTGGCGAGCTGCTTGACTGCTTCCATGTCGTCCGGCAGCGGTTCGGTTGCCGGCACCACCGGCACGCCGACCTCGATGGCCAGATTGCGCGCGGCGACCTTGTTGCCGAGCCGGCGCATCGTGTCGGGCTTCGGTCCGATGAAGGTGATGCCGGCCTCGGCGCAGGCATCTGCGAATTCAGGGCTTTCCGACAGAAGGCCATAGCCTGGATGGATGGCGTCGGCGCCGGACAGCCTGGCGACGCGGATCACTTCCTCGATCGACAGATAGCTTTCGATCGGCCCCATGTCCCTGGCCAGATGCGGCCCGCGCCCGACCTGGTAGCTTTCATCGGCCTTGAACCGATGCAGCGAATATTTGTCCTCCTCGGCCCAGATCGCCACGGTTTTGAGGCCGAGCTCGTTGGCCGCGCGAAAGACGCGGATGGCAATTTCGGACCGGTTGGCGACGAGGATCTTCGTGATGGCCAAGGAAGCAGGCTCCGGACAGGAGGGTGGGGCAGAGGCATGATTAACGCGAAAATGCTGCAGTGCAACCAAAATCGGGGAGAGGTTAAACCGATTTAAATGCGATTCTAGCACCACCGATCGAAAAGATGCGTGCGATTGGCGTCGCGAGCTGACGCTAATTGTCGTGCCCGCACAAATTCGACCCGGCTAGCGGCTTATCCAGCCACCCTCGCTGCGCCCTGTCACCAAAGAAAAATGCCCGGCGCGAGCGCCGGGCATTCCATAGAGCTGCGTTCCGAATTACGACTTCGGGAACCAGGAGATCTTGCCGTCCGGACCCTTCTTCCATTCGTACATGATGTAGCCCGGGAGCTTCGGATCGCCCTTCGCGTCATAGGCGAGATCGCCCAGAACGGTCTTGAACGGGCCCTTCTCGTGCAGCGCCTTGGCCACTTCCACGGGGTCGTTCGACTTGGCCACGGCAGCAGCCTCGGCGATCACCTGCATGGCGGCGTAGGAGTAGAGAGTGTAGGCTTCCGGCTCGAAGCCCTGAGCGCGGAACTTCTCGACTAGTGCCTTGTTCTCGGGGATCAGGCGCGGATCGGGACCGAAGGTGTTGAGCGTGCCGATAACCGCATCGCCGGCGATCGCAGCCAGCTCGTCGGTGACGATGCCGTCGCCCGACATCAGGGTAGCCTTGAGGCCCTGGTCCGCCGACTGGCGGATGATCAGGCCGGCTTCGGTATGCAGGCCGCCCCAATAGATCAGGGTAACACCGGCGTCCTTCATCTTGGCAATCAGCGCCGAGAAGTCCTTGTCGCCGACATTGACGCCTTCGTACATGACTTCGGTCAGGCCGGCTGCGTTCATCGCCTTCTTGGTCTCGTCGGCAAGGCCCTGACCATAGGGGGTCTTGTCGTGGATGACGGCAACCTTGGCGTCCTTGAAGTTGGTCGCGATATAGCCGCCGGCGATGCCGCCCTGCTGGTCATCGCGTCCGCAGGTGCGGAACACGTTCCACAGGCCGCGCTCGGTGAATTTCGGGTTGGTCGCCGCAGGCGTCACTTCGACGATGTTGTTGTCGACGTAGACTTCCTGCGAAACCGGGATCGAGACGCCCGAGTTGAAGTGGCCGATCACGAATTTCACGCCGTCGCCGACGAACTTGTTGCCGACCGAAATGCCCTGCTTCGGATCCGAGACGTCGTCGCCGACTTCGAGCTTGATCTGCTCGCCGTTCATGCCGCCTGCTGCGTTGATGTCGGCAACGGCCGCTTCCGCACCCTTCTGCAGCTGCGCACCGAAGGCCGCATTCGGACCGGTGATCGGACCTGCGACGCCGACGATAACGTCAGCCCATGCATTGCCACCGAACGCGACAAGCGCGGTCAGGGCAACGGCGGACAAAAGTGATTTCTTCATTTAAACGCTCCCATTTACGAGGTGGGCGTGGATGAAACTTTCATGCGATGCCCACCCTTATCGCAGAAAGCGTACTTTGCCGATTTTCAGGCCCTTGTCACGCCGATTCATCCCCGGAACGGCGTTAATGATGAACGTCAACCTTTCGGTTTCCAGCTTAAGATCGAAGCCCGTTCGTAAAGCCAATTATACTGCGTCACCATCTGGTTCGTACGCGTGTATTGATAGCCGACAAATCCCAATATCATGAGCACGATTGTGTCCACGACATAGTATTGCAGCGAAAACATCGTGCCGCCGAACAAGGCATGATGGATGAACCTGATGCCTATGCCGAGACCCAGCAGATAGGCGAACAGCGCCGGCAGGCTGCGCCATGTCTGGGCGCTGGCCTTGCCGGTCATCCATGCCGCCCAGCCGCCGAGCAGACAGGTGACGAAGAAGAACTGCCAGATGGAAGGTTCCTCGTGAAGAATGCCTTGCATGATGAAGACTCCCTAGCATGATCCCGAAAAGTTGCAGACTTTTCGGACAAAGGTCATGCGACAAACAAACAAGTTGGAGCGGAATACCGTATGCATACATTCCGCTCCAAAATCAGTGATGGCCGCCTTCGAGATAGGCCGCCCGCACTTCCGGATTGGCGAGCAATTCCTTGCCTGTGCCGCTCATGGTCACGTTGCCGTTGACCATGACATAGCCGCGCGTGGCGAGTTTGAGCGCGCCGAAGGCGTTCTGCTCGACCAGGAACACGGTCAGCCCTTGCGTGCGGTTCAGCTCGCGGATGGCATCGAAGATCTGCTTGACGATCAGCGGCGCCAGACCCAGCGACGGCTCGTCGAGCAACAGCAGCTTAGGCCGCGCCATCAGCGCACGTCCGATCGACAGCATCTGCTGCTCGCCGCCCGACAGCGTGCCGCCGCGCTGGGCAATGCGCTCCTTGAGGCGCGGGAACAGCGCGAACACCTTCTCAGCATCTTCGTCATAGTGCTTGAGATTGTCGAGACCGGCGCCCATCTGCAGGTTTTCCATCACCGTCATGCGCGGGAAAATGCGCCTGCCTTCCGGCGACTGCGCAATGCGCATGCGGGCGATCTCGTGCGTCGGCATCTGGGTGATGTCGGTGCCGGCGAAAGTGATTGAGCCGGCACGAGCGCGCGGCGCACCGAAGATGGTCATCATCAGCGTCGACTTGCCGGCACCGTTGGCACCGATCAGCGCGACGATCTCGCCCTGGTTGACGTGGACATCGACGCCGTTCAGCGCCTTGATGTTGCCGTAGTAGGTCTCGACGCCCTTGATGTCGAGGAGCGTTGTCTCGGCCATCACTTACGCCCTCCGCGCGGCTTGCCTGTCGGGGATTTGGTGGGCGCCGGCTTGGACTTGGCCGTTAGACGCTCGGACGGTGCTGTTGGCGCGGAGTTGGCTCTTGTATCGTATTGGGTGGCCTTTGAAGCACCCTTCGACACCGTGACCCGCTCGCCCTGGCTGTGCCCGATCGTGTCGCTTACCGGGCCGGCGAGATAGGAAGACGATGTGCCTGGTCCGTGAGCCGAATCCGGCCCGATGTCCAGCTGCTCGATGACGTCTTCATCGCCGACCTCGGTCAGCACCGTCTCGACCTCCTCGTCGTCGACGCCGAGATAGGCGGCGATGACGCGCGGGTCGGTACGCACCGATTGCGGGCTGCCGTCGGAAATCTTGCGGCCATATTCAAGCACCACGACATGGTCGGAAATCTGCATGACCACCGACATGTCATGTTCGATCAGCAGGATCGAGGTACTGCTCTTGATGTCCATCAGCAGCGAATTCAGCGCAGCCGACTCCTTCGGATTGAGACCGGCCGCAGGCTCGTCGAGGCACAGAAGTTCGGGCCCTGTGCACATGGCGCGCGCAATCTCGAGGCGCCGCTGCGCGCCATAGGGCAGGTCGCCGGCCGGATCGTCGGCGCGATCGACAAGATCGGCCTTCTCCAGCCAGTGCTTGGCAAGCTCCACCGATTCAGCCGAGGCTCTGCGGTAGCCGCCGATCCCGAACAGGCCCAGGATCGTATAGCCGGATGCCTTCATCAGCTTGTTGTGCTGGGCAACCAGCAGATTCTCCAGCAGCGTCATGCCCGAGAACAGGCGGATGTTCTGGAAGGTGCGCGCCACCTTGGCGCGCGCCGGGATCTCATGATTGGGCAGCCGTTCGAGCAGGAAGCTCGAGCCGTCGGCCCGGTTGAGCGTAATCATGCCTTCCGACGGCTTGTAGAAGCCGGTGATGCAATTGAAGACGGTGGTCTTGCCGGCGCCATTGGGTCCGATCAGAGCGGTGATCTCGCCGCGCTTGGCCTGGAACGACAGATCGCCGATGGCGATCAGGCCGCCGAACTTCATCGAAAGATGCTCGACCTGGAGGATGGCGTCTTTCATACCCGGATTGGTCTTCTGAATGGAGGTCGCGCTCATCAGCCGTGCCCTTCCTTGGTGAAGGAGGAGGAGACCGCTTTTCGTTCACTGAGGAAGGCCGTCGGTTCACGGCTGCCGACAAAGCCGCGCGGCTTCCACAGCATTACGATGACCATCGCCATGCCGAACAAAAGCATGCGGTAAAGCTCCGGCGTGAAATCTTTTCCGAAGACACTTTTCAGGAAATCGAGTTCGCGCAGTGCCTCGGTGCCGCCGATCATCACCAGCGCGGCGACCGCGATGCCGACCAGCGAGCCCATGCCGCCGAGCACCACGATGGCCAGGATGATCGCCGATTCCAGGAAGACGAAGGATTCAGGGCTGACGAAGCCTTGCCGTGCGGCGAAGAAGGCGCCGGCAAAACCGCCGAACATGGCGCCGGTGGCAAAGGCGGTGAGCTTGGTGGTGGTGGTGTTGATGCCAAGCGAGCGGCAGGCAATCTCGTCCTCGCGCAGCGCCTCCCAGGCGCGGCCGACAGGCATGCGCCTGAGCCTGATGGTGACGAAGGCGGTCAGCAGCGCCAGCCCGAGAATGAGATAGTAGAGGAAGATCTTGTAGTAGGCGCTTGACTGGGCGATGTGCAGCACCTTGCCGATATAGTTCGGGTCGGTCGAATTAAACGTCATCAGGCCGAAGAAGGTGACCTTCGGGATGCCGGAGATGCCGGCCGAGCCGTTGGTGACTTCACGCCAGTTGATCAGCACCAGGCGGATGATCTCGCCGAAGGCCAGCGTCACGATCGCCAGGTAATCGCCACGAAGCCTGAGCACCGGAAAGCCGAGCATAACGCCCCAGAAGGCGGCCATGGCGCCGGCGGCGGGCAGCAGGATCCAGAACGACAGGCCGTATTGCGAACCGAGCAACGCATAGGCATAGGCACCGACCGCGTAAAAGGCGACGTAGCCGAGATCGAGCAGGCCGGCGAGGCCGACGACGATGTTCAGCCCCCAGGCCAGCATCACATAGATCAGGATCTGGATGCCGAAATTGTCGACCCACTTCAACGAGCCCTGCAGGCCGCCGGTTATCGACCACGCGTAGATCGACAGCACCACGACGACGAGGATCGGGTATAGCACCAGCGCCGCAATCCCGAGCTTGGTGAAATTGGCGTGGATGAAGGAGCGGAAATAGAAGATCACGCAAGCGAGCGCGTAAATGACGGCCAATGCGCGCAGGAACTGAAGGTAGCCGGCCAGATCGGGTCCCACCAACACCGGCAGGGCGCTGCCGAACGCAACGAGGACAACCGCCAGCACAACGGCGACGATGAAGGCCGGAAGCAGGAAGAAGCGCGACGCGACGCTCGCCGGCAACAGGCCGGTGGCGACATTGGTGATCTTCTGATTGGCCATGAACGGCTGGCCATATGCAATGTAGAAGAAGCGGCCAAGCATGGTCAGCACGACCACGGTGATGAGCAGCAACCAGCGCTGCACCAGGATCAGCTGGTTGCTTATGTTCTGGTCGGTCTTCAGGCCGATGAAGAGAATGAACAACCCCAGCGAGATGGCGCCGGCATAGAACGCTTCGCGCAATGCACGCTGCACGGGGGAGGCGACGGTGTCGCGCTCCGAGGATACGGAAACCGCCATTGTCTCAGACCTTTTCGACTTCTGGCCGGCCCAAAATGCCGGAAGGCAGGAAGATCAGCACGATCGCCAGGATCGAGAACGCCGCGACGTCCTTGTAGTCGATCGAGAAATACGCCGACCACATGCTCTCGATGAAGCCGATCAAAAGCCCGCCAAGCACCGCGCCCGGCAGAGACCCGATGCCGCCGAGAACGGCCGCGGTGAAGGCCTTGACCCCCGGCACAAAGCCGTCGGAAAAGGCGATGACGCCGTAATACATCAGGAACAACGTGCCCGCGACGGCCGCAAGCGCTGCACCCATGATAAAGGTGATCGAGATCGTACGGTCGACATCGACACCGAGCAGCGCCGCCATCTTGCGGTCCTGCTCGCACGCCCTTTGCGCCCGGCCGAGGGAAGTCCTGTTGACCAGGTACCAGAACAGCGCCAGCAGCAGGGCGGTGACGACGACGATGATGATCTGCTTCAGCGACACGCTGATGCCGTTGATGTTGTAGACTTGGCTGACCATCGGCGGGATCGGCTTGTTGCGCGGACCTTGCGTCACCTGGATGAAGTTCGACAGCGCGATCGACATGCCGATGGCGGTGATCAGCGGCGCCAGCCGGAACGAACCGCGCAGCGGCCGGTAGGCCACCTTCTCGATCGTCCAGTTGTAGAGGCTGGTGAGCAGCATCGCCACGATCATCATGATCAGCAGCGCCAGGACGACCGGGACCGAATAGAACAAGGAGCCGAGGATGAGGAAGACAACGAGGGCGGCGAATGCCCCGACCATGAAAATGTCGCCGTGGGCGAAGTTGATCATGCCGATGATGCCGTAGACCATCGTGTAGCCGATTGCGATCAGCCCATAGATCGATCCCAGCGTCAGCCCATTGATAAGCTGCTGGACAAAGTACTGCATGTGTACATGGCTCCCCTGGAATGTCGCCCATGCAGACGCATTCCTTTTCGTATTTCCCCTAGTCGTAAAGTTTCGAGCCCGGATTGCAACGTGATTTTTCAAACGTCGAGCGTGTTTTGCCGGCACGCCTTCCGATTGCCCGTTTTTTTGCTCCCGACCCCTGGACTATCGCGGACCCTATCATTGGCATAACGCAATGTCTTTGACGATTCAGCCGGACCAGCGACCTCATTTCGAAGAAATCCCGGTCAAAATTAGGTGATGAGACGAATCTTTGCGTTGTTGGCGGGTTTCGTTTTTTAGCCACATTCCGTACTGACCAGCTGCAACATGGGTTACTTCCGACTATGGCGGTGGATGCCTCGCCCAACGCGCTAACCTTTCGCTGACTGGTTTCGCCAAGAGGTCCCGCTCTGGGTCCAAGTCTTCGTCTCGGTGGATGATCGGCAGCCTACCGTATCACTTAACCACAAAACCGTGCGCGAACGGATCGCGGTCGTCGATGAATATGGTGTTCAGGCCGGTCATCCGCGCCCAGCCGCCGATCGAGGGAATGATGGCCGGCTTGCCGGCAACAGTGACGTCCTTCTCGACCTTGCCCTTGAACAGCGAGCCGATGATCGATTCGTGGACAAAACTGTCGCCGGCCTTGAGCTTGCCCTTGGCATGGAGCTGCGCCATGCGCGCCGAGGTGCCGGTGCCGCAAGGTGAACGGTCGATCGCCTTGTCGCCATAGAAGACGGCGTTGCGTGCGTCGGCCCCCTCCACCGTCGGCTTGCCCGTCCACAGCATGTGGGACAGCCGGTTGATGCCGGGGTTTTCCGGATGCACGAACGAGTACTTCTCGTTAAGCCGCTGCCGCACCACAGGGCTCCAGGCGATGAAATCGCCGGCGGAATAATCAGCCATGTCGCGAAAATTCGCCTGCGGCTCGACGATGGCGTAGAAATTGCCGCCATAGGCGACATCGACAGTGATCTCGCCAAGCTGCGGGCAGTCGACCGTCAGTCCCTCGGCATAAAGGAAGGACGGTACATTGGTGATGCGCACCTCCTCGACATAGTCGCCGACCTGTTTGTATTCGGCGATAACCAGCCCGGCCGGTGTGTCGAGCCGGAGCACGCCGGGTGTCTTCGGCTTGATCAGCCCATGTTCGATGGCCATCGTCACCGTGCCGATCGTGCCGTGGCCGCACATCGGCAGGCAGCCCGACGTCTCGATGAACAGGATGGCTATGTCGCAATCCTCGCGCGTCGGCGGATAGAGGATCGAGCCCGACATGACGTCGTGGCCGCGTGGCTCGAACATCAGCCCGGTGCGGATCCAGTCATACTCCGCCAGGAAATGCGCCCGCCGCTCCATCATCGTCGAACCCTCGAGCAAGGGACCGCCGCCGGCGACCAGCCGCACCGGATTGCCGCAGGTATGGCCGTCGATGCAAAAGAAGGATTTTTTGGCCATGATTTCCTCGGACTCAAAACCGTTGCGGGCTGAAGGGGGCAAGATCGATCGGCGAAGTCTGCCCGAGAACAAGATCGCGGATCAAGCGGCCGGTGGCCGCCGCCTGGGTCAGGCCGAGATGGCCATGGCCGAAGGCGTAGACAATGTTGGGCGCGGTTCGCGCCGTGCCGATCACCGGCAGCGAATCCGGCAGCGACGGGCGATAGCCCATCCACTCGCGGCCACCTGACGCGTCCAGCCCCGGAAGGAATTGTCTGGCTTTTTCCAGCATGGCCTTCGAACGCGCAAAATTCGGCGGCCGGTCGAGACCGCCCAACTCGACGGCGCCGCCGACGCGCAAGCCCGTGTCGAGTGGCGTGATGACGAAGCCATGGCCGGAAAAGATCAGCATCCGCTGCACGTCGAAAGCGGTCTTCGGCAGTGTCGTGTTGTAGCCGCGCTCGGTTTCGAGCGGGATGGTGTCGCCAAGCGCCTTCGTCAGCAGATGCGACCATGCCCCGGCGGCCACGACAAGATGTCTTGCCTGCCTGGTCGTGCCGTCCGTCAGCGTCAGCGTCGCGCCATCAGGATTGGCGGCGACGCGCTCTATGCGCGCCTTTTCGAAACGCGCGCCCAGCCTTTCGGCATAGGCCCACACCCCCTTGCCGAGCAGTTTCGGATCGGCGACGGTCTTCCAGCCCGGCACGAAGGTGCCCTTGATGAAGCGCGGCGACAGTCCCGGCTGCAGCCGCGCCAGTTCGTCGCCTTCGACATGGCGAAAGCCGATGCCGAAGCGCTCGCGCGCCGCCCAGCCCGGCAGCCCGGCCTGAAATTCGGCCTCGCTTTCATAAAGCTCCAGCGAGCCGTCCTCGCGCAGCATCAGCCGCGTGCCGGAACGGTCGAGCAGGCCCATCCATTCAGCCTCGGCGAGCTTCATCATGCCTGCCTGAGCAGCAAGGCTCGCCTCATATTTTTCTGGTGCGCCAGCGCGCCAGAAGCGCAACAGCCAAGGCAACAGCTTCGGCAAGTAGGCCGGCGGGATGCTGAGTGGCCCGAGCGGATCGGCAAGCCATTTCGGCAAGTGCCGCATCATGCCCTTATGCGCCAGCGGCAGCACGTCGGAGAAGGCGAAGGCGGCGGCATTGCCGGAGCTCGTCTCCTCGCAGATGCCGGTGCGGTCGAAGACCGTGACGCTGCGCCCGGCCTCGGCCAGCATGGCCGCCGCGCAGATGCCGACAATGCCGCCACCGACAATGGCGATATCTACCCCTTCTCCCCGTTCACGGGGGTGAGGAGTGGTCCGCGAAGCGGTGGAAAAGCCGACTGCTTGGCTTTCCGAACGACGAACGCCCGGAGCGCCAGCGAAGGGCTGCGGGGCCCGAAGGGCGGATGAGGGGCGGCGGCCCTCCTCTGTGTCCCTGGAATTTCCTTGCACGTCGGCGCTGCCCCTCATCTGGCTGCCGCCATCTTCTCCCCGTGCACGTGCACGGGGAGAAGAAAGCCTTCAGAACTGCGGCAGCTTCGGCCGTACCGCCAGCGCGTCCTTGACGATCTTCTCGACCGCTTTGCGGCGCTCGCCCGACAGCGGCTGGCGCGGCATGCGCACGCGGTCATTTGTGTCGATCGCGAGCACTTCGGCAAGCTTGATGTTTTGGACCAGATAGGTCGAGACATCGAGATCGAGCAGCGGCCGGAACCAGCGGTAGATCGAAAGCGCCTCCTCGCGGCGGCCCTGCTTCATCAGCTGGTAGATGGCGACGGTCTCGCGCGGGAAGGCGACGACCAGACCCGCCACCCAGCCGATGGCGCCCACCGACAGCGCCTCGAAGGCGAGATTGTCGACGCCGGTGAACAAATCGTAGCGGTCGCCGAAGCGGTTGATGATCTCTGTCGAGCGGCGGATGTCGTCGGAGGACTCCTTGATGGCGACGAAGCGCTTGTCGGCGGCCAGTTCCTCCATCTGGTCGACGGTGACGTCGACGCGGTAGGCGAGGCGGTTGGAGTAGATCATCACCGGCAGGTCGCCGGCCTGAGCGACGGCGCGCAAGGCGGCGACCGTCTCTTCCGGGTTGGTGTGATAGATCGGGCTCGGTACCACCATCAGCCCGTTGGCGCCTTCCCGGCTCGCGCGCTTTGCGATGTTCGCCGCCTCGCGGGTGCCTGCCTCGTTGACGGTCAGCAGAACCGGCTTGCTGCCGGCAACTTTCTGCGCCGTCTTCAGCACCTCGATCTTCTCGTCATGCGACAGCATCGGGCCTTCGCCGAGCGAGCCACAGACGATGATGCCGTCGCAACCGGCATCCATCTGCAACGCAAAGCAGCGCTCCATCTCGGCATGATCGAGGCGGTCGTCTTCGGTGAATTTGGTCGTGACGGCGGGGAAAACTCCGGTCCACATGATCGTCTCTCCATCTGATATATCAGCCGTATATCTGTTGGAAAACCGGCTGTCAATGCGGAATTCGTTATGATATATGTGAGATATATCAGGAGCCCACCTTTGATATCCAGTGAGACAGCATACCCCGAGCCGGCCGCCGCCAAGGCCTACCATGTACTCGAGCATATGATCGTGACGTTGGAACTGGCGCCGGCGAGCTTTGTCACCGAAGGCGCCCTCATCGAGAAGCTGGCGCTAGGACGCACGCCGGTGCGCGAAGCGATCCAGCGCCTCGCCTGGGAAGGACTGCTGGATGTCAGGCCACGCGCCGGCATCGCCATTGCCCCGCTTCATCCCGGCGACTGGCTGCGCGTGCTGGATGCCAGGCGCGGCGTCGAGGTGGTGCTGGCGCGCTCGGCCGCCCGCTTCGTCACCCGTGAGGCCGCCGACCTGTTTCATGAGGCAGCCCTTGCCATGCAGAAGGCCGTCATCTCGGGCAATGTGCTGGCCTTCATCCAGGCCGACAAGGCGCTCGACGAGGCCTTGGCGATGGCCGCCGACAACCCGTTTGCGGCCCGTCTGGCCGCGCCCCTGCAGACCCACAGCCGCCGCTTCTGGTTCCGCTACAGGGCCGACACAGGACTGGCCGAATCGGCTGAGCACCACGTCGCGCTAATCCGCTCGATCCTGGCTGGTGACGAAGAGGCTGCCGCCAAGGACGCCAAACGCCTTATGGCACTGCTGCGCGGCCATGCCGAAGTGGCCGCCACACGCTGAACTCCGTCTCTGCTCCAGACTTCCGACCGGTCTTTATCAGGTGCCCGGCAAGACTGCGGCCATGGTCGCCCCGTCCCAGCCTTCGCCAGCCGTGATGATGCAGCTTTGGCCGTGTGTGTCGGTGGCCAGGATGGTCCAGGTGCCCTGGTCGGAGACGAATATCTCAAGCACCACATTCGGGTTCACCAGGCCACGAGCGGCTTGGTTTTCGTGGAACTTCTCGCCGAGCGCCTTGACCAAGTCGGTCCGCGCCGCGCATTGATCGGCTTTGGCCTCGGCGATGCCGGACATCGCGAACACCGCAAAGAATATCGCCGCCACAAGACGTCGTGTCATCTGACACCTCCTTGCGCCAGACGAGAACCCCGGCTGCAACCGGCGCTATTTTGATGGCCTGCACACGGCAGGAATGCAATTTAAGGCAGATGACAGGCTCTTGGTTCCATCGCTTGAACGTGATCGCCAATGTCGGTTTCGTACAAAGAACGGCCCGGGACGTTGAACCCGGGCCTTCTTGCCGATCTTCGAAATCGTCCGGTCAGTTCATCGTCGGGATGACGAACTCGGCACCGTCCTTGACGCCGGAGGGCCAGCGCGAGGTCACCGTCTTGGTCTTGGTGTAGAAGCGGAACGCGTCCGGACCATGCTGGTTGAGGTCGCCGAAGGACGACGCCTTCCAGCCGCCGAACGTGTAGTAAGCGATCGGAACTGGGATCGGCACGTTGATGCCGACCATGCCGACCTGGACGCGCGAAGCAAAATCACGAGCAGCATCCCCGTCACGGGTGAAGATGGCCACGCCATTGCCCATCTCATGATCGTTGGCGAGCTTGATGGCGCTCTCATAGGTCGGCGCACGCACCACCGACAGCACCGGACCAAAGATCTCTTCCTTGTAGATGCGCATGTCAGCGGTCACATTGTCGAACAGGCAGCCGCCCATATAGTAGCCATCCTCGTAGCCCTGCATGGAGAAGCCGCGGCCATCGACGACCAGCTTGGCGCCTTCCTTGACGCCGGTGTCGACATAACCCTTGACGCGTTCCAATGCCTGCGCCGTCACCAGCGGGCCGAAATCGGCGGACGAATCCGTCGACGGGCCGACCTTGAGGCTTTCGACACGCGGGATCAGCTTTTCCATCAGCCGGTTGGCGGTGTCGTTGCCGACGGGAACGGCAACCGAGATCGCCATGCAGCGCTCGCCGGCCGAGCCGTAGCCCGCGCCGATCAGCGCGTCGACGGTCTGGTCCATGTCGGCATCGGGCATGATGATCATGTGGTTCTTGGCGCCGCCGAAGCACTGCACGCGTTTTCCCGCGGCCGTGCCGCGCGAGTAGATGTAATGCGCGATCGGCGTCGAGCCGACAAAGCCGATAGCCTTGATATCAGGATCGTCGAGGATGGCGTCGACGACATCCTTGTCGCCATTGACGACGTTGAGAACGCCAGCCGGCAGGCCAGCCTCGAGGAACAGTTCGGCGATGCGCATCGGCACGCCAGGGTCACGCTCGGAAGGCTTCAGGATAAAGGCGTTGCCGCAGGCCAGCGCCGGGGCAATCTTCCACAACGGGATCATCGCCGGGAAATTGAACGGGGTGATGCCGGCAACGACGCCAAGCGGCTGGCGCATCGAATAGACATCGATGCCGGGGCCGGCGCCGTCGGTGAACTCGCCCTTCATCATGTGAGGCGCACCGATGCAGACTTCGACCACTTCGAGGCCGCGCTGGATGTCGCCCTTGGCGTCGGCGATGGTCTTGCCGTGCTCGCGCGCCAGGAGATCGGCCAGTTCGTCATAGTCGCGGGCAACCAGTTCAAGAAACTTCATCAGCACGCGCACACGCCGCTGCGGGTTGGTCGCAGCCCATTTGATCTGTGCTTCCTTGGCGTTCAGCACAGCCGCACGCAGTTCCGCCGGCGAAGCCAGCGCCACCGTGCCGCGCACCGAGCCGTCCATGGGCTGCATGACGTCCTGCTTGCGCCCGCTGGTCCCGGCGACATGCTTGCCGCCGATGAAATGACCGTATTCGATCATGGTTTCTCTCCCTGAGTTTGTGATGAAGCATTCAACGCCTTTGCAGGCGCGAAGGCAACGCGAGGGGAAACGCAACCGTTGTGCAAGAAATAGACAACGAAGGACGAGTGTGCATTAATTGCCGCAAATTACAGATTGCTGAAAGGCCCGAAGGTTGCGCTCCGTCACACCCCCCTCTGTCCTGCCGGACATCTCCCCCGCAAGGGGGGAGATCAGATGTGGCCGCCGCCTTCGCAAATCTTCAACGCAGCAAAAGAGACGCAGGTGGCGGAGCTGCCAATCTCCCTCCTTGCGGGGGAGATGGCCGGCAGGCCAGAGGGGGGTGGGCGGGAACGCCGCGTTCGCCGCTAGCCCGGACCACCCCCATGAACTGGGATGACGTCCGCATCTTCCTCGCCGTGGCCCGCGCCGGGCAGATCCTTGGCGCCGCCAAGCGGCTGGAACTCAATCACGCCACCGTCTCGCGCCGCATCGCAGCGCTTGAGGATGCGTTACGGACAAAACTGTTTCGCCGGCTTACCACCGGCAGCGAGCTGACGCCGGCCGGCCAGCGCTTTCTCGACATTGCCGAGCGCATGGAAGCCGACATGATCGCCGCGCGCTCCGCCGTGTCGGGCGAAGGCGACGATATCTCAGGCACCGTGCGCATCGGCGCGCCCGACGGGTTTGGCGTCGCATTCCTCGCCACGCGTCTTGGCGCGCTGACCGCGCTGCACCGCGAACTCACCATCCAACTGGTGCCGGTGCCGCGCTCCTTCTCGCTGTCGCGGCGCGAGGCCGACATCGCCATCACCGTCGAGCGGCCGAGCGAAGGCAGGCTGGTGGCGGGAAAGCTGGTCGACTACACACTCGGCCTGTTTGCCTCGCGCGCCTATGCGCAGGCGCACGGCTTACCCGAAACCGCTGCCGAACTCGGCCAGCATACGCTGATCGGCTATGTCCCAGACCTGATCGTCAGCCCGTCGCTCGACTATGCGGCAGAGTTCAGCCCGGACTGGCGCACCAGCTTCGCCATCTCCTCAGCGCTGGGCCAGGCCGAAGCGGTGCGGTCGGGCGCTGGCATCGGCATCTTGCACACCTTTGTCGCCCGCTCGATGCCGGAGCTGATCCCCGTCGACATCGTGACGCCGATCCGCCGCGCCTACTGGCTGGTCTATCATGAATCGGTCCGGCCGCTGCGCCGCGTGCAGATCGTCGCCAACTTCATCACCAAGGCGGTCGAGAGAGAGCGCGGGCTGTTTGTCTGATGGCCGCGCCGCCTTGGCTTCGCCACAAAATCGGCCAGTGTGGCAACAAGCGCGATGTCGCCTATCATTAGGGATTGGCTGCGCCGGGTGGGACACTTTTTTGCAAAGCTGGTGCGGATCAAAATGCGAGCGGTGCTCGCCATCTTGCCGCTTGTCGCGCTTTCCGCCTGCGCCAATCCATGGACCGCAGTTCCGGAAGCCGAACTGCCCAAGCCGGTCCGCATCGCAATGGCCCGCCCGTCGCCTTTCGTCTTCGGCAATTACTGCGGTCCCGGCACCCGCACCGGCGACCTCTCGGCTCGCCCTGTCAATCGCCTCGACAGCGCCTGCCAAATCCATGACGCCTGCTACATCGCGCGCCATAATCATTGCGACTGCGACGGCGCGCTCGTCGCCTCGGCAAAGGCGATCCGTGATGACAAGACAGCGCCGAAAAAGGTGCGCGGCGAGGCCGAGCTTTTGATCGCCACTTTCGCACTTCCCGTCTGCAAGGTCTTTCCGCAAGGCTTTATGCCGCCGCGCGACCCGGCTGAGCTGAAGACGATGAACGGGGCCACGGGATGAACCGCGCCATCTGCCTGGCTCTGGCCGGGCTGGGGCTGGCGGCCCTTGTCGGTTGCGCCGCCCCGATCCGGCACAGCTGCGATTTCTTCCGCGATGCGAAGGATTGCGGCCGGCCGTCGGTATCGGCCGGCACGCCCGGACCGCAGACTGCAGCAGCAGCGTTTTTCGGCGATGCCGGTGCCAGCGACTATGAAAGGCAGTTCCTGGCGCTGCTCGCCCACAACCAGATCGGCGCCATCGACAGGGCGAACGGCACCGGTCCGTTCGGCCATGACCGCCACGCCATCGCCAACCGCGATTTCCAGGCCACCTACCGGACGCTGGAACGGCTGGCGAAACCGGTCACCGCCGAACAGATGCCGGCAGAGGGCAAGCCCGGCGAAGGCCATTTTGACGGCCGCTGGCGGGTGTCGCGGCAGACGCTCTATGTCGACGCCGCCGCGCGGCCCTCCGCGCCAAAGACGTTCAGCTTTTCCGGCCTGCAGGCGCGCTCGATCGAGATCGTGATGCGCCAGGCGGGAAAGCAGCCGGTTGAGATATCTGGCGCCTGCGACGGGGCGCTGGCGATTCGCGCCGGCGGTGGCTCGCGCAGCGTGGCGAGCGGTGCCGCCTTCCGCCTCCGCCTGTCGGCCGGGCAAACCGCCAGCCTGTTCCCCAGCGATGGTTTGAACCGTTGCAGCCTCAAGCTCAGCTCCAGTCTGGCGCCGGCAGGCGCCCCGCTCACCATCCTGCGCGAAGAGGTTGCCTATCCGGCGATAGCCGCGCTCGACAGCCGCTACGAGCGTTGTCCAGTGCCCGATCCATCCCGCCTGGATAAGCTTGCCAGCGTCTTTTACGCCGGCCGCTGGCTGTCGCAGAGCTGTTCGCTGCCGCTCGGGTCACCGCGCCTGTTACGCAAGTCGCGCGACGGCTTTAACGCCAAGGTCGAAGCGCTGCTCGGCGCGCCTTTACCCGACAGCGCCTTCGACAAGGCCGACCCCGAACTGCCGCTCGATTTCTCGCGCGCGCCGAAACTCAAGCTGGTCTATCTGTCGTCGCTGGAGTTCAAGGCCGATTTTTCCGGCCGCGTCATCGAGCGGCTGATCCGCCATCACGCAGGCCTCGGCACCAAAGTGCGCATCATGGTCACAGACGTGCTGGAGCGCGACAAGGACGATGCCCTGCTGCACCGGCTGGCGGCCGATTATCCCAATGTCGAGTTGCAGGAATATCGTTGGCGGGCCGACCACGGCGCGCCGGTCGACGAGCAACTGTCACAGCTGCACAAGACCCATCACGTCAAGATGCTGGCGACACTTGCCGAGGATCCCGCCCGCTCGCGCGTCATCATCGGCGGCCGCAACATTCATGACGGCTTCCTGTTCCACAAGCCGATCGACTTGTCGCGCCACCCGAACCTGGAGCAATACGGCAAGACCGACGGCCTCTCGCTCAACTACTATTCGAACTGGAGCGATTTCGACATCGAGTTTGCCGACCCGGCCACGGTCGAGACGCTGGCCGCGCATCTCTCGACATTGTGGCTGCGCGACGCCGACACCAACATCGCAAGGCCCTTCTCCATTCCGGTGCGCTCCGACAGCCGGCGCCCGCCGGGCACGGTGCGCCATTTCATTTCCGTGCCCTACGAGGACAACCATGCGCTCGAGACCTATTTCGTCGAGCTGATCGACACTGCCCGGCACCATATCGAGATCGTCAATCCCTACCTTAATCTGACGCCGAAGCTCAGCCTGGCCATCGAGCGGGCGCTGGCGCGCGGCGTCAGGATCGACATTGTCGGCCGCATCGACCTCAAGGGCGATATTGGCGGCAAGCTGCTGACCGCGCTCAACAAGCTGTTCGTCGAGAAATATGGCGACCGCATTAACATCCGCGAATTCAAGGCGCCCGATGTCGTGCTGCACTCCAAGATCATGATGATCGACGAAAGGCTGGTGACGATCTCGTCGGTCAATCTCAACAACCGCAGTTTCTTCCACGATCTGGAGAACGGCATGACGGTGCTCGACCCTGCCTTCTACGCCAGGATGCAGCCGGTCTATGACGACTATGTCGCCCATTCGAACCCGGTATCGACCAAGGTGACGATACCGTGGGCCTACCGATGGCTGTTCTCGAAGGGTTGGGTGAAGGAGGCGTTTTGAGGGGCTGGCGAGGCTGAAGGAATGCCGTTCTGTAGCGATCCTTTACACCCCTCTGTCCGGTAGGACAGAGGGGGTGCTGGCCCGCCAGCTTTAAAAAGCACCCCTACCTCAAATACCGCTCCGGCCCCAGCTCCCGCACATCGATATCAGGCACCTTGCTGGAGATGATGTCGGACAGCACCTTGGCCGAGCCGCAGGCCATGGTCCAGCCAAGCGTGCCGTGCCCGGTGTTGAGATAGAGGTTGGAGAACTCGGTGCGGCCGACCAGCGGCGGCCCGTCCGGCGTCATCGGCCGCAGCCCGCACCAGAAGGACGCCGCCTTGAGGTCGCCGCCATCCGGGAACAGATCGCCGACCGAATGTTCGAGGGTGCGCCGGCGCGATTCATGCAGCCTGAGATCGAAGCCGGAAATCTCCGCCGTGCCGCCGACGCGGATGCGGTCGCCGAGCCTGGTGATCGCCACCTTGTAGGTTTCGTCCATTACCGTCGACACCGGGGCGGCGACCGCGTCCTTGATCGGAACGGTGATCGAATAGCCCTTGACCGGATAGACCGGGATCGGGCGCCTGAGCAGGCGCATGAAGCGCGCCGAATAGCTGCCCAGCGCCAGCACATAAGCGTCGGCCGCGCGCGAGCGCTGGTCGGTGCCGACGCTGACGATGCGATTGCGGTTCTTGGAGAAGCGCCGGATCTGCGTGCCGTACTCGAACGTGACGCCGCGCGCCACGCAGAGCTCGGCCAGCCGATCGGTGAACATCTTGCAGTCGCCAGTTTCGTCGCCGGGCAATCTCAGCCCGCCGACAAACTTTTCCCGCACGCCGGCCAGCGCCGGCTCGGCCCCAATGCAGCCTTCGGGATCGAGCAACTCGTAGGGAACGCCATATTTCTTCAGCACCTCGACATCGCCGCCGGTGCCGTCGAGCTGCTTTTGCGTGCGAAACAGCTGCAGCGTGCCCTTGGTCCGCTCATCATAAGCGATGCCGGTCGCCTCGCGCAGCGCCTTCAGCGTGTCGCGGCTGTATTCGGCGAGCGGCACCATGCGCGCCTTGTTGATGGCGTAGCGATCCGCGGTGCAATTGCGCAGCATCTTGATGAGCCATGTCCACATATACGGATCGAAGGCCGGCCGCACCACCAGCGGGCCGTGCTTCATCAACAGCCACTTGATTGCCTTCAGCGGAATGCCGGGGCCGGCCCAGGGCGAAGCATAGCCCGGCGAGATCTCGCCGGCATTGGCGAAGCTGGTTTCCAGCGCCGGCCCTTTCTGGCGGTCGAACACCGTCACCTCGTGGCCGGCCTCAGCGAGATAATAGGCAGTGGTGACCCCGATAACGCCGCCGCCCAACACGAAGATCTTCATCGCATCACTCTCCACGACGACTTCCGTCAGAGGGCCGCCGCCTCCTGTCTGCCGGATTCTGCGGCGTCCGCCAAGGGGAGGCGTGTCGCGGCTCTATTCGTTGATATAGCGGCGGTGGAAGCGGGGGCCGAGACTGGTCAGGATTTCATAACCGATCGTGCCGGCATGACCGGCGGCGTCATCGACGCTCTGCGAGGGGCCTAGGAGTTCGACAAGGTCGCCCTCGCGCAGCCGGCCGGCCGGCAGGGCCGAGATGTCGAGTATGATCGAATCCATCGACACCCGCCCGACAAAGGGCAGTCGCACGCCGTCGAGCCAGGCAGCCGAAGCCGCGCGCCGGTGCCAGCCATCGGCATAGCCGAGCGAGATCGTGGCCGCGCGCAAGGGACCGCTGGCCAGAAACGCATGTCCGTAGCCGACGCCCGCGCCCTTATCGATGCCGCGTGTCTGGATGATCTTTGCCTCGAGCCGCACCACCGGCAGCATCGGGTTCGCCTCATCAGGCGTCGGATTGATGCCGTAGAGCGCAGCGCCCGGACGCGCGAGGTCGTACTGATAGCGCGGCCCAAGAAAGATGCCGGAGGAATTGTCCAGCGACGCCGGCGCCTTGGGCAGCATTTTGCGCAGCCGTTCGAACTCCCTGAGTTGCGCGTCATTGGCCGCATTGGTCGGTTCGTCCGCACGGGCCAGATGGCTCATGACGAGAACGACATCGACGCCGGCGAAAGCATCGGCCGTAAGCGCCTCGACCTCTGCCGGCGCCATGCCCAGCCGCGACATGCCGCTGTCGACCTGGATGGCGGCCTTGAGCTTGCGGCCGGCCTTCTGGCCGGCTTTGCTCCACGCCTTCAATTGTCCGCCACTGTTGATGACGGGAACAAGGTCGGCAGCCACCGCTTCGGGTTCCGAGCCCGGCGGCAGCCCGTTCAGCACATGGATTTCCAGCTTCGGTCCGAGTGCGTCGCGCAGCGCGACACCCTCGGTGAGATGCGCGACAAAGAAGCTGTCGCAGCCTTCGGCAACCAGTGCCGCCGCCACTTGCCGCGCGCCGAGCCCGTAACCGTCGGCCTTGACGACGCCGGCGCAACGCACGCCGCCGAGCTTTGCCTTGAGCCGCCGGTAATTCTCTCGGATAGCGCCGAGATCGATGGTGAGAATGGCGCCGGCCGCCGCTTCGCTGATCGTATCTTTGGCTTTATGCATCGCAGACCCGCTGAAGTCGGCGCTGCCCCTCATTGTCCTGCCGGATATTTCTCCCCGGCCCTATACGGGGAGTTGAGGAGCGGTCGGCGTAAAGCGGACGAAAAGCCAACTGCTTGGCTTTTCGAGTGACGAAAGCCGGCAGGCGGGTGAGGGGCAGCCCAGACGCTGCGCTAAGAGGCCATTGCCCGGCGTCGTTCATATGGGTCTCGTGGCTGCGGGTGTCCCGATCAATAAAGCACGAATCAGGTGCCGTGCGAACCGTCACATCCAGCTAGGCAAGATGACGGAACGCCGCCACCACATCCTCATAGACCTTGCGTTTGAACGGCACTATCAGATCGGGCAGGTCCTGCATCGGCCGCCATGCCCATTCATCGAATTCGGCGGTGTGGCCGCCCGGCGGCGGATTGATCTGGATCTCTCTGGTCTCGCCGTGAAAGCGGTAGGCGAACCATTTCTGCGTCTGGCCGCGATAGCGGCCCTTGAGGGCGATGCCGACCAGATCGGGCGGCAGGTCGTAGTTGATCCAATGCGGCGCCTCGGCCAGCAGCGTGACCGAGCGCATGCCGGTCTCTTCATAGAGCTCGCGCCCGGCCGCCTGCAGCGGCTCCTCGCCCTCGTCGATGCCGCCTTGCGGCATCTGCCAGAGCTGCGTGGTCCCGGCAAATTCGCTGTCCGGTTCGGCGATGCGGTGCCCAACCCAGACCAGCCCGTCGCCATTGAGGATCATCAGCCCGACACAGGGGCGGTATGGCAGCGTCTCGGGATCGATCTTTTTAGCCATCGGAGTTTAAAGCCGTTCTGAGATTCGCTCCGGCGAGGCAGTGGCGAATGATTTCGAGAACCGGAGCGGAGCGTACTCAAAGTAGGCTTGCCCCGGAAGCGGAAAACGTGGGTTCGTTCCAGTCACTGCCACCCGGCCCCGTTGCCGCCGTTGCGGTCGAATGGCAGAGTAATTCCATGAAAAATATTCAAATCATCGACGGCGCCTTGAACGCAACCTTCAGCGTGTTCGAGGCAACAGAGGAGGAGTACGCCGCCATCTTCCCGGATGGAAGAGACATGGAACTGGCCGAAGATTTATTTGAGCGGCTTGGTGAAGACGAGGCAGGTCGCGTGCTGGCGCCGCTTTGGGGTCGTCCCATCCTGAAACGCGATGTGCTCGGAATCCACGGCACCCTGTTCTACAACAACGAATATCGGCGGAGACACATCCCGCAATCAAAGCGCGAGGTCGACTGGGATGATGGTTCAATCAATCAGGCCCAGAGAGAGCTCTTTTCTCGGCATCGTTGAAAATCGCCACAAGCGCCGGTCAGCCCTTTTCCGGGTCGATGGCCACCGCCGAGATCGGCACGATCTCGATGCCGCGCTTTTTCGCTTCGACCGCCCAGAACGCCACGGTGTCGACGGTGAGGTCGAAAGCCGAGCCGATGCCGACGGCGGAGCCTTTCGCACGCGCGGTCGCTTCCAGCGCGTCGAGCTTTTTCAGGATGGCGCCGCGGTCCTGCACGGCGTCGATTGCCGTATCGCCGGCGACGAACGGCACACCGTCCTTCAAGGCGAGATCGGACGCCAAGCTCCGTGCGGACGAGCCGTCATCGATATAGGCAAGGCCGCGCTTGCCAAGCTCGGCCATGAACGGCCCCATCGCTGTCGCGTCGGCCGAAAAGCGCGCCCCCATATAGTTCATGACGCCGGTATAGTTGGTGGTCCGCGACAGCGCCCAGCGCAGATTCTTCAGATTGTCGTCCTGGCTTGCCGCCACTGTCAGCGTGTTGCGGCCGGGATTGACATTGGGATAGTCGAACGGTTCGAGCGGCACCTGCATGACCACCTCATGCCCGCTCTGCCGTGCCGCCTGCATCCACCGGCCAATGCTGTTGCCTTGCGGCGCAAAAGCCAGCGTCACTTCGGCCGGCAGCTTGGCGATCGCCGCCTGCGTGCCGGTCTGCGACACGGCAAGCCCGCCGATGACGATTGCCACGCGAGCGCCGCGCGAACCCGACCACGGCCGCGCATAGACATCGAACGGCCGCCGGCCGTCAGCGGCGCGAACCGGGAGTGGGCCGGTGTCGCTGGCCTCGATCAGCGCCCTGTCGGGGACATGCGCGATCTTCAGGTTCTGGCCGATCGTCGACGGGTCGTGGATGACAATGGCTGCATTGGGCGGGCCGTCACCCTCCTGGGTTTGCACATGGATGATCTGCGGACCGCTGGCCTTGGGCGTTTCCGCCTTCGGCGCTGCCGCCGTCGCTTGAGCAGTGGGCGCTGCGGCCGCGGGCTCGGCCGCCGCCGTCACCTTTGGCGTCGAGACCGCGATTGCTTCCGGTTTGCGGAACGGCTTCTCGCGCAGCGCGATCGCGCCGGAGATGCCGACCGCGGCCAGCACGACCAGCGTCGCCGCGACGGCGCCAGCGCTGATCCCGCGCGACGCAGCACGCGGTCGGACGGTCTGTCCGAGCGGGCGTTCGATGTCCTTGCCGACGTCAGCCAAGCCGCATCCCCGGGCGCGTGATCAGCGAAATCTTTTCGCCATGCGCAGATCCAAAACTGAAGGCGCGTCCCCTGCGCCTTTTGAGGCGCAGCGCCCAGCTGCCCCCGAATCAAACTGCCGGAACCTCACGGTCCCGGCAGCATTGCATCGCTTCGATTGGGCAGCCAGAGCTACCAGTCGATTTTACTGGTTGAGCACTGCCTTTTCCGGATTCGGCGGGAATGCCGGATCGGTCTTCTGGCCGCGCAGCAGCTGTTCGGCATAGATCAGCTGCAGATCGTCCTTCGGATCCGGCGGCACATAGGCAGCCGAGCCCGAGCCGGTATCGCTCTCGTCGGCGCCCTTGATATGGCCCTTGAGGTCCGATTCGCCGCGCGTCAGGTCCCTGCCCTGCAGTTCGGGCGGCAGCGGCTGGTCGACCTTGATATCGGGTGTGATACCCTTGCCCTGGATCGACTTGCCGGACGGCGTGTAATAGAGCGCCGTCGTCAGGCGCAGCGCGCCGTTCTCGCCAAGCGGGATGATGGTCTGCACCGAGCCCTTGCCGAACGACTGCGTGCCGACCACTGTGGCGCGGCGCAGGTCCTGCAGCGCGCCGGCGACGATCTCGGAGGCGCTGGCCGAACCGCCATTGACGAGCACGATCAGCGGCTTGGCGCCGATGTCGTCGCCTGCCTTGGCGTCGAAGCGTGTGACGTCCTTCGGGTCGCGGCCGCGGGTCGAGACGATCTCGCCACGGTCGAGGAAGGCGTCGGACACGCTCACCGCCTGGTCGAGCAGGCCGCCCGGGTTGAGGCGCAGATCGAGCACATAGCCCTTGAGCTTGTCGTTCGGCACCTGCTTCTTGATGGTGTCGATGGCATTCTCGAGGTCGTCATAGGTCTTTTCGGTGAAGGAGGTGATCTTCATGTAGCCGATGTCGTTCTCGACCCGGAACTTGACCGCCTTGACCTTGATGATATCGCGCACCACCGTCAGCTCGATCGGCTTGTCGGCGCCTTGGCGCAGGATGGTCAGCTTGATCGGCGTGTTGACCAGGCCGCGCATCTTTTCGACTGCATCGTTGAGCGTCAGGCCGCGAACCTCTTGGCCGTCGATCTTGGCGATATAGTCGCCGGCCAGCACGCCTGCCTTGGCAGCCGGGGTGTCGTCGATCGGCGTGATCACCTTGACCAGGTCGTTCTCCATGGTGACCTCGATGCCGAGGCCGCCGAACTCACCCTTGGTCTGCACGCGCATGTCCTGCGCCTGCTCGGCGTTCATGTAGGAGGAGTGCGGGTCGAGCGAGGTGAGCATGCCGTTGATGGCGTTTTCGACCAGCGACTTGTCGTCCGGCGGCGTCACATACTGCGCCCGCACGCGCTCGAAGATGTCGCCGAAGATCGCCAGTTGCTTGTAGGTCTCGGAGCCTGCAGCGTTCGCCGTCGAGCCGGGCGCGCCATAGACCAGGCTCATCGCTGACGCGCCCATCAGCGCACCGGCAATAAGAAGCGACAGTTTCCGCATCATTTCACGTCCTTCCAGAGAAGCGGTCCGCCCACCATGGGGTCGGATCGACGGGTTTTCCATCCTTGCGGAACTCGACGTAGAGTTCCGGCGTGGCATTTCCATTCTTCGAGGCCGAGGTGCTTGCCACCCGGGCCTCTCCCATCGCGCCGACCGGCTCTCCTGCGAGCACCGACTGGCCAGACGCGACGCTGATTCTGCTCATCCCCGCCAGGACGACATGATAGCCGTCTCCCGCATTGAGGATCAAGAGTTGACCATAGGAGCGAAAAGGCCCCGCATAAAGCACATTTCCGTCCGCCGGTGCCGTGACGATGGCTCCCGATTGTGTCGCAACCATGTCGCCAAGCATCACCGCGCCGTTACCGTCATCGGCCCCGAAACGCAGCTTGATCTTGCCGGTGACCGGCAGCGAGACTTGTCCCTGAAGTGCCGAAAACGGCGCAGCGGCGGTGAGGCGGTTGCCTTCCGGCACGGGCAGCGAAGCCAGCTCCGTCGACGCGGTTGTGCCTGCATCGGCGTTATCGGCGTCCGGCTTATCGCTGTCGGCCGCTTTCTGTTCGCCTGCCTTGACGGCATCCGCCGCCTTGCGGCTCTTGTCGGCTTCAAGCGAAGCGATCAGCTCTTTCAGGCTGCCGGCCTTGGCCGCAAGCGCCTGGGACCGCTGCTTTTCAGCGGCCATCGCCGTCCAGGTGTCCGCCTCGAGCTTCTGCTTGGCTTCGAGCAGCATGGAGAGGCGTTTCTTTTCCGCCGTCTGCTCGCCGACCGCCGCCGTCAGCCGCGTCCGCTCGGCCTCGATCGAGGCCGTCACCCGGGTCTGTTCCCTGAGGTCGGCCAGCAATTTGTCGGTCTGCTGGCGCAGTTCCGGCACCACTGCGCCGAGCAGGATGGCGCTGCGCACCGACGACAGCGCGTCTTCCGGCTTGACCAGGATCGCCGGCGGCGGATTGAGCCCCATGCGCTGCAGCGCGCCCAGCACCTCGGCCAGCACGTCGCGCCGCGCCGCCAGCGAGACACGGATCTTCTGTTCCTCGCCCTTCAGTCCTTCGAGCCTGGCGCCGATATCCTCGATGTCCTGGCCGAGCTTCTGCTCGGTCATCGCCGACTGGATAAGCGCCGCGGTGATCGAGGCATGGTCCTTCTTGACCGAAGCAATGTCGGCGGCGAGCTTGGCCAGCCGTTCGGACGACAGCGTGATCTCGGCCGACACCTTCTCATATTCGGCACGGCTCAGATCGGGGTCGGGCGCCACGTCCAGCGTATTTTCGGCCCGCGCAAGCCCGAGCGACAGCAAAACCACCGCTGCAGCGATGCCGCAGCGCGCGTGCCGGAAGCCCGTTCGTGATTTCCCGTTGTCAGCCATTGAAGCCCGACTCTATGCGTGGCTTCGTTAACGAACCATCAACCATGATCGAACCGAAGCCTAGCACAAAACAGCCGCGCATTGGGGCGGAAATCCGGACGATTGACCCTCGACCCACTGATTTACGAACGGTGGTAGGGATGTCCCGAAAGAATCGTTGCCGCCCGATAGAGCTGCTCGCCCAGCATGACGCGCACCAGTTGGTGCGGCCAGGTCGCCGCGCCGAACGAGACTATCAGCTCAGCCTGATCGCGAATCGACTGGTCGTGCCCGTCGGCGCCGCCAATGCCGATGACCAACGCCTTGCGTCCGCCATCGCGCAGCTGGCCGATACGGCTGGCGAAATCGTCTGAGGACAGGTTTTTGCCGCGTTCGTCGAGCAGGAACAGCGCCGTGCCCGGCTGCAGCTGTGCCTGCAGCTTCTGGCCTTCCTCGCGGCGGCGCTCATTGGCGTTCTGGGCTCGTCCCTCGGCGATCTCGGCGACACCAGAGAATTCGAACCCGATCGCCGGGCCGCTCTTGGCGAAACGCTCGAAATAGCGGTCGGCGAGTTCTCTCTCGGGGCCGGCCTTCATCCGGCCCACGGCATGAACTGCTATCTTCATCCCTGCCTCGGCGAGCTTTCAATCCATGTCGCACCCCGGATGGTTACGACATGAGACGGAGCTCAGTGCAAGGTCTCTTCCTCAAGGTCCGGCGCCTGCCACATCTTTTCAAGATTGTAGAATTCGCGGACTTCTGGGCGGAAGACATGGACGATGATGTCGCCTGAATCGATCAGGACCCAGTCGGCGCCGGACAGCCCCTCGACGCGCGCCGTGCCGAGACCGGCATCCTTGAGCGCCTTGAGCAGGTGGTCGGCGACAGCCGAGACATGACGGTGCGACCGGCCCGACGCGATGACCATATAGTCGCCGAGGCTCGATTTCCGCTGAATGTCGATTGAGACAATATTTTCGGCCTTGGAGTCTTCCAGACTGGCAAGGACTGTCTTGATGGCACGGGACACGGCGTCATCTACGCTGATCCTGGCCGGCGAAGGCATGACGTCAGCCTTCTTCCGCAATGCTGTTCTCAGTGTATTTCCTTTCGCAGCAAGAACAACCAAATCACCCACGAAATCAGGTGACACCCTATAGATAGGCAGAGTTCCCTTGCAGTTTCAAGACGGGAGGCCCTGCCACCGCGAACGCAGTGCACGACTTCCGGTTCCGGAGCCTTGAGAAAAATCGGAACCCATGGCCGCGGCAGGGGTTATCGACACACCCCCCAAACGGATTTTCCTGATGCCAATCGACCCCCAGAACACGCTGCTCACCGTGCAGGCTGGCCTTGCGCAACTCAGCACACTGATCGTTTCCTATTCCTTCTCCGCCATCGGCGCCATCATCCTGCTGGTCGTCGGCTATCTCGTCGCCGGGCTCGCAGAACGATCGATCTCAGCCGGCCTCGGCCATATCCATGGTTTCGACGCGACGCTGCGCCATTTCTTCTCGAAGATCGTGCGCTACGCCATCCTGATCCTGGTGGTCATCATGGTGCTCGGCCAGTTCGGCGTTCAGACGGCCTCGATCATCGCCGCCATCGGCGCCATCGGGCTGGCAATCGGCCTGGCGCTGCAAGGCACGCTGCAGAACATCGCCGCAGGCATCATGCTTCTGGCGCTCAGGCCATTCCGCATCGGCGAATATGTCGAGGTCGGCGCCATTTCCGGCACCGTCGAGGAAATCGGCCTGTTCGCCACCAAGCTCCGCACGACAGACGGCGTCTATGTGCTGGCGCCCAATTCGACGCTGTGGAACCAGCCGGTGCGCAATTTTACTCGCAACGGTGTGCGCCGCGGAGACATCACGCTGAGCATCGGCTCCTGGAACGACATCGACCTGGCGCAGAAAACCATGCTGGGCGTTGCCGGCGGCGAGCGCCGCGTCAAGCGAGAGCCGGCGCCGATCGCCTTCGTCGCCACGGTGGGCGATGCCAGCGTCGCCATCACCTTGCGCTACTGGACCACGGCGGCGGATTTCTTCGCCACCCAGATCGATCTCACCAAACGCGTCAAGCAGGCGTTCGACGCCGAAGCCATTTCGGTTCCCGCACCTCCGCCGGAGGCTCGACAGGAAACTGCCGCTACCAGGCAGTAGGAGCTGTGAAACCGTTCAGCGCTTATCTTCCGGGGCGTAGGCGAGCTCCACCGGCAGCGGCGCCTGCGCCGACATCGGCGCGAAACTGCTGGTCTCCGTAGCGGGGACGGCGCGCGTGGTGGCCACTCGCCACAGCACGAACAGGCAGAAGACAGTGGCGATGACGATGGCCACATAAATGAAGGCCTGCGTGCCATAGACAGCCGACAGGGCCGTCACGATACCCGGCACGATGAACCCCGACAGCGACCAGGCAAACAGCAACGAACTCGACAGCGCCACCATGTCGTCCTTGCCGGCGCGGTCGGCGGCATGCGCGCTGGCCAGCGAATAGATCGATTCCGAGGCGCCGTCCCAGACGATGTAGATCACCACGAGCACCATCAGCGCGCCGCCGTCGAAGCCGATGGCCAGAATACCGGCGACGATGGCCAGTGCCGCAGCGCCGGCCAGCACGTAACGGCGATCGGTACGGTCGGAAATCCAGCCGAGCGGTATCTGCAGGATCAGCGTGCCGACGGGCATCGCCGACAAAAGCAGCGCCACATCGGCCTGGCTATAGCCTTTGGCCGTGGCATGGATCGGTGCGAACCCGGCGATCGCCATCGACAGACCGCCGACGGCCAGCATGCCGGCCACGCCGACCGGCGAGATCCGCCAGGCGCGGCCAAGCGCCACGGAGGCTGCGCGAGGTGGCGGCGGTTGAGCCAACCGCGTCATGCCGACCGGCAGGATCGACACTGCGGTGAAGGCAATGCCGATCAGCGGCGCCTGCGCCGTCGCGATGTCGACCGCCGCCAGCAGGGCATAGCCGACGCCAAGTCCGGCGACATAGGCGACGTAAAACACCGCCATCACCCGGCCGCGAATGGCGTTTGCGACGGCATCGTTGAGCCAGCTCTGGGCGACGATGAACAGGCCGCATATTGCAAAACCGTAAAGCGCGCGCGCCGCGATCCAAAGCAGCGGGTAGGTGCCGGCGCCAATGGCAGCATTCGACAGCGCTATCAGCGCCGACAGCACCATGAAGGCGCGGGCGTGCCCGACGCGGCGCACCAGCGGCCCGGTCAGGATGCAGCCGGCAAGGCCGCCGGCGGAAAGGCCGGTGATGATCAGCCCGGCCCAGGTCGGATCGAAGCGCTCGACGCCAAGCCGGACCGGGATATAGGCGAACATCAACCCGTTGCCGACCGCGATCAGCGCCATCGACACGATTACGCTGGCAATGGCGATCACGGGCGTCGGCGGGGCGCCATGATTGGGGTCGATGTCGGTCTGGTTCACTGAATTGGCCATATCCAGCGCAGCATCGCCCAGCGGATCGCGAAAGGCCGCCGTAAAAGCGACATCGGCGATCTGGCCTTACGAGTTACCCCTTGGCTTGCTTGCGAATAGCACTCGATGACAGCGACGAACGCGGGCCGTGAATAAAAGTCCAGGCCGGCGCCTTCATGCGGGCGAGCCGGGGCGCGTCACCCTCGTCGACGCGGGCATAGTCGAAGGTCTTGGCCACGACCGAGGACAGGAAGGACAGCGTCGCGCCCGGGCGGTCGATGACCGCGATGGGGAAGGTCATGACGATCTGGCGCCAGCGCTGCCAACGGTGGAAATCGCGGAGTGAGTCGGCGCCCATGATCCAGACGAAGTCGACGCCGGGATTGCGTGCCTTGACCAGCGCCAGCGTGTCGGCGGTGAAGCGAATATGATGCGCCGCCTCGAAGGCGGTGACCTTGATCTTCGGGTTCTTGGCGATCTGCTCCGACTGGAGCAGCCGGTCGCTCAGCGGCGCCAATTCCCTGGTGCTCTTCAGCGGATTGCCTGGCGTCACCATCCACCATAGCTGGTCGAGCGCCAGCCGCCTGAGCGCGATTTCCGCCACCAGCGCATGGCCGGCATGCGGCGGGTTGAACGATCCGCCGAACAGGCCGACGGCGAGGCCTTTCTCGGCATGCGGCATACGGAGGTAGTGCGAGGGGATGGCGGGCTGAAGGGACGACAGCATGGTGCTAGGCACCCCCCTCTGCCCTACCGGGCATCTCCCCCGCAAGGGGGGAGATCAGTAGCTTCGGCAAAGGCACTTTTCTTGCAACGTTAGTGATTGGCGAAAGCGGAAGAAAAAGCTGATCTCCCCCCTTGCGGGGGAGATGTCCGGCAGGACAGAGGGGGGTGTCTGGGCTCAATGCCTCAAGCCCTGACGCGAATGATTCAAGGCCTCACCTGTCCCGACCCGCGCACGCGGTATTTGAACGAGGTCAGCTGTTCGACACCAACCGGTCCGCGCGCGTGCATCTTGCCGGTGGCGATGCCGATCTCGGCGCCCATGCCGAATTCGCCGCCATCGGCGAACTGCGTCGAGGCATTGTGCAAAAGGATCGCCGAGTCGATCTCGTTGAAGAACCGCTCGACCGCTTTGGTATCCTCGGCGATGATCGCCTCGGTGTGGTGTGAGGAGAACGTCTCGATATGGTCGATGGCACCGGCAATTCCGTCTACCAGCTTTACCGCGATGATGGCCTCGAGATATTCGGTCATCCAGTCGGCATCGGTCGCCGGCTTGGCGTCGAAGAACAGCTTCATCACTTCCTGATCGGCATGGATCTCGCAGCCGGCGGCGCGTAGCGCGTCGAGGATCGGCACCAGATGTGTGGAGGCCACCGCGCGGTCGACCAGCAAAGTCTCTGCAGCGCCACAGACACCGGTGCGCCGCATCTTGGCGTTGACGGCGATCCTGACCGCCATGTCGAGATCGGCCGAGCGGTCGATGTAGAGATGGCAGATGCCTTCAAGATGGGCAAAGACCGGCACCCGCGCCTCGCTCTGGACGCGCCCGACCAGGCTCTTGCCGCCCCGCGGAATGATGACGTCGAGATTGCCGCCAAGCCCTTTCAGCATCTCGCCGACGGCGGCGCGGTCGGTGGTCGGCACCAGCTGAATGGCGTCTTCCGGCAGGCCGGCGGCCTTCAGCCCCTCGACCAGGCAGGCATGAATGGCGGCGGACGAATTGAGCGAATCCGAGCCGCCGCGCAGGATCACCGGATTGCCGGCCTTGAGGCAGAGCGCGCCGGCATCCGCCGTCACATTCGGCCGGCTTTCATAAATGACGCCGACAACGCCGAGCGGCGTGCGCACGCGCTCGATCTGCAGGCCGTTGGGGCGATCCCAGGCGGCAATCACATCGCCGACCGGGTCCCTGAGCTCGGCGATTTCACGGATGCCATCCGCCATGGCACGGGTGCCCGCCGGATCGAGCTTCAACCGGTCCATGAAGGAGCCGGACAAGCCCGATCCGTGTCCGTTAGAGACATCGATGGCGTTGGCATCGAGAATCTGCTGCTGGCGCGCGATGATCGCGTCGGCCATGGCGAGAAGTGCGGCATCCTTGGCGGCGGCGGTCGCAATCGCCAACGGTCGGGCGGCCGCGCGGGCGCGGCGGCCGATATCAGCCATCAGCGCGACGGTGTCATCCCCGGATTGTTCATGCAACTTCAGCATGTCTCATCCTCCGCTTACCTCGCCCCCGGCCCATAGCTGGCCGGCAGGCCGTATCTGGTCACCCGGATCGCTCACCACCAGATCGTCCCTGTGGATCATCGCCGAGCGCGCCTCGTAGCCGAGCACGGTTTCGATCTCGGCGGTCTTCAGGCCTGCGATCCTTACGGCATCGGCGGCATCGTAGGCAACAAGCCCGCGCGCGATCTCGCGCCCTTCCGGCGACAGAATGGCCACCGTGTCGCCGCGCGAGAAATTGCCGCTGACCAGCCTGACGCCGGCCGGCAGCAAAGATTTGCCGGACAGCAGCGCACCGATGGCGCCGGCGTCGACGGTGAGCCGCCCGGCCGGTTCGAGCTGGCCGGCGATCCAGGTCTTGTAGCCTTTCACCGGATTGGCGCTCGGCCTGAAGAAGGTGGCGCGCTCGCCACGTTCGATCGCCATCAGTGGCGACAGCCTGGTGCCCGAGGTGATGATCATGGCGGTGCCGGCGGCGGTGGCGATCTTGCCGGCATCGAGCTTGGTGCGCATGCCGCCGCGCGACAGTTCGGATGCGGCCGCCCCGGCCATAGCCTCGATATCGGGCGTGATGCGGTCGACCACCGGAATGAATTTTGCATCGGGATCGCGCGCCGGCGGCGCCGTATAGAGCCCGTCAATGTCGGAGAGCAGCACAAGCAGGTCGGCGCCCATCATCGTCGCCACCCGGGCCGCCAGCCGGTCATTGTCGCCATAGCGGATTTCGGAGGTCGCCACCGTGTCGTTCTCATTGATGACCGGCACCGCCTTCATCTTGAGCAGCGTCGAGATCGTCGCGCGGGCATTCAGATAGCGGCGGCGCTCTTCGGTGTCGCCCAGCGTCAGCAGGATCTGGCCCGATTTCAGCGAACCCTTGCCCAGCGCATCCGACCACGCGCCGGCCAGCGCGATCTGGCCGACGGCCGCAGCCGCCTGGCTTTCTTCCAGCTTCAGCGCCCGTTTGCCGAGACCGAGAATGGTGCGGCCGAGCGCAATGGCGCCGGACGATACGACCAGGATCTCGGCGCCGCCATTGGCGAGCACCGCAATATCCTCGGCAAGCGAGGCAAGCCAGTCGCGCTTCAGGCCGCTGGTGCGGTCGACCAGCAAGGCCGAACCGATCTTGACTGTGATGCGCCGGTATTTTGTCAGCGATTGCGCCGTCATCGCTATTGGTCCCAGCGGGTCTCGACGGGAGCGGCAGCCCTGTCGCGCGCTTCGCCGACAACCGCCATCAGCGCCCGCAGCACCGCTTCGACGCCCTCGCCGGTGGCCGCCGACAGCAGCATCGGCGCGCGGCCGGCAGCGCGTTTGAGCGACGCAACCTTCTTCTTGCGCTCATCGGCATCGAGGATATCGACCTGGCTGAGCGCCACGATCTCGACCTTCTCGATCAGCCCATTGCCATAGGCGTCGAGCTCGGCGCGCACGGTCTTATAGGCTTTGCCCGGATTTTCCTCCTGCGCCGAAACCAGATGCAAAAGCACACGCGTGCGCTCGACATGGCCGAGGAACCGGTCGCCGATGCCGACACCCTCATGCGCGCCCTCGATGAGGCCCGGAATGTCGGCGATGACGAATTCGCGCGCATCGATGCGGGCAACGCCGAGACCTGGATGCAGCGTGGTGAAGGGGTAGTCGGCGATCTTTGGCTTGGCTGCGGTGACGGTTGCCAGAAAAGTCGACTTGCCTGCATTGGGCAGCCCGACCAGGCCGGCGTCGGCAATCAGCTTCAGCCGCAGCCAGACATTCATCTCTTCGCCGGGCTGGCCGGGATTGGCGCGGCGAGGCGCCTGGTTGGTCGAGGTCTTGAAATGCTGGTTGCCGAAACCGCCATTGCCGCCCTTGGCCAGCAAGAAGCGCTGGCCGACCACGGTCAGGTCGCAGATCAGCGTCTCATTGTCCTCGGCAAACACCTGGGTTCCGGCCGGCACCTTGAGCGTCACATCGGCGCCCTTGGCGCCGGTCATGTTGCGGCCCATACCGTGGACACCGGTCTTGGCCTTGAAGTGCTGCTGGTAGCGATAGTCGATCAGCGTGTTCAGCCCATTGACCGCTTCCAGCCAGACATCGCCGCCGCGGCCACCGTCGCCGCCATCCGGGCCGCCGAACTCGATGAATTTTTCGCGCCGGAACGACACAGAGCCGGCGCCACCGTCGCCGGAGCGGATATAAACCTTGGCTTGATCGAGAAATTTCATTGGACTACGCAGTTTCTGTTGGCCTTGCGGCTTTGCTTTAGATCTTGCGCCTTGCTCTAAACCAAGGCGCGGCCAAGGGCGAGGCCGTTTTGCGACTAAAGCGCCGGATGCCCTTTTGCCGGGGACGCGGTAGCAGTGTTCGCGGACGGAGCTTGAGGGGCGCGGGAATGAAGGTTGTAAGCTACAACATCCAGTACGGTATCGGTCTGGATGGCCGCTACGATCTCGGCCGCATCACCGCGGCGGTTCGCGGCGCCGACGTGATCGCGCTGCAGGAAGTGACCCGCAACAATCCGAGGAACGGCAACCGCGACATGGTCGCCGAGATCGGCGAGGCGCTGCCCGAATATTTTGCCGCCTACGGCAGCAATTTCGAGGTCAATGTCGGCTCGCGCCTAGAGGCCGGCCGCGCCATCACCACCACTTTCCAGCTCGGCAACATGGTGCTGTCGAAGACGCCGATCCATCTGTCGCGCAATCTGCTTTTGCCGCGCAGTCGCAGCCTTGAGGCGATGAACTTCCAGCGCGGCGCACTCGAGGCGCTGGTCGAGACCCCGCTCGGCTTCATCCGCTTCTATTCCACGCATCTCGACCATCGCAGTCCGGTTGAGCGCGCCAGCCAGATCCGTTTCCTGCGCCAGCGCCTGTTGAACTATGCCTTCGAGGGCGGCGGTCTCTCCGGCATTCCCGAGATCGGCCTGCCGGACCTGCCCTATCCCGAAGCCTTCATCGTCATGGGCGACTTCAACATGCTGCCCGGCTCGCCCGAATATGTCGAACTCGTCGGCCGCCCGGACCATGAATTCGGCATGCCCTTGACCGCCGATCTCGCCGTCGACGTCGCCCAGCGCCTGAACACACCAGACGTCGTCACCTGGGTCGATCCCACGCGACCCGAAGACACAAGCCGCCACAAGCGCATCGACTACATCTTTACCTCGGCCTCGCTCGCCGGATCGCTGAAGCGCCTGTGGGTCGACCCGCAAGCGGTCGGTTCGGACCATCTCCCGATTTGGGTCGAGATGGGCTGAGTTGAGCCCGATCCACAACCAACGTTTCCAAACCTGTCGTTTGGAGGCACGCGCCTAGGTGTTGAGATTCAGGTCAGGCCGAGCCGAAAACACTGGTTTTCGAGAACCGGAGCGGAGTGTACTTAAGTACGTGCACCGGAAGCGCATAAGACCCGCGTTTGCAGGCCGGCCTCACCTGAATATCAAAACACCTAGAAATGCACCCAGTTTCGAAGACTGATCCAGGTCTTTCTGTCCAGCCGGTACCGCTCGACCGGCACCTGGCCGGCGACGATCGAGTTCAGCATGCCCTGGCCGGCATACTGGAAGCCGCATTTGTGGATGACCCGGCGCGAGGCCGGATTGATCACCCGCGTCGAAGCCTGCAGCACGTGGATCGACGTCCGTTGGAAGGCAAGGTCGACCAACGCGTGCGCGGCCTCCGTCGCATAGCCGCGCTTCCAATAGGGCTCGCCGATCCAGTAGCCGAGTTCCAGCCCTCGATCGGTCATGTTGAGGCCGGCGCAGCCGACGAAAATGTCGGTGCCGGCGAGCGTCAGGGCGTAGGCGATGCCGGCCCGGCGCGACCGGGTCATAGCCAGGAAGGCGCGTGCCTCGGCCTCGCCATAGGGGTGCGGCATGCGGGCCAGCATCTCGGCGACGTGACGGTTGTCGGCAAGCTCGACCAGTTGCGCGATGTCGGCTTCACACGGGGCGCGCATCACCAGCCGCTCCGTGGCCAGCACCGGGCAATCTATCGCGTAACTTTCGTCTTCGGTGTCTTCCGCTTCGGCAACCATTCGACGTCCTCCAGGCAAGAAAAAAGGGGAGATGGAAACCCATCTCCCCTGATCCTTTTCCTGGCTCCATTCACTGGTTTGGCCAGACACCGGTTCCCGAGATGGGCGCCGGTTTTATAGTGCGGAACCGGCTACTCCGCGGCTTTGGTAATCGGGTTGACCGATACGTAGGTTCGGCCGTTGGCTTTTTTGTTAAAGGTGACTGCGCCGGTCTCGAGCGCAAAAAGGGTGTGGTCCGTGCCCATGCCGACATTGACGCCGGGATGCCAGGTGGTGCCGCGTTGACGGATGATGATGTTGCCCGGGATGACGGCTTCGCCGCCGAACTTCTTCACGCCCAGACGCTTGGAATGCGAGTCGCGACCGTTGCGCGACGAGCCGCCAGCTTTCTTGTGTGCCATCTAACTAACTCCGATGCGCCCTGGGGCGCTTGAATGGTCTTATGAACGCGTTCGCGTTCCGTTTCAAGTCCGATCCGGCGACCTTGTCGCCGGTTCGTTTTACTTCTTCGCCAGTTCCTTGGCCTGCTCGCGCCAGTCGTTGATCTGGTCGGTGCTGAAGGGCATGTGCGCGTCGATCTTGGCCACGTCCTTGTCCGACAGCTTGGCAAGCTGGGCGAAGGTGGTGATGCCCTGCTCGTGCAGCTGGCCGGCGGCAACCGGGCCGATGCCCTTGATCACGGCCAAATCGTCCGGCTCGCCCTTCGGCGCCTTGAACAGCGGCGCGGCGACGGCGGCCTCCGTCTTGGCTTCATCCTTCGGAGCAACCTCGGCTTTGGCTTCCTTCTTCGCCTTGGCTTCCTTCGTCGCGGCCTCGGCCTTCGCCTCGGGCGCTACGTCAGCCTTGACTTCCTTGGCTTCCACCTTGGCTGCGGCCTTCTTGGAAGGCTTGGCGCCACCCAGCAGGATCTCGGCGATCCGCACGGTGGTCAGAAGCTGGCGGTGGCCGATCTTGCGGCGCGAATTCTGCCGGCGGCGCTTCTTGAAAGCGATGACGGTGCGGTTCTTGCCCTGCTCGACGACTTCCGCCGTGACCAGAGCGCCATCGACGAACGGGGCGCCGAAGGTGACATTTTCGCCTTCGCCATGGGCGAGGACGCTGCCGATTTCGACGATATCGCCGACATTGGCTTCGAGCTTCTCGATCTTCAGGAGATCGTTGGCGGCAACGCGATACTGCTTACCGCCCGTTTTAATGACTGCGAACATTTTTTGCCTTTCGCTGTTCGGTCGGCCTCGATGAGCCGCGTCACGCGGTTCGGCCGTCTTTTTGTCAGTCTGCGGGTTCGAAAAACAAGCGGCGTGGAAGAACCCTCCACGCCGATTGCGCGCTTCCCCTAACCGAAGGTTCGGTACGAGTCAAGGCAAACGGGCGGAATCCTTGGACACGCCGCCTCCTTGCCGCCCCCGATCTCTCCGGTCGAGGACCGGTTGGCCCCATCTGCCGACGTGGCCGCAACGCAGCCCTCCAGACAGAGCCCGCACAGGAAGCTGAATTCCCCCGCGGATTTGGCCTTGTAACCTGCCCGCCCAGCCGTTATCTAGTGCGCCGCGCCGGCAACGGCCGACCATGACCGCGGAGAGGTGGCAGAGTGGTCGAATGCACCGCACTCGAAATGCGGCATGGGTGCAAGCCCATCGGGGGTTCGAATCCCTCCCTCTCCGCCACCCTACGCCCTGCGGGCTTCGGGTGGCAGGCCACCCGGAACCGCATCTGGGCGTAGGAGTGTCGCCCGAAGCTACGAAGTAGCGTAGGGGGACCGGAACGAAGCAGGATGCCCTCCGAAGCTTCAGCGAAGGGGCTGCCGCTAGGCAACAAGGCCTTGCCTCATTTGGTTTACCTCTTCGATCGGGACTGGATGCCCGGTGAGGAAGCCCTGCATCAAATTTACCCCCAGGCGCTGCAGCAATATGTACTGCTCCTCCGTTTCGACGCCCTCGGCGAGCACGACATGGCCGAGATTGCGAAGCAGCCCGACCATGTCCCGCAACAGGCTCAAGCCACGAGACGTCTGGCAATCGTGGAGGAAGCTGCGATCAATCTTGACCACGTCGAATTTGAAGCGGCGGAGCCATGTCAAGCCGGCAAATCCCGTTCCGAAGTCGTCCAGCCAGATCTGAACGCCGAGTTTTCGCAGCCGCTCCACGTTTCTGACCGCTTGCGCCTCCAGAAAGATGTCACTGCCTTCGGTGATTTCGATGGCCAGTTTCTGGGGCGCAAGGCCGTGCCTGCCAAGGATTTCGGTGATCCGGAGTGAAAAGTTGGGAGCCTTGAGCTGAAGAACGGATACGTTCACCGTCACGACCGAGCCCAATCCGTATTCCGCCATGTCACCGCAGGCTCGATCGATCAGCCATGTACCCAGTTCCACGATCGCTCCGGTCTGCTCGGCAACGGGTATGAATACGGACGGACTGATCATGGTGCCGTCGAAGTCGCATACCCGCATCAGACTCTCGTGGCCCAGCACGCGTCCCGACGCCAGCTCGCGAATTGGCTGGTAGGCGACAGAAACGAGCTGGTTGGAAACTGCCACCTTCAGCAGTTCTGAAAGATTTTCGCCGGAGCGATCCTTGCTGGTGGCATGCGGGTCGTAAATCGTGAACGTAGCCCGACCGGCAAACTTGGACGCGTAGAGCGCGCGGTCAGCTTCCTGCAGCAGGATTCTAAGCTCTATGCTCTGATCGGCGCGCGTCAACGACGCCCCGGCACTGATCGTTACGATGTTGAGCTTGTCGCCCCGATCAGGGTGGTAGATATCCAAATCCTCTACAGCGCGACAGAATTTCTTCGTTATCTCATGAAGGTGAGCCCGCCCGGTGACCTTGCAGAGAATGACGAATTCTTCTCCGCCATAGCGGGCCGCGATGGCGTTGTTGGCAGCCGCCATCTCGGAGAGGACATGGGCGAGTTTGATCAGGCAATCGTCGCCGGCCTGATGACCAAGTCCGTCATTGAACCTTTTGAAGTAGTCGACGTCGATCAGAATGAGCCCTATCTCGTCGTCGTCCGCGGCCCAGTCTTCGCGCAGCTCCGAGAATTCTCGAATGATCGCCCTGCGGTTCTTCATTCCCGTGAGCGGATCGGTGTCGGCGATTTCGGTTAGCTTTTGCCCCTTCTTGATAGCAGCCTGCTCCTGGAATTGTGCCCGAAGCGCGTGCAGGAAGGTCTGGTAACGCTCCAGGCTCAGCCGCCACGAAAGATAAAGCGACAAGACGAGGCAGTTCACGAAATAGGCCGACAGCACGATGCGGCCGGCGATGTCGGCCTGAAGGGAGAACATCGCGGCGTACACAAAGCTTGCGGCGACCGTCGCGGAGGCAAGGGCTGAAAGCCAAAAACGGAAGTTGAAGAACAGATTCGCACCCAGGATGAACACTGTGCCAAAAACCATGAAATGGGAGAGGGCATCCTGATGCTCTGTTCCAACAGCGGAGACGAGCCACCCAAGGGCACCGGAGACAATCGCCAGCGCTGCTACAAGGTGCAAGGTGGCAAGGGCAAAGCCCCGTCGGGCGACAAATTCGACAAGCGCCAGGGAAGTGACCCCTAGCGTAACGCGCGTCAAAACAAGCCGGCCGGCGACATCCGGAAAGAGAAACCAATCGAAAAGGCCATAGGCCACATAGCTGAATACAGCAGCCGCAATACCCCATCGCACAAGACTGCGATTCTCATCGGCATCCTTCTGCAGGAACAGTGTCAGGAGTTCCGGATCGGCGGAATGCCACCGCGGACGTCCAATCGCTGCCGCCACCTTCTGGGCAACGTCCTCGCTCAGTTGCATCGCAACGCTCCTCCGCGATCTGCAGTAGCGAATGCAACAGCCGACGTCGCCTGCGGTCGGGGAATGAAGACGTCCCTGTCCGCAAGAAAAGTCAGATGTCGCTAACCGAGGGTAAACGGGCGGTTCGGATTTAGCCAGTTTGCAGGATTGATGGCCATTCCGTTGATTCAAATTTTACTAAAATTTTATTAAAATTGTTAGCATTGGTTGGCGGCGCACCTATGCTGCTGGCCGGGGACCGGGGCGGTAAACCGGAGAGTAAACGGCATGCCTATCAAGCCAAAACTGCAGCTCGACCAATACAGCCTGGTCACCACCAGGCTGATGAAGAAACATGTTGCGACCTCCGAAGAGGCGGCTGACTCCGACGAGTTGAGGGACAGCACGGCCCAGCTCGCCCTGATACTGGACCTTGCTCATCAAGCCTTTGCGCGAAACAAACCGGCCGCCCCCGTCGTCCATCGTTTGGCGGGGCGACTCCACAAGCTCCGCCGGCAGGTTGCTACCGCGGTTTGGCAGAAACTCGTTCCTTTGGCTCAGCAGCATCGGGTCGCGGAATATTTGCTCCAGGACCCGTTCACGCGGTGGTCGGTCGAAAAACCGCGCGGGTATTCGGGCGATGCAGGCCTGCTGGATATTTACTACAAGCATCCGATCGCCGACGAGATCGTGGCCTCGTCTACCTTACTTGGTCGGCAAATCTATGCGTACACCAGTGAAGCTGCCAGTTCGGTGGCGGGGCGCGAGCGGCGGGATATTCTGGCCAGGACCGTGGACGAGACGGCCAGCAGTGTGGAAAAGGCTGAGGTGCTGGCGATTGCCTGCGGCCACCTCAGGGAAGCCGAACGCTCCGACGCGTTGGCCAGGCATAAACTGCAGCGTTGGATCGGCCTGGATCAGGACCCCGTCAGCGTAGCCACGGTGAACCACGACTTTGCCGGCACGGCAGTCGAGGCAGTCCAGGGTTCCGTACGCGGCATCCTGCGCCGCGCCTACGCCCTTGGCACATTCGATCTAGTCTACGCATCGGGGCTTTACGATTACCTGCCGCGTGCCATCGGCGTCCGCCTGCTTCAAAGAGCCATGGAACTCGTCAAGCCCGGTGGCGAATTCCTGTTTGCCAATTTCAGCGACGAGATAACGACGGATGGTTACATGGAGACTTTCATGGATTGGCCGCTCATCCTACGTTCGGCCGACGATATGTGGGACATCATCAATGCCGCCCTCGGCGGGAGTCCTTTCGACGCGAAAGTCTACTATGGCTCGAACCGGAATATCGTTTACGGCAAGGTGAGGAAGGGCGATCTCTAACTAGGCGCGGGAATCGCGCGCGCATCCCCGTAACAAGGTAGGTCTGCCATGACGAGGCCATGCCTTCGCCGGCTTTCCGGCGACGGGCGAGCAGGTCGTCCGGGCTGCGGGCGGCCTACGCCGTGTTCGTTCTGCTTGCCGCCATACAGATGTGGCGGCGGTTCCAGCAGCACGACGGTGCTGCCCGCTCGGCGGGCTGCGTCTGGCCGTGTTGCTGGCACTGCCGCTGATCGCCAGGCTGTCGGTCGTGCAATGCAACGCGACTGGCCGGCCTGATCAGGCCTCGAAATAGCCGGGACGGTCGAGATCGGCGATGAGCCCAAGCCCGGTCGGCTGCCATCCCAGCGCAGTGCGGGTCTGCTCACTTGACGCCGACAAGTCCCTGCCGATGAAATGCCCGAGAAAGCCGAAATGCGCAGCCGCCTCCTCGGGGCCTATGGAAACGACCGGCAGGCCGAGCCGGCGGCCGATGATCTCGGCGATCTCTTTGCTCGCCACGCCCTGTTCGGCAACCGCATGATAGCTGACGCCGCCCGCCCCCTTCTCCAGCGCCAGCCTGTACAGGGTGGCGGCGTCGAACCGGTGCACCGCCGCCCAGCAATTTGCGCCGTCGCCGACATAGGCCGAGACGCCCTTTTCACGCGCAATGGCAATCAGCATCGGCACGAAACCGTGATCGCCCTCGCCATGGACGGTCGGCGCCAGCCGCACCGTCGATGCGCGCACCCCGCGCGCTGCGAGCGCCACGGCCGTTGCTTCCGAAGCGCGCGGCATGGCGGCCGATGGAGGCGCGGGTTTGTCGTCTTCGGTTGCCGGCCTTCCCTGCGCAAAACCGGCGAGGCCGGAGGTGACAAGCAGCGGCCGCTCGGAACCCTCGAGCGCCGCGCCGAGCGTTTCGATGGCGCGCTGGTCAACTGCGCAACTGGCGGCGAATCTCGAAAAGTCGTGGTTGAAGGCCGTGTGGATGACGCCATCCGATTGGGCAGCGCCGCTGCGCAGGCTGTAGAAATCCTCGATATCGCCGCGATGCGCCTCGGCACCCGCGGCCACGATCGACTCCGCACCTGCTTCCGACCGCGCGAGGCCAAGCACCTGATGGCCCGCCCCGAGCAATTCCCGCACAACAGCCGAACCGACAAAACCGGTAGCCCCGGTAACGAACACACGCATGATGATTTCTCCTTGGTTTTTGTCGAGGGCCGTACAGGCAGCCCGTTGCGAAGGAGATAGAAGTTTGAGATCATACGATCTATACTGTAAAATCCGAGATATCTTCGCAATCGTCCGAGAACGCTCATGGATCCGCTGTCAGACGTGCTGTCGCTACTGAAGCCGCGCAATTACCTGTCGGCTGGGCTGGAAACCGGTGGCGACTGGGCGATCCAGTTTCCCGACCAGCAGGCCGCCATCAAATGCGGCGCCGTGGTGTCCGGCCGATGCTGGCTGTCGGTCGAGGGCGTCCCTGACGCGGTGCGGCTGGACGTGGGCGACTGCTTCCTGTTGCCGCGCGGCCGGCCTTTCCGCCTTGCCAGCGATCTCGGCCTGCCGACGGTCGATGCGCGAACGATCTTTTCACCGGCGCGGACCGGCGGCATCACCGTCCATAATGGCGGCGGCGATTTCCTCCTGGTCAGCAGTCGCTTCACGCTGTCCGGCGACCATGCCGGCATCCTCTTGCGGATGCTGCCGCCCATCGTCCACATCCGCGGCGAGAGCGACCATTCGGCGCTTCGCTGGCCGGTGGAGCGGATGATGCAGGAATTGCGCCAGCGGCGTCCCGGCGGCTTTCTCATCGTCGAGCACCTCGCCCACATGATCCTGATCGAGGCCTTGCGCCTGCATATGACCGCGCAAGGCAATGTCGGCTGGCTGTTCGCACTGACCGACAGGCAGATCGGCGCGACGATCGGCGCCATGCACGAGGACCCTGCACATGGCTGGACATTGCAGCAACTGGCGGAGCGCGCCGGCATGTCGCGATCGACTTTTGCGCTCAGATTCAAGCAGACGGTCGGGGCCTCACCCCTGGATTATCTGACGCGCTGGCGCATGATGCTCGCCGGCGACAGGCTGATGCATTCCGGCGATCCGGTTTCCGTCATCGCGCTGGCGCTCGGCTACGAATCCGAAAGCGCCTTCAGCACGGCATTCAAGCGCGTCATGGGCTGTTCGCCGCGGCAGTACAGCCGCCGGGAGCCGGACCTGACTGCGCAGGCCGAACGCGAAGCCGCCTGAGGCGGCGATCCGATCGCCTTGATCACCTTGCCCTTAAAGGCTGAAGCGCGAACGAAACTCGGTGAACGACATCGCCAGATGGTTCTCGTCCACATGGCCGGTGATTCCGTCCACACTGCGCGAGTCGAGTTGTAGCGGGCGAGCCAGAGCGGACAATTGCCGAAGCCGCTCGGATTTCCCAGCGCGCTTCGACCGCTGCGGCCCTTCTGCTCAGATCGATCCCTTGCTTGCTCCATGGCATGCGCTTGACAATCGACTGATTCGCAACCCTTCGGGAATATAAGTATTCCAGTTAACGTAGGGATAATCGGCAGCAGGAACTAGATTTCAGACGCACAATGGCACGAGCAAAATCGCTGTTTCCATGCTTCCAGAATGACTTGCTCGCGTGCTGGCGGTAACCGGCACAAACTTCTCCGATTTCCATGCCCCTACGGCTGGGTAGCGCAATACGGTTAATTGCGCGGCTGCTAATATGCCTATATCTTAAGCAGCGCAGGGGGCCTCATATCTCCCCGCAGTGGCCGGTGCGGTGAAGCCCCACAAGCATGCCCAACCTGCACCGGCCATTCCCTATGGCTGGGTATGGTCTTCGCGCTCGGCAATCTTTTCCAAGAGCTTCCGTGAAGCCTCTAGGACGCGTCGCGTTTCGGCGATGGTCGATTGCAGGGAGTCCAGTTGGCTCTCCGCTCGGAGCTGGCTACGGCGGGCGCTTTCAATGAACTGGTGGTCAGGTTCCCACCGGTCTTTCGTCGGGCTTAGCCTCTCTACAGACGAACGAACTTGTCGAGATGCAGGCGTATCCGCTGGCCCTCAGCATAGGACAGCGCAAACGGTTCAATCACGAATGATTCGGGTAATTTCCTGGTCTTCCTTGGCCACAGGAACGGACCATTCGCCGCCGGCTTCGACCACTTCCACGCAAGGCAATGCTTTGCGGATTGGACCCACGTTTCCACCACAGCCTCTAAACGAAAAGCAATGGTAACCTCGAGTTTTATACTCCCGTCGAAAGCGGGTTTTCAACAACAAAGATGGTCTGAATCATACCATTCGGGTTAGCGGATAGCGGCTGCCGACGTAGCGTCTCCAAGGCCAAGAAAACCGCCATCCGCGCGCAACAGCGGGTTCCATAGTCACGGCTACATCCGAAGAATCGACCGCATAGATTCAGGAATGTGTGTTGTCGTCACGGTTCCATACAATTTGGAAGGCCATTCCCCCTACGGCAGGGTAGCGCCAAAATGAAAGGATAAGCGGGCGGGCAAGTTGAAGGCGTACTGATGCCGGATCGGGCTTTGGTCCAGCAAAAGCCTCTCAGCCTGACGCCTCGGAAAAGTGCGCGGCAATGGCGCTCAGAAAAACCTTGCCGAACTCCTTGAGCTTGGCCGCACCGACGCCATTCACTTCGGCGAAATCGTGGAGGTCTTGCGGACGACGCTCGGCCATGTCGATCAGTGTACGATCCGAAAACACCACATAGGCCGGCACCTGGCGTTCCTTGGCCAGACGCAGCCGCAGCGTCTTGAGCGCCGCGAGCAGCGACGCATCTACATTTTCGCTCTGGGGGCTCTGCCCGGCGCGAGCCGCGCGGCGCGCGGCGCGCGTGCGCATCTCGACCCGATACTGGAACGGCACCTCGCCCCGGCCGAGTGCGTGGCCCTTGTCCGCGATGGCCAACCCGCCATGGCCGGCCGGGTCCGGCATCAGGAAACCGTTCGCGACCAGCTGGCGAATCATAGATTGCCAAAAATCCTTCTTGTGCGCGGTGCCATTGCCGAAGGCTGCCAGCCTGTGATGCCCCCTTGCCGCGATCTTTTCAGTCTCGTGGCCGATGAGGATGTCGATGACATGGCCGGCGCCGAAGCGCTCGCCGCTCTGCGCCACCGCCGCAAGGATGAGGCGCGCCTCGGCGGTGCCGTCGGCGCGCGGCGCCTGTTCCAGGCAATTGTCGCAATTGCCGCAAGGGACCGCCTCTTCACCGAAATAACCGAGCAGCACCTGGCGGCGGCACTCGGCCGTCTCGCAATAGCCGATCAGCGTATCGAGCCGGCCATGCGAGCGACGCTTGTGTTCGACAGCGGCGTCCTCGTCGTCGATGAACATGCGGCGCATGCGGATGTCGCCAAGGCCGTAAAGCATATGCGCCTCCGCCGCCCGGCCGTCGCGACCGGCGCGGCCGATTTCCTGGTAATAGGCTTCGAGGCTGCCCGGCAGGTCGGTGTGGAAGACATAGGCGACATCAGGCTTGTCGATCCCCATGCCGAAGGCGATGGTCGCCACCATGACGACGCCCGACAGGGTCATGAAGGCGTTTTGATTCGCATCGCGCGCCTCCTTGCTCATCCCGGCGTGATAGGCGAGCGCGGTGACGCCGTTCTTTTCGAGGAATGCCGCCATCTCTTCGGTCTTCTTGCGCGACAGGCAGTAGACGATGCCGCTGCGCCCCTGATGGCGCTCGATGAAGTTGAGCAACTGCCGCTTGCTGTCCTGCTTGGGTTCGATGGCAAGCTTGATGTTGGGCCGGTCGAAGCCAAGCACCTGCGTTTCGACACGCCCGCCAAACAGCCGTCTCTCGATGTCTGCCCGCGTCGTCTCGTCCGCCGTCGCCGTCACCGCAATGATCGGTACGTCGGGAAAGATGCCACGCAGCTGCGACAGGTCTTCATATTCGCGCCGGAACGCCGGCCCCCACTGCGAAATGCAATGCGCCTCGTCGATGGCGATCAGGCTGACATCGAGCCTGGCAAGCGCATCCAGCATCCGCTCGGTCATCAGCCGTTCCGGCGCGAGGTAGAGCAGCCGCGTCTGGCCCGACGCGACGCGGCGCCATGCCGCGACATTGGCATTACGGTCGATCGAGGAATTGATCGTATCGGCGGCGACGCCGGCGAGGCGCAGTGCCGCGACCTGATCCTGCATCAGCGCCACTAGCGGCGAAACGACAATGGTCAGCCCACCCGTGACCAGCGCCGGAACCTGGTAGCACAGCGATTTGCCGGCACCCGTCGGCATGACGGCCAGCACGTGGCGGCCGCCAAGCAGTGCCTCCATCACTGCGGCCTGTCCGGGACGGAAATCGTCGAAACCGAACACGTCCTTGAGGACACGTCGTTTGGGATCGTGCGTCGGTACGCTCGTCGTCGATATCTGCATCACTGATGTTTTCGATCGGCCGCCCGAAGCAGCGGCGTGGACAGAACGATTAGCGCAGCCCCTGCGTGACCACAACAAGCAGCAGCAACACCCCACCGGCGATCGACCTGGTTGGCATCGTTAAACCTATCTTCACCATGTTGCGGCACCGTCCAACCCTGCGGCGATGTTTCGAGTACCGCTGCGCCACGAGCGCACAGGCAACAGCCCGCGCCTCCCCAGGAGGCGCGGGTTTCCTGTTTCTGGAATTGCCGAAAAGGTTCAGGCCAGGAAATCGGCGCGGTGCGGGGTAAAGCTGTCGACCAGGCGCCCGGCCTCCAGCGCCTTGACGCCGTGCACCAGATTGGACGGCACGATGAAGCTGCCGCCGGTCTCGATTGTTTCGGTGCGGCCGTCGATTGTCACCTCGAAGCGACCTTCGGCGACATAGCTGGCCTGGACATGCGGGTGCGAATGCAGTGCGCCGACGCCGCCCTTGTCGAAGCCGAACTCGACCATCATCAGCTCATCCGTATGCAGGAGAACGCGCCGCCTGTTGCCGTCCGGCGTCGGCGTCCACGCGCTCTCGCCGGGTTGGGCAAAAATCTTATGCTCGATCATGACTGTTTCCTCATCGCGCCAGCCAGCCGCCATCCACCGGGATCACGGCGCCGTGCATATAGTCGGATGCGGGGGCCAGCAGGAAGACAGCGGCGTCGCCTATGTCTTCCGGTCCGCCCCAGCGCCCGGCCGGGATGCGCGCCAATATAGCGGCACTGCGGTCGGGATCGGCGCGCAACCCCTCGGTGTTGTTGGTTTCAATATAGCCGGGCGCAATGGCGTTGACGTTGATGCCTTTTGCCGCCCATTCGCAGGCCAGCAGCCGGGTTATGCCGAGCGCGCCATGTTTCGACGCGGTGTAGGACGCGACGCGGATGCCGCCCTGGAAACTCAGCACCGAGGCGATGTTGACGATCTTGCCGCGCCGCCTCGGGTCGGTCAGCACGCGCCTGGCAAAACCTTGGCTGAGAAAGAATAGCGTCTTCAGATTGACGTCGATGACGTCGTCCCAGTCGGCCTCGGAGAAATCGACCGCATCGGCGCGGCGGATGATGCCGGCATTGTTGACCAGCCCGTCGATCGGGCCGGTCTTCTCCCACACCTGGTCGAGCATCGCCTTGGCGGCCGCATGGTCGGCAAGATCGCATCGCACCGCCTCGAACTGGCCACCGGCTTCCGCGACTTGTCTTTCCGTGTCGTCCATCACCGAGCGGCCGACGCCAATGACGGTGCCGCCGGCGCGCGCGATCGAGACGGCGATGCCCTGGCCGATGCCAGTGTTCGCGCCGGTGACCAGGATGCGCTTGCCGGCCAGGCTGAAGGAGGAAGGTCCGCTCAACGCAGTTCGCCCAGCGGCACCGGATCGACATCGGTATAGTCGACATTGTCGCCGGCCATCGCCCAGATGAAGGCGTAGTTCGAGGTGCCGACCCCGGAATGGATAGACCAGCCTGGCGACAGCACCGCCTCCTCGTTGGCCATCACCAGATGCCGCGTTTCGTCGGGCTCGCCCATGAAATGGAAGACGCGCGCCGTCTCCGGCAGGTCGAAATAGAGATAGGCCTCCATGCGCCGGTCATGCACATGGCAAGGGATGGTGTTCCACACCGAGCCCGGCGCCAGCTGCGTCATGCCGACGACCAGCTGGCAGGTCTTGACCCCATCGGCATGGATGAACTGGAAGATCGAGCGCTCGTTGCAGCTTTCCTTGCTGCCGAGATCGAGACGCTTGGCATCGCCGATGCGGATCAGCCGGTTGGGATAGGTGTGATGCGCCGGCGCGCTGAGCAGGTAGAATTTGGCAGGCTGGCCCGCATCGGCCGACGCGAACGAAACGTCGGTGATGCCCATGCCGAGATAGAGCATGTCGCGCGCCTGCAACGGGTGGGCCTCGCCATTCGCCGTCACCGAGCCGGCGCCGCCGATATTGACGATGATCAACTCGCGGCGATCGAGAAGATTCTTGGTGCCCGTCGGCTTGATCGCTTCCAGCGGCAGCGGCGCTGCCGCCGGCACGGCGCCGCCAACGATCATGCGGTCATAGTGGGTGTAGGTCAGGCTGATGCGTCCCTGCTGGAACAGGTCGTCAATATGGAAATTGTGACGCAGTTCGTCGGTGCCCATGGAAGCAGCGGCGACCGGGTCGATGGCGAAACGCGAGGTGAAATCGGTATGCGGGTGACTTTGAGTCATTGCTGCTCCAGCTGAATGAATGGCTATTTGGTTGCCGATGCCTTGACCGAGTCGGCGTAGTAGACCTGGCGGGCGTGCAGCCGCTCGCGGTAGCGCTCTTGGCTGGCGGTGAGATGAGCGCGCATCGCCTCGCGCGCGGCTTCGGCGTCGCCTGAGGTGATCGCATTCAGGATCACCAGATGCTCGCGCTGCAGCCCGCGCTGATAGCTGTCGGATTGCACAAGTTCCGTCGACCAGGGCGAGGTCACGTCGCAGGGAATGGCGCGGCGGCCGAGCACATCGAGCATCTCGACATAGAACGGGTTGTTGGTGGCGCTGGCGATTGCCCGGTGGAAGGCGAGATCGGCGGGACCGGTCGGCTCGCTGTTGAGAAGCAGCCGTTCGAACTCGAAGAACGCTTCCTGGATCGCTGCTTCCTGCGCCGCGTTGCGGCGGATGGCGGCGAGCCCGGCCGATTCGATCTCGACGGCCAGGCGCACTTCGAGCACATTGAGCGCGATGGAATCCTTGCTGCCCATGTCGGCGGCGAGCGCGCCGAACATCGTTGAGATGTGCTCGGTGACGAACACGCCTGCGCCCTGGCGCGCCTCGACCAGCCCGTCGGCGGCGAGCTTGGCCAGCGCTTCGCGGATGACGGTGCGGCTGACGCCGAAGGTCTCGGTCAGTTGTCCTTCGGTCGGCAATTTGTAGCCGGGCAGGATCTCGCCCGCCTGCAGCTGCTTGCGGATCGCAGCGACGACGGTCTCCGACAGTTTGGGTTTTCTCTCGACCCTGAGATCAACAGCGCTATCTGATGCCATATCGCACCCCTGTTTGAAGACGTCTATTTGAAGACGCCCTATTTGAACACGCTCGGCAACCAGAGCGAAATCGCCGGAATATAGGTCACCAGCCCCAGGACCACGATGCCCGCGCCATAGAACGGCCAGATCGAGCGCATCGCTTCCCAGACCGTAATCTTGCCGACGGCACAGGCGACGAACTGCACCGTGCCGACCGGTGGCGTGTTGAGGCCAATGCCGAGATTGAGGATGGTGATGACGCCGAAATGCACGGGGTCGACGCCGTAATGGGTGACCAGCGGCAGGAAGATCGGCGTGCAGATGATGATCATCGGCCCCATGTCCATGAAGGTGCCGAGCAGCAGCATCAAGACGTTGAGCAGAAGCAGCACCACCAGCGGATCGGTGGAGATGGCGTTCATGCCTGCGATCAGCAGCACCGGCACTTTGAGATAGGCCATCAGCCAGCTGAACGAGGCCGCCGTGCCGATGATCAGCAGCACCATTGAGGTCGTGCGCACCGCGCCCTTTGTGGCATGGACGAAATCGCCCCAGGCCATCGACCGGTAGACGAAGACGGTGACCAGCAAGGCGTAGATGATGGCGATGCAGGAGCTTTCCGTCGCCGTGAAAATGCCCGAGCGAACGCCGCCGAAGATGATGCCGATAAGCAGAAGTCCGGGGATGGCGATGACCGCCAGCTGGCCGACACGCGAGAAGCCGGGAAAGGCCTCGACCGGGTAGCCGCGGCTGCGGGCGACGAAATAGGCAGTGACCATCAGCGAAGCGGCGAACAGCAGGCCAGGCAGGATACCGGCGGTGAACAGGTCGGCGATCGAAATCTTGCCGCCGCCGGCGATCGAATAGATGATCATGTTCTGCGACGGCGGCAGAAGCAGCGCGATCAGCGCCGCCATCGAGGTCACGTTGACGGCGTAGTCGGCGCCGTAGCCGCGCGCTTTCATCTGCGGGATCATCAGCCCGCCGACGGCAGCGGCTTCCGCCACAGCCGAGCCGGAAATGCCGCCGAACAACGTCGCGGCGATGATGTTGACCTGACCGAGCCCACCGCGGACATGACCGACCAGCGAGCCGGCAAAGGAAACGATGCGCTGCGCGATGCCGCCGCGCACCATCAGGTCGCCCGCAAAGATGAAGAACGGGATCGCCATCAGCGAGAACGCCGACATGCCCGACTTCAATTGCTGGAACACCACCAGGGGCGGCAGGCCGAGATAAAGCACGGTGGCGAAGGACGCCGCACCCAGGCAAAAGGCGATCGGCGTGCCGGCAAACATCAAAAGCGTGAAGACGCCAAACAGGATCCAGAGTTCCATCTAGGCCTCCTGCACGGCCGGCATTTCCGGCACTTCCTCGAGATTGATATCCTTGTCGATGTCGGCGCCGGACCAGCGCAGCACGATGCGTTCGGCCGAGAACAGGCAGATCAGAAAGCCGCCGGCGACCAGCGGCAGATAGTCGAAACCGCCGGGAAGCTCGAGCGCCGGGATGATGGTCCGCCAGGTCAGCCCGACCAGCTTGCAGCCGTACCAGACCATGCCGAAGCCGAAGCCGAACGCGATCAGGTCGGACAGGGTGCGCAGCGCCCATTTGCTGCCCTTGGGCAGGATATAGAGCAGCACGTCGAAGCCCATATGGTAATTCTCGCGCACGCCGACGGCAGCGCCCAGGAAAATGAACCAGTTCATCAGCATGATGGCGGTGACTTCGGTCCAGCTCGGTGACGCGTTGAGCACGAAGCGGGAAAACACCTGGTAGGCAACAAGCGCGGTCATGGCGACCATCCCGATGCCCGCGAGATAGAGCGCACCGTCGCAAATCTTCGAAAGCACCGCGCTGAAGCGCGGTGGCGCTCCGCTCCTGGCCGTTCCCGCAGTCATCCGATCCTCCCGGTCTTTCCGTCCCCTAAAAGCGATTGGCGGGGCGGCGCCATGCCGCCCCGCGAGAAAATCACTTGGTCGCCTGGATGCGCGTCGCGAGGTCCTTGAGCTCCGGCGTCTTCAGATACTTGTCGTAGACCGGCTTCATCGCATCGATCAGCGGCTGCTTGTCGATCTCGCTGACCTTGACGCCGGCCTTCTCGACGATCTCTCGCGACTTCTTCTCCTGCGCGTCCCACAATTCGCGCATCTTGACGACGCTATCCTTGGCCGCCTGCTTGACGATCGCCTGGTCTTCCGGCGTCAGTCTGTCCCAGCTCGATTTCGACATCACCAGCACTTCCGGCACGATCTGGTGCTGGTCGACGGTATAGTGCTTGGCGACTTCGTAGTGCTTGGCGGATTCGAAGCTGGGCCAGTTGTTCTCGGCGCCGTCGATGACGCCGGTTTCGAGCGCCGAATAGACCTCGCCATACGCCATCGGCGTGGCATTTGCGCCAAGCGCGTTGACCATATCGACGAACACGTCGGACTGGATGACGCGGAACTTCATGCCTTTCAGATCGGCGATCGAGGTGATGTCCTTCTTGGTGTTGTAGAAGGAACGGGCGCCGGAATCGTAGAAGGCAAGGCCGACCAGATCATGCGTCTCGAAGGCCTTGAGGATCTCGTCGCCGATCGGCCCGTCCATGACATGGCGCATGTGCTCGACCGAACGGAACATGTAGGGCAGCGACGGCACCGCGGTTTCCGGCACGATGCCGTTGAACGGACCCATCGAGACGCGGTTCAGATCGATGACACCGGTCTGCGTCTGCTCGATCGTGTCCTTTTCCTCGCCGAGCTGCGCCGAATGATAGACCTCGACCGAATAGCGGCCGGCGGTGCGCTCCTTGATGAGCTCGCCGAGATATTTGACCGCCTCGACAGTCGGATACCCGTCCGGATGGGTGTCGGCCGAGCGCAGTACGGTCTGGGCGCCGGCAACGCCGATCATCAGCGAGCCGAAGGCGAATGTGGCTGCCACCAGTTTTGAAAAATGCAACATGACTGTCTTCCTCCCTTTTAAAATTCCACGCGCCCGGCTCACAGCCGGTACGCCTTCTTGGCAAGCGTGTAGGCAAGCTCCCGCGCCAGCTCATGCGCCTCGTCCTCACGCAGCCGGTGCTCGGCGACGAGACGGGCGAGAAAGGCGCAGTCAACCCGGCGCGCCACATCGTGGCGGGCGGGTATGGATGGAAAGGCGCGGGTGTCGTCGTTGAAACCGACAGTGTTGTAGAAGCCGGCGGTCTCGGTGGTCATCTCGCGGAACCGGCGCATGCCTTCCGGGCTGTCATGGAACCACCAGGCAGGCCCGAGCTTCAGCGCCGGATAGACGCCGGCCAGCGGCGCCAGTTCGCGCGCGTAGCTGGTCTCGTCGAGCGTGAACAGAATGATGGAGAGGTCGCGCTCCAACCCGACGCAGTCGAGCAAGGGTTTGAGCGCCGCGGCATAGTCGGTGCGGGTCGGAATATCGAAGCCTTTGTCGCGGCCGAATCTCTGAAAAATTCCGGGCGAGTGGTTGCGCCATGAGCCGGGATGGATCTGCATGACCAGCCCGTCGTCGCGGCTCATCTTGGCCATCTCGGTCAGCATCTGGGCGCGAAACAGCTTGCGCTCGCGCTCGTCGTCCGAGCCGCGGCGGATGCGGTTGAACAGCTCTTCCGCCGCCGCATCGGAAAGATTGGCGGTCTCGGCCGTCGGATGGCCGTGGTCCGATGAGGTTGCGCCGAAGCTTTTGAAGAAAGCGCGGCGATTGCGATGCGCGTCGAGATAGCCGGCCCATGTGCCGGTGTCGCAGCCGGTGATCTCGCCCAGACGATCGAGATTGGCCGAAAATCCTTCGAAGTCGGGATCGACGACAGCATCCGGCCTGTAGGCAGTGACGACGCGGCCCTGCCAGCCGCTGTCGCGGATCGTCTTGTGCCATTGGAGATCGTCGAGTGCGCCCTCGGTCGTCGCGATGACCTCGATGTTGAAGCGCTCGAACAGCGCGCGTGGGCGATAATCGTCGCGCTGCAAAAGCGCCGCGATGGTGTCGTAATGGCGGCTAGCGGTGCTGGCGTTGAGCGGCTCTTCGATGCCGAACAGATGCTCGAGCACATGGTCGAGCCACAACCGCGTCGGCGTGCCGCGGAAGAGGTAATAGTGCTCGGCGAAGCGCCGCCAGATCGCCCTGGGATCGGTCTCGACCGGCGAGCCGTCGAGGGTCGGGACGCCGAGATCTTCCAGCCGCACGCCCTGGCTGAACAGCATACGGAAAATGTAGTGGTCGGGCACCACCAGCAATTGCGCGGGATCGGGGAATGGCTCGTTGAGCGCATACCAACGCGGATCGGTGTGGCCGTGCGGGCTGATGATCGGCAGGTCCTTGATGCCGGCATGGAGATCGCGCGCGATCGACAGCGCGCGCCCTTCGGCGGCAAAAAGTAGATCCGGATCGGTCAGTCCCGCCACGTCGTTCCTCCCAGGGGCGATATCGGTAGGATTGGAAAGAAATAATGTCAACATACAAAAATTGGATTGTTGTATGATGACTTTTAACCGGCGTCAGGTCATTGTGCGGCGGAAGAGCGGATGTTACGCCGCTAGCAGATCCCGCCCCGCACACCATCCAGCGACAAGCCGCGCCATGACCAGCAGACGCCTTTCCAACGCAACAGTGCAATCCTTGCCGGCCTCGGTCGCGGTCCCCCCCTATGATCGCGCCAGTGTCGCCCCAGGCATCGTCCATCTCGGCGTTGGAGCCTTCCACCGTGCCCATCAGGCCGCCTATGTCGATGACTGCCTAGCGGCCGGCGAGACCGGCTGGGGCATCGTCGGCGTCTCGCTGCGCAGCCCCGACACGCGCGATGCGCTGACGCCACAGGACGGGCTCTACACGCTGGCGGTGCGCGGCAGCGATGGCGAAGCGCTGCACATTATCGGCTCGATCCAGTCGATGCTGGTCGCGCCGGAAGACCCCGGCGCGGTGCTGGCCGCGCTGACCGACCCGCGCACCCGCATCGTCACCCTGACCATCACCGAAAAGGCCTATCTCAGGGCCGCCGACGGCAGCCTCGACGAAAACCATCCCGATATCGTCCACGATCTGGGCAATCCCGGATCTCCCAGGACAGCGCATGGATTCCTGGCGGAAGCGCTGGTGCGACGCCGGGCCGCCGGCACGCCGCCCTTCACCGTGCTTTGCTGCGACAACCTGCCGGCCAATGGCGCCACGCTGCACCGGCTGCTGGTCGGGTTTGCAAAACTGCGCGATGCCGGCGCTGCTGCTTCAGGCGACGCTGCCCTCGCCGGTCATATAGCCGATGACGTTGCATTCCCATCGAGCATGGTCGACCGCATCGTGCCGGCAACCACCGATGCCGACCGGGCGCGCATCGCGGTCGAACTCGGCCTCGAGGACGCCTGGCCGGTGATGACCGAACCGTTCCGGCAATGGGTGATCGAAAACAGGTTTCCAGCCGGCCGCCCGGCTTGGGAGAAATTCGGCGTCACCATGGTCGAGGATGTCCGGCCGTTCGAGGACATGAAGCTTCGGCTGCTCAACGGCGCCCATTCGGGCATCGCCTATATCGGCCTGCTCAGCGGCCACGTCACCGTCGACCGCGCCTTCGCGGATCCCGCGATCCGCGCGTTCGTCGACCGGCTCTGGGCCGAGGCCATCCCGACATTGCCTGGGGATGCCGGGCTCGACACGTCAGCCTATACGGCCGAACTTGCCGAACGTTTCTCCAACACCGCGCTGGCCCACCGCACCGCGCAGATCGCCAATGACGGCAGCCAGAAATTGCCGCAGCGCATTGTCGCTACCGCCATCGAGTGCATCCAGGCCGGCCTGGTCCCGGAGCATCTGACGCTGGTGATCGCCGCCTGGATCGCCGCCTGCGAGGCGCGCGGCAAGGACCTGCCGGAAGCCCACTTTACCGATCCGCTCGACGCGGCGCTGGCGGCGCTCGACGAACGACGGATGCTGGAACGAGTAGCGGCGGTGTTCGACTGGGCCGGCTTCGCCAGCGGCAAGCCCGAGCGGCAGACGCTGATCGAACTGGTCGCCGCTCATCGCGAGCATATCCTGCAAGGCGGGATCGTGCTTGCGCTCTCAGCGCTCGGCATACCGGAGCCGACAAACGTAGGCTGAAGCTGGTCCGGAACCGCCCATTTCAAGCCTATTGTCCCGCCGGAGCGTCCAGCCTCTGCCGCGACGAATACTCCGTGCCTTGCGAATTCCAGAACAGTCGCACTGCCTTACCGACCAGGTTTTCGGCAGGAACGAAGCCGACACTGAGCCGGCTATCGGAGGAATTATCCCTGTTGTCGCCAAGCACGAAATAGTGGCCTTCGGGCACGTCGAACACCCGCGTGTTGTCGGTTATTGAATTGTCCGTAAGACTGATGACGGAATAGGAAACGCCGTTGGGGAGGGTTTCACCTTGCAGTCTGGCGCTTTGGGGAGAGTCCTCGGAGCTGTACGGACCAACATCCTCGAGTTTGACCGCCACACCATTGATGCGAAGGATTCCGTCGACCATCTGGATTTTGTCGCCCGGCAGTCCAACGACCCGCTTGACGTAGTCCATGCTCGGATCCGCTGGAAATTTGAACACCACAATATCTCCGCGCTTCGGCTCGGCGGCAAAGATCCGGCCTTCGAAGGGCAGCAGCCCAAGAGGAACACTGTAGCGGCTGTAACCATAGGCAAACTTCGAGACGAAGAAATAGTCGCCGAGTTCCAGCGTTGGTGTCATGCTGCCTGCCGGGGTCGAAAACGGCTGGAAGAGGAATGTGCGGATCGCTAACGCGGCTCCGTAGGAGGTCAGCACGGCCAACAGCAGCACCGAAAGGCCGTGTGAATACCACCGGTTCGGTCTGTATCGTGACGCGAAAGGCACGACGAGCGCTACCCACAGGACCATGAGACCTAAACTGGAGAGATCCACCAGCCAGGCGAGATCGACCCCCGGCAGAACCGGGAATCCCACATATGTCAGCGCAATGCTTATGGCGCTGATCACCACCAGGCTGGCAACCGCCGGCCGGCCGGCGCCGATCCAAAGGAACCCGCCGAACGGACCGCCAAAGGCCGCGATCAGCGCCGTCGTCCACCGGGATCGCGAGGCCGCTTCCGGTTGCGTTGTCTGTTCCGTCATCGGCCACCCCAAATCGATAGACAGCCGGACTGTCGAACAACCAGAAAGCAGGGGCAAGCCCCGATCCGACTGTACCCCCGCAGCCAAATCGCGGTTCCGCCGGCGCCATCGCCTAATACAAGCTCATCTCGCCCTGACTGGCAGCCGGCATGCCGCCACCCGATCTGATCATGCTGGCTGCCCGCCCCGAAATCCCGCCAAGGCCCTGCGCCTATGCGAGACGATCCAGGATGGCGGCCGCAACAAAAAAGCCGGGCTGAGCCCGGCCTTTTCTTCAAGTCATTCTGCGGCTTACGCCGGCAGCAGTGCGCCTTCGAGCGTGGTCAGCTGGGCGAGGAACTGCTCGGCCTTGCTGCGGGACTGATCGTCCTTGGCGTCAGCGGCGTCTTCCTTGGCTTCCTGGATGCGGCGGGCGAGATCGGCGCGGTCGATATCGCCGACGGCAACCGCCGATTCGGCCAGCAGCGTGCAACCGGCCGGAACGATGTCGGCAAAGCCGCCGAACACCACATAGCGCTCTTCCTTGCCGCCGGCGGTCTTCAGCGTGACGACGCCCGGCTTGATCGTGGTCATGACCGGCGCATGGTGCGCCATGACCGTCATTTCACCCTCGGCGCCTGGAATGACGACTGACTCGACCTGCTCGGAAACCAGGAGGCGCTCCGGCGAGACCAGTTCGAACTTGAAAGCTTCAGCCATGTCAATTTAGTGAGTAGGGAGTAGTGAGTAGGGAGTAGGGAGAGGACAACTGTCCTGATCACCCGGCTGCTATTCACTACTGACTACTGACTACTCCCTATTGCCTTGATTACGCTGCTTCAGCCGCCAGGCGCTGAGCCTTCTCGACCGCTTCGTCGATGCCGCCGACCATGTAGAAGGCGGCTTCCGGCAGGTGATCGTAGTCGCCGTTGCAGAGGCCCTTGAAGCCCTTGATTGTGTCGGCGAGGTCGACCAGCTTGCCCGGCGCACCCGTAAACACTTCGGCGACGAAGAACGGCTGCGACAGGAAGCGCTCGATCTTGCGGGCGCGGGCCACCGTCTGCTTGTCCTCTTCCGACAGCTCATCCATGCCAAGGATGGCGATAATGTCCTGCAGCGACTTGTAGCGCTGGAGGATCGACTGCACCTGGCGGGCGACGGCATAGTGCTCCTCGCCGACGACCAGCGGATCGAGCATGCGCGAGGTCGAGTCGAGCGGATCGACGGCGGGGTAGATGCCCTTTTCCGAGATCGCGCGGTTGAGCACGGTCGTCGCGTCCAGGTGGGCGAACGAGGTCGCAGGCGCCGGGTCGGTCAAATCGTCGGCCGGCACGTAGATCGCCTGCACCGAAGTGATCGAACCCTTGGTCGTTGTGGTGATGCGTTCCTGCAGCGCACCCATGTCGGTGGCCAGCGTTGGCTGGTAACCCACGGCCGAAGGAATACGGCCGAGCAGCGCCGACACTTCAGAACCGGCCTGCGTGAAGCGGAAGATGTTGTCGACGAAGAACAGCACGTCCTGGCCCTGGTCGCGGAAATATTCGGCGACCGTAAGGCCGGTCAGGCCGACGCGGGCACGCGCGCCCGGCGGCTCGTTCATCTGGCCATAGACCAGTGCCGCCTTGGAGCCTTCGCCGCCGCCCTTCTTGTTGACGCCGGACTCGATGAACTCGTGATAAAGATCGTTGCCCTCGCGGGTGCGCTCGCCGACGCCGGCGAAGACCGAGAAGCCACCATGCGCCTTGGCGACGTTGTTGATCAGCTCCTGGATCAGAACCGTCTTGCCGACGCCGGCGCCGCCGAACAGGCCGATCTTGCCTCCGCGGGCGTAGGGCGCCAGAAGGTCGAGCACCTTGATGCCGGTGATCAGGATCTGCGCTTCCGTCGACTGTTCGACATAGGTAGGCGCCGGCTGGTGGATGGCGCGCATCTCGATGCCGTCGACCGGGCCTTCTTCGTCGACCGGCTCGCCGATGACGTTGATGATGCGGCCGAGCATGCCCGGGCCGACCGGAACGGTGATCGGCGCGCCGGTGTCATAGACGTCCTGGCCGCGGACCAGGCCTTCGGTGGAATCCATGGCGATACAGCGCACGGTGTTTTCGCCCAGATGCTGGGCAACTTCGAGCACCAGGCGGTTGCCGACATTGGAGGTTTCGATGGCGTTCAAAATGGCCGGCAGATGATCACCGAACTGCACGTCGACGACGGCGCCGATGACCTGGCGAACCTTGCCGATGGCGCCGGTCTTCTTGACGGCAACGCTCGTCGTCTTCGCTGCCGGGGCCGCGGCCTTGGCGGGCGCGGCCGCCTTCTTGGCCGGAGCGGCCTTCGCCGCTGCTGCCGGAGCCTTTGCGGCCGCCTTGGGGGCCGTCTTCGCGGGGGTCGCTGCTTTCGCCATCGTCTTTACCCTTCTCGTCCTTTGTTTCTCACGCTCCATCAGAAGGTCGATGACCTCCTGGCGGTCGCGCCTAGAGCGCTTCGGCGCCCGAAATGATTTCGATCAGTTCCTTGGTGATCTGCGCCTGCCGCTGGCGGTTATAGGTGATCGACAGTTTGTTGATCATGTCGCCGGCATTGCGCGTTGCATTGTCCATGGCGCTCATTTTGGCGCCCATCTCGCCGGCTGCGTTTTCGAGCAGCGCGCGGAAGACCTGGACCGAGATGTTGCGCGGAATGAGGTCGGTGAGGATCTCGCCCGGCTCCGGCTCGTATTCGTAGACGGCATTGCCACCGGCGGTCGCTTCGGCGGGAGCGGAAGCCACGCCGGCAGGAATGATCTGCTGCGCGGTCGGAATCTGGCTGATCACCGACTTGAACTGCGAATAAAACAGCGTGCAGATATCGAAGCCGCCTTCGCCGAACAGATGGATGATCTTACGGGCGATCGCATCGGCATTGACGAAGCCGAGCTTCTTGACATCGCGCAGGTCGACGCGGTCGATAATCAGCGAGGCATAGTCTCGGCGCAGAATGTCGAAACCCTTCTTGCCGACGCAGATGATCTTGACCTGCTTGCCGTCGGCCAGAAGCCGGCGGATATGGTCGCGGGCCAGACGTGCGATCTGCGAGTTGAAGCCGCCGCACAGGCCGCGCTCGGCGGTGCAGACGACGAGCAGATGCACATCGTCCTTGCCGGTGCCGGTCATCAGCGCCGGGGCATCGCCGCCGCCGCCGATCGCCTGCGTGATATTGGCCAGCACCGCACCCATCCGCTCGGAATAGGGACGCGCCGCCTCCGCTGCTTCCTGCGCGCGGCGCAGCTTCGCCGCGGCGACCATCTGCATCGCCTTGGTGATCTTCTGCGTCGCCTTGACCGAGGCGATACGGTTACGAAGGTCTTTTAATGAAGGCATGCTTCAAACCTGATCCCGAGCGTCCGGCTTCTTCTCAAGCGAAGGTCTTGGCGAAGGCGTCGATCTCGGCCTTCAGCTTGGCGCGCAGATCGTCCGACAGCGCCTTTTCCTTGCGGATGCCGTCCAGCACGTCCTTGCCGGCCGAGCGCATATGGCTGAGCAGGCCGTGCTCGAACTTGCCGACCTGGTTCAGCGCCAGCTTGTCGAGATAGCCGTTGACGCCGGCGAAGATCACCGTGACCTGCTCCTCGACCTTGAGCGGCGAGAACTGCGGCTGCTTCAACAGCTCGGTCAGGCGCGAGCCGCGGTTGAGCAGGCGCTGCGTGGCGGCGTCGAGATCGGAGCCGAACTGCGCGAACGCAGCCATTTCGCGGTACTGCGCGAGCTCGCCCTTGATCGAGCCGGCGACCTGCTTCATCGCCTTGATTTGCGCCGACGAACCGACGCGCGACACCGACAGGCCGACGTTGACCGCCGGACGGATGCCTTGGAAGAACAGGTTGGTTTCGAGGAAGATCTGGCCGTCGGTGATCGAGATCACGTTGGTCGGGATGTAGGCCGACACGTCGTTGGCCTGCGTCTCGATGATCGGCAGCGCGGTCAGCGAACCGCCACCCAGATCGTCGTTGAGCTTGGCGGCGCGCTCGAGCAGGCGCGAATGCAGGTAGAACACGTCGCCCGGATAGGCTTCGCGACCCGGCGGGCGGCGCAGCAAGAGCGACATCTGGCGATAGGCGACGGCCTGCTTCGACAGATCGTCATAGCTGATCAGCGCATGCATGCCGTTGTCGCGGAAATATTCGCCCATGGTGGCGCCGGTGAACGGCGCCAGGAACTGCATCGGCGCCGGATCGGAAGCTGTGGCGGCGACGATGATCGAATATTCAAGGGCGCCGCGCTCTTCGAGAACCTTCACGAACTGCGCGACCGTCGAGCGCTTCTGCCCGATGGCGACGTAGACGCAGTAGAGCTTTTCCTTTTCCGGCCCGTTGTCGTGCACGGCCTTCTGGTTGAGCATCGTGTCGAGGATGATCGCGGTCTTGCCGGTCTGGCGATCGCCGATGACCAGCTCGCGCTGGCCGCGGCCAACGGGGATCAGCGCATCGATGGCCTTGAGGCCGGTCGACATCGGCTCGTTGACCGACTTGCGCGGGATGATGCCTGGCGCCTTGACGTCGACGCGCTTGCGTTCGGTCGCCTTGATCGGGCCCTTGCCGTCGATCGGATTGCCGAGCGCGTCGACGACGCGGCCGAGCAGGCCCATGCCGACAGGCGTATCGACGATGGCGCCGGTGCGCTTGACGATGTCGCCTTCCTTGATGTCGCGGTCGGCGCCGAAGATGACGACGCCGACATTGTCGGCTTCGAGGTTGAGCGCCATGCCGCGGATGCCGCCGGGGAACTCGACCATTTCGCCGGCCTGGACATTGTCGAGGCCGTAGACGCGAGCGATACCGTCACCGACGGACAGCACCTGGCCGACTTCGGAGACCTCGGCCTCCTTGCCGAAATTCTTGATCTGGTCTTTGAGAATTGCGGAAATTTCCGCGGCGCGGATGTCCATCAGCCGACCTCTTTCAGTGCAAGCTTGAGCGAATTGAGTTTGGTTTTGAGCGACGTATCGATCTGGCGCGAGCCCATCTTGACCACCAGCCCGCCGAGCAGCGACGGATCGACGGTAACAGTGATGGCCACGTCCTTGCCGGCGACGCTTTTCAGCGCGGCCTTGAGTTCCGTCTGCTGGGCAGCCGTCAGTTCATGCGCCGAAGTGACCTCGGCTGATGTCTCACCGCGCTGTTCGGCAGAGATCCGGCGAAATGCCTTGATCATGCCGGGCACCGCGAAGAGCCGGCGGTTGCGGGCGACGACGCGCAGGAAATTGCCGGTCAGGCCGGTGATGCCGGCCTTGTCGGCGATCGACGCGATTGCCTTGGCCTGGTCCTCGCTGGAGAACACCGGGCTGTTGATGAGGCGCGTCAGGTCGGCGCTGTCATCCAGCATCTTGGCGAAACTGTTGAGGTCGGCCTCGACCTTGGCCACCGAATTCGACTGCCGCGCAAGTTCGAACAGCGAACCCGCGTAGCGTTCTGCGACACCTGAGATTGGCGATGACGATTGAGCCACGGACCGTCTTTTCTCTTGTCTGAGGGGCCGCAGATTGTTGGCGCGAGCAAAAACTCTGGCTAAATCTTTGACCTTACTAAGTTTTTCCAAGCACGGAGGCGCGGCTTCCGCTATCCCCGGCCGAAAGTCGATTGCCGTCTAGCACAGGCATTTTAAGACCGCAATGCGTCGTTCCGCATGCTTTTCGGGCACTATTGTCGCATCCGGCCGCAGAGTTCAACCGAAGCCTTTGGATTGGCTGCCGATTCAGGGCAGAAAGCCGAAGACGAAGGCGAGCGGCAACGCGGCCAGGACGAGTTCGACGACGATCGACGCCCAGTTGAAAGGCGTGTTGGCGCCGTCCGACATCATCGACAGCAAACGGCCAAAAGCGGTGAACAGCCAGGAAAAGCCGAGTGCCATATAGAGCCACGGCTGCGCCAACAGAATGCAGCACAGGCTGACGCCGAGATAGAAGCCCGACATCCGGCCGCGCCCTTCCGCGATTGCCGCTGCCCTTTCGGCCCGGACCTGCAGCCGCAGAATCCGAAATGCCAGCCCTGGCGCGAGGAAAAACAGCAGACCGAGCGCCAAGGTGACGACGGCGCTGGACCAAGCCAGCCATTCGCCCTGGCTGGTCGGCCACGGAAACGCGAATTCCATCTTGCTTTCATCCCCTCACAGCAATGCCGGATGCATTGAATGTCGCTGCAAAAAGAAGTCAAGCGCGCGGCAGTTTTGGCGCGCAATTCGTGAAGGAGCGGAAGGCTGTTTAGGCCGCGCGCGCGTCCGGCCAGCATCGTGGCCAACCTGTATTGTCAGGCGACGCCTCCCTCCTATCTGCAGGACCGGTTTTGCACAGCCAAAGGCCCCGACACCGGTCGCCTTTATTTCCTGACCGGGCACCTCAATCTGGCCGGCACTGAAGCAGATCGATGGAAGCTGAAAGTGGCCGGCAGCGGCAATGTCGCCGTGGCTGCCCAGCCCTGATCCTTGTTTTGACCCTTCAGGGCAGCATGAATGCGACCGCCGCCTCGGCATGGATGCGCGTGGTGTCGAACACCGGAATGTCGAAATCGCGCTCGCCAATCAACATGGTGATCTCGGTGCAGCCCATGATGACGCCATCGATCTTCTCATCGCGCCGCAGACGGGCGACCTCGTCGATATAGGCCGCCTTCGATGCCGCGTTGACGATGCCCCGGCAAAGCTCGTCGTAGATTACCTGGTGCACCATGTCGCGCCCGGCCTGGTCCGGCACCACGGGCTGCAGCCCGTATTTCTCCGTCAGCCGGCCCTTGTAGAAATCCTGCTCCATGGTGAAGCGGGTCGCCAGCAGCGCCGGCCGCTTGACGCCGGCGCCCTTGACCGCGACGGCCGTGGCGTCGGCAATGTGGATAAGCGGGATCGACACCGCCGCCTGCACCCGGTCGGCGAGCTTGTGCATGGTGTTGGTGCAGATCAAAAGCCCCTCTGCGCCGCCCGCCTCCAGCTTGCGCGCCGCATCCGCCAGCAGCACGCCCGCACTGTCCCAGTCGCCATGATGCTGCCGGTCGGCGATTTCGGCGAAGTCGAAGGAATAGAGCAACAGCTTTGCCGAATGCAGCCCGCTCAGCCGCTCGCGCACGATCTCGTTGAGCAGGCGATAATAGATCGCCGTCGATTCCCAGCTCATGCCGCCGATGAGGCCAAGGGTTTTCATTCGCTGAGCCTCCAGCAGGACCGAACGATCTCTCTCACAGAAAAGCTTTACGGGTCGATGTCAATCTTAACGCGCGCCGTACCACGCTCTTCGGCCCGCCTCCACAAACATCACCGCGCGCCCGATTCGGTCATCCTCGCATTGGCGCCGAGATGATGCAGGCTTTGTGTCGTGTGCCTTGAACTCCAGGCAACCGGCGGATCGGGCAGATCGAGATCGAACTGTGCCCGCCCGAGCAGCGAATTGACGATCTTGGCGCTGCGCCAAGCCATCAGGCTGAGCTGCGGCTCGGCTATGCCATGGCTGAGCCGGCCGGCATTGAGCGCGTAGATCCGGCGGTCGTCGGGCCCGTCCCATTCGACCTCGAAGCTGGCGTTGAGCCTGTAATGACCGCGCTCGTCCAGCGCGATCCTGTTCATGAGCGGCGCCATGCAATCAGGAATGGCAAAGGCATAGCCGGTGGCCAGAACCACCGCATCGACGGTGCGCGTCTCGATGGCGCCGTCGAAGCCGTTGCGCATGATCAGCCGGTATTCGCTGCCTTCCCGCGTCACGTTCAGCACTTCGCGGTGCGGCGTCATGTTGACCGCCGTCGTTTCTTCCGAGAGGTGCCGCAGCGTGTAAACCTGGCGATAGATCGCCTTCAGCGTGCTCGCCGATGCGCCGTCACCGGCAAGCAGCTGCTGTTCCAGGATCGTCTCGCGCCGCCCTTGCGGCAGCCGATGGAAGTTTTCGACATAGCCCGGCGTGAAGAGTTCGTCGGTGAAAGGCGAGTCGTCCAGTGGCAGGAAATTCGGCCGCATCGAGATCCACTCGATTTCGCGGCCGGCGAAGCGGTCGGAGGAGATCAGATGCAGAAGCACTTCGGCGCCGCTCTGGCCACCGCCGATCACGGCGACACGCTGTCCGCTCAGGCGATCGAGGCGGTTGGCGGCCTGGGCGTTGTGGAAGCATTGATCGGAGGCCGCCGCCCGCGCCCAGGCGGGGATGTTGGGCACCAGCCCGACGGCAATGGCGAGATTGCGCGCGTTCACCTGCTCGCGGCCGATACGCAGCCTGAAATTCGTTCCGTCGAAGTCGATCCGGTCGACGGCGCTGGCGAAGCGCAGCGAAGACAAGTTCTCGCCGACCCATCCGAGATAGCGGGCGAATTCCGGCCGCGGGATGGCTGAGAAATCCGCGTTGAGGAATTCATAGAACCGCTTCTGCGCGACCAGATAGGACATGAACGACCATGGGCTGGTCGGATGCGTCGCGGTGACGAGATCCTTGAGGAAGGATGTCTGCAGTTCGACGCCCGGCAGCATCATGCCCGGGTGCCATTCGAGCCGCGTCGCCCGATCGAAGAAGCGCGCTTCGACGCCGTCCACCGCATCGAGATGGGCGGCGAGGCTGAGATTGAACGGCCCGATGCCGATGCCTGCGAGGTCAAGCGTATGGGTCATGGCGAACTCCTTATGGAGCTGGCTGGGCTGCTGGGAGATCGCCGGGCTGACTCGGGGTTAAGCGGATTGTCGAGCGGTGTGCCAAGGTCAGGCAGAGGGCGTTCGCCGCTGTCGCCGTAGCCGATGGCGAAGCGCACCTTGTTGATGGCGATGCGTGGGATCTTCGGAGCAAACAGATCGAAGAGCGCGAACCGTTCCGACAGCTCAGGGTTCTGCGCCTGGTAGCGCCGGATGGCGGCGGCCAGGATGGCGTAGAAAGTCCTCTCGTCGAAGCGGTCATAGGCGGCCAGCGCCTCGGATAGGAAGCGCAGAACGCTGACGATGTGTCCCGTTTGCAGATGCTGGAGAAGATGTGCCGGCGGCCGGCGCTTCAGCGTCGACAGGATTTTGGGGTCGAGGCCGGCCAGTTCGGGAAACGGCTGGTCGACGAGATCGAGGTCGCCCTGGAAATCCTTGACCGCCACGCCGAGAGGCGTCGCTCCGTCGAGGATGATGGTGACGTTCTGGCCATGGGCGATGAAGCCGACGCCGTAACGGCACATGAAGTGGTAGAGCGGCACAAAGGCCGTGGAGAACAGGCGATCGAGCCATGCCTCCGGACCAAGGCCGGACTGCTCCATCAGGGCGCTGGCGATCGGCCTGCCATGGGCGTCGCGCTGCGGCAGGGCGCCCATCATCATCGGCCGCTGGCCCGCTGTCAGATCCTTTTCGGGGCTTTCGCGCCATATGGCGCCCAGCATCTCGCAAAACTGATAGGGCGCGCCTTCAACGCCGGTATAGTGCGGATGCGGATAGAAGGCGCCGGCGACTTCCTGCAAGACCTTGACGTCCTTGAGCACCGGGTCCGCGGCCGCCACCGTGGCCAGCCAGCGCGACAGATCGGCGCCGATCGCCATGTATTTGCCCGGCACGCCGCGCCACGCTGAGGTGTTGAGGACGGTCAGCGGCAGCTTGACGTGCAGCGCCTCGGGCCGTGCCACATTGGCAAGCGTGCGTAGCGACTGCAAGGGCAGGAACGGATCGCCGAACTGGCCAAGCGGCACCAGCCGGCCGGCGGCGATCTCGCTACCATATTGCGAGGCGATCATCGCCTGCCACTGCCAGGGGTGGACCGGCAGCAGCCTATGCGTCGATCGCGAGATCCCGGCGGCGCTGAAAGCCGCTTCGAGCCTTGCGCGCTCGTAGTCGCCGAGTGCGGCCTGCAGCAGCGCCTCTTCGTCGAGCCCGCAGTCAAGCGCCAGCAGGCAGCGATCGCTGGCGGCGGCAAGCCAGAAGAGCTGGAATGCGGTGGCCGATTCTGGCGCGTAGCGCTCGAAGTCGTCCCGTCCCCAGCCAAGCCGTCCCTTGTTGGCAGGGGCCTTCGGATGGCCGTCGAGCAATGCCTGCAACTCGGTATCCGGCAGCGCGGCTAGATCGGCGGCCGGTCGATTGCCGCGTGCCTTGGCGATCCGCATGTCGGCCATCAGCGTGTTGTAAAGCTCCTTCGCATAGGTGCAGAATGTTGCCGGCGACATGCCGAGCGTCTCGCGCGCGTCGGCGAAGAAGGCGACCGCATCGTCGACCGGCAGCTCGATGCCGGCGTCGCGAGTCAGCGTCTCCGGACGGACGGCGATCTGGCCCCACAGGCGCCGCGTCGCGGCAAAGCGATAGGTCACGCCGGGGCCGGGCGTCAGCTCCCATCGGCCGGGCGAAAGCTCGCGCGGCGACAGGCACTCCTCGAAGGTCAGTTCGGAAATGGCCTTGGCGACGGCGTCGCGGTTGATCGCGGCCCAGCGTGTCGCCTCCCCCGCTTTGGCAATCGGTTGCTGCACCGTCACAGCGGCACCTCGCGGAAGAAGCGCTCGCGTTCGCAGCAGACCAGCGCCGCGCGCTTGTGCGGGAAGTCGAACTCCTTGACTTTGTCGTAGGCGGCGCCGGCGCAATAGCTCAGCATCTTCTGGTGCGCGGCGCGTGGCTCGCCGACGACGCGCTGCGTGCGCGGCTCGTCGAGGAACAGATAGTGGGTGACGGAGCGGAACAGTGACAGCGTCTTCGGCCGGCCGAGATGGCGCATATTGCCGATCAGCCCATGCCAGCCGCGGTCCCAGTCGAGCGGCTCATAATAGGGCCCGAGCCGGTCCTCCTTGGCCCAGTAGAACTCGAAATAGCCGGTCGGCTCGCCGTCTAAGCTGGCGATGACGCCGAAAATATGCGGATCGCTTTCCTGCTCGGCGAGATATTTGTCGAGATCCTCATGGCTCTGGGCAAGTTCCCAGAAGAAGGCGACGCGGCCATCGTTCATCCAGCGATGGAAGAGGTCGAGATCGGTCCGGCGGTCGATCGGCCGCAGCGACACGGTGAGGCCGATTTCCGGAATCCAGCGTTCGTACATCGGGCCGCAGGGGCGCGGTTGGCGCAATGGCGGCAGCCGGTCTTCCGGGCCGATAGCGGTCGTCAATGCCGGATAGGTGACATGCGAGGCCTGGCTGCGCCACAGCAGCGGCAGCTGGCGCAGGACCGAGCGACGGATGACGGCGCATTCCGGTTCACCCGGAACCGTCTCGGTGGCCAGCGCCGAAACCGGCCACAGCGTCTTGGCCGCCGGCAGGAAGGCGCAGTCGACGGAAGGATGCAGGCGCAGCACGGCGTCGACGAGACCTGCCAGGATTTGCGGTTGGTCGAGGCGGCCGCCAATAAACGCGACATCGTCGATGAGCAGGCGGCCATCCGCGTCGGAGATGCGGGCCTGTCCCACCGCTGTTCCCTCAGCGTTGACCAGGCTGACATGGCCATCGCCGGCACAAATGGCGAGCGGCTCCGCGGCCGAGGCCAGATGCTGCCATCCTTCGTTGCCGGCGACGGTGGCGGGTGACCAGTTTTTCGCAGCCTCGATGTTCATGCGAATTCTCTCACATGCAGGGGGTTCGGAAGCTCGACGTAACCTGCCAGCGGGTCGGTCACTTCGGTGTTCTCATTGATGTCGCGCAGCGCGATCAGGAAATTGCCCTTGGCGGCGAGCGTCGGCGCGTTGAGCAAATAGTCGACGCAGGACCGGTCAGCCATCGGCGTGGCGGCCAGCCGCTCGAGCGAGCGGCGGAATATCGCCAGCAGATCGTCTTCGTTGGTGAGGCCAGCGGCGGCAAGGGCTGCGACGGCGGCGAAAGCGCCATTGACGACCAGATAGTAGCCGAACAGCTTCGCGGCCGCTTCCGCTGGGAAGACATGATCGCCCGCCTGACCGGCCTCGGGCACGAATTCGCGCAGCCTGGGCAGGAATTCCTCGACATAACCAGTGCCCTGGCAGTCGCGAAAATAGAGCGCATTCGGCCAGCCTCCGGAAAGACCGACGACGAGGTTCTGCTGATGGGCGCCGAACAGCAGGCCGAATTCCGAGAAGGCAACGATAAACGGCTCGATGGCGGCATGAAGGAAACGCTCGAACCACAAACGCGCCGTTTCCTCGACAGGTCGCTTCTCGTCGCGGGCGATACGGTGGACCAGGTCGGACAGATGGCTTTCGGTACGGCCGGGATGGCGCTCGCAAAGCGCGCCGAGAACGGCAGCCGGCGGATTGCCCGTGCCGCGAAACGGATTTTCGCGAAACGAGACGATGGTATCCGTCATCAGCCGGCCGTCTTCGTCACGCAGGCCGAACCAGGCGGGCTCACCCAGCACCGTCATGGTCGGGCAGCGCCGCTGCAAGGCATAGCCGAGCTTGCCCTTGACCAGCCGGTGCACCGAAAGGCCGCGCCGGCACTCATGCTCCTCGACGATGCGCCTGGAATTGGTCAGGCGCAGGCTGAGCGAGAATTTCAGCATCCACTCGACTTCAGCTGAATGAACCGTGCGCAGCGAGGTCGTGGCCCGCCACGCTGGTCCGCCGAGCCCAACATCGACGATACGGCCGGCGCAAAACAGGCGCTCGACGCGGTCTTCCAGCATGAGCCGTACGGCCTGCCACGGATGCATCGGAACGAGAACCTTGCCCTGTTGCTTGCCAGCCCGAGCAAGCAGCTGCGGATCGCTGGCGGCAAGCCCGCGGACCATCTCGGTGACATCTAGCGGCTCGACGCTGCCCCCAGTGAGGATGGTCGGGTCGACGGCCCACCAGCGCAGTTTGAACGCATTGCAGTATTCATGCCCGAAGCGCGCGGAATCCGTGTGCGTGAACTCTTCGCGACTCATCGGCGCCGGATGCACGGCATGGCCGAAGCGCAGGGCGCTTTCGGCATCGATGAAATCAGGATCGCCTTCGGAGAAGGGCCGCGACGATCCACGCGCCGCAGTCGCGTCAGCGATTGCGGCGATGCTGGCCAGGCTGCGGCGCAGGAAGGTCAGTCGGCTTTTCGCTGTCGCCCGGCCGGCAATGTCGGGATCCGCCAGGATCAGCGCCAAAAGGCTGAAAAGGTCGATCTCGGACGCCTCGCCATCGGCCCCCTCGCTACTAATATCGAGGCGCCAGAGCGGCATCGCGAAATCGTGGTAACCAACCTTCGAGCGATGCCGCGCCTCGACGAGCACCGCCGCGCGCGAGGCAGGGAAATTCAGACGCAGCACGGCCGCCTGCGGCCGAAACAGCCCGGTTTGGCTGGCGTCGACGAATTCCCAGCCATCCCATTCCCGCAGCAACGCGTTGAGGAACGGGCTTAATGCAGAGGAAGATTCTGGTTTTACTTGTTCCATGTGCATCCTCATAAATCCACACAATACTGTAGTATTATATCTTATACGCTGTGGTTATTATAACATTTCTGTTGATTATTTATTCTAACCAGGAAATAAGCTTCGCGTTATGACGACCAGTATGAAAAATCGATCTTCGCTTCTTCGCCGCCTGGCGATCGCGGTCTCGGCAATCGGCTTCGGCCAGTCGGCCTTCGTATCGCTCGTTCCCCTGGTGATGGAGCGGCTGAGGCTCGACACGTTTGCTATCGGCGCGGCAACTGCTGTCGGCGCGGCGGCCTTTCTGGTCGGCTCGTCGCTGTGGGGTCGCATGGGCGAGCGGCTTGGCCATGCCAGGCTGCTGCGCTTGCTCGGCCTCGCCATGCTGGCCGGCCAGGCGGTGTTCGCCATTCTGCTGATAGCCGGCACGGGAGCCGCGCTGGGCATCGCTTTGCTGATGCTTTCGCGAACCGTGTACGGTTTTGCCGCGTCCGGCGTCATGCCGACGGCGCAGGTCTGGGCCAGCCGCTCGGTTGCCGATGACAGGCGACAGGCCGCGCTGGGACTGCTTGGCGCCGGCGTCAGCATGGGGCGGCTGGCCGGCGCGCTGGCGGCAACGGCTGCCGTCCTGTCGCCGCTGCTGCCGCCCATCCTGTTCCTGTTCAGCCCGCTGTTGCTGTGGCTCGCGCGGGGCAAAGGGGAAGCCGGCGGACGGACCGACGGCAGGGCGGCCGACGTCGGCCGTGGAATATCGCCCTTCGATCGCCGCGCTCTGCCTTGCCTGGCGATGGGCTTGTGCCTGACGCTCGGCTTCGGACAGGTGCAGATGATGCTCGGCCCGATGACCCAGCAGCGTTTTGGCCTTGGTGCGACGCAGGCCACGACGTTGACCGGCCTGGCCCTGATGCTGGTCGCCGTCGTCATGGTTCTGGTCCAGGGACTGCTCATGGCGCGCCTGCGGCTGGCGGAGCGCAACAGCGTCATCGTCGGCTGTCTCATGGTTTGCGTCGGCATGACGGCGCTGGCCGTCACGGCCAGCCATGTTGCCTCGGCAGCGTCTCTGGTGGTGGCAGCGGCCGGCATTGCCCTGGCTACACCCGGCTACACCGCCTGGCTGATGAAGCGCCTGGAGCCCGGCGAGCAGGGCGCGGCGGCCGGCTGGCTCACCAGCACCCATGTGCTCGGCCAGAGCATCGGCGCATTGGCCGGCGGCTTCGCCTTCACGCTCTGGCCCTTTGCGCCGCTGGCCGGCTGCGCGGCGCTGGCTCTGGCCGCCGCCGGTCTTGCAGCCATGGTTCATAAGCACTAGCGAACCCGCGCTCATTCGGCGACCTCCGGCAGCGGCATCGGCGTTCCTGGCTGGGTCTTTGCGGCATCGGCGAAATGGGCATTCAGCATGCGATAGGTCGCCACCACGGCGATGCCCGACAGCACTGTCGCCAGGGTGAACAACGCGGAGTAGCCGAGCATGTCGGCGAAGCGGCCGGCCAGCATGGAGCCGACGAGATAGACGATAAGCTGGGCGCAGGACAGGATGGTGAAATCGGTGCCGGGTTGGTCCGACGACGTGACGGACATGAACAGGCTGTAGAGCGCCACGATCTCCATGTAGCGCACCAGCGTCTGCAGGAACGAGGCGCCGAAGATCGGCCAGAAGCCGGCGATAGCGCCGAAAGCGTGCAGCGCGAAGATCAGGAAGCAGATGGTTCGCAGCGCGCCGAGCAGGCCGAGCACCGAGGCGGCGCCCCTTTTGTGCAGCAGCCATGCCGCCAGCGCCGAGCCGCCGAGCCCGACGGTGAGCGCGGCGCCGCCCGAGAGATAACCGATGATGTCGAGCGGCACGCCGGCATCGACGAGATAGGAGCCTTCCATCGACTTCACCAGCCCCTCGCTGGCGCGGTAGATGAGCGCGATCCACAGGATCTGGCGTGCCTCGGGCCGGCGCAGGAAACGCAGGATCGAGGGGCGGTCGATGGCCGCCTGCAGCGCGCTGGCGACGGGATCGGTCTCGCGCATGGCGAAGGCAGCAAACAGCGGGATGACGGACAGCGCGGCCACCATGGCCACCATGGTTTGCCAGCCGGCATGATGATAAACCAACAGGCCGAGCGTGCCGCCGAGAACGACGCCGAGCGCGAAGGCGCCGCCCTGGATCGCATTGCCGATCGGCCTGTCCTTCGGGTCGAGATATTTGGCCGCGTAGCCGTCGGTGGCGATGTCCTGGGTCGACATCAACAGGCTCACGACAAGGCCGACGGCAAAGATACCGGCGACATCGGTCGGCTCGATCCAAAGCATGGCCGCGATGCCGGCGATGACGCCGATCTGGGTGATGATGACCCAGCCGGCGCGATGGGCGCGGGCCACTGGCCGAAAGTGATCGACCAGCGGCGCCCACAGGAATTTCAGCACCAGCGGCAGCATCAGCAGCGCCATCATGCCGATGGCGGTGCGCGACACGCCTTGCTCGCGCAGGATCGGCGGGATCGTCGCGGCAAACAGATAGCTCGGGATGGCCTGCGCCAGATAAAGGCAGGCGAGAACGACGAAAAGCCGCAGGCGCGAAAGCCCGGCGGGCGCCGGCCGGTCTGTGTCGCCGCTCATTTGACATAGTCCTTCGGTGCGTAACCGTTCAGGAAGGCGCCGGCCTCCGCCCGGCTGCGGGTGACGAGCACTGGAAAGCCGAACAGGCTTTGCCAGACGCGCTGCATGTTCTCGTCGGCGGCGGTGCGCACCAGTGCGCAGGCGCGACAGATCTTTTCGAGCTGCTCGCGTTCCGCCTTGTACCAGAGGTTTTGCGCCTTGCGCTGGGCGTCGCTCAGCGCGATCTCGATGCCGATATCGACCAGCAGCACGAACGGCTCTAGTTCCTGCGAAAGGCGGCCGAGCGCCTCGATATAGCGCGCGCCATCCGCCGGATCGGCGGGCGCTTCTGCCAGCAGCGAGACCAATGCACCGTTTCGTTGGAGAGACACCGCCATCGCCGCCCTCAGAATGTGATCTGGTAGGACAGAGCGACCGAACGCCCCAGCCCCGGAACGTCGGCGCCGCGCGTCGCCGATGCGGAAGGGTTGATGTAGTAGGTGTCGAACACATTGCGCACGGCAAGGTTCAGCACGCTTTCATTGGCGAACGTCTTCGATACGGCGAGATTGACCAGCGCAGCGCCGTCCAGGTCCTGGGTGGCGATGCGGTCGCGCCCGGAAAACAGCTCCAACTCGCTGCGCAGGGTCAGCTCGTTCTCGAAACGGGTGGTGAGATAGACCAGGCCCTTGTAGGTCGAGGGGATACGGTTGTTCGGCAGATACTCGTTAGCTTCGATGTGGCCGTCGTGATCCGCATCGTATTTGCCTTCGACATAGCCGACCGATCCGCCCAGCGTAAACATGCCGCTGAGATCTGCCTCGAGATTGGCTTCCACGCCCCAGATGCGTTCCTTCTGCTGCGATACCCGGTTGTTGACGATGTCGTAGCTGACGCCGTTGTCCGAGGTCGACAGATAGGCGCTGACGCCGCCGCGATAGTCGCCCCAGTCGCCGCGCAGACCGGCTTCCCAGGTGTTCACCAGCTGGGGTTCAGGCGCGATATCGGCATAGCTGATCGCGTAATCCGGCGCGTTGGTGCACGGCAGCAGCGGCCGGATGGCGGTGCCATAGGCGTCGCAGGTTTCGGCGTTGGAGTTCAACCCGGCCCGGCGGGTGAAGCCGCCAATGTCGGTCAGGCTGTAGCCTTGCGAGAAATTGCCGAAAAGCTGCATCCTTTCGGTCAGATCGTAGACGGCGCCGGCGTTGAAGGTGACGGCGTCGTAGTCGAACGAGCCGCCGGTCACCTGGATCGCCGGCAGGCCGATAATGTTCCGGCCTAGCAGAACGGCAGCGGCAGGCCGGGTGAAGTCTTCAACGTTGAGATAAAACTGGTCGTAGCGCGCGCCGCCGCTGATGCGAAAGCGATCCGTCACCGGAATTTCGCCCTGCGCAAACAAGGCGACCGAGTTCTGGGTCGTGGGCGAGATGGCGTCCTGGCCGTTGGTCAGCTGCTGATCGGTGGCATCGAAGACGTGGTCGGCGCCCCAGGTCAGCGTGCTGCCCTGAGTGATAAAGTCCATCGGAGTGTTGACGGTCAGGTTGACGCCGCTGCGCCGCGATTGCAGCGCCGTCTGGTTGAAGTCGGCGGTCGGGTCCGTACCCGGCGGCAGGATCACCGGCCGCGTCGGGTTCGTCGGTAAATACACCTGGCTGTTGACGGCCGAGAATTTGGTAAAGGGCGACTGCTTGAAGATGTCGTTGTAGAACGCCTTGACCTCGAGGTTTCCGAGCGCGAAGTCGCTGTCGGTGTATTTGGCGGTCAGATATTTCGAATCTTCCTTCAGCGGCTTGCCTTCATAGGGATCGCCGAAATCCGGGGAGACGGGATTGGTCGTGTAATCGGTGAACCAGTCCGGCTTCTGGTTGGCATAGGTCCAGTCGACGCTGGCCTCGAAGCGCCTGGAATCGAACTGGTAGCCGGCCACGCCGAACAGATTGCCCGTGCCGGTGCGGTCGCCGCCGCCTTGGCCAAGCATGGCGTCCGAAGCCACCTCGTTGCCGTGGCCGCCATAGGTGCGACGCGACAGATCGCCGGACGCCGAGAAGAAATAGTCGAAATCGCCTTTCTTGCCCTCGACCGAGACGCTGGTGCTGGGCCCGGCCGATTTGCCGGGATTCTCGGTGAAGGCGGTGACGCCGGTGCGCACTGTCACCTTCGGCTTGTCGCTATCGCCGCGCTTGGTGATGAAGTTGATCGTGCCGCCGGTGGCCCCGGCGCCATAAAGGCTGGACGCGCCATTGATGACTTCGATGCGCTCGACCGAATTCAGGTCGATCATCGACAGGATGCGTGAGACGTCCCGCAGCGGTGTGTTGCGCGGCACACCGTCGACCATGATGAGAACGCTGCGCCCGCGGAAGGTTTCCGAAGCGCCGGAAATGGTCTGGTTGCGTGGCGCGTAGCCGGGGACGATGCGGCTGATCAGGGTCGCGGCGTCGATATTTTCCTGCGTTGCTTCCTCGACCTGTTCCTGTTCCACGACCTGGACAGACTGGGCGACGCTGGAAATCGACCTTTCATTGCGGCCGGTGACCAGGATCTGGTCGAGCACGGTGGCTCCCTGCTGGTCTGTCGGAGCGGTTTCCTGGGCAAATGCCGCGCCTGCCATAATCGACGAACCCAAAGCCGATGACCAAAGAAGCGTACTGAAAAATCTGCGCATGCTGTCCCCATCCATGCCCTGGTCCCCAGCGCCAGAGCGGAAAGGCCCAGTTATAATTCATGATAAAATGAGTCAACATTTATTTTGTGGCTTTTCAAATCAGGATTAGTCAGCGAACGGATGAGAGCCGGGTACATGAACGGCGCGCATTTTAGCCGGCACTAAGATGCTGAGTTTTCTTGACAAACGGCTTACGGGCGGCCGGCGGCGGCGTCAGCCTTTGTGCTTACAAGAAGCTCTGCGGATCGATGTCGACCTGCACGCGGACCGAGCCGCGCTGCTTCGGCCCTTCGGCCAGCATGGTTCGGATGAAGCCTTGGATGTCGGCGCGCTTTTCACCCTGGATCAGCAAACGGAAACGATGGCGCCCACCGAGCAGCGACAGCGGCGCCTCGGCCGGACCGAGCACGAACAGGTCGCTGGCCTGGGGTGCTGCACGGCGCAGGCCGCGCGCGTGGCCTTCGGCCTCGGCCCGCGTCACCGCACTGACGATGACGCCGGCAAGCCTGCCGAAGGGCGGCAGGGCTGCCCGTTCGCGCTCAGTGATCTCGCGTTCGTAAAAGGCCTCGGCATCGCCCGAGACGATCGCCCGCATCACCGGATGGTCCGGCTGGAAAGTCTGCAGCAGGCCGAGGCTCTTCTTGCCGGTGCGGCCGGCGCGGCCGGTCACCTGGCTGAGCAACTGGAAGGTGCGCTCAGCGGCGCGGGGATCGCCATTGGCGAGGCCGAGATCGGCATCGACGACACCGACCAGCGTCATGTTGGGAAAGTTATGGCCCTTGGCGACCAGCTGCGTGCCGATGACGATGTCGGCCTCGCCATTGGCAATGGCCTCGAGCTCCAGCCGCAGCCGGCGCACTCCACCCATCAAATCGGATGACAGGACGATCGTGCGCGCGTCGGGGAAATGCGCCACGACTTCTTCAGCTATCCGCTCGACGCCAGGCCCGCAGGCGACCAGATGGTCGAGCGTGCCGCATTCCGGGCAAGCCTCCGGCCGCTTCTCATTGTGCCCGCAATGATGGCAGACGAGTTGGCCGCGAAAGCGGTGCTCGACCAGCCAGGCCGAACAAACCGGGCAGCCGAAGCGGTGGCCGCAGACACGGCACAGCGTCAGCGGCGCATAGCCGCGCCGGTTGAGGAACAGCAGCGACTGCTCCTTCTTCTCCAGCGTACGTTGCATCTGGTCGATCAGCAGCGGCGACAGAAAGCCGCCGCGGGCCGGCGGCGCGCGCCGCATGTCGATCGTCTTGAGATCGGGAAGCGCGGCTTCGGCAAAGCGCGCCGACAGCACCGCCCTGCTGTAGCGGCCCTGCTGCGCATTGACCCGGCTTTCGACCGATGGCGTCGCCGACGCCAGCACCACCGGGAAGCCGCTGATATGGCCGCGCACCACCGCCATGTCGCGCGCATTGTAGAAGACGCGATCCTCCTGCTTGTAGGCGGGGTCGTGCTCCTCGTCGACGACGATCAGCCCGAGCTCGCGGAACGGCAGGAACAGCGCCGAACGCGCCCCGGCAACGACGCGCACGCCGCCTTCCGCCACCTGTCGCCAGACCTTTTCGCGCATTCGGGGCGGCAGGTCGGAATGCCATTCCGCCGGCTTGGCGCCGAAACGCTGCTGGAAGCGTTCGAGGAAGGCATGCGTCAGCGCGATCTCCGGCAGCAGGATCAACACCTGCCTGCCCTGGTCGAGGGCTGCCGCCACCGCCTCGAAATAAACTTCCGTCTTGCCCGAGCCGGTGACGCCGTCGAGCAGCGTGACGTTGAAAGCAGCGGCCGCGACATTGGCGCGCAGCATGGCGGCCGCGTCTGCCTGGTCCGGCATCAGCTCCGGCATGGCGTAGGAGGGATCGGGCGCGGCGACCACCGGTCGAGGCGGGATCATCACCGTCTCGAACACGCCTTGCGCCTTGAGTCCCTCGACCACCGTCGACGACACGCCCGCCGCGTGCGCCAGGCCGGATCGCGTCCAGGCAAGCCCCCCTTCCGCCGTCTCCAGCACGCGCGTCCTGGCATCCGTCATCCGGTCGGGCATGACGAGGGTCCGCTGCAGGCCCTCGATCCATGGTTCGGGATCGAACGCCTCCGGCGCGCGCAACAGCATGCGCGCCACCATGCCGGGCGGCGACAGCGTGTACTGCGCCACCCAGTCGACGAAGCGGCGCATGCCGCGGTCGATCGGCGGGCAGTCGAAGACCTGTTCGATCGGGCGCAGCTTTTTGGCGTCGATATTCTCGACCGCACCATCCCAGACGATGCCGGCAACCTGGCGCGGACCGAGCGGCACGCGCACGATCGAGCCCGGCACCACGCGCACGCCGGCAGGCACAGCGTAGGTGTAGGGCCGTTCGGCCGGCATCGGCACCAGCACCGGCGCGGCTGCGACAAAGGGCGAATCTTCGATCATCGGGCGTGACCTTGCCCCGACTTTGGTCTAGATCAAAGGGCAACCCGGAATGTGCATGGCATGCACATGGAAATCTTTCAGGAGACCCCCATGAAATTTTTTGTCGACACCGCTGACATCAAGGACATCAAGGAACTGAACGACCTGGGGCTGCTCGACGGCGTGACCACCAATCCCTCGCTGATCCTGAAATCCGGCGGCAAGATCGCCGAGGTCACCAAGCAGATCTGCGACATCGTCAAGGGCCCGGTTTCGGCCGAGGTCGTTGCGATCGAATACAAGGACATGATGGCCGAGGCCAACATCCTGGCCAAGATCGCCGACAATGTCTGCATCAAGGTGCCGCTGACGCTCGACGGCCTGCGCGCCTGCAAGACGATCCGCACCGAGATGAACCGCATGGTCAATGTAACGCTGTGCTTCTCGGCCAACCAGGCGCTGCTGGCGGCCAAGGCCGGCGCCTCGTTCATCTCGCCCTTCGTCGGCCGCGTCGACGATACCGGCGCGGACGGCATGGAACTGATCCAGGAGATCCGGCAGATCTACGACAATTACGATTTCGACACCGAGATCCTCGTCGCTTCGGTTCGCACCGTGAATCACGTCAAGCAGGCAGCCCTGATCGGCGCCGATGTCGTTACCGCGCCGGCCGCGACGCTGAAGGCGCTGGTCAAGCACCCGTTGACCGACAAGGGCCTGGATCAGTTCGCTGCCGACTGGGCCAAGACCGGCCAGAAGATCGGCTGAGATCGGTTCGATACAAACGAAAAAAGGCCGGGAAACCGGCCTTTTTGTTGCGGACTGCTAAAAGTCTAGTTGGCAGCGCCAGGGAATGCTCAGGCCTTCTTGCCGTGCCTGACCAAGTCCTGGGCGACCGACAGGCTCACCATTTCAGCCAGTTCACGCGCGGCGCGGTTCTCGGCGTCGAGCTGCGCCCGGTAGGAGGCGAACTCCTGCGTCGGCTTGTCGAAGGATGATGGGATCGACCGTTTGCCGGTTGCGATCACCACGCCGGTCCTGGCATCGGTCAGCACATAGTTTGCGGTCAGCGTCACCGTGCCTGCCGTCGGCTCGTCTTCGTCGGTCTGGATCTGCACCACCGCGGCCGATTCGACCAGTTCGGTGACGCCGAGATCGAGCATGTAGACCGGCGCCGGCGGCTCGCCGGCGCCTTGACCAAAGGCAAATATCAGATTGTTGCGGACCTGCTGGGCGTAGCGGGTCTTGACCGGCTTGACCGCGACCGACGCCAGTTCCGCTGAAGCGCTGAGCGTCGAGCCGGCCGTCAACGGCGCGCTGGAATAGAGCGGCCTGACCGTACAGGCCGAAACCAGCGCCATCGAAGCGACCATGCCGTACAGCGCTGCGCGGCGCAGCAAGCGCGTCGTCTTTTCCAGATCGGGCCCCATCCTTCTGAGGTCAAGCAACGACATTGACGATCCTCTGCGGCACGATGATCACCTTGCGGGGCGCCTTACCTTCCAGCGCTTTCTGCACGAAGTCGAGAGCCAGAACCGCTTTTTCGACCGCACCTTGGTCCGCGTCGCGGGCAATTGTCAAATCGCCGCGCTTCTTGCCGTTGACCTGGACCGGCAGCACGATCTCGTTGTCGACGACCAGCGCCGGATCATAGACCGGCCATGGCCGTTCGGCGACCAGATCGGTGCCGCCCAGCGTGTGCCAGCACTCTTCGGCCAAATGCGGCATGACCGGCGCGACCACATGCACAAGAATCTCCACCGCCTCGCGGCAGGCGCCTTTCAGCGCCGCGTCGGCCTTGCCCTCGGCGACGTCGTTGAGCGGCGCGGTCAAGGCATTGGCCAGTTCGTAGATGCGGGCGATGGCCCGGTTGAAGCCGAGCTTCTCGATATCCTCGCCGATAGCCTTCAGGATCTTGTGCGCGGCCTTGGAAACGGCGCCCGCCTCGCCCTCCGGCGCCGCCTGCGGCTTGGCGCCGTCAAGCGTCTCGGCGGCAATGGACACCAGGCGCCAGACACGCTGGATGAAGCGATGTGCGCCGGCGGCGCCATCGTCCGTCCACTCGACGTCGCGCTCGGGCGGCGAATCCGACAGCATGAACCAGCGTGCGGTGTCGGCGCCGTAGCCGTCGGTGATGTCTTCCGGGCTTACCGTATTCTTCTTCGACTTCGACATCTTTTCGAGCGAGCCGATCGCCGCCTCTTCGCCGGTGGCGATCTCGATGGCGCGGCGCTTGCCGCCGACATCCTCGATCCTGACCTCAGCCGGCGACAGCCAGCGGCCATTGCTCGACGCACCGCCGACGCGGTAGGTCTCATGCACCACCATGCCTTGCGTGAACAGGCCCTTGAACGGCTCGGCCAGGTCGAGATGCCCGGTCGCGCGCATGGCGCGGGTGAAGAAGCGCGAATAGAGCAGATGGAGGATCGCGTGCTCGATGCCGCCAATATACTGGTCGACGGCCAGCCAGTCATCGGCAGCCTTCGGCTCCGTCGGCTCATTGGCCCAGGGCGCTGTAAAGCGCGCGAAATACCAGGACGAATCGACGAACGTGTCCATCGTGTCGGTCTCGCGGCGCGCATCCTTGCCGCATTGCGGACACTTCACATGCCGCCAGGTCGGGTGGCGGTCGAGCGGATTGCCGGGACGGTCGAACTCGATGTCGTCGGGCAGCTTGACCGGCAGGTCGGCTTTCGGCACCGGAACCACGCCGCAATCCTCGCAATGGATCATGGGGATCGGACAGCCCCAGTAGCGCTGGCGCGAAATGCCCCAGTCGCGCAAGCGGAAGTTCACCTTGCGCTCCGCCATTGGCCGCCCGCCTATGGTTTTCTGCTCCAGGAGCTTTGCCACCTCGTCGAACGCCTGCTCCGGCTTCATGCCGTCGAGGAAACGCGAATTGATCATCACGCCGTCATCGACATAGGCGTCTTCCGTGACCTGGAAGGTTTTGGCGTCGGCATCTTCCGGCATCACCACCGGGATCACCGGCAGGCCGTATCTGTTGGCGAAATCGAGGTCGCGCTGGTCGCCCGACGGGCAGCCGAATATGGCGCCGGTGCCGTATTCCATCAAAACGAAATTCGCGACGTAGACCGGCAGGGTCCACGAGTCGTCGAACGGATGCACGACGCGGATGCCGGTGTCGAAACCTTTCTTCTCGGCCGTCTCCAGTGCGGCCACCGACGTGCCCATATGTCTGATTTCTTCGATGAACTTGGCCAGTTCGACATTGCTCTCGGCGGCCTTCCTGGCCAGCGGATGATCGGCGGCGACCGCCATGAAGGAGGCGCCGAAAATGGTGTCGGGCCTGGTCGTGTAGACTTCCAGCTCGCTCGTGTCGCCACCAATCTTGCTAGAACTTGGCTCTGCCAGCGGCCAGCGGACCAGCAGCCCTTCCGAGCGGCCGATCCAGTTCTGCTGCATCAGCTTGACCTTTTCCGGCCACTCGCCGAGACCGTTCAGCGAATCCAGCAAGTCCTGCGCGTAATCGGTGATCTTGAAGAACCACTGCGTCAACTCACGCTGTTCGACCAGCGCGCCCGAGCGCCAGCCGCGCCCGTCGATGACCTGCTCGTTGGCGAGCACCGTCATATCCTCCGGGTCCCAGTTGACCTTGGAGGATTTGCGCGTCACCAGCCCCTTCTCGACGAAATCGAGGAACAGCATCTGCTGGCGGTGGTAATAGTCGACGTCGCAGGTGGCGAACTCGCGCGCCCAGTCCAGCGACAGGCCCATCATCTTGAGCTGCTCGCGCATGGCGGCGATGTTGGCGTAGGTCCATTCCTTGGGATGGACCTTGTTCTGCATCGCCGCGTTTTCGGCCGGCATGCCGAAAGCGTCCCAGCCCATCGGGTGCAGCACGTTGAAACCCTTGGCCCGCTTGTAGCGCGCCACCACGTCGCCCATCGTGTAGTTGCGGGTGTGGCCGATATGGATCTTCCCCGAGGGATAGGGGAACATCTCCAGCACGTAGTATTTCGGCTTCGGATCGTCGTTATGCGCTTCGAACAGCTTCTTTTCGGCCCAGGCCTTCTGCCATTTGGGCTCTGACGCGCGCGGATTGTATCGTTCGGTTGCCATCGGATGATTTTCACTTAAAAGCAGGCGCAGACCGCCGGACAAGGCCCGGTGGCCGAGGTAAATGTCGTCGCGGTGTTCACCATGGATTGCCGGACCCGTCAACTGCGGCGAGCCGGCCAAGACGATTAAAGACAGGCAGGATATGGGCATGGCCAGCGCCGTCGAACAGTTTTTCGCCGTCAAGACGAGGATCGCTGCCGCCGAGCGCGAGGCCGGCCGTGACGCCGGTTCGGTGACGCTGGTTGCGGTGTCGAAGACTTTTGAGACCGACGTCATCCGCCCGGTCATCGAGGCTGGCCAGCGCGTCTTCGGCGAAAACCGCGTGCAGGAAGCGCAAGGCAAATGGCCGGCCTTGAAAGCGGAATTCCCTAATATCGAACTGCATCTGATCGGCCCGCTGCAGTCGAACAAGGCGAGGGAAGCCGTCGCTCTCGCCGACGTCATCGAGACCGTCGACCGCGAAAAGCTCGCCGCCGAGCTCGCCAAGGAAATCGTGCGCCAGGGCCGCACGCCAAAGCTTTATGTCCAGGTCAATACCGGTTCGGAGCCGCAAAAGGCCGGCATCGAGCCGCGCGACGCCGTCGCCTTCGTCGCCCGCTGCCGCGATGTCCATGGCCTCGCCATCGAAGGCCTGATGTGCATCCCGCCGGCCGACGAAAACCCCGGCCCGCATTTCGCCTTGCTGGAAAAGCTCGGCAAAGAGGCCGGAGTCGCAAAACTGTCGATGGGCATGTCCGGCGACTTCGAGACCGCCATAGCCTTCGGCGCCACCAGCGTCCGCGTCGGCTCGGCGATTTTCGGCGGCCGATAAACCTCGGTGATCTCGCCGCCCTAACAGTAGCATTGTTGCTGCATCGCTGCAGCGATGCTATATCTAGCCAAGCTAGCTAGGTACCTTCCATGAACTGGCATCTGCAGGACGCAAAAAACAATCTCTCGAAGCTGGTTCAGCAGGCTCGTGAAAAGGGCCCGCAGACCATCACCTTGCGTGGAAAGCCCGCTGCTGTCGTGTTGGCCGCTGAAGAATACGAAAGGCTCGTCGGCTCTAAGCCCTCACTTGCGGAATACCTTCTTTCCGGTCCCGAATGGGACGACGACTTCGTCGAAGAGGTCAATCGCCGCTCCAAGGGGCCCGGCCGAGACGTGGACCTCTGATGTTTCTTCTGGACACGAACGTCGTGTCGGATGCGCGAAAGCGAGGGGGGCCAGTGGCGGATTGGATAATCAAGCAAGAGCGCCAGTCTCTGTTTCTAAGCGTCATCACGCTCGGTGAAATCGCACGCGGAATCGAAATGAAGCGGCGAAACGACCCCGACACTGCAAACCATTTAGCAACGTGGTTCCACGGTCTGCGCCACAGCTACGAAAACCGAATTCTCGGCATAGACGAGAACATCGCTGCCCAATGGGGTCGCATCTCCGCGATCCGCACGCGCGGCGACGCAGATGGGCTTATAGCCGCGACGGCGCTCTTCCACGATCTCATACTGGTCACACGCAACGTCGCCGATTTCGACGATACTGCCGTCACAATGTTCAACCCTTGGGAAGCCTGACCCGCCTGTGTTGATCCGGTGTTGGGTCGGCCGCAGGTTGTGCCAGAGCCGGCCCATCATTGTGCCACCACTGGAAACGAAACGCACCGTTCCTATTTGCTTGGCGTCATCACCAATCTGCTGGAGCCGCCACCATGCGCTACAATCAACTCGGAAATACGGGGATGTTCGTCTCCGAACTGTGCCTCGGCACCATGACCTTCGGCGCCGCCGGCGAGAATGCCCAATGGGGCCTGATCGCCAGCCTCGACCAGAAGGGCGTCAACGACATCGTTGCCCGTTCCATCGCCGCCGGCGTCAATTTCTTCGACACGGCCGACGTCTATTCATTCGGCCAGTCCGAACGCCTGCTTGGCCAGTCGCTCAAGGATCTTGGCGTCAAACGCTCGGACGTCGTCATTGCCACCAAGGTGCATGGCGCCATGGGCCAGGGCCCGAACGAGCGCGGCTCTTCGCGCGGCCACATCATGGATTCGGTCGAGGGCAGCCTGGAGCGGCTGCAGCTAGACCATATCGATCTCTACCAGCTGCACGGCACCGACACCGTGACGCCAGTCGACGAGACGCTGCGGGCGCTCGACGATCTCGTTGCCAGCGGTAAGGTCCGCTATGTCGGCGTCTCCAACTGGGCGGCCTGGCGCATCGCCAAGGCGCTGGGCGTTGCCGAGCGCAAGGGATTTTCCCGCTTCGAGACCATCCAGTCCTATTACTCGATCGCCGGCCGCGACCTCGAGCGCGAGATCGTGCCGCTCATCAACGAGGAAAAGCTCGGCCTGATGGTCTGGTCGCCAATGGCCGGCGGCCTGCTGTCGGGCAAATACGGCCCCGGCGCGCCCAGCAATGGCGAAGGCCGCCGCGCCGCCTTCAACTTCCCGCCGGTCGATGAGGACCGCGCCTGGGCGGCTGTCGCCGTGATGCGCGAGATCGCCCAGAAGCACGGCGTCAGCGTCGCCACGGTGGCGCTCGGCTATGTCCTGGCCAAACCTTTCGTCATGAGCGTCATCATCGGCGCCAGCCGCATGGAGCAGCTCGAGCAGAACCTTGCCGCGGCCGAGGTGAAGCTCGACGCCGACGATCTCGCCAGACTGGATGAGGTCAGCGCGCTGCCGGCCGAATATCCCGGCTGGATGCTGGAGCGTCAGGGCGCCGGTCGCCGCCCGGCGCCGTTCACCCCGAAGAAATAGTCACCGCTGTCGCCTGATGCTTGGGGGGTCATCTGGCTCCCCAACGTCTTTTCAGCTCATCCGCACGCTCTCGACCAGAAAGTCGAGAAACGCCCGCACCCGTGCGGGCAAATGCCGGCCCTGGCCGACATAGACGGCGTGGGTAGGCTCCCCGTCGCCCGGATTGAAATCCTCCAGCAGCGCCGTCAGCCGCCCCGCCGCGATGTCATCGGCCACATGCCAGTGTGCCAGCCGGGCGATGCCGGCGCCGCCGACCGCCATCAACCGCATCGACTCGCCATCGCCGACCAGCGTGTTTCCGGTGATCGGCACCATGACGGCGTTCCCGGTTGCATCGACAAACGACCAGCCATCGACATGCCGGACAAAGCCGAAAGCCATGCGATTGTGCCGGTCGAGATCTGCTGGAACCAGCGGCGTGCCATGTGCCTTGAGATAGGACGGTGCGGCAACGACTGTCATCCGGCTTTGCCCGAGCTTGCGCGCCACCAGCCGCGACTCGCCGAGCGGCCCGGCACGGATGGCGACGTCGGCACGTTCAGCCATCAGATCGATGACGCTGTCGGTCAGCACCAGATCGACCGAAATCCCGGGGTAGCGTTCGAGGAAATCAGGCAGCAGCGGGATCAGCCGATGCACCCCGAAGGGCACATAGGAGTTGACGCGCAGCCGTCCGCGCGGCGCGGCACCCACGGCGGCCTCGCGCTCGGCCGCCGCCATATCGGCCAGGATGCGCACCCCGCTGTCATAGAACGCCGTCCCTTCCGGCGTCAGCTGCAGCTTGCGCGTGGTGCGGGTGACCAGCCGCGCGCCGAGCCTTGCCTCCAGTCGCGCGATCAGCTTGCTCACCGCCGACGGTGTCATACGCAGCGAACGAGCCGCAGCCGAGAAGCTGCCCGCCTCGACGACGCGGACGAACACTTCGATCTCGCCGGAACGGTTGATATCGGGTCTGGCCATCTGTGAATCTATTTCACAGGAAATATGCCCAAGGCAAGTCTGGTTCACAAGACATGGCAACACGATCTCTGCGGTCGGGGCGCGGGTCTGGACAGCGCGCTCGTTCGAGTTCGAACTGGAAACCGCCATGCCTCTTGCCCTCTACGCCCTCGCTGCCGGCGCCTTCGGCATCGGTGTCACCGAATTCGTCATCATGGGGCTGCTGATCGATGTCAGCAAAGATCTCGGTCTCGATCTCGGCCGCCGGCCAGTTGATTTCGGGCTACGCGTTGGGCGTCGTCATCGGCGCGCCGCTTTTGACCATCGCCACCGGCAACTGGCCCCGCAAGACCGTCCTTCTGGCCCTTATGGCGATCTTCACGCTCGGCAACCTCGCCTGTGCGATCGCCCCCGACTACTGGACGCTGATGGGCGCCCGCATCATCACCGCCTTTGCCCATGGCACTTTCTTTGGCGTCGGCTCGGTGGTCGCCACCGGCCTGGTCGCGCCCAACAAGAAAGCCTCGGCGATCGCGCTGATGTTCACCGGCCTGACTATCGCCAACATCCTCGGCGTGCCCTTCGGCACCTGGCTCGGCCAGACCTTCGGCTGGCGCACCACCTTCTGGGCCGTAACCGTGGTCGGCTTGGCAGCCTTTGCCGTCATCCTGCTTCTGGTGCCGCGCAGCAAGGAAGCGCCCGAGAAGACCAATCTGCGCGCCGACCTCGCCGTGCTGCGCCGCACGCCGGTGCTGCTCGGCCTCGCCACCACCGTGCTCGGCTACGCCGGCGTCTTCGCCGTCTTCACCTACATCGCCCCGCTGCTCACCGAGATCACCGGTTTTGGGGAAGCCGCCGTGTCGCCGATCCTGCTCGTCTTCGGCGGCGGTCTTATCGCCGGCAATCTGCTTGGCGGCAAGGTCGCCGACCGCTGGTTGGCCACCATGACCTTCGCCGTCCACAGCCAAATCCTGCCGTCATCTATGTCGGCCTGCTTGGTGCCGCCGCCTTCGCCACCGTGGCGCCGCTGCAGATGTGGGTGCTGGAAAAGGCGCAAGGCGCGGGCCAGAGCCTCGCCTCCTCCTTCAACATCGCCGCCTTCAACCTCGGCAATGCCGCCGGCGCTTGGCTTGGCGGCGCGGTGATTGCCCATGACCTCGGCCTCGGCTCACTAACCTGGATCGCCGCTTTGCTGCCGGTCGCGGCTCTTGGCGTCGCTGCCCTGGCGCTGCGCCTCGATCGCGCCCCCACAATCGGGGTGCCGGTCTGCGCCCAGTCATGAGCATCACGCGCAATCCTTCTTCGACATCATCAAGGAGCATAAAATGGATTATCGACGTCTCGGCGCATCGGGCCTGAAAGTGCCCGCACTCTCTTTCGGCGCCGGCACTTTCGGCGGCTCCGGGCCGCTGTTCGGGGCCTGGGGCAACAGCGATGCCAAGGAAGCGCGGCGGCTGATCGACATCTGCCTCGAGGCCGGCGTCAATCTGTTCGACACCGCCGATGTCTATTCGAACGGCGCCTCCGAGGAAGTGCTTGGCGAAGCCATCAAAGGCCGCCGCGACGCGGTGCTGATCTCGACCAAGACTTCGCTGCCGATGGGCGACAGACCGGCCGACTACGGCTCGTCGCGCTCGCGGCTGATCAAAGCCGTCGACGCCGCCCTGAAGCGCATGGGCACCGATTACATCGACCTGTTGCAGCTGCACGCCTTCGATGCCGGCACGCCGATCGAGGAGGTGTTGTCGACGCTGGACGACCTCGTGCGCGCCGGCAAGCTGCGCTATGTCGGCGTCTCCAACTTCTCCGGCTGGCAGGTGATGAAATCGCTGGCGGAAGCTGACAAGCATGCTTATCCGCGCTACGCCGCGCATCAGGTCTACTACTCGCTGGTCGGTCGCGACTATGAATGGGAGCTGATGCCGCTCGGTATCGACCAGGGCATCGGCGCGCTGGTGTGGAGCCCGCTCGGCTGGGGCCGCCTGACCGGCAAGATCCGCCGCGGCCAGCCCCTGCCGGAAAAGAGCCGGCTGCACGACACCGCCGATTTCGGCCCGCCGGTCGCGGACCAACATCTCTACCGGGTCATGGATGCGCTTGATGCAATGGCTGAAGAGACCGGCAAGACCGTGCCGCAGATCGCCATCAACTGGCTCTTGCAGCGCCCGACCGTGTCCTCGGTCATCATCGGCGCCCGCAACGAGGAACAGCTGCGCCAGAACCTCGGCGCCGTCGGCTGGGCGTTGACGCCGGAGCAGGTCAAAAAGCTCGACAAGGCAAGCGAAGTGACCGCGCCCTACCCGTACTTCCCCTATCACCGCCAGGAAGGTTTCGCCCGGCTGAACCCGCCTGCGGTGTGATCGCCGACGTTGAAGCTGCCAATCTCCCCCCTCGCGGGGGAGATCAGCTATACTGCCGCTCAGTGCAGCACGAACTCCCCATCCACCTTCCGCCATTCGTTCGGCGCGATCAGCTTCTGGTGCGTGTAGCTGATCGAATGCAGCGGCCCGTCGAGCCTGGCCTTCCAGAACTCGATGAACTTGATCAGCACCGGAAACTTCGGCGCCAGATCGTAATCCTGCCAGATGAAGCTCTGCAGCAGATGCGGGTGGTCGGGAAAATGGTACAGAATCTTGGCCGTGGTCAGGCCATACCCCTTGAGCATCAGGTCCATTTCGGAATGATCGCGCATGACAGCCCCTTGGCCTAGTTGATTCTCCATTCCTCCCAACACCGAATTGTGCGCGCCGTTCCTTAACTGTCTATGATTTTCCTGATCCCAGTCGGGTTTTATGCACGAAAACATGCAGTTAGCAGCGACCGCTGCCGAGTGCTGATACAACCGAAACGGGAGCTGCGGCATCCCGCCACGCGAATCCAACGTCTAATGTTGCCGTCAGCGCGGAACTGTTAATAATGCCGCCGAATTCGCGGCTGCGTCGCCGTGATCCTGGCTGTGGTCAAGCCGGCGGGGTGGTTTGGGAGGAAAGTGAAGACATGTCCGAGGTGAAGATCCACCGCGTCCAGCCGGCGTGGAAGAAGAACGCGCTGATGGACAACGACACCTACCTCAAATGGTATGCCGACAGCGTGAAGAATCCGGACAAGTTCTGGGGCAAGCACGGCAAGCGCATCGACTGGTTCAAGCCGTTCAGCAAGGTCAAGAACACCTCCTTCGAGGGCAAGGTCTCGATCAAATGGTTCGAGGACGGCGAAACCAACGTCTCCTATAACTGCATCGACCGCCATTTGAAGAAGCGCGGCAACCAGACCGCCATCATCTGGGAAGGCGACAATCCCTACGACGACAAGAAGGTCACCTACAACGAACTTTACGAGCATGTCTGCCGGCTCGCCAATGTGATGAAGAAGCACGGCGTCAGGAAGGGCGACCGCGTCACCATCTACATGCCGATGATCCCGGAAGCCGCCTACGCGATGCTGGCTTGCACCCGCATCGGCGCCATCCACTCGATCGTCTTCGGCGGCTTTTCACCGGACGCGCTGGCCGGCCGCATCGATGACTGCAAGTCGACCTTCGTCATCACCGCCGACGAAGGCCTGCGCGGCGGCAAGCCGATCCCGCTGAAGGAAAACACCGACAGAGCGATCGAAATCGCCGCCAAGGCCGGCACCAAGGTCGATAAGGTGGTCGTCGTTCGCCGCACCGGCGGCAAGACCGGCTGGGTCCAGGGACGCGACATCTGGTACCATGACGAGATCGCCACGGTGAAAGGCGACTGCAAGCCGGAGAAGATGAAGGCCGAGGATCCGCTGTTCATCCTCTATACCTCAGGCTCGACCGGCAAGCCGAAGGGCGTGCTGCACACCACCGCCGGCTATCTCGTCTATGTCTCGATGACCCACCAATATGTCTTCGACTACCATGATGGCGATATCTACTGGTGCACCGCCGATGTCGGTTGGGTCACCGGCCACAGCTACATCGTCTATGGCCCGCTCGCCAACGGCGCCACCACGCTGATGTTCGAGGGCGTGCCGAACTACCCCTCGCAGTCGCGCTTCTGGGAAGTCATCGACAAGCACAAGGTCAACATCTTCTACACCGCGCCGACGGCACTGCGCGCGCTGATGGGCGCCGGCGACGAACCGGTGAAGAAGACCTCGCGCAAGTCGCTGCGCGTGCTGGGCTCGGTCGGCGAACCGATCAATCCGGAAGCCTGGGAGTGGTATTTCAACATCGTCGGCAACGGCAAGGTGCCGATCGTCGACACCTGGTGGCAGACCGAGACCGGCGGCATCCTGATCACGCCGCTGCCCGGCGCCACCGACCTCAAGGCCGGCTCGGCGACGCGGCCCTTCTTCGGCATCAAACCGCAGCTGGTCGACGGCGAAGGCAAGGTGCTGGAAGGGGCGGCCGACGGCAATCTCTGCATTGCCGATTCCTGGCCCGGCCAGATGCGCACCGTCTATGGCGATCACGACCGCTTCGTGCAGACCTATTTCTCCACCTACAAGGGCAAATACTTCACCGGAGACGGCTGTCGCCGCGACGCCGATGGCTATTACTGGATCACTGGCCGCGTTGACGACGTCATCAACGTTTCCGGCCACCGCATGGGAACGGCCGAGGTCGAATCGGCGCTCGTCAGCCATGAGAAGGTGTCGGAAGCAGCTGTCGTCGGCTATCCCCACGACATCAAGGGCCAGGGCATCTACAGCTACGTTACCTTGATGAAAGGCGTGGAGCCGAGCGAGGAACTGCGCAAGGAGCTCGTGGCCCATGTCCGCAAGGAGATCGGCGCCATCGCCTCGCCCGACAAGCTGCAGTTCGCGCCCGGACTGCCGAAAACCCGCTCCGGCAAGATCATGCGCCGTATCCTGCGCAAGATCGCCGAGGACGATTTTTCCGCACTCGGCGATACCTCGACACTGGCCGATCCGGCCGTGGTCGATGATCTGATCGCCAACCGCCAGAACAAGAAGGGCTGAGGGGATTTGATGGCTGCACTGGGCGCAGTCACGGAGCTCTGGCGTTACCCTGCAAGTTCGCTTGCCGGCGAACGCCAGGACGCCATTTCGGTCGGCCTTGAAACCATCGACGGCGACCGGCTGTTCGGCCTTGTCGATGTCTCGGACAATGAGATCGCGCGGCCCGACCGCGACGCCAAGTGGCACAAGGTGCCGCGCATCCGCACCCGGCTGAGCAAGGACCGCAAGCTGGAGATCGCCGTTCCCGACGGCGACTGGCTGGTAGCGCCGGGCGCTGAATGCGACAGCGCCGTCTCGACCTATCTCGGCTTCGCCGCCTCGATCCGGCCGTTCAGCCAGGACAACGCTCCCGGCTACACCGGCCCGCTGACCGCGGCGCGCTACCGCAAAGCGCCGATCCATCTCTTGACCACCGCATCGCTGGCCCGGCTCAAGGCGCTGCACCCCGAAGGCATTCCCGATCCGCGCCGCTTCCGCCCCACCATCGTCGTCGACATGGCGGCGGTCGAAGGCTCGTTTCCCGAGACCGAATGGATTGGCCGCAAGCTTGCCATCGGCGACCTGCTGGTGACCGTCTCGGAGCCGTGCCGCCGCTGCGGCTTCACCATCATCAGCCAGGACGGCTTCGACCACGATCCCGGCATCCTGCGCAATCTGGTCCGCCACAACGCCCATAATCTCGGCGTCTATTGCACTGTGGACAGGCCTGCCCGTGTCGAGATCGGCGCGCCGATGCGGTTCGTGTAGGCCTCTACCGCGAGGCAGCGAATCGCAGACCTTGGAAAGCGTGGGGTTCGGCCCCGAATTCTATCTCTACCGATACAGATCCGCCCGTGTCGGCGGCAGCCCGCTCGGCCCGCGTGCGCGTTTGGTGACGACGGTCTGAAAAATCTGCGCCGAGGCGCGCTCGAAGGTGATCGAGCAGCCGGTGAGATAAAGCAGCCACAGCCGTGCCTTGGCCTCGCCGACTTCGGCGACCGCCTCGTCGAAGCGAGCCTGTAGCCGCTCGGCCCACAGCCGGCAGGTGCGCGCATAGTGCTCGCGCAGATTCTCGACGTCGTAGACCAGGAAGCCATGCGCCTCCAGATTGCCCAGCGTCATGCCGATCGTGTCGAGTTCGCCGCCTGGGAAAATGTATTTGAGCAGCGCCTTGAACTCCGGCCCCTTGCGCAAGGTTTTCTTCAAGTCGCCCTTGCTGCGCCTGGTGATGGCGTGGTGCAGATAGATGCCGCCGGGCTTCAGCAAGCGATGGATGGTCTTGAAATAGGTGGCGTGGTTGGCGAGGCCGAGATGCTCGAACATGCCGATCGACGATATCTTGTCGAAGGAGCCTTTGAGCTCCGTATAGGATTTGATTTCGATGGTGATGCGGTCCTGCAGCCCTTCGGCGCGGATGCGCTCGCGGGCGAGATCGGTCTGCGCCTGCGACAGCGACACGCCATGGCCGACGACGCCGTAATTTTTGGCCGCATGGATCAGCATGGCACCCCAGCCGCAGCCGATGTCCAGCAGCTTTTCGCCCGGCTTCAGCCTGAGCTTGCGGCAGATATGGTCGAGCTTGTCGGCCTGCGCCTGGTCGATGCCATCGGCGAAATCCTTAAAGTAGCCGCAGCTGTAGACCATGCGCTCGTCGAGGAAGAGCCGGTAAAAGGCATTCGAAATGTCGTAGTGATGCTGGATCGCCTCCTGGCTCGACCCGCTGACATAGGGGTTGCGACCCGACAGATCGGTGCGTGCACTCATCTGCTTGCGTGACAGGAGCACCGCCGGCAGGTCGCGCAGGATCGCCAGCTTCGGCAGCGACTTGAGCTTGGTCCTGAGCTTGCCTTGCGACGGCAGTGCGTAGAAATCGAAAATCGTCCCGTCTTCGATGTCTATCGTCTTGGAGATCCACATCTCGATCAGCGTCGACAACGATGGCCGCTTCACCACCTGCCAGACGATGTCCTGGTCGTTGATGGTGAGCACGGGCCCGATGGCGGGACCGATCCGCTCGCCGGTCCACAGCTTAACCGCAAAACCCGGCTTCAGCGTTTCGATCACCGTTCGCACGATGCGCGCGGCCTTCTCGGCTGCCTCCATGGCCATCCTCCCGAGTCCTGACAATCCACCTTGCATGGATTTTGCCCGCCCTCGCGGCTCTTCGCAACCCGGCGCAAAAGGCGGCTCGCCAGCTATTTCAAATCGGCATCTTGTTTTTTGCTGCAACGCACCCCATCATCTGTACGTGTTCAACAAATCGAAAGGAGGTGATCCGATGTCGAGTGATTTCGTTTTCCAGAACGTGGCCTCAGCGGATTGCACTTTCGGGAAGCAGTCTTCCCGTTAAGGCGCGATAAGCGCGGCGGGTGACCTCGGTCGCCGCCATTGGCCGCGCCACGGACGGAAACACGGAAGGCCGCCGGCTTCGTCAAGAAGCGGCGGCCTTTTCCATTTCCGGATTGTGTGTCGAAGCGGATCAGAATCCGGTCACGCCAGCATCCGCGCGCTGACCGTCTTGTCGACGCCGTGATAGGGCGGATTGAACAGCTTGCCCTCCTGCTCGTAGGTCCAGACCTTGAACAGCGAGAGTTGGTGTGGGCCGAAGCTGTGCAGCAGCGGCACATCCGTGGCATCACGACCGCGCGCGATGACGACGCGGCCTATCCTCGGACGATTATGACGGGGGTCGAACGTGTACCATTTGCCGTCGAGGAACACTTCCATCCAGGCCGAAAAGTCCATCGGCGCCGGGTCGGCCGGTACGCCGATGTCGCCGAGATAACCGTTCACATAGCGGGCCGGGATGTTCATGCAGCGGCAGAGCGTGATCGCCAGATGGGCGAAGTCGCGGCATACACCAACCTGCTCCTCATGCGCTTGGGCTGCGGTGCGCGTCGACCGCGCATAGCCATAGCCGAAGGACAGCCGGTTGTGGACATAGTCGACGATCGCCTGCACCCGCGCCCAGCCGGAGGGAACATGGCCGAAAAGCTGCCAGGCCAGACTGCTCAGATGATCGGTCTCGCAATAGCGGCTGCCGAGGAGGTAGCCGAGCACATCGTCCGGCAGTTCCGCCACCGGCACTTCCCTGGCCAGCGTGTTGACCGCGTCAGGCTCCCCGCCGTCCTCGACGGCTGCGTCATAGAGAATGCGGAAACTGCCGGCGGGTACGGTGAAGCGGCGGCAGGTATTGCCGAACAGATCGTGATAGACCTTGCTCGGCACTGAAGGCGACGTCAGCACGCGCGTCTGCCGTTTGATGTCGGCCTGACGATCCCTGTGGATATCAAGCAGCGAGATGACCGGCGTGGCGCCGACGCATTCAATGGCGATTTCGTAGCCGAGCCGGATCAGCACAATGATTGCCCCTTCGATCCCGTGGAAAACAGTATGCTCAAAACGCCAGAGGCGGGACCATGGTTCCCTGGAACTATCGAAAAGGCTCTCGCGCGGCTTCCCAGGCAGGCGTGGCGACGTTACGGTCGCACGACATGTTTCGACCCTCCCGAAACGATCCCTAACCCCGTGGAAAATCTGATGTTTGCAGGCAGAAAATTCGCCGCGTTCCTGTTCGATATGGATGGCACGGTGCTCAATTCGATCGCCTCGGCCGAGCGCGTCTGGGCGGCGTGGGCGCTTAAGCACGGTCTCGACGTCGAAGCCTTCCTGCCGACGATCCATGGCGTGCGGGCGGTCGAGACCATCACCAGGCTGGCGCTTCCCGGCGTCGACCCTGTTCATGAGGCGTTTGTGCTGTTGCAGGCCGAGTCGGACGATGTCGAAGGCGTGCTGCCGATCGCCGGCGCGGTGCCGTTCCTCAACGCTTTGCCGCCAGAGCGCTGGGCGATCGTCACCTCGGCGCCGCGCCCGTTGGCGCTGCTGCGCATGCGGGCCGCCGGCATCCCGGTTCCCGCCTTGGTGGTCGCGGCCGAGGATGTGTCGCACGGCAAGCCGGCGCCCGACTGTTTCCTGCTGGCGGCAAAACGGCTCGGCGTCGATATCGGCGACTGTCTGGTCTTCGAGGACGCACCGGCCGGTATCGCGGCGGCGGAAGCAGCGGGCGCGTCGGTGATGGTGATCAGCGCCACTCACCAGCATCCAATGACGACTCAGCACAACTCGATTGGCGGCTACGAAACCGTCTCCATCGCCATCGATGACAGCGGCTGGATGACGCTGGGGGCACAGCGCAGCGCGGCCTGAGGACTGGAGGACTGGAGGACTGCTATGCGCCTTTTTCTTCAACTCTTCAGTTCACCAGTTCCCCAGTTCTTCCGTTCCTGAACCCCTAAAAATCGCTAGCCAGTCCCTTCACTTCCCAGTCGCCGTAGCGGCCGGGTTCCTTGCCGCCGCGGCCGCCGATTTCCTTCGGCAGCGCAGCTTCCTTCTGGCGATACGCTTCACGGCGCGCCTCGGCTTCAGCCAGCGCTCGGCTGGCCGCCGGCGTCAGGTCCTTCTCCCGGTCGGCATCGGCTTTGCTGGGTTGGTCGGTCATGCGATAGTCCGGGCGGATTGAAACGAAGGGCGGCGTTTCCCATCATATAGCCATGAGTTCACCCCGATCGACCTTTTTTTGCCACGGCCGCACAGGGAGCAGATGATGAGCACGCTACGCACCACCATGCTTCTGGCCGCGATGACGGTGCTGTTCATGGGCGTCGGCTTTCTGATCGGCGGCACCGGCGGCATGATGATCGCCTTCCTGGTCGCCGCGGGCACCAATCTGTTCAGCTACTGGAATGCCGACAAGATGGTGCTGTCGATGAACCGCGCCGTCGAGGTCAACGCGAAGAACGCGCCCGAATTCCACGCCATCGTCGAGGCGTTGGCCAAGCAGGCCGGCCTGCCGATGCCCAAGACCTATCTGATCGACAATCCGCAGCCGAACGCCTTCGCCACCGGCCGCAATCCCGAGAACGCCGCGGTCGCGGCCTCGACCGGGCTGCTGGAGCGCCTGTCGCATGAGGAGGTGGCGGCAGTCATGGCGCATGAGCTGGCCCACATCCAGCATCGAGACACGCTGACCATGACCATTGTCGCGACACTCGCCGGCGCCATCTCGATGCTCGGCAATTTCGCCTTCTTCTTCGGCGGCAGCCGCGACAACAACAACCCGTTCGGCTTTGTCGGCGTGCTGGTGGCGATGCTGGTCGCGCCCTTCGCCGCCATGATCGTGCAGATGGCGGTCAGCCGCACCCGCGAATACGAAGCCGACCGGCGCGGCGCCGAAATCGTTGGAAATCCGCTTTGGCTGGCATCAGCGCTTGACAAGATCGCCCGCGGCGCCGAACGCATCCGCAACCAGGATGCCGAACGCAATCCCGCGACCGCGCATCTCTTCATCATCAATCCCCTTCACGGCGAGCGAATGGACAGCCTGTTTTCGACCCACCCGAACACCGACAACCGCATCGCCGCGCTGCAGGCGATGGCGCGCGACATGGCAGGCCGCCAGCCGGCGCCGCGCCAGGCGCCGACGCCAGAGCAAACAGAAGAATTCCCGGCCGATGTCGAGCAAGGCCCGTGGGGCAAGGCAGCACAACCCACGCCGCCGACCAAACCGGCCAAGCCGAAAGCCAATCCGTGGGGCCGCAACCCGACCGGACCCAAAGGTCCGTGGTCGTGAGCGGCGCCAGACCCCGGCCCGCACATTCAGGCGTTCGCGAAAACAGCTCGGACGAATTCGTCGCCGGCCTCGCCGCGCGCAAGGCAGCGGCGCGGCTCCTGGCCGCCGTTATCGACGCCAAAACGCCGCTCGACGGGCTGACGGACCACGAGAACGGCCATCCGCAATACAAGGTGCTCGACCTGCGCGACCGCGGCCTGGTGCGCGCCATACTGGTGACCGCGCTGCGCTACCGCATGACCATTGCCGGGCTCCTCGCCCGCCGCCTTGAAAAGCCGCTGCCGCCCAACGCCACAGCTTTGTCGCACATCCTGCATGTTGCGGCGGCGCAGATCCTGTTCCTCGACATCCCCGACAGCGCCGCCGTCGATTTGGCTGTGACCCACGCCAAGTCGGACCCACGCACGCAGCGCTTTTCCGGCCTCGTTAATGGCGTGCTGCGCACTTTGGTGCGCGCCAAGGAGACCGAACTGCCGGCAGCTCTTGCCGCCACCGACGAGGCGCCAAAATGGTTCTCCGACCGGCTGAAGGCCGCCTATGGCGCCGAGATGACCAGACAGATCCTGGCGGCGCATCGCGTTGAGGCGCCGGTCGATTTCACGGTCAAGGCCGATCCCGAATTGTGGGCCGAAAAGTTCGGCGGCATCGTGCTGCCGACCGGCACGGTGCGAGTGGAAAAGCTCAGCGCCTCCGTCACCGAACTGCCGGGCTTCAGCGAAGGCGCATGGTGGGTCCAGGACGCCGCCGCCAGTTTTCCGGCGCGGCTGTTCGGCGATGTCAAAGGATTACGCGTCGCCGACCTCTGCGCCGCCCCCGGCGGCAAGACCGCTCAGCTTATCCTTGCCGGCGCCAAAGTCACCGCCGTGGACACCTCGAAGAACCGGCTGGCGCGGCTGACGCAGAACCTCGAACGGCTTGGGCTGTCCGCCGAGATCGTGCAGGCCGATCTGCTGAAATACCAGCCGGCGGAGCTTTTCGACGCCGTCCTGCTCGACGCGCCCTGCTCTTCCACCGGCACGGTTCGGCGCCACCCGGACGTGCCATGGACCAAGACGGTAGCCGACGTCGAAAAGCTAGCCGATCTGCAAGCAAAGCTGCTCGCCCGCGCCGTCACTTTGGTCAATCCGGGCGGCCGGATTGTTTTTTCCAACTGTTCGCTGGACCCGATCGAAGGCGAGGATCTGTATCGCGCCTTTCTGGCCGGCAACAAGACCGTCGCCGACGATCCGCTGCAGCCCGGCGAAATCGCTGGCATCGACGCCTTCCTGACCCCGCAAGGCACGCTGCGTACCACACCCGCCGATCTTGACCTTGGTTCGCCAGGGGTTTCCGGCCTGGACGGCTTCTTCGCCGCCCGCATGCGACGTCTGGCCTGACTCCGACGCGACGACATGCCTAAAGCATGTCGTTCAGACTCCAGTGCTTCCCCCACCTTGCATCGATCTCATCATCGACATTCTGGTAGCGGATATCGGTGGAGAGCCGGATACGCCCCTCCGCGCTCTGGTTGGTCGTCGAGGCGTGGATCATATAGGGCGAGTGGAGGACGACATCGCCGGCCTCGAAATCCGCGATCAGCCAGCGTGTATCGAACCGCTCCGCCATGTCGGGCAGGTCCTTCGACACCCAGCCGCCCTCGCTCATGTTCCTGTTGTAGGCGCTGATGCGCTCCTGCGGGCTCAGCCCGGCATTTTCCCTGGCGAACCGGGCCTCCATGTCGAGGCCGATGGCGTGCGATCCCTCGAGATAGACCAGGCCGCCCATGTCGACGGGAACGTCGCCGATCGGGATCCAGGCAGTGACGATGCGGCTGGTGCCGCCGCGCAGATAAACGAGGTCGTAATGCGCCGGCGTCGCCACGGTGGTGCCCGGTTGGTGAAACGCATGATCTTGCGCTTGTGCAAATAGGACAGCCCGCCGACGAACGCATCCATTAGCCGGGCCATCAGGGGCTGTGCGCAGAACCCTTCATAGGCGGTGGAGCGAACCAGCGCCATCAACCGGCGATCGGCGAGCTGACGGTCGAACGTGCCGGCGGCCGCCGCCAGGCCAAGCGCGGGATCGGACCCGGGCTGCAGCAAGCCGGTGTCGGCCAGATACGAAAACACCCAGCCGCGAAAATCGATGACGTCGCGGCGCGGCAGCATACTTTTCAGCCAGACATAGCCTTGCTCGGCAAGGAGGCCGCGAATGGCATCGATGCCGACCCCGGCGTCGGTTGGCACGAGATGACCCAACCGGTTCGGCGCCATCGATAATGTCTTGCCGTTGGCGTTCAGATCGATTGACGCAACAGGAATCCGTCGTTGCGTGCCACCTGTTGAGCTTGACATTGCAGCCACCTGCGATTTTCCATCCTTAGCTGGAAATGCCATACTGTTCGCACGCTCGCCCATGGACGGAACGAAGCCATGGACTTTTCGCTCATGAACGATCACCCTTACGCGCTCTACAGATCCGCACCGGCCGCGGCCGGCGGCCTGTCGGTTACAGGGATTGGTCGGCATCGCGTCACGCAGGCGATCCAAGCGCGCAAATTGCCGGAATTCGCCGTGGTGCTGATTGAGGATGGTCAAGGCTGGCTTGAAACCAGGACAGCCGGCATGCAGACGATCCGAGCGCCGGCCCTGTTCTGGCTGCTTCCCGGGAGGATGCATTCCTACGGGCCGGATGCATCGGGATGGCTCGAACGCTGGGCGCTCTTCGACGGCGCCTTGATACGCGATTTCACCCGGCTGCGGCTGATCGCCGAGGACGCCCCTGTCGTCCCCTTGCGCGACCTCGGCAAAATGCAGCGGCTGTTCGACAGGCTGCATGGTGAGCTGTCGCTCGATACGATGCTGAGCCAGGCAGAAGCCGCCGCCACGATGCATCGCATCGTCGTGCGTGCTGCCCGCCAGGCAATGGATTGGAACAACCGTCAACGAAATCCCGGCTTCCAGCATGCCGACATGCAGCCCATCATCGACGAATTGCGCCGCTGCGCGTGCGACCCGGTCGATCTCGATGCCTTCGCCGCAAAATTCTCGATGTCGCCGGCAACCTTGCGGCGCAGATTTGCGCGGGCAGCCGGCATGTCGCCCAAGGCCTTCCAACTGCGCACGAGGCTCGACCGCGCCAAACAGATGCTGGCCGCCTCCGATTCGCCCATCGAGTCCATTGCGGCCGCCGTCGGCATCCACGACGCCTTCTATTTCTCCCGTCTGTTTCGCGACCGGGAAAACTGTTCGCCCAGCGAATTTCGGTCTCGCCACAACCGCAAGTGAGTGCCGGATTGCCGGGCTTAAACCCGCGAAGCGCTTGACTTTTTTCGGGGCGGGTCGGTGGCCGGCAGCGTGAGGCGCTTCACGTCGGCGGAATTCGACTTCGCACAAGTTCTTGAATCATATAAGCTTGTGCTGGGGTACCGGAACATGATGCCGAAAAGTGTGACGCGGTTTTCGGGCGACAGCATGCTCTATCTCCAGGCGACGAGGAGGGTTTTGGCACTGGCTGCCGGCAGCACGACACGTCTGTGGACGCTTGTCGCTAAGGAGTTTTGGCGCAAGACGCGCCGGCGCCTTCGCGCAGGGCCAGTCTATCGCTGGCGCTATTCCGGGCGCACGCCCGAACGCGTCCTGATTGCACCGCCCGACCTCAGGCTCGCCGATCCGCAGATCGCGCTCGAGATTTATTATGGCCGCTATCCGCTGTCGGGACATCTGGTCGAGACCGGCGGCAAATCGCCATTCCAGATCGATGTCGCCAATCGCGGCTGGGTGAAGACGCTGCACGGCTTTCGCTGGCTGCGCCATATGCGCGCCGCCGGCACCGAGCTGGCCGCCGCCAATGCACGCGCGCTTGTCTCCGACTGGATCGCCATGCATGGCAACCAGATTTCCGGCATAGCCTGGGAGCCCGGCACCACCGCCAAGCGAGTCATTGCCTGGTTGCAACACTCCTCGGTTGTCCTACAAGGGGCCGAATTTCCGTTCTATCGCGCCTTCCTGAAATCGCTCGCCGTGCAGATCCGCTATCTCCGCTCGATGGCGCGCGAGATGCCGGACGGCAAGGACAGGCTGCGCGCTCGTATCGCGCTTGCCTTCGCCGCGCTGTCGCTGCCGGCGCCGGCCTCGGCACTGCGCGGCGCCACCCGCAACCTGGCGGAAGAACTCGACCGCCAGATCCTTCCCGATGGCGGCCATATTTCGCGCAACCCGATGGCGGTGCTCGAATTGCTCGCCGATCTCCTGCCGCTGCGTCAAACCTATGCCAATCAGGCCGAAACGCCACCGGCAGCCCTGATGGGCGCCATCGACCGCATGCTGCCGGCGCTCCGTTTCTTCCGCCATCAGGATGGCAGCCTGGCCCGCTTCAACGGCATGGGCGCGACCATCCACGACCGCATTGCCACCATCTTGCGCCACGACGACACCGCCGGCGCGCCGCTGCTGCACGCGCCGCATTCCGGCTATGAGCGGCTGTGTATGGGCGGCGTTACGGTGATTGCCGATACCGGCCCGTCGCCGGCCGTCGATGTGTCCAACGCCGCGCATGCCGGGTGCCTGGCCTTCGAACTCTCGTCCGGTCGCCAGCATTATATCGTCAATGCCGGCATCGACACCTATGGCGCTGCCGAGTTCCGGCCGCTGGCCCGTGCCACCGCGGCGCATTCGACCGCCACCATCAACGACACCTCGTCGGCGCGGTTTTCCCATTCGCTGCGCGTCAACGACCTGCTCGGCTCACCCTTGCTCGGCGGCCCGCAGCATGTGCCTTGCAAGCGCATCGACCAGAAGGGCACGCAAGGCTTCATCGCCCGCCATGACGGCTATATGCAGCGCTTTGGCTTCCTGCATGAGCGCGAGCTGAAACTGTCGAGCGAGGGCAATGTGCTCGCCGGCAGGGATCGCTTCCTCCGCCCGGGCGGTGCGGCGATCCGCAACAATGGCCGCGACTTCGTCGTGGTGCGCTTCCACATCCACCCTGATATCAACCTTTTGCAGGACGAGCATGACCGCCTGGTGCTGACCGCCGACCAGGCCGACACCTGGGTGTTCACCTGCACCGAAGTGGTGCCGGAGGTCGAGGAATCGATCTATTTCGCCGGCCTTGGCGGCCCGCGCCGCAGCCGCCAGATCGTGCTCGCCTTCAAGGCCTCGGAGATCGCCGAGGTGCATTGGCAGCTGACACGCACCGGCATCGCCGGCTATCCCGAGAACAGCTGAGCGTCGTTGCCGGGGCTTGATCGAGCTTCCGGCTTGATTTCCTGACCTCATGTGCTACGGCCCGGCAACGCTCTCCAATCAGCCCTGAAAGGCCGCCAGCCCATGGCCGTCGCCGCTAAGAACATTCCGGCACCCGACCTCGTTCCGGTCCGCCGCGCCCTGCTTTCCGTCTTCGACAAGACCGGCCTGACCGACTTCGCCAAAGGGCTGGTCGCGGCCGGCGTCGAGCTGGTCTCGACCGGAGGTACGGCAAAGGCGATCGCCGAGGCGGGGCTGGCGGTGCGTGACGTCTCGGAACTGACAGGCTTTCCCGAGATCATGGACGGCCGCGTCAAGACGCTGCACCCGTCGGTGCATGGCGCGCTGCTCGGCGTGCGCGACGATCCCGAACACGCCAAGGCGATGCACGATCACGGCATCGAGCCGATCGATCTGCTCGTCTCCAATCTCTACCCGTTCGAGGAGGTCCGCCGCTCCGGCGCCGACTATGCCGCTGTTATCGAGAACATCGACATTGGCGGCCCGGCGATGATCCGCGCCTCGGCCAAGAACCATGCCTATGTCGCCATCGTCACCGATCCCGGCGATTATGCCTCGGTGCTGAACGCGCTGGAGATGAACATCGGCTCGCTGTCGCTGGATTTCCGCCAGAAGCTGGCGGCCAAGGCCTTTGCCCGCACCGCCAGCTACGACGCGGCGATCTCCGGCTGGTTCGCAGAAACGCTGGAGATCGAGCATCCGACCTGGCGTGCTTTCGGCGGCCGGCTGGAGAGCGTCATGCGCTATGGCGAGAACCCGCATCAGAGCGCCGGCTTCTATGTCAATGGCGACAAGCGGCCGGGGGTCGCCACGGCTCGCCAGTTGCAGGGCAAGCAGCTGTCCTACAACAACATCAACGACACCGATGCCGCCTTCGAGCTGGTCGGCGAGTTCGACCCCAACCGCTGCGCCGCCGTTGCCATCATCAAGCACGCCAACCCGTGCGGCGTCGCCGAAGACGCTTCGCTGGCTGCTGCCTATGCGAGAGCGCTGGCCTGCGACCCGGTTTCGGCCTTTGGCGGTATCGTCGCCATGAACCGCATCCTCGATGCGGAAGCGGCGCAGGAGATCGTAAAAACCTTCACCGAGGTGATCATCGCGCCGAACGCGTCGGAGGACGCTGTCCGCATCATCGCCGCCAAAAAGAATTTGCGCCTGCTGGTCACCGGCGGTCTCCCCGATCCGCACGCCGGCGGCATCACTGTGAAATCCGTCGCCGGCGGCATGCTCGTCCAGGGCCGCGACAACGCGGTGGTCGACGATCTCGAACTGAAGGTGGTGACCAGGCGCGCACCGACGGCGGCCGAGATGGCCGACCTCAAATTCGCTTTCCGCATCGCCAAGCACGTCAAGTCGAACGCCATCGTTTACGCAAAGGACGGCGCCACGGTTGGCATCGGCGCCGGCCAGATGAGCCGCGTCGATTCCTCGCGCATCGCCGCCCGCAAGGCCCTCGACGCCGCCGAGGCGGCGGGCTTGGCCGAGCCGCTGACGCAAGGCTCGGTGGTCGCCTCCGACGCGTTCTTCCCTTTCGCCGACGGGCTTATATCCGCGATCGAAGCCGGCGCCACGGCGGTGATCCAGCCCGGCGGCTCGATGCGCGACGACGACGTTATCGCCGCTGCCGACGCGCATGGCATCGCCATGGTGTTTACCGGCGTGAGGCATTTCAGGCATTGAGCGCCTCTGCCTTTTCCCACAAGGGGAGAAGGAAAAGTGCGGCGCTATTCCACCGGCTGATCCGCCGGGTACGGCGTCTTGATTAATATCGCTATGCCGACGCCGAGAAACAGTACGATTGTCGCCATGCCGAGCCGATCGGAGCCGCTGACCAAGCCAACTGTTGCCACCATGAACGGCGCCAGAAAACTGGTCGCCCGTCCGGCCAGCGCATAGATGCCGAAATAGCGGCCGGACTCGGCTGCGGTGACGCTGCGCGCCATGTAGGAACGCGACGAGGCTTGCACCGGTCCGAAGGCAACCCCGATCAGCAAACCATAGAGAATGTAAGCCTTTTCCGCCGCCGTGCCGAACAGACCGCCTGAGTCGTCGGTGGGAAGCTGCACAACGCCGAGCAGCGTGAAACCCGGCCCGGTCGAGACGATGCCGATCGTGGCGATGCTGAGCAGTACAAGCGAGATCATCACAATGACCTTCGAGCCGAGCCGGGTATCCAGAAAAGCCGCGCCCCAGCAGCCAAATATGGCGACGACATTGAGGATGATCCCGAACATCCCGACCTCTGTGATCGACCAGCCGAACATCTTGGCGGCGAAGGCCGCGCCCAGCGCCAGAAGCGCATTGACGCCGTCCTGGTAGATCATGCGGGCGATCAGAAAGCGGAAGATGCCTTTGCGCTGGCGCACTTCAGTCAGCGTCGACTTCAGCTCCGACAGGCCTTCCCGTACCGCCGGCCCTATCGGAATGCCTTTGATGGCATCCGGCGTGAAGAAGAACATCGGCAGGATGAACAGGAAATACCAGCCGGCCGAGAGCGGCCCGGTGGCCCGCGCGTCCTCGCCGAGTTTCGGGTCGAGCCCGAAGAGCGGGTCGAGACCGAGAATCGTCTTGCCGGTCTCCGGCGTGCCCGCCATCACCGCAACGACGAAGATCAGCGCGATCATTCCGCCGAGGTAGCCAAGCCCCCAGGCGATGTTGGAAATCCTTCCGATCTCGCTCTTCGGCACCAGGCGCGGCATCATCGAATCGTTGAAAACGGTCGAGAATTCGGCGGCCACCGAAGCCAGCGAGAACAAGGCCACGATCAGAAAAAGGTTTGATCCGGGTGCCGCGAACCAAAGCAGACAGAGACTGGCGATCTTGATCGCGGCGAAGAACGCGATCCAGGGCTTGCGCGGGCCGGTCTGGTCGGCAATCGAGCCAAGGATCGGCGACAAAACAGCGATGACCAACCCGGCGGCAGCAATGCCATAGCCCCATACAGCCAAGCCCGTATCTGGATCGCTCGCCATACGCGAGACGAAATAAGGGCCGAAGATGAAAGTGGTGACGACGGTGAAGAACGGCTGCGCCGCCCAGTCGAAGAACATCCACCCCCAGATGCCACGCCCGGATGCCCGCTGCGCTGTTTCTACTGCCGCCATGATGATTCCCCCGGCACCGCCCGTGTCGGGCGCCATGTCTGCATGTTTCGAATGCTCATGCAAACCGCGAAAGATTCGCGCTGCCCCTCACCTGGATGTCGCCGCTGTCTACCTGCATAGAGACGCGAAGAAAGGCGCCGCGCCCCTACCTCCCCCTTGTGGGGAGGTCGGACCGAAGGTCCGGGTGGGGGTCGGTGCCGCGGGCCCCCCCCCCCCCCCCCGCGCCCCCCCCCCCCCCCGTGGGGGGGGCGGGCGCCCCTAGGGGCGGGGGGGGGGCCGGTGCCGCACCCCCACCCCGCTGCTTCGCAGCGACCCTCCCCACAAGGGGGAGGGTAAAGTCCCGAGCCTCACATCCCCGTCAGATCGCTCATCAGCCCCGAAGCCACCGACAGCCTGGACACGGTGATATCCCCGCCTTCGGTCAGCGCCTGCAGCCGCTCGCGGATGCGCGCCACGCGCTCGCCGCCGGCTTCCAGCCAGGCCGCCACAGGATCCGCCGTCCCGGCATGACCGGCGAGAGCCGCCACCGCAATGCCGCGCCGCGCCGCGCCGATCGTGTCGGTGGCGCGCGACAGCGCCAGCTGGTCGTAATAGTCCGACGGCGTGATTGAACGCGCCGCCTCTTCGACGCGCGGAATGCGGAAGGCATCGCTGACGGCGAAGAACACCTTGGCCGAGGCGACGACGTCGGCATTGGCCGTGCGCGCCGTCAGTGCGATGTCGGGGATCAGTCCCGCCACATCGGCCATTGCCAACTGCCCGGCGAGCTTTTCCGGGGCGCCGGCCTTGAACAGGCCATACCGCCTCTCCTCGACCCGCTCGCGCGAGAAGGCCGGCAGCAGCGAGAGCAGCTTCGGCTCCAGCGCCATGCGCGCCTCTTGCAGTTCGGCAATGCGCTGGCCGAGCGCTGCGGTGCCGGCATCGTTCTTCAGATACCAGCCGCTGGTCACGAAGATAAGCCGGCTGACGGACTGGTAGAGATCGAGCTGCGCCTGGCCGTCGATGTGGCTGTCCAGCGCATCGATCTCCCGATAGAGCGCCGGCAGGGCGAAGCCGTCGCGCACCACGGCGAAGGTGCGCACCACGTCGGCCGCGCTGCGCCCCGTGGCTTCCTGCAGCCGGTTGACGAATGACGGTCCGCCGCGATTGACGAGATCGTTGGCGACGACGCGGGCGATGATTTCGCGGCGCAGCCGGTGGCCATGGATCTCGGCCGCGTATTTCTTCGCCATCCGATCGGGGAAATAGCCCATCAGGTCGCGGTCGAAATGCGCGTCGTCCGGCACGTCGCTGGCGACGATGTCGGAAAACAGCACGATCTTGGCATAGGCGAGCAGCACGCCAAGCTCCGCCCGGGTCAGCGGCTCGCCACGCGCCTCGCGCTCGGCAAGGGCGGCCGGCGACGGCAGCGTCTCGACAGCGCGGTCGAGCAGGCCCCGAGCCTCCAGCGCCGCCATGAACCGGCTCTGGTGCGCGATGTCGGCAAGGCCGCGCTTGCGGGCGATGGAGAGCGCCAGCGTCTGTTCGTAATTGTTGGACAGCACGAGGCCGGCGACCTCGTCGGTCATCTCGGCCAGCAGCTTGTTGCGCGCCGGCCGGGTCAGCGACCCCTTGCGCATGGCGGACGCCAGCGCGATCTTGATGTTGACCTCGACGTCGGAGCAGTTGACGCCGCCCGAATTGTCGATGGCGTCGGAGTTGCAGCGGCCGCCATTCATGCCGAATTCGATGCGGGCGCGCTGCGTGACGCCGAGATTGGCGCCCTCGCCGATCACTTTGGCCCGGACATCGAGCGCGGTGATGCGGATGGCGTCATTGGCGCGGTCGCCGACTTCGGCATTGGTTTCGCCCGAGGCCCGTAAATACGTGCCGATGCCGCCGAACCACAACAGATCGACATTCGCCTTGAGGATGGCGGTCATGATCTCGGCCGGTGTCGCCGTGGTCTTGGCGAGACCAATCGCCGCGGCCGCTGCCGCAGGCAGCGTGATCGACTTCTGGCTGCGCGAGACGATGACGCCGCCTTCCGACAGCTTGGTCTTGTCATAGTCCTGCCAGGACGAACGCGGCAGCGCGAACATGCGCTCGCGCTCCGCCATCGACGCCACTCTGTCTGGATCGGGATCGATGAAGATGTCGCGATGGTCGAAGGCGGCGATCAGCCTGGTCTGCGGCGACAAGAGCATGCCGTTGCCGAACACGTCTCCCGACATGTCGCCGACGCCGACGACGGTGAAGGGGGTGGTCTGGATGTCGCGGTTGATCTCGCGGAAATGCCGCTTGACCGCTTCCCAGGCGCCTTTGGCGGTGATGCCCATCTTCTTGTGGTCGTAACCGGCCGAGCCGCCGCTGGCGAAGGCATCGTCGAGCCAGAAACCGTGTTTCTCCGAAATGGCATTGGCGGTGTCGGAGAAGGTTGCCGTGCCCTTGTCGGCGGCGACGACGAAATAGGGGTCGTCAGGATCGCGCCTGACGACACCGGCTGGGGGTATGACGCCATCGAGGCCGATATTGTCGGTGATCGACAGCAGGCTGGAAACGAAATTCTTGTAGGCCGAGGTGCCGGCCTCGAAGATGGCGTCGCGGCCGGCGCTCATCGGCAGCTTCTTCGGATAGAAGCCGCCCTTGGCGCCGACCGGCACGATGACGGCGTTCTTGACCTGCTGCGCCTTGACCAGGCCGAGCACCTCGGTGCGGTAATCCTGGGCGCGGTCCGACCAGCGCAGGCCGCCGCGCGCAACCGGGCCGAAGCGCAGATGCACGCCTTCGACCTCGGAACCGTAGACGAAGATCTCGCGCCACGGCCGCGGCGCCGGCAATCCTTCGACCGCTTGCGAGTCCAGCTTGATCGCCAGTGACTGGCCCCGCGCCTTCGTTCCCGCAACGAAATGATTGGTGCGCAACGAGGCTTCGATCAGGTTGAGATAGCGGCGGATGATGGTGTCGTCATCAATGTTGGGGACTTCCTCCAGCGCGTCCTTGATCTTGGCCTTGAGGTGCTTGGCGGCGACGACGCCTTCCGTCTCGGCGGTCGGGCCGAGACGAGCGACGAACAGTGCATGCAGGCCGCGCGCAATGTCGGGATAGCGGTTGAGCGCGGCCGCGATGAAATCCTGGCTCTGCGGGATACCGGCTTGCTGCAGGTAGCGGCCATAGGCGCGCAGAATGCTGACTTCGCCCGACCACAGGCCGGCGGTCTGGGCAAGCCCGTTATAGCTGTCATTGTCGATGTCGCCGCGCCAGACCGACAGGAACGCGTCCTCGAACAGCGCGCCGCCATCGCTGAGGTCGATCGGCTTGCCGTAGCTGTTCTCCAGCTCCATGTCGTGGACGAAGACGGTGTCGCCGCCGTCCTCGCCAACCTCGAAGGTGCGCTCGCTGATGACGCGGAAGCCGATGTTTTCCAGCACCGGCACGCGACGCGACAGCGCTACCGGGCTGCCGTGGTGGTAGATCTTCAGCGCTGCCTGATGGGGTTTCTGTTCGGCATGGCGGTAATAGTCGATGGCGATCGGGTTGGCGGTGCTGATGCCGGCGATGCGCCCCGCATCCTTCAGCGCGATGGCCGCGCTGAAGGAATCGCGATAGCTCTCAGGCAGACGCGCGGCGATCGCCTTCAGCGATGGATCGCCGCCGACGGCTTCCGCGGCTTCGGCCAGCGCGTCGTCCCAGGTTCGCACGATATCGCGGATCGCCGCTTCGATCGCCGCCTGCTCGACCTTCGGCGTCTTGCCGCCCGAGCGGCCGATGATGAAATGCACACGCGCCAGCCCGCCCTCCGGAAACGCCGGATAATAAGCCGACAAACGGCCCTCGAAGACGGTCTTGAGATAGGCGCCGATCTTCTCGCGCACAACGCTGTCATAGCGGTCGCGCGGCACGAAGACGAGGATCGAGACGAAGCGGTCGAACTGGTCGGCGCGCACCAGCGCCCGCACCCGCGGCCGCTCGACCAGGCCGAGAATGGCCGCGGCGTGCTTCTTCAGGATCGGCACCGGCACCTGGAACAGTTCGTCGCGCGGATAGCTCTCCAGAACGTTGATCAGTGCCTTGCCGGAATGGTCGTGCCGGTCGAAGCCGGACTTGGCGATGATGGTCTCGGCCTTTGACCTCAGATACGGGATTTTCATCACCGAGCGCGTGTAGGCAGTCGAGGTGAACAGGCCGACCATGCGCAACTCGCCGGCAAGCGTGCCCTTGGCGGTGTAGGTTTTGACGCCGATATAATCGAGATAAATGCGGCGGTGCACCAGCGACTTGGCGTTGGCCTTGGTGACGATCAGCGGCTCCGGCCCATGCAGGAAGGCGCGGATTTCGGGCGTCGTCGTCACCGCCTCGGTGCCGCGCCGGAGCACCAGCACATCCGGGTCGGCGAGGATGCCGAGACCGGGTTTGTCGGCGCGCTCCAGATTGCCGCTCTCCGCGCCGCCGGAATATTTGAACTCGCGCATGCCAAGGAAAGTGAAATTGTCGTCGCGCAGCCATTCAAGGAAGGCGATGGCCTCGGCAACGCTCTTCTTGTCGAGCGGCACGGCGGAATAGCGGAATTCGGAAATCGCCTGGTCGAGACGGGCGAGCATCGGCTTCCAGTCGCTGACGGCGGCGCGCACCTGGTTGAGCATCTTGCGCAGGCGGTCGGCCAGCGCGTCGGCCTGCTCCGCCGTCAGGCGCGGAATATGGACATGGACGACGCTCAGGCGGTCGTGATTGCCATCGTCCTTGAGGGCGCTGCCGTCGCCGAGGATCTCGTCGACGCCGGCCTTGCCGTGACGCACGACGATGACCGGATGGGTGACCAAAGTCGGTTCGCCGGCAGTTTCTGTGATCTCGCCGAGGATCGAATCGAACAGGAACGGCATGTTGTCGTTGACGACGGTGATGATCGTCATCGGGCGGCCCTCGCGGGAGACGCCCGACCCGGCATCGACGGCGACGACACTTTGGCCCTTCTTGTGGGCGGCGACCGCACGTCCTGCCAGGTCGGCGGCGCGCTCCAGGTCGGCGGCGTCATAGGCGGCAATGTCTTCGGCCGGCGCGCGGGCCAGCAGATAGTCGGCGAGCCTGGCCGGCTTCCCGTCGGGTTTCACCCCGGCAGTGGCTGTTTTCTTCGGCTTAGCTGCGGATTTCACGCTCGCCATGTTGTCCTCCCGTCACATGCTTTTACGACTATGGTAGCAGATGACCGCTGTTTGGCGACAAAGGTTTGACGGCTCGATAAGAATTACAGGAATTCGACGGTCAGGCGGCGGTGAACCAGGAGGGAGACCCATGTCCGGCAAAATCAGCGCACTTGACCTCGGTATCGCGGAACTGAGCGAGGCGACAAAAGCCTATTTCGCCAAATGCGAGGAAAAGCTCGGCCTGGTTCCCAACGTGCTTCTTGCCTATGCCTTCGACGAGAAGAAGCTGCGCGCCTTCACCGACACATACAATGATCTGATGCTGGGTGAATCCGGCCTGTCGAAGCTGGAACGGGAGATGATCGCGGTCGTCGTCTCATCGATCAACCATTGCTATTATTGCCTGACGGCGCATGGCGCGGCGGTGCGCCAGCTCTCCGGCGACCCGTCCTTCGGCGAGATGATGGTGATGAATTTCCGCGCCGCCGATCTTTCACCGAAGCAGACGGCGATGCTCGAATTCGCCGTCAAGCTGACGGAAGAGCCGGCAAAGATCGTCGAGGCGGACAGGGCAGCACTGCGCAACGCCGGCTTCACCAACCGCGACATCTGGGACATCGCCTCGACCGCCGCCTTCTTCAACATGTCGAACCGCGTGGCGGCGGCCATCGACATGCGGCCGAACGACGAATACCACGCCATGGCGAGGTGAAAGTTTCCTTCTCCTCGCAGGAGAGGTCAACGCGCCGCGATGGCCCCGGCAGCGCCGGCCATCGTCGTGGCGCTGATGCGGTTGGCGATCTTCATGGCGCGCTTGCTCTTCAGCAGTTTGCGCGCCTGTGAGGCCGCGACGACCCAGGCGAGATCGATGGCGATCAGAACCACCGCCATCGTCGCCGTCAGTTCGACCCAGCCGATGACACTCACCGAAGCGAGGTCGATGATCGTCGGCAGCAGCGCCAGATAGAACATCATGATCTTGGGATTGCCGAGCGTCACCGCCATGCCGGCAAAGAACAGTTTTGCCGGCGAATCCTCGCGCGGCATCTCGCCTTCTTTTGCGTCGACAGGTGCGGTCCACATCTTGAAGGCGAGGTAGGCGAGGTAAGCGACGCCGATCCATTTCACGACGACGAAGGCGAAATGGAAGGTCTGCGCCACGACCGCCAGCCCGAACACCGCCAGCGACAGCCAGATGGCCTCGCCGATCCACATGGCGAGCAGGAACGGAAACACGTCACGAAAGCCCTTCGAGATGACGCGGGCAACCAGTGCGGCGATCGATGGGCCGGGCGAGCCGGCGGCAACGAAGAGAGCGGCGGCGAAGATCAGCAGCGAGGTGAGGTGCATGGCGGAGCCTTCGTTGGATGGCAAATGATATCCGGTCGGCGTCAATTTGGCACCCCTCTGCCTGATGGGCCAACGAACGCGACACATTTCGGAGATCGGACTTGCCCGTGCCAGCGGTTTGAGAAAGGATCGCGGCCGTGAAATCAATCGTCATCCACGCCGCAAAAGACCTGCGTATCGAAGAGACCGATTCGGGCGCGCCTGGCGCCGGACAGGTCGAAATATCGGTCGAGGCCGGCGGCATCTGCGGCTCGGACCTGCACTACTACAACCATGGCGGCTTCGGCGTGGTGCGCCTGCGCGAGCCGATGATCCTCGGACATGAGGTCGCCGGCACGGTGAAGGCGCTTGGCGCCGGCGTCTCCAGCCTCGTGGTCGGCGACCGCGTCGCGATTTCGCCCAGCCGGCCCTGCAATGCGTGCCGCTACTGCCTGCAGGGCGTGCAGAACCAATGCCTCGACATGCGATTCTACGGCAGCGCCATGCCGATGCCGCACATACAGGGGGCCTTCCGCCAGCGCCTCGTCGCCGAGGCTTGGCAGTGCCACAAGATCGCCGATTATGTCTCCATCAACGAAGCCGCCTTTGCCGAGCCGTTCGCGGTAACGCTGCATGCCGTCAACCGCGCCGGCTCGCTGCTCGGCAAGCGGGTCTTGGTCACCGGCTGCGGGCCGATCGGTGCGCTCAGCATCCTTGCCGCACGTGTCCACGGCGCGCGTGAGATCGTCGTCACCGATGTCATGGACGCGGTTCTGGCCAAGGCCAACGAGATCGGCGCCGACCGCACCATCAATGTCGCCACAGATGCCGACAAGCTCGCTGGCTACAATGTCGAGAAGGGCAGTTTCGACGTCATGTTCGAATGCTCCGGCAATGAGCGCGCGGTGCGAGCCGGGCTCGATGTGCTGAAGCCGCGCGGGGTGCTCGTGCAGCTCGGCCTAGGCGGCGACATGTCGCTGCCTCAGAATCTCATCGTCGCCAAGGAGATCGAAATGCGCGGCTCCTTCCGTTTCCACGACGAGTTCGCGCTGGCCGTCGATCTGATCAACAACCGTCGCGTCGACGTTAAGCCGCTGCTGACCGGCATCTATCCGATGGACGAGGCGGTTGCGGCTTTCGAGATCGCCGGCGACCGCAACAAATCGATGAAGGTACAGATCGCCTTCGCCTGAGCAGGGCGAGACACCCTATGAACCTTGCCCGCTCGGCATCTTGCCGCTAGAAGAACCGTCCCGACATTCATTTCGAGCTTCATTTTGCCTCAGTAACCGCCGGTCTCGCCAACTCCCCTGATCACGCTTGGCAGGGCGCCGCATTAAGCGGTGCCTGCTCCATTTCACGTGTTCCTCAGGCGGCGGTTCGAGACCGGTTTGGCACTGCTGAACCGTTGTCTCGCGCGCTTTGCCGCCCGTGACAGCTGATTTCCGACATAGCTAGCTCTCGCCACGCCGTGCCCGCATGGGCATCTCGCCATTGCCGACCTGAAGAACTTCCACACTGGAAGGTCTTCCGGCTTGTCCCAACATCTCGCTATCCACTGGGCAATCACGCCCGAAATCGCGCCTCGACCTCTGATCCACTGCAACCGCTGCGGCGCCGTGAAAGCCTATCGCTGCAGCGACAAATTCCGCGTCAACGCCAATGGCAAGCGAATCGACGTGTGGCTGATCTATCGCTGCATCGACTGCGACAATTCGTGGAATTGCGGCATTTTCGAACGCTGCAACCGCCGCGACATCGAACCCGCGCTGCTGGCAGCGCTCGAAAGCAACGATCCGGCCCTCGCCCGCCGCCATGCCTTCGATGTCGTGGCGTTGCGAAACCGGGTCGGCCGCGTCGAGGAATTTTCGGATGTCGCGGTTCAAAAGCGAAGCCTCGGCGAGAGGGGCGCAACGACGCTTGAAATCAGGCTTGGGCTGGAAATGCCGACATCGCTGCGGCTCGACCGTCTGCTCGCCGGCGAACTCGGCATCTCCCGATCAAGGCTTCAGGCGCTGGAGGAGAAACGATTGCTGGTTGTTGTTCCCGAAGGCGCCAGAGCTTTGCGCAAGCCGGCCCGCGACGGCACGGCGATTCGCATTGACCTGGCCGACGAGCCGGATCGTGAAGCCATCATTTCGGCTGCCGTGGGTGAATGACAAGAGGGGCGAAGCACCGGTGCTTCGCCCCTCTCGAATTTAGACAATCAGACGATTACGCCGCGCCCACAACCTTGGCCGACTTCTCGAAGCGCTTGCGCTCGTTCGGGTCGAGATAGAGCTTGCGCAGGCGGATGGTCTTCGGCGTCACCTCGACCAGCTCGTCGTCCTGGATCCAGGCCAGCGCGCGCTCCAGCGTCATGCGGATCGGCGGCGTCAGCTTCACCGCCTCGTCCTTGCCGGCGGCGCGGATGTTGGTCAGCTTCTTGCCCTTCAGCACGTTCACTTCGAGGTCGTTGTCACGGCTATGGATGCCGATGATCATGCCCTGATAGACCTTGACGCCCGGGTCGATCACCATCGGGCCGCGGTCTTCGAGGTTCCACATGGCATAGGCCACTGCCTCGCCCTGTTCGTTGGAGATCAGCACGCCGTTGGTGCGGCCCGGCAGTTCGCCCTTGTAGGGCTGGTAGGCGTGGAACAGCCGGTTCATCACGGCGGTGCCGCGCGTGTCGGTCAACAGTTCCGACTGGTAGCCGATCAGTCCGCGCGTCGGCGCGTGGAAGACGATGCGCTGACGGTTGCCGCCCGAAGGCCGCAGCTCGACCATCTCGGCCTTGCGCTCCGACATCTTCTGCACGACGATGCCGGCGTGCTCCTCGTCGACGTCGATGACGACTTCCTCGACCGGCTCCAGCAATTCACCGTTCTCGCCCTTCTGCATGACGACGCGCGGACGCGACACGGCGATTTCAAAGCCTTCGCGGCGCATCGTCTCGATCAGCACGGCCAGCTGCAATTCGCCGCGGCCGGAAACGAAGAACGAATCCTTGTCGGGCGATTCCTCGATCTTGAGCGCGACATTGCCTTCGGCTTCGCGCAGCAGGCGGTCGCGGATGACGCGGCTGGTCACCTTGTCGCCTTCAGTGCCGGCGAGCGGCGAATCGTTGACCAGGAAAGACATGGTCACGGTTGGCGGATCGATCGGTTGCGCATGCAACGCCTCGGTCACCGCCAGGTCGCAGAACGTGTCGGCGACGGTGCCTTTGGACAGGCCGGCAATGGCGACGATGTCACCCGCCTGCGCCTCTTCGATCGGCTGGCGCTCAAGGCCACGGAACGCGAGGATCTTGGAGATGCGCCCGGTTTCTATCTGCGTGCCGTCATGGTGGAGCACCTTGACCGCCTGGTTGGACTTCAGCGTGCCGCTCTCGATACGGCCGGTAATGATGCGGCCGAGGAAGGGATTGGCTTCCAGGATGGTGCCGATCATGCGGAACGGGCCGGGATGAACGGTCGGCTCCGGCACATGCTTGATGACGAGGTCGAACAGCGGCGCCAGGCCCTGGTCCTTCGGGCCTTCCGGATTTTCCGAGACCCAGCCATCGCGGCCAGAACCGTAGAGGATCGGGAAGTCGAGCTGCTCGTCGGTGGCGTCAAGCGCTGCAAACAGGTCGAACACCTCGTTGACCACTTCGACGTGGCGGGCGTCCGGACGGTCGATCTTGTTGATGACGACGATCGGCTTCAGGCCGACCTTGAGCGCCTTGCCGACGACGAACTTGGTCTGCGGCATCGGGCCTTCGGCCGCGTCGACCAGCACGATCGCCGAATCCACCATCGACAGGATGCGCTCGACCTCACCGCCGAAATCGGCGTGGCCGGGGGTGTCTACGATGTTGATGCGGGTGTCCTTCCAGTCGACCGAGGTCGCCTTGGCCAGGATGGTGATGCCGCGTTCCTTTTCGAGGTCGTTGGAATCCATGGCGCGCTCGGCGACGCGCTGATTGTCGCGGAAGGAACCGGATTGCCGCAGCAATTGGTCGACGAGGGTGGTTTTTCCATGGTCGACGTGCGCGATGATCGCGATATTACGAATTTTCATTTTGTGGTCTCGGGAGCGTTGCAGGCAGCAGGCCAGAAGGCGCCGCCTCTTTCGGTTGCGCGGCTCATACAGGGTTTTTCGCAATTGCGAAAGAGGAGGCGCACCACCAAATACTCATCAAATCTTAAGCATCTCGGTGTGAGATGGTTTTGTTAACCAAGGCGGGAACCTTTCTGGGCCCGGGTAGTTCGAAATTCATGACCGACAAACTCAACCGATTTTGGCCCCTCATCGCTTCGGTCGCATTCGCTGCCGTGCTGGCGGCCAATGCCGCTCAATCGGCCGCCACGGTGAAGGAAGCCAATCCGGCTTCGTCGCCCGACCGGACGGCCGAGCAGATGTTTGCCGACGCCCCTGATGGCGTCGACCCCGTGGTCACCGGCCCGGTCAGCGCCTCTTTCAAGCAGAGGCAGCGGGTTGCAGGCTGCGACAGCGCGGTGTGGCCGAAGATTCCGACGGTTTGCTACCCGGACTGACGGCTGCCCATTCCAGGCATAGCGATCCTTCGCACCGGCCCAAAGGCTTACGCCGACCGCACCGGATCGAGCGTCACCTTGTAAAGCTCGATGTCGTCGCGATCCATCAGCCGCACGGTCAGCTGCTCTGTCGCCCCTGAAATGTCCACCAGGCCAAAGAACTGCAGGCCGGCCGAGGGTGGCAGGTTCTGGCCCTGTTCGGTGGTCGGCGCCTTGATGAATTTCAGCTCCGGGCCGAAGGTCATGTCGAAATCATTGGGACCGAAGGTACCGGCGTGGATCGGGCCCGAGACGAATTCCCAGAAAGGATTGAAATCCTGGAACCGCGCCTTGTCGGGGTTGTAATAGTGCGCCGCCGTGTAGTGGACATCGGCGGTCAACCAGACCGTGTTGGTGATGCCGGCAGTCTTGATGTAGCGCAACAGGTCGGCGATCTCGAGCTCGCGGCCTTTGGGCAGGCCATTGTCGCCATTGCTGATGGCTTCCGCGCCGACCTTCTTGGCGCCGTCGTCCCAGACGACGAGGCCGAGCGGCATGTCGGCGGCAATGATCTTCCAGGTCGCCCTGGAATTCGTCAGCTCGCGCTTCAGCCATTTCGTCTGCTGTTCGCCCAGCATGCGTGACTGCGGCGTCATGTCCTCCTGCATGTCGGGGCCGTTCGGGCCGCGATAGGAGCGCATGTCGAGGAAGAACACGTCGAGCAGCGGCCCATGCGCGATCTTGCGGTAGACGCGGCCGGGCTCGGACGGCTCGTAGCGGATCGTCGTCATCTCATGGAAGGCGCGCGCCGCACGCGCCGCGAGCACATGGATGGATTTTTCGGTGTAGCGGCTGTCGGCGCCGAGATTCTTCGAATCCGACCAGTTGTTCAGCACCTCGTGATCGTCCCACTGGTAGAAGGTCGGGCAGATGGCGCTCAAGGCCAGAACGTTTTTGTCCATCATGTTGTATTTCCACTGGTCGCGGTACTCATCCAGCGTCTCGGCCACCTTGCGCTTGCCGTCGATCAGGACGACGTTTTTCCACTTGCCGCCGCCAGGCAGGTCTACCTCGTCCTTCATGGCGCCATCGGCATAGATGGTGTCGCCGGAATGCAGGAAGAAATCCGGCGTGTGCCTGGCGATGGTGGCGTAGGTTTTCATGCCGGTCTCATCGATTCCCCAGCCCTGGCCGGCCGTGTCGCCCGACCAGGCGAATTTTATGTCGCGCTTCGAGGCGGGTGCTGTGCGGAAACGGCCGACGATCGGTTCGGAAACGGCGTTGATATCCGACAGGTCGGCGGCAGTCATCCGGTAGAAGATATCCTGGTCGGAGGCGAGGTCGGTAAGCAGGCGCTTGACCGTGAAGTCGCTGGCCGGCGAGGTATCGAGCGGCGCCAGCCGCGTCGCATTGGCGAAGTTTTCCGTCGACGACACTTCGAACATGACGCGCGAAGGCCGGTCGGTGCGCGTCCACACCATGCCGCTCGAGGAATCGACATCGCCGGACTGGACGCCATGGGTGAAGGCCGGGCGCTGGCTGGCGCGCGAATAATAGGGCAAAGCGAGCCCCGATGCGCCGAGCAGACCGGCGGCGCTGGCAGAGGTGACGAAAGCGCGGCGGGTCAACGAGATCTTGTTCATGGCTGTCTCCTGATGGCTTCGAACGGTGCCAGCAAGCTCCAGCTTCAATGTTTCAGCCACATCCCGGGAAGATGAAACTTTGATAACAATCGACAGGTGATCTCCGCCCTTGAGGGGGGAGATGTCGCCGAAGGCGACAGAAGGGGGTCGCCTCGCTTGGAGCGCCGACCTCTGCGCAAGAGGCTGAGTCCGGTCGCACGGACCCCCTCTGGCCGCTTCGCGGCCATCTCCCCCCTGAGGGGGAGATTAGTACCGCGCCTTACGCCGCTTGCGGCTCCGGATCGAAAGCCGGCCTGCTCGTATTGATCAGCAGCGACAGACACGCAGCCACGATCGCCGTCATGCCGGCGATCAGGAAAGCCAGTTCGTAATTGCCCTGCAATTCGCGCATGGTGCCGCCGAAGGCGGCGGCGGTGGCGGCGCCGACTTGGTGGCCGGCTACGATCCAGCCGAACACGATCGGGCCGCTGCGGTCACCGAAGGCCTCGTTGGCGAGCCTGAGCGTCGGCGGCACGGTGGCGATCCAGTCGAGACCGTAGAGCACCGCGAAGATGATCAGGCTGGTCGCCGAGAAGCCGGAATAGGGCAGATAGATCAGCGCCAGACCGCGAATGCCGTAGTAGACGCCGAGCAGCTTGCGCGGGTCGAAACGGTCGGTGAGCCAGCCCGAGAGCGTCGTCCCGATCAGGTCGAAAATGCCCATAAGCGACAGCAGGCCCGCGGCCTGTACCTCGGGGATGCCCATATCGCCGCAGAAGGAGATCAGATGCGTGCCGACCAGCCCGTTGGTGGTGAAGCCGCAGATGAAGAAGGTGGCGAACAGATACCAGAAGACGCGGGTGCCGGCAGCGCGGCGCAGCGTGTTGAGCGTATGCGCCAGGAAATTGCCTTGCGATGCCGGCGATACCGGCGGCACGTCATCGGCCCCGGCGCCATAGCGCACCATGCCGATCGAAGCGGGACGCTCCGGAACCAACAGCCAGACCAGCGGCAGAAGACAGGCGGTGGCGATCGAGACGGCGGTAGCGACGGGCTGCCAGCCGCCCGACTGGGCGAGCGATGCCAGCAGCGGCAGGAACACCAAGAGGCCGGTGGCGCTGGAGGCCGACATCAGCCCCATCACCAAGCCGCGATTGGTCTTGAACCAGCGGTTGACGATGGTGGCGCCGAGCACGGTGGCGACCGCGCCGGAGCCGATGCCGGAAAACACGCCCCAGGTGAGGAACAGGTGCCATGGCTCGGTCATCAGCAGGCTGAGCGCGGTCGAGCCCGACATGATCACAAGCGAGGCAAGCAGCGTGCGGCGCAAGCCGATACGCTCCATCAATGCGGCGGCAAACGGCCCGGTCAGGCCGTAAAGGAAGATGCCGATCGCGGCGGCAATCGAAACCGTATCGCGCCCCCAGCCGAAGCTTTTATCCAACGGCAGCATCATCACCGAGGGTGCGGAACGAAGCCCGGCCGCGATCAACAGGCAGAGGAAGATGACGCCAACCACGACGAAAGCGTAGCGCTGGCCAAACGGACGGGATTGAGCTATCATGTTACTGACCGGTACGTTGCAGGGTGAGGACCTGTATACGTACCGATCGGTAACACGTCAATCGAGTCATACCATGCCAACGGACAAAAATTTTGAACTGACCATCAAGGACGGTCATGCAGTGGCACCGCCCAAGGCTGCCAAGAAAATCCTCGACGTGGCGTACGACCTGTTCTACCGCCGCGGCATCCGGGCGATCGGCGTCGACGAGATCGTCAAGCGCGCCGGCGTCACCAAGCCCAGCCTCTACCGCAGCTTTCCCTCCAAGGACGAGCTCGCCGCTTCCTATCTCAGGCAATATGACCGTGAGTATTGGGAGCGTTTCGACGAAGCCGTGGCTGCCCACCCCGGCGACCCGCGCGCACAGCTCAGGGCTTTCCTGACTCGCGTCGGCAAGCGCACGCAAAGGCCGGACTATCGCGGCTGCGGCATGACCAACGCGGCGGTGGAATATCCCGAACATGGCCATCCGGCGCGTGTCGTCAGCGAGGCCAACAAGCAGGAGTTGCGCCACCGCCTGCGCGCCATGGCCGCAGCGATGGGCGCTAAAGACCCTGACACGCTCGGCGACGGCCTGCTGCTGTTGATCGAAGGCGCCTATATCAGTGGCCAGCTCTTCGGCCTCGGAGGCCCGGCGGCGGCGGTCGCCCACAACGCCGACCTGCTGATCGAGGCGAGCTTGAAGAAATAACATTTCGAACGTTGGCGCCGCCCCTCACCTGCCGGCATCCTTTCCCGGAAATGGGGCGAGGAACGCTCTCATCACGATTTCGCCAATTGCCAGCGTTGCAAGGTTGTCGCCAGCGGCGCAGCCGGCCACTTTCTCCCGTTCAGGGGGAGAATTGCCCGGCAGGGCGATTTGGGCGGCGCCAACGTTGAGATTGGCACGCTAGGCCGGCCGCAAATTTGGCGATAGGCTGGGGCCAACCTCAAGGGAAAAGTCCGCATGCGAACCCTGCTGCTTGTTCCATTCGCCCTCGCCGCCCTCTGCCAGGCAGCCCATGCCGATGGCATATCCAGCGTCTACACCGACCTCGACTCGCAAAAGGATTGCGTGACCTATGCGCAGGCCGAGGAAGGCGATGGCGACTGGGCCGAACTCGCCTGCTCCGGCTATCGCGGCTATCCCGTGCTGATCGCCTACGACGATGCGCGTGAATCGCTATTCTACGGGTTTCCGCCCGGCGGCGAGATGACCTCGGTCTGGGAGAGCTTTTCCGGCTTCAACTCGTCCGGCGCCAAGGTCGAATGGCGCATCGAGACCAAGGGCGACGTTGCCGTTCCCTTCGCGGTGATCCACCGCCGCTCGATCAGCAATCCCGAGGATGAGAACAAGCCGACCGAAGTGCTGCTCGTCGCCAAGGTCGCCCAGATGGAAGCCCGCGACGGCTGCACCATCGGCCTCGTGCTCGCCACCGGCAACCCTCAGGCCAACGACCAGGCGCGCAAGCTGGCGGACGAAAAGGCGAAGAGTTTCGCCTGTGGCAAGGACAAGCACACCGTCATCGGCAACGTGCCGGCGTTTGGTCGGGTGGATAACTAGCCACGTGGGTGCAAGGCACCCCCCTCTGCCCTGCCGGGCATCTCCCCCTCAAGGGGGGAGATTGGCAGCTTCGCTGGCGGCGCTTTTCTTTCGGCGCTGAAAATTGACGAAAGCCGTTGCGACATCCGATCTCCCCCCTTGAGGGGGAGATGGCCGGCAGGCCAGAGGGGGGTGCCTCGCGCTGGCGTTTGCCGCTTACTTGAACGAGACGCAGGCCTCTCTCGGCGCTACTTCGCCGCCTTCGCCCGTGCGATCGCGTCGACGATCATCTTCTTGGCGTATTTCGAATCGTGCCAGCCTTCGATCTTGACCCATTTGCCGGGCTCGAGATCCTTGTAGTGCTCGAAGAAGTGCTGGACCTGGTCGCGGGTGATCTCGGGCAGCTGCGTGTATTCGGCGACGTTTTCGTAGCGCAGCGTCAGCTTCGGCGAGGGCACGGCAATGACCTTCTCGTCCTGGCCGGCATTGTCTTCCATCACCAGCACGCCGATCGGCCGCACATTGATGACGCAGCCCGGCACCAGCGCGCGCGTGTTGCAGACCAGCACGTCGATCGGGTCGCCGTCGCCCGACAGCGTGTGCGGCACGAAACCGTAATTGCCGGGGTAGCGCATCGACGTATGCAGGAAACGGTCGACGAACAGCGTGCCGGCCTCCTTGTCCATCTCGTACTTGATCGGCTCGCCGCCGATCGGCACCTCGATGATGACGTTGATGTCCTCGGGCGGGTTCTTTCCGATGGCAATGGCTTCGATTCGCATGGCTTAAATCCCTCTCTCGATGTCCAAGATCGATAGCGGGCGGCGCGGCATGGTGCAATGCGGCGATTGGTGCGAAGCGCTAACGGAAGCGCACGGTTTATGATGATTTGTAACCGAGGCCGGTCATTCCCAGACGAAGGCGACCTTCTTGAGCGCCCTCTGCTCGAAAATCTCGACGCCTTCGGCGACGTCACGGCCACCCGCGCCGGCATAGAAGGAAAGTGCGTTCTGGTTGTCTTCCAGCGCCCACACCACCATTCCCTTCAGCCCGTGGTCGGCAAGCCGCGCCCGCGCCGCCTTGAACAGCCGGCTGCCGAGCCCGATGCCCTGATATTCCGGACGCAGGTAAAGTTCGTAGATTTCGCCCTGTTGCTTCAGCTCGCGGGCGCGGTTCTTGCCGATCGTGGCATAGCCGGCGATGGTGCCGCCGATCTCGACCACCAGAACGGTGGCGGCGCGGCGGATGGCGTTGGCCCACCAGTCGGCGCCGCGGCGGTTGATCATCGAGGTCAGCGAGCGATGCGGGATGATGCCGGAATAGGCGCCCTCCCAGGCCAGCTGGTGCACGTCGGCAATGGCGCCGGCGTCGCGCGGTTCGGCTTTCCTGATGTCGATGCTCAGCGTATTCATGATTTGTTAACCATAAACCCGCATCGGCCATTTGCAAGACTCGAGGTCAGCCCGCCGACCGCTTTCTCACAGCCGATCGCGACACTGCTGACAATGGGCAAAGCCTGCCTGGAAAACGCGCCCAGCCGGCGCGGTCAGGCGTCCGTCCGGGTAGCGCGTGCAGGCTCTTCAGATCTCGACGAGATGATCGTCCAGCTCATTGGCGTCGCCCGACGTCACCGGGAAATGCTCGGCCAGCACCGCGCCGACCTGCCCGATCGCCTTGACGAAGCCGTCGGCGAGCCGGTCGTCACCGGCATGCTGCAGGAGATCGCGCACCACGCCGTCCCAGACATGCTGGCCGACCTTGCTGTCGATGCCCGAATCGGCGACCACTTCGGCATAACGCTCGGCGATCGACACGAAGACCAACACGCCGGTGCGCGCCGTGGTGCGGTGGACATTGCGGGCGAGGAACTGCCTGAGCGCATTGTGATGTGCCGCCTGATAACGCTGCCGGCGCGGCACCAGATGGATGCGCAAGCCCGGCAGCGCCCACAAAAGCACCAACACCGAGGCCAGTGCCAGCAGTTGGACAATGACGAAATGCGGCAGCCGGATCGACAGCCACCAGGCTTCCAGCCCATAAGCGACGGCGAGGCTGGCAATCAGCATGCCTGATGTCGCCATGAAGGCGGCGGGAAAGAAATAGCCGTCGCTGGCATGCGCAACGACGCAGTAGATCTCGCCGTCGGTTTTGGCCTCGGCCGCGCGGATCGCGGTGGCGATGCGCTCATGGTCCTGTGGGCTGATCGGTCGTGTTGCCATCTTCTCTCACCAGCTCCCTGAAGACCCGCCACCGCCAGACGAACCGCCGCCGCCTGAAAACCCGCCGCCGCTGCTTGAGCCCGAAGACCAGCTGCTGCCCGAACTTCCCGATGACCATCCGCTGCCCGACGACGAACTTGTTGTCCAGCTGCTGGAGCCCGAGGACGATCCGCTCGGCCCCTGGCCGTAGCGAAAGGTCATGCCCAGCCATTTATACACGCCCGGCGACAGCTTGGTGCCGAAGATCGGCGGCAGGAAGGTCATCGCCAGGCCGCCGAAGAACATCGCCGCCCACAGGATCAGGAAGACCGCGACGACGGGATCGATGGGCGTGCTGCGGTCGGCCGGGTTGCGCTTGCCGCGCGCCTCCAGCTCTTCCGGGTTGCCTTCCAGCACCATGACCATGTCGTCGACGGCCTTGGAAATGCCGCCGGAGAAATCACCGGCACGGAACGCCGGCACCATGTCGTTTTCGATGATCAGTTTGGTGTGCAGGTCGGTCAGCGTGCCTTCCAGCCCGTAGCCGACCTCGATGCGCATCTTGTGGTCGTTCTTGGCCACCAGCAGAAGCACGCCGTTGTTTTCGCCGGCCTGCCCGAGTTTCCAAAAGCGGAACAGCCGGTTGGCGTAGGGTTCGATCTCCTCGCCGTCGAGGCTGTTGATCGTGGCGACGACGATCTGGTCGGAGCCTTTGGTCTCGAAATCCGCGAGCTTCTGCGTCAGTGCCGCCTTGGTCGCGGCGTCGATAATACCGGCATTGTCGACCACCCGCCCGGTGAGTGCCGGCAGGTCTGCCGCCAAAGCTACAAACAGCATGGTGAGCATCGTCAACAGCGCGATGCCGATCGTCGCGGCTGCGCGGCCAGGTCTTGGCGGATTGAAGACGCGTACTGTCATGCCGTCACCAGTTCCCCTCAACCACCATGACTGTCCTCAATCACCATGATCATGTCGTCGACCGCTTTGGAAATACCGCCGGAGAAATCCCCGGCGCGGAAGGCCGGCACCATGCCTTCAATGATCCGTGTGGCGTGCTGGTTGGTGAGCGTGGCTTCCAGCCCGTAGCCGACCTCGATGCGCATCTTGCGGTCGTTCACGGCCACCAGCAGAAGCACGCCATTGTTCTTGGCCTTCTGGCCGAGCTTCCAAGCGTTGAACAGCCGGGTGGCGTAAGGCTCGATCTCCTCGCCGTCGAGGCTGGGAACCGTCGCGACGACGATCTGGTCGGAGCCTTTGGTCTCGAAATCGGCCAGTCTTTGGGTGAGCGCCGCCTCGGTCGCGGCATCGATGATGCCTGCATTGTCGACGACACGACCGGTGAGGGCGGGCAGTTCCGCCGCCAGCGCCGCGAAGCTGACGAGCAAGACCAGCAAGGCAGCGCCGGTCATCGTGGCGAAGCGGCCATGCCAGGGATTGGCGATGCGTGTTGTCATCTCGTCACCAGCTTCCCGAGGAGCCGCCGCCGCCGGACGAACCGCCGCCGCCGGAAAAGCCGCCACCACCGCTTGAACCCGACGACCAGCCGCCCCCGCCCGAAGACCAGCCGCCGCTGGACGACCGCCGGCCCGGCTCGAATGTCATGCCGAGCCAGCGATAGCGGCCGGGACCGAGTTTTTGGCCGAAGATCGGCGGCAGGATGGAGGCGGCCATGCTGCCGAAGAAGATGATTGCCCAGATGCTGATGAAGACGCCGAAGAACAGATTGTCGGTATTGATGGGCGGCTTCTGGTTGCGCTCGCCGCGCGCCTCCAATTCCTCCGGATTGCCTTCCAGCACCATCACCATGTCGTCGACGGCCTTGGAAATGCCCCCGGAGAAATCGCTGGCGCGGAACGCCGGCACCATGTCGTTTTCGATGATCAGCTTGGTGTGCAAATCGGTCAGCGTGCCTTCCAGCCCATAGCCGACCTCGATGCGCATCTTGCGGTCGTTCGGCGCCACCAGCAGCAGCACGCCGTTATTTTCCTTGGCCTGGCCGAGCTTCCAGAAGCGAAACAGCCGGTTGGCGTAAGGCTCGATCTCCTCGCCGTCGAGGCTGGGGATGGTGGCGACGACGATCTGGTCGGAGCCTTTTGTCTCGAAGTCGGCGAGTTTCTGGGTGAGCGCGGCTTTGGTTCCCGCGTCGATAATGCTGGCGTTATCGACGACGCGGCCGGTCAGCGCGGGGAGGTCGGCGGCGAAGGCGGTGAGGGGCAGGAAGACGGCCAGAAAGGCGAGAAGAACACCAAGGTTGGCGTTCCTTCGCGTCCCCCTCTGTCCTGCCGGACATCTCCCCCTCGAGGGGGGAGATTGGCAATCTCGCTGCCGACGCTCAGCCGGCAACGCTGATATTTGGCGCAAGGACAGAAGACAGCTGATCTCCCCCCTTGAGGGGGAGATGTCCGGCAGGACAGAGGGGGGTGTGAAGGAACGCAAGGCTGGCAAAGGCCAAGCTCACCCAGACGTCATCACCCGCCCTGCTTCGTGCCGAAATCGACCTTCGGCGGCTGCATCTTGTCTTCTTCGACGGTGAAGTTGGCGAAGGGCTCGTTGCTGCGGAACCAGAAGGTTGCCCATAGCACCGACGGAAAGGTCCTCAGCGTCAGATTGTAATCCTTGACCGCCAGGATGTAGTCGCGCCGCGCCACGGCGATACGGTTCTCGGTGCCTTCGAGTTGCGCCTGCAGCGCCAGGAAATTCTGGTTGGCCTTGAGGTCGGGATAGGCCTCCGACACCGCGATCAGCCGCGACAGCGCGCTGGTCAGCCCTGATTGCGCATCCTGGAACTTCTTGAGCGCTTCGGGGTCCTTCAGCGTTTCCGGCGTCACCGTGATCTGCGTCGCCTTGGCGCGCGCTTCGACCACCGCATCGAGCGTGTCCTTTTCATGCGAGGCATAGCCCTTCACCGTCTCGACCAAATTGGGAATGAGGTCGGACCGACGCTGATACTGGTTCAGCACCTCGCTCCATGCCGCCTTGGCGTTTTCCTCCGCCGTCGGGATGGTGTTGAAGCCGCAGCCGGCGAGCAGAGGCAGCACGACGGCCATCATCAGCACGGCCGGCAGACTGCGGAAAGGGAAGGCAAGGCGCTGGGCAAACATGGTGAGGTCCCTCGACAGAAGTTGCATGCGAAGCATTAGCACAATCCGCGCTCAAGAAAATGTCTGCCGCTGGCGCGCATTCCTGGCGCGCATTCATGCGCCGGCGAGGCCCTGTGATTGATCGCGCGAACACGGTATGGTTGCCGGCAAACAGGACAGGATCATGGCGGAACGCCACGACGATGACAGCGAATCGCGCCGCATTATCGAGCGCGTGGCGAACGAGGGCGGCCTTGGCGGCGCATCGCTGGTGTCACGGGCAGCGAAAGGCGCGCGCGATCATGTTACCGCAGCGGAGGCCGACCGATCCGATCCGATCGAGGTCTGGGGCACCCGCATCGGTCGCGCACTTGGGCTCATCGTCGCCCTCGGCCTTTTGATCTGGCTCGTGTACTACGTCTCCCGGGGCAGCTAGAGCATGATCCTGAAAAGTGGGAACCGGTTTTCTCGGACAAACGGGAACCGTTTTGTCCGGAGATCATCCTCCAACCAAAGAGATAGATCAGGATGACGATTCAACGAAAAATTATCCGTATCTAGGATTTTCCATGAACCGCGAAAAAGCCGACGCGCCGCGCGCGGTCATCGTCATTTCCAGCCATGTCGCCCGCGGCTCGGTCGGCAACCGCGCCGCCGTGTTTGCGCTGGAGACGCTGGGCTTTCCCGTGTGGGCGGTACCGACGGTCATCTTGCCCTGGCATCCGGGCCATGGCCGCGCCACGCGCATCGTGCCGCCGCTCGACCAGTTCAAGGCGCTGATGGCCGATCTCGAGCGCGCGCCCTGGCTGGGTGAGGTCGGCGCGGTGCTGTCGGGCTATCTTGGCGAGGCCGGCCAGGCCGAGGCCGTCGCCTCGCTGGTTGCGGCGGTCAAGGCCAAGACGCCGGACGCGATTTATATATGCGATCCGGTGATGGGCGATTCCGGCGGGCTCTATGTGCCCGAGCCGACGGCCGCCGCGATGCGCGACCGGCTGATGCCGATCGCCGACATCGCCACCCCCAACCGCTATGAGCTGGAGTGGATGGCCGGCGCGCCTTTGCCCGATCTGAAATCGGTGATCTCGGCCGCCCTCCATGCCGGACCGTCAACAATGCTGGTGACGTCGGCACAGTCGATGATGACCGGCGGCACCGGCAATCTGCTGCTTGACGGCACCCAGGCGCTGCTGGCCGAACACCGCCTCATCGACAAGCCGCCGAATGGCCTCGGTGACCTGACTGCGGCCGTCTACCTCGCCCGCATCCTGTCGGGGCAGCCGCCGATCAAGGCGCTGCAATCGACCACCGCCGCCGTCTACGAAATCCTGGCGCGAACCGCCAAGCGTGGCGGCGACGAGTTGCAGCTTGAAACCGATGCCCAGAGCCTGTCGCATCCGATGGCGATGGTGCAACTGCGCCACCTCACGCATCCGGGGCGGGACCGCCGGGCGTGACCTCGACCGTGGTCGTCGGCGTCGACGGCTGCAAGGCCGGCTGGATCGCCGTCCGCCGCGATCTGGATGCCGCGCCGTCAGTCCGCGTCTTTCCCAGCTTTGCGACCCTGCTCGACGCCTTGCCCGCCGATGCGACAGTGGTCGTCGACATGCCGATCGGCCTGCCGGACGTCTCGAAAAGAGGCGGGCGCGGGCCGGAGACCTTGGTACGGCCAATGCTCGGAGCACGGCAATCCAGCGTCTTCTCTATCCCGTCCCGCCCGGCCCTCTACGCCGACACCAGCGGCTTCACCACGGTCGAGGCCTGGTATGAGGCACATCGGCGCGCCAGCGAGGTGGCCAAGGCGACCTCCGATCCGCCACGCGGCGTCTCGATCCAGGCCTTCGGCATCTTTGCCAAGATACGCGAGATCGACGCGCTGCTGATCGCACGTCCGCAACTGCGCCGCCGCGTCTTCGAATCGCATCCCGAAGTGGCCTTCTGCCGGCTGAACGGCGAAAAACCGATGACACTGCCGAAGAAGATCAAGGGCGCCGTCAATCCGGCCGGGATGGAAGAACGCAAGGCACTGCTCTGCCGGCACGGCTATACCAGAGCTTTCCTTGACCAGCCGCCGCAACGCGGTGCTGCCGCCGACGATTTCCTCGACGCCGCAGCGATGATGCTGATTGCCGGACGCATTGCCGGCGGGGAGGCAACGCCGTTTCCCGACCCGCCGCTTGCCGACCGTTTCGGCATTCCCCTGGCGATCTGGGCGTGAGGCAAGCGGCGCCATGCGTGCGGCATGGCGATTTGCGACGAAGCCATCCGCAATTCGGCATTGCCCGCGACGGGCATTTGCCGTTAGAGCCTTTCTAACTTGAAATGAGCTGCCGTCGCTAACCCCGAAAGGCTTCATCCCTAGCCCATGCCCCATCTCCCCGAACATCTTTGGACCGGCTACCGCAACTTCATGAATGGCCGCTATCTCACCGAGAGCGGACGCTATCGCGAGCTTGCCCGCGAGGGGCAGGCGCCCGAAACCATGATCGTTGCCTGCTGCGATTCCCGCTCTGCCCCCGAGGCGATCTTCGACGCCGGTCCGGGCGAACTGTTCGTCCTGCGCAATGTCGGCAATCTGGTGCCGCCCTATGCGCCGGACGGCGAGTTCCACTCGACCTCGGCCGCGCTCGAATTCGCCGTGCAGAGCCTGAAGGTGAAAAACATCGTGGTGATGGGCCATGGCCGCTGCGGCGGCATCCGCGCCGCGCTCGACACCAATTCGGCGCCGCTGTCGCCCGGCGACTTCATCGGCAAATGGATGAGCCTGATCGCGCCGGCGGCCGAAACCGTTTCGTCCAGCACGTTCATGACGACAACCGAACGGCAGACGGCGCTGGAGCGGATTTCCATCCGCTATTCGATCGCCAATCTCAGGACCTTCCCTTGCGTCTCCATCCTCGAAGGCAAGGGGCGGCTGTCGCTGCATGGCGCCTGGTTCGACATCTCGACCGGCGAGCTCTGGGTGATGAACAAGGACACCGGCGACTTCGAGCGGCCGGATTTGACGTAGACCCATGATCCCGAAAAGTGGGAACCGGTTTTCGGATAAGGGCATGGTCAAATAAGAGGAGGCAAGAATGCGGGTTTGGCCTGCGATCGCTTTCGCCGTAGCGGCGCTGCTGATTTCGCTCGTCCCTGCCCGCTCCGATGACGGCGCCATTATCGACCGCTGGTATTCGGCGCTGCTGGTCGCCGATCGCACCGAATTGTCGGACCTGCTCGCCGACGATGTCCGCATCAAGCTCGACGATCTCGGCGTCGTACAGTCGAAGCAGGAGTTCATCGCGTCGATCGACGAATGGAAGGGCGCGGTCGCCGGCGCCGCAATCCGGCATCGCGTCGAAAAGAGCGAGGCCGGCGTCACAACTGTCATCGCCTGCTATGATTTCCCCAACAATGACATGCTGATGCAGGAGACGTTCGCCGTCACCGGCAACCGCATCACCGCCAGTTCGCAAGCGGCGATCGCGGAAAATTGCGGCGGCTTCTGACGCGGGCTTGAACGGCCGCGCTGTTGCGCCGCGCCAGTCATCGCCCTACATCGGTCAGCAAGCTCCGCCAATCATCGAAAGATCCCCCATGCCGTCCACGAAAACCGTCGATCTCGCCGCCCATCCGCTGACCAAATGGCAAGGGCCGCTCGGCCTGCCGGATTTTGCCAGCATCGGCGACGACGATTTCTCCTCGGTGTTCGACGCGGCGCTGAAGGCACATGAGGCCGAAATCGATGCGATCGCCGGCAACAAGGATGCGCCGACCATCGAGAATACGCTGGCAGCCCTCGAGCTCGCCGGTGAGCCGCTCGACCATGTCTCGTCGATCTTCTGGTGCCGGGCCGGCGCCCACACCAACGATGCGATCCAGGCGCTGGAGCGCGATATCTCGCCAAAAATGTCGAGGCATTTCTCGGCGATCTCGATGAACGAGAAATTGTTTGCCCGCGTCGACGATCTCTACCAGCGCCGTGAGACGCTCAAACTCGACGCCGAGACGCTGCGGGTGCTGGAGAAGACCTGGAAAGGCTTTGTGCGATCGGGCGCAAAACTCGACGCCGACGGCAAGAAGCGGCTGGCCAACATCAGCGAGGAGCTGTCCTCGCTCGGCACGACCTTCGGCCAGAACGTGCTGGCCGACGAGCGCGACTGGGCGCTTTTCCTCGACGAGGCTGATCTTGCGGGCCTGCCGGACTTCGTGAAGAGTTCGATGGCCGAAGCCGCCGAGACGCGCGGCCAGAAAGGCCGCTACGCAGTCACCTTGTCGCGCTCTATCTATGAGCCGTTCACGACCTTCTCCGAACGCCGCGACCTGCGCGAGAGCGCCTTCCGCGCTTTCACCATGCGCGGCCAGAATGGCGGCGCCAGCGACAACACCGCAGTGGTGCGCGACATGCTGAAACTGCGCGCCGAAAAGGCCAGGCTGCTAGGCTATGCCTCGTTCGCCGCGCTGAAACTCGACGACACCATGGCCAAGACGCCGAAGGCGGTGCACGACCTCCTCGACCCGGTCTGGGAGAAAGCGCTGGAGAAGGCCGCCGCCGACCAGAAGGAGCTGGAGCGGCTGGCGACCAAGGCAGGCAGCAACGAAAAATTCGCCGCCTGGGACTGGCGCTTCTACCAGGAGAAATTGCGCGCCGAAAAATTCGCCTTCGACGAGGCGGAACTGAAACCCTATCTGCAACTCGACCGCATCATCGACGCCTGCTTCGACGTCGCCACAAAACTGTTCGGCATCACTTTCGAGGAGAAGAAGGGCATCGCCGCCTGGCATCCCGACGCGCGCGTCTTCGTGGTGAAGAACGCCGATGGCAGCGAGCGCGGCCTGTTCCTCGCCGACTATTTCGCCCGGTCCTCGAAGCGCTCCGGCGCGTGGATGAGCGCGCTGAAGTCGGGCTACAAGCTTGGCGATGGCTCCAAGCCGGTGATCTACAATATCATGAACTTCGCCAAGCCGCCGGCCGGGGAAGCAGCGCTGTTGTCGGTCGATGAGGCCAAGACCCTGTTCCACGAGTTCGGCCATGCTTTGCACGGCATGCTGACCGACGTCACCTGGCCGTCGGTGGCGGGCACCTCGGTTTCCCGCGATTTCGTCGAACTGCCTTCGCAGCTCTACGAGCACTGGCTGACGGTGCCCGCAGTGCTGGAAAAGCATGCGCTGCATGTTAAGACCGGCAAGCCGATGCCGAAGTCGCTGCTCGACAAGATGCTGGCCGCCCGCACGTTCGGCGCCGGTTTCGCCACGGTCGAGTTCACAGCGTCGGCGCTGATCGACATGGCGTATCACGCGCGGCCGGATGCGCCGGCGGAACCGCTGCGTTTCGAAGCCGAAACGCTGGAAAAGCTTGATATGCCCGACACCATCGCCATGCGTCATCGCACCCCGCATTTCGGCCATATCTTCTCCGGCGACGGTTATTCAGCCGGCTACTATTCCTACATGTGGTCGGAAGTGCTCGACGCCGACGCCTTCGCCGCCTTCGAGGAGACTGGCGATCCCTTCAACCCGGCGCTGGCGGAACGGCTGCGGAAGAATATCTATGCCGCCGGCGGGTCGAAGGATCCGGAGGAGCTGTACACGGCGTTCCGCGGCAAGATGCCTTCGCCGGAAGCGATGATGGTGAAGCGGGGATTGCTATAGCGCCAGCTTATCTCCCCCCTCGAGGGGGAGATGGCCGCAAAGCGGCCAGAGGGGGTCGGTCCGACTGGGCTCGACCTCCTGCGGCAGATGAAGGTCGGCGCTTCACGCGCGAGGACCCCCTCTGTCGCCTTTGGCGACATCTCCCCCTCAAGTGGGGAGATCACCAGCGCCAAGGATCCGCCACCCGTGGCCACACCGGCCGCGTCAGCTTCCTGTAATCCGTCACCGCCGGATTGCTCGGATACGAGCTCGGCGCCGAGACATAGATGATCTCCGCCGCGATCGGTTCAAAGCCGGCGTAGAAATGGTTGGTCGACTTGATCAGCAATATGTCCTTCGACAACGGATCGACACCGATGTTGGAGAAGACATCCGGCTCGAAGGTCTGCGTGCGGTTGGTGTTGAGGATGATGTCGATTTCGGTGCCTTCGAGCCGCACCAGCGCCGTCGGTCCGAGCGTCACCCGGCTCGGCCCGAAGCTCTGCCAGCCCTCGGGGACGGCTTTCAACACCTTGACGCGCGCATCGATCGGTTCGCCGGCCAGCGGCCCGGCCTTGCCGCCGAAGCGCAGGTCGATGACGGCGCCTTCGCCTGCCGCCTGGCAGAAGGTGACAGCGATCGGGTCCCAGATCGTCGCCACGCCAAAATTGTCAACGCCCTGTTCCAACATTGCGCGCAGCACAACGGTACCGTCGCCGGCGACGCCACCGCCGGGATTGTCCCAGATGTCGGCAATCACAACCGGCTTGCCGGGATTTTCCTTGCGCACGGCCAGTGCCCGCGCGATGCCGTCCTGGGTGTTCAGCATCGTCATCGCCGTCCTTTCACGGATGGCGTAAAGCTCGTGCCCTAGCCTCTCCGCCAGCGCATCGCCCTTGGCCTTGTCATTGTCAGTGACGACCAGGATGCGCGTGCCCATTTCGGGCACGTCCGCCGCCATGAAGCCATGGATGACCGAGACCGACAGCACGCCGTCCTTGCCGTGCAGCGCCTTGATGCGGTCGACGAAGGAGCGCATCGGCTCGCGGCTGGTCGGCAGCACCTGGATCATGCGGCAGTCGAAGGTCGAGATCACCGGCCTGATCTCGTCGCGCGCCGCCGCCAATCCAAGCTCGACGACATGTTCGCCGCGCTCATAGAAGTCGGTGTGCGGGAATTCGAGGAAATAGGCCATGACATTGCATGCCGCGACGCGCTTTGGGGTCAGATGACTGTGCGGGTCGAGCTCGACCGCGATCACCACGTCGGGCCCGACGATTGCGCGAACCCGTTCCAGCAGATCGCCTTCGCAATCGTCATAGCCTTGCGCCACCATGGCGCCGTGCAGGCCGAGGATGACGGCGTCGACCGGCAAGGCTGCCTTCAACTGGCCGAGAATCTCGTCACGCAACGCCTCATAGGTCTGCCGCTGCACCAGCCCGCCCGGCTCCGCCCAGGTGGCGGTGCCTTCGATGACGGTCAGCCCTTCGGCAGCCGCACGCCGGCGCAGCGCGACCATCGGCGAGGAGCACAAGGTCGGTGTATCAGGATGCTTGCCCGGCCCGGCATAGAACGCCATCTCGAACGACGCCCGGTCGGTCGGCACCGGCGAGAAGGTGTTGGTTTCGGTCGCCAGCGAGGCGGTGAAGATGCGCATGAAAACTCCGTACGGCTATTTGTTTTTCGCAATTCCGGACGGAAAACCGCTCCACACTTTTCCTGGAATTGCTATTTTACGGCCCCGAGCGCCAGCCCGCGGACGAGATAGCGCTGCAGCCAGATGAACAGGATTGCCACCGGCAGCGTCGCCAGCAGCGTCGCCGCCATTACATGGTGCCATTCGATCGTGTAGCGGCCGGCGACCAGCGAGAACACCTGGATCGGCAGCGTGTAACTTTCCTGGCTGCGCAGCATTGTGAGCGCGACGACGAACTCATTCCATGCGTTGATGAAGGTGAAGATGGCGGTCACCGCTATTGCCGGCAGGCAAAGCGGCAGAAACACTTTTCGCAAGGTCAGCCATCGGCCGGCGCCTTCCATCCACGCTGCTTCCTCGAGATCGCGCGGGATGGTGTCGAAATAGCTTTGCAGCATCCACACGGTGAAGGCGACGTTGAAAGCCATGTAGATGACGCCGAGCGCGGTCGTGGATTCGATCAGACCCCAGGCCGCCATCAGCCGGAACAGGCCGAGCACCAGCACGATCGGCGAGATCATCTGCGAGATCAGCAGGAACTGGCGGAAGGCGCCATAGCCGGCAAAGCGAAACCGCGACATGGCATAGGCGGCCGGCACCGAGATCAGGATGGCGCCGACGGTGGCGATAACAGAGACATAGAGCGAATTGGCCAGCGCCTGGCCAAAGCCGGTCGCCACCCACATGTCGGCAAAATTCGACCAGTGGAATTCGCTTGGCCACCAGGTCGGCGACAGCACCTCCTGCCGCGGTTTGACCGCGGTCAAAAACATTACCGCGAAGGGGAAGATGGTCACCACGAGCAGCGGCGAAAGCAGCAGCCATGCGATGATCGTACGCTTCAGCTTGGGCGTCATGTGCGCTGCTCCCGCATGGCAAGCCGCACATAGATCATGGTGAAGATCAAAAGGATGGCGAACATCAGCAGCGACACCGCCGATGCTTCGCCCAGCTTGCCGATGCGAAAGGCCAGCTTGTAGAGATGGGTGACCAATATGTCGGTCGAGTTGGCCGGCCCGCCCTGCGTCATCACCCAGATGATCGGGAAGGAATTGAAGACGTAGATGGTGTTGAGGACGATGGCGATGTTGATGAACGGCTTCAGCAGCGGAAAGGTGATCTCGCGGAACTGCTGCAGCGGCGTCGCCCCCTCCAGGGCCGCCGCCTCGTAGAGGTCGTCGGGGATCGACGACAGGCCGCCGAGGAAGATGGTCGTGGTGAACGGTACCGTCACCAATATGCCGATCAGCACCTGCATCGGGAATGCCGTCTCGGCGCGCGCCAGCCACTGGATGTTCTCATGGATCAGGCCGAGCCCGATCAGCGCCGAGTTCAGCATGCCGCTTTCACCGTTGAGCGCCCAGCGCCAGACCACCGCCGTCATCGTCAGCGACACCGCCCAGGGCAGCATGATGATGACGCGGGCAATGCCGCGGCCGTAGAAATCGGTGTTGAGGATCATCGCCACCGGCACCGACAACAGCAGCGCGCCGCCGACCACCAGCAACGTCCACAGGCCGGTGCGCCAGAGTGCCGCCAGGAAATCGGGATCGGCGAGGAAGGCGGAATAATTGGCGAAATCGTTGAAGTCGCGCAGCTGCCCAAAACGGCTAACATCATGCGTCGATATCTGGATCAGGTCCCAGACCGGCCAGAAGATGACGACCGCGGCCAGAAACAGGCTGGGCAAGGTCAATAAATAGGGCAGGTAACGATTTTGCATCGGCCGGATTCGTACCGTGTTGGACATAAGTGGCGCTGGCGCGCCAGCTCGGATCAATCTCGCATATCGGTCTAATGCAGCGCTTCAGGGTTTGAATCTCCTGCGGACGTTTGCGCTGCCCCTCACCTGCCTGCCCATCCTCCGCAACGGTTGCGGAAGGGAGCCCTTCCTCTCCCCCGTCGATCGGGGGGAGAGGTGTCGAGCGACGCTTTTGGGTGGGGGGGTCGACGGAGTGGATGTCGACCCTTGGGGCGCAAGGCGAGGTGATGTTTGCCCCTATTGCCCTTCCTATGTCCATCGGCGGTTGCCAAGTGGTTCCCCCACTCCGTCTCGGCTTCGCCGAGCCACCTCTCCCCCCTCCGGAGGGAGAGGAAAGTGTGGCGCGCCCCGATCTCTGGGGCGCGCCGGGCGCAGGGAGATACGCCCTATTTCTTGATCACGGCGTTGGCCTTGGCAGCCGCTTCCTTCAAGCCTGCCTCGGGGTCGCCGCCGAGATAGATCTTCTGCATGGCATCCGAGGTGATCTGGGCGACTTCTTCCCAGCCGGGGATGACCGGTGCAAAGCGAGCGTCGGGCAGCAGTGCTGTGAACGCGGCGAGGTCGGCATTGTTGACGTAATAGTCCATCTTGGCCTCTTCCTTGTTCACCGGCAGGAAGCCTTCCCCTTGCGTGAACTTGGCGCGCTGTTCGGTGGTGAACAGGAAGTCGAGCAGCTTCCAGGCCTCATCCTTGTTCTTGGAATTCTTGAACATGATGATGGAATCGGTGACGCCGTACGTGCCGCGCGCGCCGGTCGGTCCGGCGGGGATAGCGGCCACGCCGTATTTCAGGTTCGGCGCCTCGTCCTTGATCTGGTTGGACAGGAAGGGCGCGGTGATCATCATGCCGACCTTGCCCTGCTTGAACAGGTTCTGGACGTCCTCGCGGTTGTTGGAGGTGACGCCGGGTTCCGTCAGGCCTTCGTCGATCATCGACTTGTAGAGCTTGGCGGCTTCGAGCGCGCCCGGCGTGCCGAGGCCCGACGTGCCATCCTTGTTGAGGATCTCGGTGCCTTGCGACCACATCGCATAATAGTAATAGACGTCGGTCTCGATCTCCTTGCCCTGCAGGCCGAAGCCGAACGTGCCGGTGCCCAGCGCCTTGATCTTGCGCGCATCCTCCTGCAACTCGGTCCAGGTTGCCGGCGGGTTGGCGATTCCGGCCTTCTCGAACAATTCCTTGTTGTAGTACATGGCGCGCGCCGAGGCCGCGATCGGCAGGCCGTAGGTCTTGCCCTCCATGATCGACGGCGACAGGAAGGTGTCGATGAAGCGGTCCTTGAAGTCTGGCTTGATGTAGCCGTCGAGCGGCTCGGCGACATCCTGCTGGACGAAATCGATCAGCCAGCGGGTGCCGATGATCGACAGGTCGGCATTGGTGCCGGCCGTGATGTCGGTGGTCAGCTTCTGCAGCAGCACGTCCCACGGCACAACTTCGAACTTGACGGTGATACCCGGGTTGGCTGCCTCGAATTCCTTTTTCACCGCTTCGAAATACGGGCCGGTCTTGGCGCTGTATTCGGCGACGGTTACGCGCACCTCGCCGGCATCTGCCTGCGCGGCCAGGGCGAGCAGGCTCATTCCGGCCATCAGGCCGACAGTCCATTTTGCAAGCTTCATTCGATCTCTCCCATTTGATTGCGCCTGCGCTCTTGCGGCTTCCAGGCGACCAAGGCTTAATGTGACTTTCCTACATTATCCGTGATTTCACGCTGTGCAAGCGGATTATCCTGTTGCTTAATTACATTTCTTAAAATAGCGTTTCCGACTATCGTAGATCCCAGGGAGGCGCGCAGGGTGGTTTCAACGGCCGAATTCGCGGGAAAGACCGTGCTGGTGACCGGCGCCGGCGGCGGGCTCGGCTCGGCTATTGTGGCGCTGCTGGCCGAACGAGGCGCGCGCGTCGTCGGCTGCGACCAGTCGCAAGACCAGCTCGGCAGTCCGCATCTGGCGTCGCGCCACGTCTTCGACCTTCTCGACCGGATCTCCACCGATGCCGCGATCACGGCGATCCTCGGGAAAGACGGCGTGCCCGACATCCTGATCAACAATGCCGGCTGGACGCGCGCCGAGACTCTTGCAGCCCTGACCCCCGACAAGATCACGCATGAACTCGACCTCAATCTGACCGGGGTGATGCTGTTCGCCGATCCGCTGATCAAGGCAATGGCCGCGCGCGGTTCGGGCAGCGTCGTCTTCATCTCTTCCGTCAACGCCATCGCCCACTTCGGCAACCCGGCCTATGCCGCGGCCAAGGCCGGCATCAATGCCTATGCCAAAGCGGTCGCTGTGGAACTCGGCCGCAACGGGCTGCGCGCCAATGTCGTCTGCCCCGGCTCGATCCGCACCGCCGCATGGGACCATCGGCTGGCCAAGAACCCGGATGTTCTCGGCAAGCTCAAGCGGCTCTATCCGCTCGGCCGCATCGTCGACGCCACGGAAGTGGCCGAAGCGGTGGCCTTCCTTGTTTCGGATCGCGCATCGGGGATAACCGGCGCGGTGGTGCCGGTCGACGCCGGACTGACCGCCGGCTTCCTGCCCTTCATCGACGACATATTGGGAGCCTGACCATGACCGATGTCGAGTTCCGTGACCTGTCGAAATCCTTCGGACGCCACAAGATCCTCGAAAACATCAGCCTCGACATCAAGAGCGGCGAGTTCGTCGTGCTGGTCGGCCCTTCCGGCTGCGGCAAGTCGACCTTGCTGCGCATGCTGGCCGGGCTGGAGCCGATCACCGCAGGCGACCTCTTGATCGGCGGCGTGCGCGCCAACGATTTGCCGCCACAGCAGCGTAACATCGCGATGGTCTTCCAGTCCTATGCGCTGTTTCCGCACCTGAAAGCGGCCGACAACATCGGCTTTGGCCCAAAGATCCGCGGCGAAAGCCGCACGGCAATCGACGCCAAGGTGAAAAAGGCCTCCGGCGTCCTCAACCTGTTCTCCTATCTCGACCGCTATCCCCGGGAACTGTCGGGCGGCCAGCGCCAGCGCGTCGCAATGGGCCGCGCCATCGTGCGCGAACCCTCGGTGTTCCTGTTCGACGAGCCGCTCAGCAATCTCGACGCGCAACTGCGCGTGCAGATGCGCACCGAGATCAAGGCGCTGCACCAGCGGCTGAAATCGACCATCGTCTATGTCACCCACGACCAGATCGAGGCCATGACCATGGCCGACCGCATCGTGGTGATGGACCGCGGCAAGATCCAGCAGGTCGGCGCACCGCTGGAACTCTACGACCGTCCCGCCAACAAATTCGTCGCCTCCTTCATCGGCTCGCCGTCGATGAGTTTTGTCTCCGGCGCCCTGAAGACGACGCCCGAGAAAAGCTGGTTCGAATCGGCCGGCGGAGGGCGACTGGCGCTCGGCAGCAAGACGGTGCCGGCTGGCAGCACGGTCGAGGCCGGCATACGGCCCGAACACTTCGTCATCGGCGAGGCTGTCGACGCGATGGCGATCAAGGTCGATGTCGTCGAGCCGACCGGCTCGGAAACCCATGTCTATGGCGCCATCGGCGCTGACACGGTGCGCGCCGTGTTCCGCGATCGGATACAGGTCAAGCCGGGTGAGATGCTGCCGGTCTCGGTCGCGCCTGCAAACATCCATCTGTTCGACACGGCGACAGGCCTGCCGCTATGAGAGCGCCGGCATGAAAACGAAAACACCACGATGAAGACGACAACCCAGAAATGAAAACGCCGGCCGACATCATCACGCGCCTGCAGCTGATGTCGCAGGACGGCACCAAATCGGACCGCCGCCTGGCCGGCCTCGTGCTGACCGATCTCGACTTCGCCTCCAAGGCGGCAATCTCGGAAATTGCCGCGCGCGTCGGCGTCAGCGAGCCGACGGTCACCCGTTTCTGCCGCAATCTCGGCTGCGAGGGTCTGCGCGATTTCAAATTCTACCTGGCGCAGGCGATCGCCATTGGCGGCCAGTATCTGTCGCCCGAACCGCTGAACCGCGACGCGCGCGAGCAGCGCATTGCGTCGGCCATCACCGAAGCGGCAATCGCCGCCATCCAGCGCGCCAGCGAAAACCTCGACATGAAGACGCTGGTGGGCGTGGCCGCGCGCATCGTCAGTTCGGGCAATGTGCTGTGCATCGGCTCCGGCGGCATTTCCTCGATGATGGCGACCGAGATGCAGAACCGGCTGTTTCGGCTGGGCGTGCCGGTGCTGGCGCAGATCGACGGGCAATTGCAGCGCATGTATGCCGCGGTCGCCACATCGGAGACGACGCTGATCGCGTTCTCGGTGTCCGGCTATGCGCGCTCGGTGATCGACGCCGTGCAGGTGGCCCAGCAATATGGCGCCAGCACCATCGCCGTAACCCCGCCGGAATCAGCGCTCGCCAAGGCCGCCGATACCGTTATCCAGTTCCAGTCGCTGGAAGACGGCAACATCTACAAGCCGACCTCGTCGCGCTATGCGCTGCTGTCGATCGTCGACATGATCGTCACCTCCGTGGCCGAAACGCGCGGACCCAGGGTTCTCGAAAACCTGCGCCGCATCAAGCAGAGCGTGAACACGCTGAAGGTCGACGATCCAAAGTTGCCGCTGGGGGATTGAGGATTATCCGGCGGCCAGTGCCTCGATGCTCTTCACCAGCGTCGATGGTTCGCCAACCACACGCACCGTCTTCAGCCGCGCCGTGCCGCCTGCAATGACCGACACGACCGATGCCGGAACGCCCAGCGCCTTGGCCACCAGCCGTTCCAGCGCCGCATTGGCCGCGCCATTCTCCGGCACGGCGCGCACGCGCGCCTTCAAATGGCTGCGCCCGTCGGCCGATTTTTCGGCGCCTCCGAGCCTGTCCACGGAAGACTTCGGCGTCAGCCGGATAAACAGGTCGATGCCGTCGGCGCGCAAGCGGAATGGCGCGTTCATGCCATCGTCGGGTTCACAGGACCAGCGGCGCTATCGTGGTGAGAATGAGCTGCCTGAGGAAGAACAGGAGCAGAAGCAGGATGATCGGCGAGATGTCGACGCCGCCAAGGTCGGGCATGAACCGACGGATTGGACGCAGCGCCGGCTCGGTCAGCCGGTAGAGCATGTTGCCGATGCTGCCGACGAACTGATTGCGCGAGTTGACGACGTTGAACGCATAGAGCCAGGAAAAGATCGCCGAGGCGATGATGACCCACCAGTACAGGTCCAGCGCCATGACGATTGTTTGAATGAGGGCGAGCATGCCGGTCTCCGATTGTTGCCGACATGTAGCCATTGAGCGCGAAACCGGCAAGGGCCGGTCGCCTACAAGCATCGGGCACAAGGGATTTCGGCAAAACCCCGCCTTGACAGGAAACCGCAGCCTTCGATAAATGCGCCATCCGCTGGACGGGGCTGTAGCTCAGCTGGGAGAGCGCGTCGTTCGCAATGACGAGGTCAGGAGTTCGATCCTCCTCAGCTCCACCAGCGGAATTTTCCTGCCTGTCGACACATCTAAGTTCCGAGACGTCTCGTCAAAGCCCCGCCTTCGCTGCGAGATAGGGCGCCAGGGCAAGCGAGTAGCTGGCGGTCAGATGATGACTGTCCCGCCAGACGATGATGTTGCCGACAACTGCCGGGCATAGTTGCGGCCCGCAAATGGCATCGAGCATATCGATGGCGCGCACATTTTTCTGTCCTTCCGCGGCCAACGCCAACACGTTGCTCCGCTCAATATCGCTCAGTTTGGTGACGCATTTCGTTGGGGTCGAACTCAGGCATTCGCCCGGGTCGAATTTCATATAGGGCGTGTTGCGGATGGCAACGATTTGCGAGCCGGCGTCCGTCAGCCCGCCCCAGAGACTTCGCAGCCCCTCGATCATCACGTCTTGCTGAACCGCTCCGTAATTGGACTGGCTGGTGAAGATCAGATCCGGTTTCAGCTTTAGGATCTCGGCCAGCACCTTTTCGTGCCACTGCGCGCATAAGACGTTGGGTTTGCCATCCGCCGTGATGGCCACGCGGGTGAATGGGCAGGCGGATTTTGTAAAGGTAACCAGTTTGAAGTTGCGGTCCTTTGCGATCTTGTCCAGTGCCGGCACCCACTGGGCTGCATGAGAATCTCCCACCAGAACCATTGTTTTCGCACCCGTGGGATCGCCTAGAGAGCATCGTTTGGGCTCCGAGCTTTCCTCCTGGTGGCACTTCCTTGCATACACGACCGGCACGTCCCGCCTCAGCCGGGCCAGCGGCGGCAGAAGGTTCACACCGTCCGGGACCACGGCGCCGGAGACGAGAGCGGCGGGCCCAGGGTAGGAAGGCGTGCCGATCAGCGCGGTGTCGATGCGTTCGGTCTTCAGAAAGAGCAGCAGGCTGCCGGATGCGGCCACGCATGTGAGAACCGCCGCGGTGCCGTATCCCAGCGGCTTCCACCAGGCGCCGCCCCGAGCTTGCCGGTAGCGCTGCTCAACATATCGATAGGACAGATCCGATAGAAGCAGGGTCGCCGCAATCAGGCCGAAACCGCCGGCAAGGGTCAGCGAATGACCCTGCGCCTGGGAGATGGTGATCAGCGGCCAATGCCATAGATAGACCGAGTAGGAGCGATCGCCGATGAAACGAAGTGGCAACGAATCGAGCCCACGAAACCGGCCGACTTCAACCTCGCCAGCCAGGATGACCAGCACTGTGGCCAAGGTCGGCAACAACGCACTGACGCCGGGAAATGGAGTTGCAGCGGAAAACAGCAAGGCGGACGCAACGATGCCCAGGATGCCGGCGATCGCCAGCCACTGTCTAGTGAGTGCCGCCAGTCGAAACTGGTGTTCGGTCAGCACCAGCAGACCACCCAGCGCCAATTCCCACAGGCGGGTATGGCTGACGAAATAGGCCTGGGCCGGATCCGTCGCCGTCAAAACGACAGAGGCAACAAGTGATGCCGCGAAAATGAGCGACAACGCCCCGATCAAGCAGGCCCTCAGCGGAAGGTCACGGCGGCGCGCCAGCCAGATCACGCCGATCATCACCAACGGCCAGGCGATGTAGAACTGCTCTTCGATGGAAAGCGACCAGTAGTGTTGCACCGGGCTCGGCAAGGTGTCGGCCTCGAGATAGCTGACCGCAATCGAGGCCAGCCGCCAGTTCTCGACATAAAGAGCGCTCGCCACGATCTGGTTGCCTATTTCCTCCCAGCGCGCCTTTGAGATGAAAAGCAGCGTGCCCAGCAATGCCACCAGCAGCACCAGGGTTGCTGCCGGCAACAACCGTCGCACCCGTCGCGAGTAGAATTCGATCAGTGAAATCCGGCCGCCGCGCAGCGCCATCTGCGCCAGCAGGCCCGTGATCAGATAGCCAGAGATGACGAAAAAGACGTCGACGCCGACATATCCGCCAGGCAGCACATCCGGCCATATGTGATAGACCACGACAAGCGCGACCGCCAAGCCGCGCAGCCCCTGTATTTCGGGTCGAAACCGACGGTTCTGATCGATTGTCACCGGATATCCCCAACAGTCTCAGCCGGCCTGGATCAACCGGCCAGTCCCCGCCACGATCTTCATAAGGGCAGAGTGCCGTGAAGCAAGAGCCGATCGCAGCAGCTCATTCTCTTTCCGCCTTCAGCCCGCTTACCAGCGTGTCGACGAAACCCAGCAGCTCACTTTCGAGATCGGTGGACGCCAGGCCAATGAAACGGTCTTCGAGCGAGATGGTGACGATCCCATGCACGGCGGAGAACAGCGTGCGCGCGCGGGCCAAAAGCTCCGGCGTTGCCGCCGCCGGGAGCAGCTGGGCCAGCGGCTCGACCAGATGCTGGATCAGCACGGCATGTTCGGCCAGATGCCATCCGGGCACCGCCACGCCTGGCGCCATGCGATGCTCGAACAGCGCCTTCCACGCCATGCGATTGCCGCGGGCGAAGCCGAGATAGGCCTTGGCCAGTGCCTTCAGCTTGGCCCTTGGCTCGGCGGCGGCGGTCGCCTCTTGTTCCAACGCCGCCCCAAGTCTTGCCAGCGTGATCGAATTGACATGCAGGATGAGCTCGTCCAGGTCGGCGAAGGCGGTGTAGAGCGCGCCCAGCGCGCAGCCGGCATCGGCCGTGATGTCGCGCGCACGCAGACCGGCGAGCCCCGAGGACTGGATGCGCGCTTGCGCGGCCTCGATCAGCTTGCCTTTTAGGTCCTCGCGTTTGGCGTCCCGTTTTGCGGTCATTAACCTTCTCTTATGCGCAATCATGAACACCGTTCATTTTCTGCTTGAACGCCGTTCACAATGTGCTACTTTGCCTCATGAACAACGTTCATAGAGGAGAAACGGAAATGTTGAAACAGTTTTTTGCTCTCGTTCGCGGCCGAAGCTACGAAGCCGCCGAGGCGGTCGTCGACCGCAACGCGCTGATAATCCTGCGCCAGCAGATCCGCGATTGCGCCGACGCTATCGCGGCCGCCCGCCGGGCGGTTGCAATTGCCATCGCCCAGAATGAACAGGAAGTCGCGCAGTACAAGAAGCTTGTCCTCCGCATCGACGATTTGGAGAAGCGCACGATCGCCGCGATCGAGCAGGGACAGAATGAACTGGCCCGCGAAGCCGCCGAAACCATCGCCATGCTGGAAGCCGAACGCGACGCCTCCGCCGAGGCGCAGAAAAGCTTCGGCGCCGAGATCGAGCGTCTCAAGCGGATTATCCGCGTCTCCGAAATGCGCCTGCGCGAATTGCAGCGCGGCCAGCGCATCGTTGCCGCGGTCGACTCGACCCAGCGCCTGCGAGAAAGCGCGCCCGGCTCCAGCCTGTCGGCGCTCAGGGACGCCGAGGAGACGCTGCTGCGCCTGCGCACCAGGCAAAAGCAGATCGACGCCACCGCGGCCGCCATGGCCGAGATGGAACAGTCGGGCGATCCTGCCGCGGTCTCAGAGAAGCTTGCGGCCGCCGGCTGCGGCGCGCCGCTGAGAAGCAGCGCCGACGCCGTGCTCGAACGGCTCACGAAGACCATGACCAAGCCGGCCTGATCGTACCCGGCCTGATTGTTATCCAGTCTGATCGTACCCGGCCTGATTGTTATCCAGTCTGATTGTATCCGGCCTGATTGTATCCAGCCTGAAACAGACCCACGCCCAACCAACCTGACCTTGAAACGAAAGGACCATATCGATGACCCCGAACACCTATTCCCCCAAGGACTCAAGCGCCTGGAAGACCTTCACCATGGCCAGTTTCGCCGTTGCCGCCATGATGATGGCCGGCGGCATCTACTTCATGGAGGCGAGCTTCGCCGCCAAGGGGTTTTACGCCATGGCCGCCATCATGCTCGTGCACACCTCGATCACCATCACCAAGACGCTGCGCGACTCGGAAGAGGCAAGCCGCTTCATCAACCGGCTGGAAGACGCCAAGACCGAGAAGTTGCTGATGGAAGTCAGCCGCAGTAACGAAGTGTAACCGGGTTCCCGCTAAACAAGGCTCAACGCGCAAGACCGCTGATCAATCCAGCCAGGATTTTAATCGGTCTTGCCCAATGGAAGTCGCCGCTATGGAAATCGCCCCGATCAACCGACCGACAGCTCATCTGATGACGTCCAGGCGCTTTGCGCCCTTGTTCTGGACGCAGTTCCTGTCCGCCTTCAACGATAATTTCCTCAAGAACACGCTGGTGTTCCTTATTCTGTTCACGCTGGCGGCGGACCAGGCGGCATCACTGGTCACCTTGGCGGGCGCCGTCTTCATGGCCCCCTTCCTGCTCCTGTCGGCGCTCGGCGGCGAGCTCGCCGACCGCTTCGACAAGGCTCTCATAGCCAAGCGTCTGAAATTCGCCGAGATCGCGGCGGCGGGTGTCTCCGTCGTCGGCATCGCCCTGTCGTCCATTCCCGTGCTGATGACGGCGCTGTTGATGTTCGGCGTTGTCTCGGCGCTGTTCGGACCGATCAAATACGGCATCCTGCCCGATCACCTCGAACGCAAGGAACTGCCCAAGGCCAACGCCTGGATCGAGTCAGCTACGTTTGCCGCGATTCTCGGCGGCACCATAGCCGGCGGCGTCGTTTCCGCCGATGGCATCGGTGTCGCGGTGTTCGGACCGATCATGATGGCGCTCGCCGTCGGTTGCTGGCTCGTCAGCCGCTACATCCCGTCGACCGGTTCGGCGGCGCCCGACCTTGTCATCGACAAGAACATCTTCCGCTCGACCTGGCGCCAGGTCGCCGAATTGCGCACCGACACGCGCATCTGGCGCGCCGGCCTGATGACGTCGTGGTTCTGGCTGATCGGCGCCATCGTGCTCTCGCTCCTGCCGGTGCTGATCAAGGATTCGCTCGGCGGCAACGAAATGGCCGTCACCGTCTACCTCGCCGTGTTCGCCGTCTCGATCGCCATCGGTTCGGCCATCGCCGCCTGGATGTCGCAGGGCCGCATCGTGCTGTTGCCGGCACCGGTCGGCACGGCGCTGCTCGCCCTGTTCGGCCTGCATCTCGCCTGGACCATCTCCGGCATGACGCCGTCGCCCCAGGCGGAAACCCTTCGCGCGTTCTTCGCCGGCCCAAACACGGTCCGCGTCGCCATCGACCTCGCCGGCATGGCCATTGCAGCCGCTTTCCTGGTGGTGCCGACCTTCGCCGCCGTGCAGGCCTGGTCGCCCGAAGCGCGGCGCGCCCGGGTTGTCGCCGCCGTCAGTATCGTCAATGCCGGCTTCATGACTGGCGGCGGCATCATCATGGCCCTGATCCAGACAAAGGTCTCGACCGGCGGCATCCTGTTCGGCCTCGCCGCGGCCAATGCGATTGCCGCCTGGCTGATGCTGAAATATTTGCCGACGAACCCCTTCCGTGACTTCGTCTCCATCCTGTTCCGCGCTTTCCTGCGCCTCGAAGTCGAGGGCATGGAAAACCTGAAAGCCGCCGGCAAGGCGCCGATCCTGGCGCTCAACCATGTCAGCTTCCTCGACGGTCCGCTCGCCTTGACGCTGACCGATGAGGAGCCGGTCTTCGCCATCGACTACACCATTGCCCAGGCCTGGTGGATGAAGCCGTTCATGAAACTTGCCCGCGCTTTGCCGCTCAACCCGGCCAAGCCGATGTCGACCCGCACGCTGATCAAGATCGTGCAGGGCGGTGACCCGCTGGTGATCTTCCCGGAGGGACGCATCACCGTGACCGGCGGCCTGATGAAGGTCTATGACGGCGCCGCCATGGTTGCCGACAAGACCGGCTCGATGGTTGTGCCGGTGCGCATCGACGGGCTGGAGAAGACCTACTTCTCGCGGCTGAGCTCGCAGCATGTGCGCCGCCGCCTGTTCCCGAAGGTCAAGGTGACCATTCTGGAACCGGTCAAGCTCGAGGTGCCGCAAGAGCTGAAGGGCCGCAAGCGCCGCGCCGCAGCGGGTTCCGCGCTCTACCAGGTGATGTCGGATCTCGTTTTCCGCACCCAGGACATCGACAAGACCGTACTGGAAAAGATCATCGAGACGGCGAACGAACGCGGCATGAAACAGCTCGCAGTTCAGGATCCGGTCACCGGTTCTCTCAGCTACAGCAAGCTGCTCACGGCTGCCGCCGTGCTTGGTGAGAAGTTCCAGAACCTTTATGCCGACCAGCAGACGCTGGGCATCATGCTGCCCAACGCCAACGGCTCTTGCGCGACGCTGCTCGGCGTCATGTCCGCCGGCAAGGTTCCGGCGATGATGAACTTCACCGCAGGTGCTGCCAATATTCTGTCCGCCTGCAAGGCCGCCGAAGTCCGCACCGTGCTGACGTCCCGCGCGTTCGTCGAACAGGCAAAGCTCGGCGCCGTGGTCGAGGAACTCGGTCGCTCGGTCGACATCGTGTGGCTCGACGATCTCAGAAAGACCATCAGTCTCAAGGATAAGCTGCTCGGCTTGCTGCGCAAGTCGACGCCGCGCGCGAAACGCAAGCCCGGCGATGCGGCGGTGATCTTGTTCACCTCGGGTTCGGAAGGCACGCCGAAGGGCGTCGTTCTGAGCCACCGCAACATCCTGGCCAACGCCGCCCAGGCGGCGTCGCGTATCGACTTCCATTCGGGCGACAAGGTGTTCAACGTGCTGCCGATCTTCCACTCCTTCGGCATGACCGCGGGCACGGTGCTGCCGTTGATCTCCGGCGTGCCGGTCTATTTCTACCCCTCGCCGCTGCACTACCGCCTCGTGCCGGAACTGATCTACGGCTCGAACGCGACGATCATCTTCGGCACCGACACCTTCCTCTCCGGCTATGCGCGCACCGCTCACCCCTACGACTTCCGCTCGATACGCTATTGCTTTGCCGGCGCGGAACCGGTCAAGACAGCGACGCGCATGACCTATATGGAGAAGTTCGGCCTACGCATCCTCGAGGGCTACGGCGTCACCGAGACGGCGCCGGTGATCTCCATCAACACGCCGATGTACAATCGCTCCGGAACCGTCGGCAAGATCATGCCCGGCATGGAATACCGCCTCGATCCGGTCCCCGGCGTCGACGAAGGCGGCCGGCTGTTCGTGCGCGGCCCCAATGTCATGGCCGGTTATCTCCGGGCCGAGAAGCCCGGCGTGCTCGAACCGCTGGAGGACGGCTGGCATGATACGGGCGACGTCGTCGCTATCGACGAAGGCGGCTTCATCACCATTCGCGGCCGCGCCAAGCGCTTCGCCAAGATCGGCGGCGAGATGATCTCGCTGGCCGCTGTCGAAGCGCTGGCCGGCGAATTGTGGAAGGGCTCGCTGTCGGCGGTCGCCACGGTGCCCGACGCGCGCAAGGGCGAAAAGCTGATCCTCATCACCGAGGCACCCGGCGCCACACGAGCGGAATTCCTCGCCTACGCCAAGGCCAACGGCGCCATGGACCTGATGGTCCCGGCCGAAGTGCGGGTGGTCTCAAAGGTACCGGTCCTTGGCTCCGGCAAGCTCGACTTCGCCGCCGTGACAAAAATGGTGCGCGACGAAGAAGCCTTGAAGACCAAGGCCGCCTGACCCGGCTACGGCAACGGGCCGACGCAAGAGCCGGCCCGTTCAGTAGATCAACCCTTCGCATGCCGCTGCGAGATCAGCATCGCCATGCGCTGGACTGCCCGCAGCTCCATTTCCACGCCTGGCGACGATGCCAGCGCCGGCATGTTGAGCGCCACCACGGTCAACGGCTCGAGCGTCGCCAGCAGCACATGGGTCGCCTCATATTTCTCGAACAGCCATGCCAGCTGCTCGCGTATATCCTGGTCGACTGGCGCCCCCGGCTGCGCATCGGCGAGCGAGCGCACGGGCTCCTGCTCCAGTGCACGGGCCAGCACCTTCAGGTCGAAATCGCCGAGGTCCCCTGCCGGCAGGATCAGCGCGCCGTCGACAAGGATATGGCTCTGCAGGCCGCGCAGGAAGCGCGCCGAATCGGTGAGGTCGCCCTCGGCCATATGCTTCAGCAACGAGTCGCGGCGCTTCTCGGCGGTGAGGCTGACGCTGTCATTGTAGATGACTGCCAGCAGCGTCGCCGAAAGCACGATCACCACGCCCTGCACGCTGCCGCGCCAGCCGAGATCGTCGATGCCGCCCAGCGCCAGCCCGGCGAAAACCGAGCTCAGCGTAATCACGGTAAAGGCGCCGATCGTGTCGCGATGGCCGAGGCTGGCGCGCCCGAGGCCGATCGTAAGCCAGCACAGGAACAGGATGGCGATGCCGCCAAGCCGAACCGGCACTTCGAACAGGCCGGGCCGGTAGTCGGTGACCATGAACGGAATGATCAACAGCAGCGACAGCGCCATGCGCTCGACCGTGCGGTTTTCGGCCGCCGACAGGCTGTCGCGATCGCGCGTCATCACCAGCCAGCCGATGGCGAGAAAACCTCCGAACTGGAAGGCAAGTAGTACCGCCATCCGCCATGGCTCGGCAAAGCGTTCCGAGATCGGCGCCAGCAGTAGCAACAGCAGGGCGCCGCCGGCGGCAAAGAACTTTAGCGCAAACGGCGCATGCCGGCGCAACAGCCCCTCGGTCAGCAGCAGTGCGGCCAGCGGCAGCAGGCCCGCCGCCGCGATGGTGACGAAGCGGAAGAGTGCGAGGCCGGTAGTCCAGTCGAGGATTCGGCAGGCGAGCAGCACCGCCAGCACCCGCAAACCGAACAGAAAACGCCGCGACAGCGGATCGCCGGTGTCGCGCCCGCCGACGACCGATATCACGATCAGCAGCCCGAACAGCGCCGCCAGCGAGGTGATGGTGTCGGCCACGAGCGTGCCATCGAGGTTCATCGGTCAGCGCCCATCAGCTCACACCCAGGCATCATCACGGATGAAGCCATCAGCGTGTCCATGGTCTCAGCACATTCCATTGGCGGCTGCTATCCGCCCAGTGTACCACCGGCAAAACCAGCCGCTGCAGCGTGGCCGCCGCACCTGCTACCGCAAGGGCGGCAAGCGAGCCGCGCGGAACCGCGTCGGCGAGATAGGTGCGCGCCGACTGAAAGCTCATCTGTCCGATCTGCAGCACATCATCGCCGCGCGTGTAGTCGAGCTCTTTGTGGCAGAACTCGTTAAAGGTCTCGACGCGGTGCTTGGCCGCCTCGTCGAAGGTCTTCTTCAGATCGTCCGAGCCGCCCGTATAGGCGTTGGTGATGACGAAGCGCTCTTCGTCGAAACCAGCTTCGGGGCCGACACCGAAGACATGGCGATGGCGCGCCATGATCTGCCGCGCCAGAAGCACATGGGTAAGCGAGCGGCGCGCGCCGGCATGCGGTCCTGGGAACACATTGCTGAACGCCTCCGCGACCATGCCGACGACAGCGGGTACCTGGGTGACATTGGAAATCCAGATCGGCCGCAGTTGATTGCGCAAAAACATCAGGAAGCAGGTTAGGCCGTAGAGGATCCAGCTCAGCCCGCGGCTGCGCTCGTCGGGATCGATCATGACCAGACCGAGGTGCAAGACTTCATAGGGCTTGCCGGCGAGCGATATCTCCATCAGCGCCAGCGAGTTGAAGGCGATCGGCTGCCGGTCGCTGCGCCGGTAGACAATGGTGATGATGGAATGTTCCAGCCGGCTGCGGTCGCCGGAAAACACGCCATAGGTCAGGCTGCCGAACTTCAGTGTCTTGGACGCTACCAGCCGCAGATCGCTGCTCAGCTGCTCCAGTTCGGCAGCCTTCATCCAGCGCCCGGGCCGCTCCACGACGCGCGTCTCGTAGTCGGCGGATACGCGCATGCGCACATCCATGAACCGACCCGGCAGCAGCTGCAGAACCGCCTTGAGCACTATTTTTCCCCGTGGCAAGAACGCCGACCGTATAGTGGCCGCCGTCCACCTAAGACGCGGTAAACCCGAGACGGCAGTTCTTGGTTGTACTCAACAAAGTAAAAGAACAGCTGCCAGCCAGTGCGGGCTCAGCTTTCCGCAGCAACCAGATGGCCGCCGCCGACATCGTTCAGCGCCAGCTTCAGCGGCGCCTCGCCGATCCTGCGGGTGGCGCTCGGTATCTCCTGGTCGAGGCGGGCGAAGCGGGTTCTGCGCTTCGCCGGATCGGGCACCGGCACGGCGTCGATCAGCCGCCTGGTGTAGGGATGGCGCGGGTTGGAAAACACCTGGTCGCGCGTGCCCATCTCGACGATCTGGCCGAGATACATGACGGCAACGCGGTCGGAAATATTCTCGACCACCGCCATGTCGTGCGAGATGAAGAGATAGGCGACGCCGAATTCGCGCTGCAATTCCTTCAGGAGATCGAGCACGCGCGCCTGCACCGAAACGTCGAGGGCCGAGACGCTTTCGTCGGCGATGATCAGTTTTGGTCGGAGCGCCAGCGCCCGTGCAATGCAGACGCGCTGGCGCTGGCCGCCGGAGAATTCATGCGGATAGAGCTCCATCTGGGCGGCCGACAGGCCGACGCGCTCGAACAGCGCCGCCACCCGTTCCCGGCGCTCGTCCTGCGAGGCGATGCCATGGATCACCAGCGGCTCGGCGACGAGGTCGCCGACGCGCATGCGCGGATCGAGCGAGGCGAAGGGATCCTGGAAAATCATCTGGACGTCACGGCGCACCGCCTTGCGTTCGTCGCGGCCAAGAACGGAGAGATTGCGCCCGCCAATGACGATGTCGCCGCTATACGGCGCCAGTCCGGCCAGCGCCTTGGCGGTGGTCGACTTGCCGCAGCCGGATTCGCCGACCAGAGCGAGCGTTTCGTTGGGCGCGATCGAGAAGCTGACGCCCTCGACGGCGTGGACGCGGCGGGTGACCTGGCCAAAGATGCCGCCACGCAGATCGAAGCGGACATGCAGGTCGTTGACCTCGGCGACATTGGCCGGTTTCAAGACGTCAATCGCATTCCTGGATTTCTGTCGACCGACACCACTGCCGATGCGCGGCACGGCAGCCAGCAGTTCGCGCGTATAGTCGGCCTGCGGCCGGGCAAAAATATCCGATGTCGTGCCTTCTTCGACCATGCGGCCGTCGCGCATGACGATGACCCGGTCGGCCATTTCGGCAACCACGCCCATATCGTGGGTGATCAGGATGACGCTGGTGCCATGCTGGCGCTGCAGGTCGCGCAACAGCTCCAGCACTTCGCCTTGCACGGTGACGTCGAGCGCCGTCGTCGGCTCATCGGCGATCAGCACGTCGGGCTCGAGCGCCAGCGCCATGGCGATCATCACCCGCTGGCGCATGCCGCCGGAGAGTTCGTGCGGAAACTGCTTTAGCCGGCTTTCCGCCTCCGAAATGCGCACCGCCTTCAACGCCTCGATCGCGCGCTGGCGGGCCTCGGCCCGCGACAGGCTGGTATGCGCCTCGATGGATTCCGTCAGCTGCCGGCCGATCGACAGAACCGGGTTGAGCGAGGTCATCGGCTCCTGGAAGATCATGGCGATGCGGTCGCCGCGAATGCGCCGCATCTGGCGTTCGTCGAGGGTTGCTAGGTCGGTGTCGCCCCGATTCCCATCCCGAAGACGGATCATGCCTGACGATATGCGCGCCGCCGGCTGCGGCAAAAGCTGCATGATCGCCAGCGCGGTCATCGACTTGCCGGAGCCGGATTCGCCGGCAATGCAGAGCGTCTCGCCGCGCGCCAGCGTCAGCGACAGGTTGGAGACGACATCGCGCTCGCCGTCCTCGCCGCGCACGCTGACGGAGAGGTTGGCGATGGAGAGGATGGGGTTGTCGGCGAGGGTCATTGTGGGTGGAGCCCTGCGACGGATTGGTTCCGTCGCACCATTCGCACAAACCTTGGCGCTGACCCCCACCCGGACCTCCGGTCCGACCTCCCCACAAGGGGGAGGTAGGGTGGCAGCGCTTTACCCTCCCCCTTGTGGGGAGGGTCGCTGCGAAGCAGCGGGGTGGGGGTGCAGCGCCGACCTGACATCATTCAAACACGCAACGCGGAAAATAGAACGACACCACCCAATTCGGCATGTCGACGATCTCGCTGATGCGCAGATCACCACACACCGAGGCCAGCATATAGGCCTCGACCGGATCAATCTGGTAACGCCCAGCGAGCAGATCGACCATCTGCGCCACCGCCTCCTTCGCGCCCGCCATCAGATCCGGCCCAATCCCCGTCGTCACCTCGTAACCCTTGGCGTCGAGATGGCGCGTCACCGGGCCCGGCGTGGTGAAGCGCGGCGTCTTCAGCCTGGCGTCCTTGACAAGGTCGAGCTTGAGCACGACGTCCATCGGGCTCTCGATCGCCGTGCCGCAGACCTCGCCATCGCCTTGTGCGGCGTGCGTATCGCCGACCGAGAACAGCGCGCCGGCCACCTCAACCGGCAGATAGAGCGTCGTGCCGGCAGCGAGATCGCGGATGTCGAGATTGCCGCCGACCCGCCGTGGCGGCACCACCGAGTGAAGCCCCATCTCAGCCGGCGCATTGCCGATGGTGCCGGCGAACGGCTTCAGTGGCACGCGCGCGTTTTTCCCGAACAGCGCCGGTTCGAGCGCGGCTGCATCGTATTTCCAGATGTTCAGCGCCGGTTCCGTGAAGTCGTCGGCGAGCAGGCCGAAACCGGGAATGTTCGCCGTCCAACCGAAGCCGGACGGTTTGAACATCTCGATCGTCACCTTGAGCGCGTCACCCGGCTCGGCGCCCTCGACGAAGATCGGCCCGGTCACCGGGTTGACCCCGGCGAAGTCGAGCTTGACGATTTCGGCGACCGTGCTGTCGGCGTTCAGCTGGCCGCCGGCGGCATCGAGGCACTGGAACTCGATGGTCGCGCCGGGCGCCACCCGCTCGGCCGGGACAAAGGAATTGTCCCAGCCGAAATGGTGATGGCGCCCATGGATGGTGTAGTCGCAGCTATTGCACATCTTTTACGTACACATTGTCATAGTTGATCGGGATATGGACCGGGTCGACATAGAGGTTGTCGGCGCCGCCCATTCGGGCGGATTTCATGGTGAAGCGCTGTTCGTTGAAGACCGGCGCCCAGGGCGCGTCTTCCATCACCTTGTCGTAGATGGCGCTCCACATCTTGTCGCGTTCGCCGGCCTTTGCCGGGTCGACCACAGAATCCGCCTCGGCCGCCTTGGCGTCGAGGTCCTTATTGCAGTACCACGACCAGTTCCAGCCGCCCGGCACCGCGCCGGCGCAGCCGAGGATCGGGCCGTAGAAATTCGACGGATCGGGGAAGTCGGCGATCCAGGCCATGCCGCCCGACCAGATCATCGGCGCGCCGGCCTTGTCACCGCCGGCGGCGATGACATTGGCCTGCGCCAGCGACTGGATGCTGGCCTTGATGCCGATGGCCGCCAGGTCCTGCTGGATCGCCTGGGCAATGCGCGGGTTGGGATCGGTGTTCATGGCGAACAGCTGCGTGTCGAAACCATCGGGATGACCGGCCTCGGCCAGCAGCGCCTTGGCCTTGGCTACGTCATAGGGATAACCTTTGTATTCCTTGTCGTAGCCCGGCATCGACGGCGGCAGCGGCTGGTTGGCCGGCACGGCGCGGCCGTTGATGATCTGGATGATGCGCGCCTTGTTGAGCGCCATGTTGACGGCCTGACGCACCTTCACATTGTCGAACGGCGCCATGGTAGTGTTCATGGTGACGTAGCCGGTGTGCAGCTGACCGCCTTCGACGACGCGCGCCTTCTGCTCGGGATCGGCCATCACCTCCTGGAATTTTGCCGGCGGAATGCCGTCGCCGGGCACATCGATCTCGCCCTTCTGCAAGCGCAGCAGCGCCACGATCGGTTCCTGGCCGATCTCGAAGGTGATCTTGTCGAGATGCGGCAGGCCCTTGTGCCAGTAATCCGCATTGCGCTCGAAGACGATGCGTTGGCCGAGTGTCCACTCGGCGAGCTTGAAGGCGCCGGTGCCCACCGGATGCTTGCCGAAATCGGCGCCATATTTCTCGACCTCTTCCTTCGGCACGACATGGGCGAAATTGATGGCCATGACATGCAGGAAGGTGGCGTCGGGCCGGGTCAGCTCGAACTTCACCGTGTAGGGATCGACGACGGTGACGCCGGAAAGGCCTTCGGCCTTGCCGGCGGCGACATCGTCATAGCCCTTGATCGAGCCGAAGAAGCCAGCGCCGGGGCTCTGCGTCTTCGGATTGGTGACGCGGTCAAGCGAATATTTCACGTCGTCGGCCGTCATCTCGCGGCCATTGTGGAATTTCACGCCATGGCGCAGCTTGAAGGTGAAGGTCTGGCCGTCGGGCGAAATCTCGTAGCTTTCGGCGAGGTCGGGCTTCAAATTGGTGGTGCCCGGCTCGTAATCCATCAGCCCATCGAACAGGCTCTTGATCATCGACCAGTTCTGCCAGTCATAGCCGATCGCCGGATCGAGGGTCGCAACATCGTCCTTGTAGGTGATGGTGATGGCGCCGCCTTGCTTGGCGTTGGGATCGACCGTGTCTTCGGCGCGGACGCTTGTCATGCCGAGCATGAGGGCCAAGGCGGATGCCGCGACTGTGGATGCGAGAAACTTTTTCATTGTTGTGTTCCCTTTCTCTGTTTCATTTTCATCTGAGCTTGATGCGGGGATCGATGAACGGCGCGATGATGTCGGCGAGCAGATTGCCGAGCACGATGGCGAAGGCCGACACCAGCGTGACGCCCATGATGATCGGAATGTCGACGCGCTGGATCGCCTGCCACGCCAGCTGACCGATGCCGGGCCAGCCGAACACGCTTTCGACGACGACGATGCCGCCCATGAAGATGCCGATGTCGATGCCGATCATGGCGATGACCGGCAGGATGGCATTCGGCAGTGCGTGGCGGAATATGATGGCGCTGCGCGCCAGGCCCTTGGCCCGCGCCGTGCGGACATAATCCTGGCGCAGGACGTCTATCATCGACGAGCGCATCATGCGCGCATACCAGCCGGCGCCGAGTACGCCCATGGTCAACGACGGCAGCACCAGATGGCGCCATGTGCCGTAGCCGCCGATCGGAAACCAGCTTAGCCGCACGGCAAAGACGTAGAGCAGCAACAGGCCAACCACGAATTGCGGCGCCGAGACGCCGACGAAGGAGGCCACCATCAGGGTCTGGTCGGTGGCGGAGCCGCGCTTGACGGCGGCGATCAGCCCCATCGAGAGCCCGATCAGCAATTCGCAAAGGATGGCGCCGACCATCAAAAGCAGGCTGGCCGGCAGCCGCGAGACGATGAGTTCGGTGACCTCCGAGCGCTGGATGTAGGAGCGGCCGAGATCGCCGCTGAGTAGCTTCGTCAGATAGTGCCAGTACTGGACCACGAAAGGCTGGTCGAGGCCGAGTTGCTGGCGGATGTTTTCCACCGTCTGCGGCGTGGCACTGCGGCCGGCGATCTGCCGCACCGGGTCGGCCGGCAAGAGGTAGAGCAGCGCAAAAGTGATCAGCGAGACGCCAAGCAGGATGAGCAGCGACTGGATCAGCCGGCGGCCGAGATAGGCGATCATGACCGGCCCCCCATTATTCCCGGCCCCTTTGCGTCGGATCGAGGATGTCGCGCAACGCGTCGCCGATCAGATTGAAGGCCAGCGCCAACGCGAGGATTGCGGCGCCGGGGAAGAACACCAGCCAGGGCGCGGCCTGGAAATAGGTCTGGTTCTCGAAAATGATGTTGCCCCACGACGCGGTCGGCGGCTGCACACCGATGCCGAGGAAGGAAAGCGTCGCCTCGAGCAGAACCGTGGTCGAGATGCCGAGCGTGCCCCAGACGATGATGGTCGGCAGCAGATGCGGCAGGATGTGGCGAAACAGGATGCGCGGCGCACTCGCCCCGATGCTGCGCTCGGCATCGATGAACTCGCGCTCGGCCAGCGATGAGGTCTCGGTGTAGATGACACGCGCCGTCTGCACCCAGTTGACCAGCGCGATGACCATGGCGACGATCCACAGACTCGGCTGAAACACTGCCGCCAGGCAGATGGCGAGCAGCAGCGCCGGGAACGCCATCATCAGATCGGTGAAGCGCATCAGCGCACTGCCGATCCAGCCGCGGAAATAGCCTGCGGTGACGCCCACCAAAGTGCCGATCAAAAGCGCCACGCCATTGGCGACGATGCCGATGATCAGCGAGGTGCGGGCGCCGTAGAGGATGCGGGTCAAGAGGTCACGTCCGAGCAGGTCGGTGCCGAGCCAATACTGGGCGCTGGGCGGCAGCGGCGAGCCCTCGATGGTCAGGCCGTCGAACATCTGCTCGTTGGGATCGTAGCCGGTCAGCCGGGGCGCCAGCACGGCGCCGGCGACAACAATGGCGACGATGACCAGCCCGAGCAGCGCCAGGCGGCGTTTGACCAGCCGACGCCAGACGCCGGCGCGCGGTTTTGCCGGCATGCGTACCGGGAGATCAGGCGCGATGGGACTGGTCATCGCCGCCTTCCTCATCCGTCATTGCCACGATCCTGCGCGCGGCATCCTCGACGCTGATCTGCCAGCTCATCGCCAGCGATCGCAGTTGTGCATAGGCACGCTCGTCATCGCTGCCTTTCGACAGCGCCGTCACCGCGCGCACAATGGTCTGGCGCTCGGCGACGCGCTGGCGCAGCGACGCTATCTCGCCGGCTAAATGCTTGCGTGCCTCGAAGCTCTGCCTTGCGATCAGCAATGCGCTGTACACACCGGCATTGCCGACCGGCTTCAGCAGCTGCGCATCGGCCTTGTGCGACAGCGCCCATTCGATACGCCCCGGCGCCTCGGAACCGATCAGCGCCACCAGCGGCATCGGCGCCTCACCGGCTTCCCACGGGAACTGCTCGTCGAAACCGAGATCGGCATCCAAGAAGACGAAATCGGCGGCGAGAGCTTCCGGCGGCAATTCCGGCCAGCAGTCGATCGTAGCCAGGCCGATGGCCGACAATTGCCTGGTGATGGCCTGCACCGTCGGATGCGGGCGATGCAGGATGAAAGCCCGCGCGCCGCCGAGATTGGGGATGCGCGTCCGCGTCATGACACCACCCTCAGACGCGGACGGCCGAATGTCTTGGCGGGGTCGTAGCGCGACAGATAGGGATCCGGCGCGACCTCATCCTCCTGGCTGACGACCTCGAAGAAGCCATCGGCGATCCGGCCGATGATCACTGGCAGCGTCGCGTGCTGGGAGTGGGCGTCGATGGCGATCGGCCCGAGCCGGGTGGAGAAGCGCCGCTCGGCGAAGGCCTTGGAAAATTCCGCCGGGCCGGCATCAGTGTTGCGCGACAGCACGTCGGCCATCACCTGCACCGAGGCATAGGCGGAGGCCTCGAAGGACGAAGCGAAGGCAGCCGGCCGGGGCGCGAAATAGGGCCCGACCGACAGATGCCCTTTCCCTGTCTCGCCGATCGCCGGCAACTCGCCTTCCGTGAGGTTGCAGGAGATGACGGGGCAGTTTTCCGGCCTGAATGCCGCATCCTCATCGCCCAACTCGCGGTAAGCCGCCAGGAAGGCATACGACGAGGTGCCGATCAGATTGTTGAGGATGAAGCTCGGCCTCGTCGCCCGGATTTCCGCGATCAACCGCGACACGTCGGTCTCGCCGATGCGCAGATAGCGCTCGCCCAGCACTTTGCCGCCGGCATCCGCGATCAGGTCGCGCGCCACGCGGTTCATCTCCCAGCCCCAAATGTAGTTCGAGCCGAGCAGGAAGCCGTTGGCGCCGAAACGCGGCACGACATGCGCCATCAGCGGAACCAGATGCTGGTTGGGGCAGGCGTGCATGTAGACGACATGCTCGTTGGCCTCGAACCCTTCATAGGGGCAGGCATACCAGAGCATGCCGCCGGCCTTCTCCAGCACCGGGATGGTTTCCTTGCGGCTCCACGAGGTGACGCAACCGACGACATGGCGCGCGCTGCTGGTCCTGAAAATGTCCTCGCACAAAGTCGCGTAGCGATCGGCATTACTTTGCGGATCGCGCTCGACCGGAACCAGTTCGATGCCATAGCTCCGATCGGCATTGATGTCGGCGATGGCGCGCGTGGCGCCCATCCGGCACGCATCGGAGACCAACTGGTAGCTGCCCGAGCGGGAATACAGGATGCCGATCTCGATACGCCGTTTCAAACCGATCCTCAGAAATGACAATGCCCCGCAGCCAGCGCCGGAGGGCGAGGCATACGAGGCATATTTGCCGCCCGGCGACCAAGGCCGGTATTTTGCGCTAGCGTATTCGGTCCGGCGGGTCAGTCAAGCGGGAAAGTACGTGGTCATGGGATCGGCCTTGTCCGGCTGCTTCTAGTTCCGCAGCGTGAACATCAAAGGCGCCACGACAGCCGTACCGGCCTTCTCAGGCGGTGGCGCGGGCACCGTCGCACCCTGCAGAATGCCGAGCGCGGCGCGATCGAGATCGGCGTCCCCCGAAGATCGGGTCAGCCGGACGGAGGTCACCTTGCCCGAAGCGCTGACGACGAAGGTCACATTTGCGGTACCCACGGCGCGCCGCGACCTTGCCGCGCTCGGGTAGCGCTTGTGCCGATTGATCCATCCGATCAGCTGGGAGTTCCATTTGCTTGCACTGACTGATGATCCACTCGATTGCGAAGCCTTCGGCGCCGACGCCTTCGCCGCTGCCTTTTGATCGACACTGGCGGTCACGACCGCTTTCGCCGGCGCGGCCTTTTCCTTCTTCTCTTTCTTTGCTTTCGGCTTGGGTTTTTCGGCAGCCTTCTTCGCCTTCTCGATCGGCTTGGTCTCCGCCGGCTTGGTCTCCGCCGGCTTGGTCTGGGGCGGCGGAATGACCACATCCGGCGCTATGGTCGGGACGATGTCGGGCACCACCTCATCCAGCGGCGGCGATTGATCGGGCTGCTCGGCCGCTGCCGTCTCGATCGGAGCGGCGGGTTGAACCGCTTCCGTCTTCTCGGCGACCGGCCCCGGCTGACCGGGCTCGGGCTCCACGACGGGCTTCAGTTCGGCAACCGCCTCCTCGATCTGGTTCGGCGGCTCAGGCGTCACCACGTCGGCCATCGAGTCCTCCTGCACCGCCGGCGCCACCATCATCGGCGACAGCTCGATAGCCACAGCCGGCGGCGGGCCGCCATCGGCCATGTTGGCCAGGCTGAAGCTCTGGACGGCATAGGCGATCGCGACATGCGCGCCGACAATGACAATGGCCGCAGCCGCCCACAAGCCAATTTCGCGCAGGCCGGCGCGTGGCGGGTCGGCCGCGGGTGCGGCGGCGGCCAGTTGCGTCACGGGGCGGCGCCCCGGTGCGCCGCGGATGCGTCCGCCGGCACCGTCTCCAGCCCCACCAGCGCGATCTTCAGATAACCAGCGCCGCGCAGCAGGTTCATCACCTCCATCAGCTCGCCATAACCGACCGCCTTGTCGGCACGCAGGAAGATGCGGGTCTGCTTGTCGCCCTTGGTTCTGCCGTCGAGCACCGCGGCGAAAGCCTGGCGCGGCACGCTGTCATTGCCGATCGCGAGCGTCAGATCGTCCTTCAGGGTCAGGAACAGCGGCGTTTCCGGCCGGGGTGCTGGCGTCGCCGTCGAACCCGGCAGATCGACATTGACGTCGACTGTCGCCAAGGGTGCAGCGACCATGAAGATGATCAGCAGCACCAGGATGACATCGATGAACGGGGTGACATTGATCTCGTGGTTTTCCTCGAGATCGCCATCGATAGCCTCGCGAATTCTAGCCGCCATAGCCCATCACTCCGCCGCCAGCGCGGGCGCCTGCGGCACCGTGCGGAAATCGAGATCGCGGCTGACCAGCCGCTCGACCCCGGCCGAGGCATCGGCAAGGAGCTGCCGGTAGCCGGCTATCGACCGCGCAAAGACGTTGTAGATGACCACCGCGGGAATGGCCGCGACCAGGCCCATCGCCGTGGCGAGCAGCGCCTCGGCGATGCCGGGCGCGACGACCGCGAGGTTGGTGGTCTGCGCCTGCGAGATGCCGATGAAGGCGTTCATGATGCCCCAGACGGTGCCGAACAAGCCCACGAAGGGCGCCGTCGAGCCGATCGTCGCCAGCACGCCGGTGCCGCGCGACATGCGCCGCGCCGCCGCCGCTTCGATGCGCGACAGGCGCGACGTCACGCGTTCCTTCAGCCCGTCGCCGGTGACATGGCCGAGCGCACCGGCCGAAAGGGCAGTCTCTTCCTCGGCCGCCCGCACCAAAAGCGCACCGGGGCCGCCACTGTTGCCAAGCGCGCGCCCGGCCTGGCGCAGCGTGGCGGCATTGCCGATGGCGCGCGCAGCGCGACGGGCGCCGAGCTTGCCGAAGAGAATCTCCAGCGATTTGGCCAGCCACACCGTCCAGGTGACCAGCGAGGCGAAGGCCAACCCGATCATCACCGCCTTGACGATGATGTCGGCGGCCATGAACATGCCCCAGGGCGACAGATCGTGCGGCAGCGTCAGCGATATTGCCGAAGGCTCGGCCTGCGCGGATGCACCGGGCTGGGTTGCCGGCTGTGGCGCGGTCGGCGCCGCCTGCCCGGCAGTTGGCGAAGCCGGCGCGACAGGCGCAGCCGGTGCGGGCCGTTCGACTGCGACCGGGGAAGGCTGGGCCGCCGACCGGGCAGCTGCAGCGGGTTCCGTCGTCACCCTGGGCTGCGTGTTTGGCTGCTCTTGCGCAGCAGCGCTGCCGGCCGACAGCATGACCGCGGCCAGCGCCGCCAACAAACCATTTCTGGACACGCTTCTTCCTCGCTTCGTCATTGCACGTACGATCGGCTGGTCGGTGACGGAATGTCGACCCCGGAAATCCAGCCACTGGTTCTGGCTTCTCTCAAACGCGGCACAGCCGCTGGAAACAATTCAGGCGGCCGAGTGCCCTGCTTGACTATAAAACATGAGTTTACTAGTCAACAAACAAGATGGCTTTTTTGGCCAACGATTATCGGCGCGATGTCTCAGCGGCACATCGTCCTGGCGTCGGTCTACCTGGTGTCGTCGCACTGAGGGATGGACGGCCGCAGGGTTGCTGGGCCACGATACCGGGCAGCAATTGAGGCAGGCTGCGATGATCAAGGCGATACCGTTCGATTTCCCCTATGACGGCCGGCTGGTGCCGGCAAACACCGCGTTGCTGGTCATCGACCTGCAGGAGGATTTCCTCTCGCCGACCGGCTATTTCGCCAGGAAGGGTTATGACCCCGCGCCGCTGCGCGCCATCCTGCCGACAGTCAACCGACTGATATCAGCGGCACGCGCGGCCGGCCTCACCATCATTCACACCAGGCAGGGATATCGCGGCGACATGGCCGACATGACGCCGTACGAGAGATGGCGCCGCAAGCGGGCGGGTCTCGAAGGCACCGACGTGCTGCTGCGCTCCGGCCCCGGCTTTCAGATCGTCGCCGACATCGACGTCGCGCCGCACGACATCATCGTCGACAAGACCTGCAACAGCGCCTTCACCTACACCGACCTGGAACTTGTGCTGCGCGCACGCGGCATCACCCATCTGATCTTTTCCGGCTGCACGACCGATGTCTGCGTGCACACGACGCTGCGCGAGGCCTGCGACCGCAATTTCCAGTGCCTGACCATCGCCGATGCCTGCGCCAGCGGCGACCAATACGCGCATGACGCGGCGCTGCATATGGTGACGGTGGAGGACGGGGTATTTGGTACGCTGACGGAATCTGACGCGGTGTTGGAGGCGCTGGCAGTGCTGAGTGGTGATTAGACGCTGGCGGGACAGCACCCCTCTGCCCTGCCGGGCATCCCCCGCAAGGAGGGCGATCAGACATCACGTCGGCTTTCGCCAATTACCAACGTTGAGAGCCGGCGCTCAAGCTGCCAATCTTCCCCTTTGAGGGGGAGATGTCCGGCAGGACAGAGGGGGGTGCTGTCCCCGCCGGCGTTCCCGATCGCGATCTCGCTACCCAGCTGCGTGAATATCCGACCCGCCCCGCGAGGCAAACGCGCCGGGCTGCGGCACCTCCGCCTCACGGCGTGCCAGCGAATTACGCAAGAGCGCGATCGTCTCGCGGCCGACGCCGGCGATCTCGCGCGGCCTGTCGACGCCAACGATCATGAACTCGCTGATGCCCAGCGCCGCATAGGACAGCAGCGACAGGGCGATCTGCGCCGGTGGTCCGGAAAGTTCGACCGCCTTGTGTCCGACGGTAGAGGCGCCACCCTCCGAGCGGACCCGGACCGGAAGCGCAAAACGCAGCTTGCCGGCGCGGCCATGCTCGGCGGCGGCGCTGCGCGCCCGTTCCATCAGCTGGCGGATCTCGTCGGGCGAACCAGGCGCCAGCTCGAAGACGTCGGCATGGCGGCCGGCGACCTTCAGCGCCGTGCCGGACTGGCCACCCATGCGGATGGTGATATCGACGCCATGCGGCCCCTTGCGCGGCACATAGCCACCCTTGATGCTGTAGAACGCACCTTCATGGTCGAAGGGCCGGTCGTTCGACCACAGCCGCTTCAGCAGCACCAGATATTCGTCGATGCGCTGCCAGACCACGGTGTGGCCGACCGGACGCGTCTCGGCATCGTCGTCATCCAGCGGCTCGCTCAGCATCCTCAGCGCCAGCCGGCCGCCGCTCCTGGCGTCGAGCGCCGCCAGTTGCCGCGCCGCAACGGCTGGCGCGATCACGCCGGCCCAGTGCGTCAGCACCACTTCCAGCGACGAGGTGCGGTCCAGCGCCTGGGCGGCGATGTCCATATTGGTCAACAGCCCGGCCGGGTCGTCGACGACGATGTTCTGGAAGCCGGAATCCTCGATCAGCGACAGCTTGGTCGCCGTCTCGACGAAATCATAGAAGAACGGTACGGCCGAACCGGCATCGGCGGCGTGCGTTTTACCGGGAACATGCGTGAACTCGATCGGCATTGCCATCTCCTCCATCACGTTGGATGTATGTCGCCCCCGGTTTTGAGACGACGACATGCGTAAAAACAAGCATCAGCGCCAAAGCGCGTCCGCGTTCGGTTCATCAACTCCGGTCACTCACTGAAAGCGCTAGGTCGCCACCCTTTCGGCCTGATCGGTCAGGGAATCAAGCCGAGCACGACTGCCCCGGTGAACACGAACGCAAGGGCAAAGACGAGATAGGCGAAAGCGCCGGCATAGGCCGGGCGGAAAGCCTGGCTATTGGCCAGCCTCTGGCTGGTGCGGTCCGTCTCGGCGTTCTGGATATAGGACATATCGACCTCCGTCTTGCGGATTAATCTATAAAATCAGTAGACTTTGTCGAGTGCTATTTTTTGGCGATATGTAGAACGATTTTCTCAGTATTCCTTATTATTTGGTTTGGGATTGCTGGGAGACCCCTGTTGGCGACAAGCGAGCGACAAGCTTGGCCGACATCTGCATAGGCGATAGCATCGCCATTCCGGCGTAAATGCGGATCATTTCGATCGGGAACGGGGAACAGAACATGGGTACAAGACTAGCCGGCAAGATTGCAATCATCTCGGGCGGCGCGACCGGAATGGGCGGAGCGGCCTCGGAATTGTTCGCCGCCGAAGGCGCCAAGGTGGCGATCATCGACCGCAATGGCGAGGCGGCGGCAGCCACTGCGGCGGCGATACGCGCGCGGGGACATATCGCCGAACACTGGGTGGCCGACGTCTCGGACGAGGCGCAGGTCGAGGCCGCAGTGAAGGCGGCGACTGCCAGGCTCGGCCCGGCCACGGTGTTGTTCAACCATGCCGGCACCATCGTGATAAAGCCGTTCCTGGAGACGACAGTGCAGGAATGGGACTGGCTGCATGCGGTCAATGTCCGCTCGATGTTCCTGATGACGCGCGCCGTGTTGCCGGGCATGATCGCTGCCGGTGGCGGTTCGATCGTCTGCACCTCGTCGATCTCGGCTGTGGCGGCCACACCCATGGAGGTGCTCTACGACACCACCAAGGGCGCCTGCCACATGTTCGCGCGCGCCATCGCAGTCGAATTCCGCGACCGCAACATACGCTGCAACGCCGTCTGTCCCGGCTTCATCCGCACGCCGCACGGCCTGCGCGAGGTCGCCGATCTCGGCAAGCTCGGCGTCGACGTGTCGGACGCCGCATTGGCCGCACAGCAGGGCCGCATCGGTGAGCCGGAGGAAGTGGCCAAGGCAGCGCTGTACCTCGCCAGCGATGAGTCCAGCTTCGTCAATGGCACGCATCTGTTTGTCGATAATGGTTTTACGGCGATGTGAGTATCCCAGGCTTGGCGCCCTTCCTCTCCCCCGTCGATCGGGGGAGAGGAAGGGCGCCAAGTCCTACTCGCTTACCGCTCTTCTCGTCGAAACGGCTTCAGCAGCGCCGACGGCGCAACCGCGTTGCGTGACATCACGGCCATCGCGACGATGGTGAAAATGAACGGCAGCATCAAGAACGTCTCATAGGGAATATGCCCGAGGCCGCTCGCCTGCATGCGCAATTGTAGCGCATCGACGAAGGCGAACAGCAGCGCCGCGCCCGCAGAGCGCCACGGGTCCCAGCGGCCGAACACGACCAGCGCGATCGCCACCCAGCCACGGCCCGACACGACACCAAAGGTGAAGGCGTTGAACTGTGCCATGGTGAGGAAGGCGCCCGCAAGCCCCATCAGCGCACCGCCGAGGATGACCGCCTGGAAGCGCGTGGCGATGACGCTGACCCCAGCGGAATCAGCGGCGCGCGGGTTCTCGCCGACCATCCGCACCGACAGCCCCCAAGGCGTGCGGTAGAGCACGAAAGCAGCGAGCGGGATGGCAATGATTGCCAAGTAGACCAGCGCAAACTGGTTGAAAACCGCTGACCCCAGAACCGGAATATCCGACAGCAGCGGGATCGGCACCGTCTGAAAACCCTTGATGCTGGGCGGCACCGATTGCTGGCCGAAGGTCAGACGGTAGAGGAAATAGGCAAGGCCGGACGAGAACAAAGTAACGCCGATGCCGCAGACATGCTGGCTGAGGCCGAGCGCCACGGTGAACAGCGCATGCAGCGCGCTCATCGCCATGCCGGTCAACACCGCGGCCAGCACGCCGAGCCACAGGCTGCCGCTGAGGCTGGCGGCGGTGAAGCCGGTCATCGCGCAGAGCAGCATGATGCCTTCGATACCGAGATTGAGCACGCCGGCCCGCTCGGAGAACATCTCGCCCAGCGTGGCAAATGCCAGCGGCGTGGCGATGCGGATAATGGCGGCGAGGAAGCCGACCTGAAAGATCTGTTCGAACACCGCGCTCATAAGGCGGCACCGACGCGGCGGATGCGATAGGCCGTGAACAGCAGCGCCACCAGCATGGCGAGCAGCGCCGTGCCCTGGATGACATCGCTGAGGAACGCCGGCACGCCGGTGGCGCGCGACATCGCTTCGGCGCCGGTCATCACGGCGGCCAGGAAGATCGCCGCCGGTACGACGCCGAGCGGATTGAGCCTGGCCAGCATGGCAACGACGATGCCGGAATAGCCATAGCCCGGCGAAATGTCGCTCATCACCTGGAAATGCACGCCGCCGACCTCGCCTACGCCGGCAAGCCCGGCCAGCGCGCCCGACAGCAGCGCCGTCGAAATCAGCACCCGCTCGACGTGGATGCCGCCATAGCGGGCGGCTTCCGGGCTTTCGCCGGTGACCCTGATCCGGAAGCCGAGCGTGGTGCGCACGATCAGGAACCAGATCAACGGTGCCGCGATCAACGCGGCGATGACACCCAGATGCAGCCTTGTGCCTTCGAGCAGCACCGGGAAATTCGCCGAATCCTCGATCGGCGGCGAGATCGGATAGCCGCTGAACGAGTCCTTCCACGGCCCCTCGATCAGCGCCATTAACGCATAGTAGATGACCGAATTGAGCAGCAGCGAACTGACGACGTCATCGACTTTGAATTTCACTCGCAGGGTCGCCGGCACAAGCGCGACAGCGGCACCGGCAGCAGCGCCGGCCAGCGCCATCGACAGGATCGCCAGCGCGCCCGGCATTGGGATGGCGCCGACGAAGCAGCTGGCCACGGCGCCGGCCAGCAATTGGCCCTCGGCGCCGATGTTCCAGAATTTGGCCCGGAAGGCGACGGCCACAGCCAGCCCGGTGAAGATCATCGGGGCGGCGCGCACCAGCGTTTCGGTGATGGCATAGCTGTCGCCGAACGAGGCCGACAGCATCACGCCATAGGCCTCAAGCACGCCGGCGCCGGCCAGCGCGATGAGGCCGCTGCACAGGACCAGCGCTGCGCCGATGGCCAGCAGCGGCAAAGCGAGATTGAACCAGGCGGGGGTGGAACTGCGGGCTTCGAGGCGGAACATCAGCTATGCCCCTCCGCCGCCCAGACGGTCGCGCCGCCCTTCATCCGCCTGCCGGCACCTTCTCCCCGTATAGACACGGGGAGAAGGGATCCGGGCCCTATGCAACTCCCCTCTTGCAGCTGTGGTGATTGGCGAAACCATGGGTGAGAGCCCCTCTCCCCGTCTCTATACGGGGAGAGGATGCCGGCAGGCAGGTGAGGGGCAGCGCTGACGCTTAAAGTCAGCCAAAAGCGGGCAGTATTATTTGAGGTTTCTGCGAGGAACCGAGTGAGAAAGTCCATCTAGGCTCTGCCCTCCGCCCCGGTCATCAGCAGCCCAAGCCGCGCGATGGTCGCATCGGCGCTGTCCAGCGTGCCGGCGATGCGGCCCTCATACATCACCGCGATGCGGTCGCAGAGCACCAGCAGCTCTTCGAGATCCTCGCCGATGACGATGATCCCGCAGCCCTTGGCACGCATGTCGAGGAATTTTTCGTGGATGAAGCGGGCGGCACCGATGTCGAGGCCGCGCGTCGGCTGCGAGACGATCAGCACCTTCGGGTCGAAAGCCAGTTCGCGCGCCAGCAGCGCCTTCTGCAGATTGCCGCCCGACAGCGCGCCGGCGCGGGTCATCGGCCCGGGGCACCTAATGTCATAGGCCTTGATCTGTTCTTCGGCGAAGGCGCGGATCGCATCTGGCTTGAGCAGGCCCCGGCTGCTGAAAGCCGCAGTACCAATGCGCGGCAACACCATGGAATCGGCGAGCGGCAGATTGGTGACCAGCCCGGTCGTCATACGGTCTTCCGGGATGCGGCCAAGGCCGAGCGCCTGCACCTCGCGCGGCGAGAACCGCGTAACAGGTTTGCCGGCTATCGTCATCGCGCCGGCGTCGGGCGCGCGCGTGCCGGAAATCACCTCGGCCAGCGCCCGCTGGCCATTGCCGGAGACCCCGGCAATGCCGAGGATTTCGCCCGCGCGAACGGCAAGCGATACATCGCGCAGCGGCGTCCCCGAATGCCGTGAGGTGGAAATACCGTCGAGCGTCAGCACCGCCGCGCCTGGGGTCGAAGGTCCTCTTGCCGGCGGCACGATCTCATGGCCGCACATCAGCTGCGCCATTTCTGCCGATGTCGTGTTCGCCGGATCGTCGACACGGCCGGCGACGCGGCCGTGCCGCAATACGGTGCAGCGATGGGTGAGCGCCCGCACCTCGTTCAATTTATGCGAGATGAAGATGATTCCGAGCCCCTGCGCCGCCATCGAGCGCAGCGCCGAAAACAGCCCGTCGACCTCGCCCGGCGCCAACACCGCCGTCGGCTCGTCGAGGATTAACAGGCTGGCGCCGCGAAACAGCGCCTTGACGATTTCGAGCCGCTGCTGCTCGCCGACCGACAGCGCGGAGACAGGCAGGTTGGGGTCCAGCGTCAGCCCATGCCGACGGCTGATGTCGGACAACCGGGCAAGTCCGCCGGCGCGGTCGATGCGGCCGGATTTGCCGGGAATGCCAATCAGAAGGTTTTCCAGGACCGTCAGCCTTGGCGCCAAATGAAAATGCTGGTGCACCATGCCGATGCCGGCGGCCAGCGCATCGGCCGAACTGGTGATCCGCACGGTCTTGCCCTGGATAAGAATTTCGCCGGCATCCGGCGCATAGGCGCCGAACAGCACATTCATCAGCGTCGTCTTGCCGGCGCCGTTTTCGCCCAGCAGGCCGAGGATCTCACCTGGGGCGACGCTTAGATCGACAGCCTCATTCGCCTTGACGGCGCCGAAGCTCTTGGTGATGCCGCGCATTTCGATGAGAGGGGCGGACAAGGATGCTCCTGCGGAGATACCCCTCCCCCTCGAGGGGAGGGTGCCGAGCGAAGCGAGGCGGGTGGGGTCACCTCAACTGCCTCAACCCATGACTTAGCAGGATGGAGCACTTCGCGGAGGACCCCACCCGGCCCTGCGGGCCACCCTCCCCTCAAGGGGAGGGGGTGCGCCGAGCTAATCCGAAACCGGCGTGTTCTCATCCACATCCACCCGGAAATTGCCTTCCAGGATCTCGACCTTCTTCTTCTCGACCAGATCCTTCACATCCGCCGGCAGCGTCTTGTCGAATTTATGGTAGGGCGCCAGGAACGACCCGCCCTTGGCCATGCGCGAGAAATCGCCATAATCCTGCGCGGTGAAGACACCGGCCTTGACCAGCTTGATCGCCTGCTCGACCGTCGGATACATGTCCCAGACCGGCCCGGTTATGACCGTGTCGGGGCCGAGGCTCGACTGGTCGGACATGTTGGAGATGGCGAGGATCTTCTTGTCCACCGCCGCCTCGATGACGCCGAAGCGCTCGGCATAGATGACATCGACGCCGGCATCGATCTGGGCGACCGCCGCTTCCTTGGCCTTGGGCGGATCGAAGAACGAGCCAATGAAGGCGACCTTCTTCTTGATGTTGGGATTGACCTCCTTGGCGCCGGCAAAGAAGGCGTTGACCAGCCGGTTCACTTCCGGAATGCCCATGGCCGCCACCGCGCCGATCGTGCCCGACTTCGACATCTTGCCGGCGATCATGCCGGACAGATAGGCCGGCTCGTGGATCCAGTTGTCGAAGACGCCGAAATTGGGCTCGGCCGGGCCGGCGCCCGAGCCGAACAGCCATGCCGTCTTCGGGAACTGCTTTGCCGTGCGGCGCGATTCACGCTCGGCGGCGAAGGCGTCGCCCAGCACCAGCTGGTACCCGCCTTGCGCATATTCGCGCATGACGCGGCTGAAATCGGCGGTCTGCACCTTTTCCGACCATTTGTATTCGATGCCGAGTTCCTTCTCGGCCTTCTGCAGGGCGACGTGGATCTGGTTGTCCCACGGCTCCTCGATCGGCGTGGCGAAGATCGCCGCCACCTTCAGCTTCTTGTCCTTGGCGAAGGCTGCACCCGGCAGCATGGCTGCGGCCAGGCCAAGTGCGCCGAGTTCCAGCACGTCGCGCCGCGACAGGCCGGTCGATTGCGATTTGTTTTTCCGGTTTTCCATCTAGTGCCCCTCTGTTTGACAGCCGTGTCGAGCCGGCTGTTCCGAAATCAGACGCGGAACTATGGAACGGGTGCGGACTTTTGTCCACATGGTCAAATTTAGCGGGACTGCTGCCGGGCTCACGCCTTTTAGCGCAGCGCCTTCTCGCCGCCGGCTACGGTGATGACGCCGACGATGATCAGCCCGGTCAGCAACAGCCGAACGCCGGCGCTGACGCCGAACGTGTTGAGCATGGTCAGAAGCAGTACCAGGAACAGCGCCGCGCCCCAGACACCGGGAACATTGGCCTTGCCACCGGCGACCGAGGTGCCGCCGATGACGACGACGGCGATCGAGGCCAGCAGGTACTCGTTGCCGATATCGACATTGGCGCCGCGGAAATAGCCGGCGAGCAGCGCCCCATCCATGCCGCCGAGCGCGCCCGACAGCGTGTAAGTCAGGAAGCGGGTGCGGCCGACATTGACGCCGGCAAGCCACGCGGCGCGGATGTTCTGGCCGATCGCCAGCACCGAGCGGCCATAGATCATGCGCTGCAAGGCGATGGCCGCACCGATGCTGAACAACACGGTAAGGATCGCCAGCACTGGAATGCCCAGGATTTGCCAGTTCGCAAAATCGGCAAAGCCGGGCGGCGGCTTGATCTGCAGGCCACGCCCATAGCTGATGTCGATCGACTGGATGATGAAGCTGGCCGACAGAGTGGCGATGATCGGCGGGATCCTCAGCGCCCAGATCAGGAGATAGTTGACGGCACCGATGGCGGCGCCGCAGGCGAGCGCGGCGAGCAGCCCGACCACGATCATGGAATCGCTGCCGCCCATGACCTTCATGGCGACGGCACTGGCGAGCCCGATATTGGCCGGCAGCGACAGGTCGACATTGCCTGGCCCGAGCGTGATGACGAACATTTGGCCGACTCCGACGATGACGGTGAACACCGCCAGCGACAGTGCCGCCGTGACCATGCCACCGCCGCCATAGCCGCCGGTGAAAGCGATGGTCGCCAGCCAGACGAACATCGCGCCGATGAACGACCATATCCAGGGTTTGGCGGCCAGCGATTTAACCAGCGTCATCGCTACCTCTCCCTGCGGCTGATCAGGACGCGGGCTGCCAGCACGATGATCAGGATGGCGCCGTTGGCGGCGACCTGCCAATCCGGCGGAATGTGCATGAAGGTGAGCAGAGGCGATGCCGCCAGCGCCAGTGTCAGCGCGCCGAGCACGGCGCCGATCGGCGACACCCGGCCGCCGACGAACTCGCCGCCGCCGAGAATGACGCCGGCGATCGCCAGCAGCGTGTAGCCATTGCCGATATTGGCGTCGGCCGAGGTGGTGATGCCGATCAGCGCCATGCCGGACAGAACGCCGAATAGGCCGGTCAGCGCAAACAGCACGATCTTGGTTCGAAGCAGCGACCAGCCAGCGCGCCTGAGCGCCGCCGGATTGCCGCCGGATCCCCGCAGGATGACGCCATAGGAGGTGCGCATCAGCCCAAAATGCACCACCGCTGCGATCGCCAGCGCGGCGATGATAGGGAACGGAATGAAGGGCGGCTTGAAGGCCATCAGCGACAAGAGCCAGTCCGGCGCCTTGCCACCGGGCTTGGGCAGCACCAGAATGGCAAGCCCCTGCCAGACGAAGCTCATGCCCAGCGTTACCACGATCGACGGCAGATTGCGCAGATGGATCAATGCGCCCACCAGTGCATAGACCCCGATGGCGCCGAGCAGGATGACCACGCCGAGCAGCGGCGCGTCCTTCAGCCAGGTCGCGGTGACGCAGCCGACAAAGCCGACAAAAGTGCCGATCGACAGATCGAGCTCATTGCCGGCGATGACGAACATCTGGGCGATCGTCGCCAGCGCGATCGGGATAGCCAGGTTCAACATCAGGCTGAAGCCGAAATAGCTGATGGCGCGTGGGTTGAGCCAGGCGATGGCGATAACCACCAGCGCCAGCGACAGCGCCGGCAACAGGCTGCGCAACAGGCGCGCGCGGGCGGCACTGCTGCGCGGCGAGGTCGTCGGGCCGGGAGCGATTGCCGTCATCTCAGGCCGCGTCGCCGAATGAGGACTGGATGATCTTTTCCTCGGTCAGCTCGTCGCGCGTGAGATTGGCGACGATGCGGCCGTTCTTGAAGACATGGATGTGGTCGCAATTGTCGAGCTCTTCGGTCTCGGTGGTGTACCAGAGGAAGGTCCGGCCCTTGGCCGCCTCCTCGCGCACGAGATCGTAGACCTCGAGCTTGGTGCCGATGTCCACGCCGCGCATCGGATCGTCCATCAGCACGATCTGCGCATCGGAACCCAGTGCGCGGGCAAACAGCGCCTTCTGCTGGTTGCCGCCGGACAGCGAGAAGATGTTGTTGGTCATATCAGGCGTGCGGATGCCAATCTTCTGCTTCCAGAACTCGGCAAGCTCGGCCTCGCGCTGCGGCGAGATCAGCAGCCCTTTGCGCAGCTGCGCCAGCGAGCGGATGCCGATGTTTTCGGCAATAGACCATTGCGGGAAAATGCCGTCCGATTGGCGGTCTCCGGCCACCAGCGCCACCGGGGCGGTCACCTCGATATCAAGCCTTCTACGCGTCGCGGCGGCAAAGATCGCCAGCAACAGGTCGGTCTGGCCATGGCCGGCAAGCCCGGCAAGCCCGATGATCTCGCCGGCGCGGGCGACAAGCTCCTTGCCGTCCTGCTGCCGCTCGGGCCGCGCCCGCACCCTGACCAGGCCACCCGCCGGCCTGGCGGCGATCTCCGCCGCGATCTTCTCGCGCGCTTCCGCGCCACCCATGGTGGCCACCAGCCGGTCGCGGTCGAACGCTTTTGCAACGTCCGTGGCGACCACCTTGCCGTCGCGCATCACCACGATGCGGTCAGCATTCTGCAGCACCTCGCCCAGCACATGCGAGATCAGGATGCAGCTGCCCCCGGTGGCGACGAAACGGCGCACGAAGGCAAGCAGCTGGCCCGCAGTATGCGCGTCCAGCGAAGAGGTCGGCTCGTCGAGAATGACCAGGTCGAGCGGATCGCGCGTCACCGTGAAGGCGCGCGCCACCTCGACCATCTGCCGCCGGCCGATGGAGAGATCGCCGGCAATGTCGTCCGCCGAGATGCCGTGATCCGGAAAGATTTCGTCCAGCTTGGCGGCAATGAGAGCAGCCGCCTTGCGTCGCCAGCCGAAGCCGGTGAGCGCCGGATGGTTGATGCGCGTATTCTCCGCGATACTGAGGTTAGGGCAGAGCGACAGTTCCTGGAACACGCAGCGTATGCCGAGTTTCAGCGCGCGCGCCACCGAGTAGTCGGTTTCGGCATTGCCACGCACCGCGATCTCACCGCCATCGGGCTGCAGCGTACCGGCCACCATATGCATCAGCGTCGATTTGCCGGCTCCGTTGTGGCCGACCAGCCCGACGCATTCGCCTGATACAACATGGAAGTCGACGCCGTTAAGCGCCCGAACGGCGCCGAAATGTTTTTCGGCGCCGTTAAGCCTGATGATGTCCAAATGGGCGGCGCCGAAATGTTTTTCGGCGCCGCCCAGTCTGATGATGTCCGTATTGGCCTCAGGCATGCTCAACGATATCCGGTCGGTCATGCCGCTGGCAATGAATGCAATGCATCACTTGATATTGGCTTTGATCGCCGCGATTGCGTCTTCCTGACTGTATTCGTGGGTGGCGACGCCGCCCTCCTTGATTTTCGGCAGCTCGGTCTCGAAATTGTCCTGGGTAAAGGCGAGATACGGCACCAAAAGGTCATGCGGAATGTCGGTGCGGCCGTCGAGCACCTGCTGCGCCACCCAGAAGGCCAGCGACGACACGCCGGGCGCGATCGAGGCCGACCAGGTCTGGTAGCCATCCTTGTCCTTCTGCTCCTTCCACCATTTAAGCTCGTCCTGGCGGTTGCCCATGATGATGGTCGGACGCGGCTTGCCTGCGGCGGCAAAGGCTTGTGCCGCGCCATAACCGTCACCGCCCTGGTCGACGATGCCGACGATGTCGGGCAACGAAGGCAGGATCGTCGCGACCGCCTTCTGCGCCGTCGTCTGGTCCCAGTCGCCGGTCACCGAACCGACGATCTTGAACTCGGGATGGGCGGCGACGCCTTCGAGGATGCCGGCATGGATGGCATCGTCGATCGAGGTGCCGGCAAGACCGCGGATTTCCAGGAGATTGCCGCCCTTGGGCTGGAATTTGGCCATCTGCTCGACTTCCTGCTTGCCCATGTCCTTGAAGTCGACGACGACGCGGTAGGCGCAAGGTTCGGTGACCGTCCCGTCGAAGGAGACGACGACGATGCCGGCATCGCAGGCCTGCTTGATGGCGCCGTTCAGCGCATCCGGCGATGCGGCATTGATGACGATGGCGTCATAACCCTGCAGGATCAGGTTCTGCACCTGGGCAGCCTGGGTCGGCACTTCCTTGTCGGCGGTGGTGAAGATGTCGGCGGCGCCGACGATCTTATCCTCCACCGCCTTCTTGGTGACGATGCCGTAGCTGTCGAGCATCGCCTGGCGCCACGAATTGCCGGCGTAATTGTTGGAGAAGGCGATCTTCTTGCCGCTGGTGTCGGCAAGCGCCGTGCCCGAGGCGAGCATCGCCGCCAGAGCGCTCAGGACGAGCAGTGTCTTCATGTCATAATCCTCCCATGGATTGTCGGCCCCGCCGACTGTTGCAGATGGTTTTGGCGTTGTCTGCCTGTTTTTTATCTATTGTCAGACAAATTCAGATACGCCCGCTTGTCAACTGCGATCGATCACGCTTGGACGATCAACTTCAGGTGCGGCGGTTGAAAAGCCTTCGCGTGCTGGTCTAGGGAAGGGTCCAGGAGACCATGCATGGCAGCGATGCCGCCGACCCTTCCCCCCAGTGCACCCAAAAGAATGGGCGCCCCCGGAATTCCGGCGCGCTGGACCTCAAGCGCCAAGAGCGGCGTAGGTGCCGCGCTTTCAACGGCGAGTCGCGTCTGGTTCACGCTCAGCCATGGCATCGTCAATGAAGTCTACTATCCCGGCCTCGACAGCGCCTGCACGCGCGACATGGGACTGCTGGTCACCGGCCTCGGCGGCTGGTTTTCCGAGGAGAAGCGTGACGCCACGCATGCCATCGAGCCGTTCGAGGAAGGCGTGCCCGCCTACCGGCTGGTCAACGCGACGGCGCGTTACCGGATCGAAAAGCGCATCCTGGCGGATCCGGCGCGCCCGGCCCTGCTGCAGGAAATCAGCTTCACGGCACTCGAGGGCGTGGCCACGGACTACCGCGTCTACGCCCTGCTGGCGCCGCATCTGGTCAATGCCGGCATGGGCAACACCGCCTGGATCGGCGAGCACAAGGGCAAGCCGATGCTGTTTGCGTCCGGGCACGGCGCCTGCTTGGCGCTTGCCTCCTCGCTGCCCTGGGGCGACTGCTCGGCCGGCTATGCAGGCTTTTCCGACGGCTGGCAGCAACTCAGCCGCGCCGGCCGGCTCGATCCGACCTGCCAAAGCGCGGAGGACGGCAATGTCGCGCTGACCGGCGAGATCGGCTTTTCTTTAGCCAACAGCGAAGCCTTGCTTGCGCTTGGGTTTGGGGCGACGCCGGATGAAGCGGCCGAAAACGCCGCCGCCAGCCTGAAACGCGGTTTTGAGCCGGCGGCAAAGGCCTATGTCGCGAAATGGCGGAAATGGCAGGCAGGCCTGACGCCGCTCGACCACCATGATGCATCCGGCCTCAACACCTACCGCGTCAGCACAGCGGTGCTGGCGACGCACCTGTCGCTGGCGAGGCCCGGCGCGGCCGTTGCCAGCCTGTCGATCCCGTGGGGAGCGAGCAAGGGCGACGACGACCTTGGCGGCTATCATCTGGTCTGGCCGCGCGACCTCGTCGAAACTGCGGGCGGCTTCCTCGCCGCCGGCGATCCGGCGCAGGCGCTTGAGATCCTCGCCTATCTCCGTTCCATCCAGCAGCCGGACGGCCACTGGCCACAAAATGTGTGGCTCGACGGCTCGCTCTATTGGCCGGGCATCCAGATGGACGAATGCGCCTTCCCACTGCTGCTTGCCGATGCGCTGCACCGCGCCGGCCACCTGCCGCGCGCCAAGCTCGCCGCCTTCATGCCGATGGTCGAGAAAGCAGCGTCCTATGTCGTGCGCAATGGTCCCGTCACCGGGCAGGACCGCTGGGAAGAGGATGCCGGCTACAGCCCATTCACGCTCGCCGTCGAAATATCGGCACTGCTTGGCGCCGCCGATCTGTTCGACGTTGACGGCAAACCGGAGCCGGCTAACTATTTGCGCGAGGTCGCGGATTGCTGGAACGACCAGATCGAGCGCTGGACCTATGTCAGCGGCACACCGGCGTGCCACGAGGCTGGCGTCGACGGCTACTACATCCGCATCGCGCCGGCCGACGGTTCAGGCGCCGCATCGCCGAAGGACGGCTTCGTACCGATCAAGAACCGTCCGCCGGGCGATACCGACAAGCCGGCCGAAGCGATTGTCAGCCCGGACGCGCTGGCGCTAGTCCGCTTCGGCCTCAGGGCCGCGGACGATCCGCGCATCGTCGGCACGGTCAAGATCATCGACGCGCAACTGCGCTGCGACCTGCCGCAAGGGCCTCTATGGTACCGCTACACCAGCGACGGTTATGGCGAACACGCCGACGGCGCCCCCTTCGACGGCAACGGCCAGGGCCGACCCTGGCCGTTGCTGGCCGGCGAACGCGCCCACTACGAGCTGGCCGCCGGTAACAAGGACAAGGCGGCAAGCCTGCTCAGGACATTCGAGGCTTCGGCTGGTGTGGGCGGTCTGCTGCCGGAACAGGTCTGGGACGGCGCCGACATACCGGAGCGCGAATTGTGGCTGGGCAGGCCGTCGGGCAGCGCCATGCCGCTGGTCTGGGCGCATTCGGAACACATCAAGCTGTTGCGCTCGCTCCGCGACGGCGCCGTCTTCGACATGCCGCCGCAAGGCGTCAAGCGCTATGTCAGGGACAAGACCGGCTCGCCGCTGAGGATATGGCGCTTCAACAACAGGCTGCGCACCCTGGAAGCCGGCAAGACGCTGCGGGTTGAACTGCTGCAGCCGGCACTGATCCGCTGGAGCGGCGACCAGTGGCAGACCAGCCATGAAATCAACACGTCCGTGAATGTCTTTGGCGTCCATCTGGCGGATCTGCCGGTGGCCGATATTCCGCGAGGTAATACGATCGTCTTCACTTTTTTCTGGCCCGACGGCGACCGTTGGGAGAATGTCGACTTCACCGTCGGCATTGAGAACTAACTCGCCCACAATTTTCTTTCCTCAAGCGACTAGGACAAGACCATGCAGATCGGAATGATGGGACTGGGCAGGATGGGCGCCAACATGGTGCGCCGCCTGATGCGCGACGGCCATGAATGCGTCGTCTACGACATCAACCCGGCAAGCGTTGCCGCCCTGGTTGCCGATGGCGCCATCGGCGCCGCCTCCATGGAAGAGTTCGTCGGCAAGCTGTCCAAGCCGCGTAGCGCCTGGCTGATGCTGCCGGCGGCGATCACCGGCAGGATCGCCGACCAGATGGCAGCATTGATGGAGCCCGGCGATATCATCATCGACGGCGGCAATTCCTATTATCACGACGCTGTCGACCAGGCGGCCGAGCTCGCGGCCAAGGGCCTGCACTATGTCGATGTCGGCACCAGCGGCGGCGTCTGGGGCTTGGAGCGCGGCTATTGCCTGATGATCGGTGGCCCCGACACGGCGGTCAAACACCTCGACCCGATCTTCGCCACGCTGGCGCCCGGCGCCGATGTCGGCGCCACGCCCGACAAGGCGGGTGGAACCGCACCCTTTGGCTACCTGCATTGCGGACCGAGCGGCGCCGGCCATTTCGTCAAGATGATCCATAACGGCATCGAGTATGGCGTCATGGCCGCCTATGCCGAAGGCATGAACATTTTGAAATCGGCAAATGCCGGCAAAAGACAGCGCACGGCGGACGCCGAGACCAGCCCTTTGGAAAACCCGCAATACTATCAGTTCGACATCGACCTGCCGCAAGTGGCCGAGGTCTGGCGCCATGGCAGTGTGATCGGCTCGTGGCTGCTCGACCTCACCGCCGGCGCACTGAAGAGCGACCCGGCATTGGCCCAGTTCGGCGGCCGCGTCTCCGATTCCGGCGAAGGACGCTGGACGCTGAAGGCGGCGATCGACACCGGCGTGCCGGCGCCGGTTCTGTCCTCGGCTTTGTTCGACCGCTTCTCCTCGCAGGGCGAATCCGAATTCGCCGACAAGCTGCTGTCGGCCATGCGCTATGCCTTTGGCGGCCATGTCGAAAAGCCGAAGGCCGGCAAGTGAAGGCCGCAGGGGAGACGCGCAAGATGAGCCCGGAACGGTCCGACACGCTGGTGCTCTTCGGAGCAACCGGCGACCTTGCCCACAAGAAGATATTTCCGGCCCTCTACCAGATGGTAGCCAAGGGGACGCTGACCGAGCCGGTGATCGGCGTCGCCTTCGATGCCTGGGACATCAACCAATTGCAGGCGCGGGCCCGCGACGGCATCGTCAACGCTCTCGGCAAGATCGACGAAAAGATCTTCGCCAAATTCGCCAGTCTGCTGCGCTATGTCAGCGGCGACTACCGCGACGGCGCGACCTTCGAGAAGCTGAAGACGGCGCTCGGCTCGGCGCAGCGGCCTCTGCACTATATGGCGGTGCCGCCGACCATGTTCGAGACCGTCGTCCAGGGGCTGGAGCAATCCGGTACCGCGCATGGCGCGCGGCTGATGGTGGAAAAGCCGTTCGGCCACGATCTCCAATCGGCGCGCTGGCTGAATCGCGTGCTGCATCTGGTGTTCGAAGAGCAGTCGATCTTCCGCATCGACCACTATCTCGGCAAGGAGGCGATCCAGAACCTGCTCTATTTCCGCTTTGCCAATTCCTTTCTCGAGCCGATCTGGAACCGCAACTTCGTCGAAAGCGTACAGATCACCATGGCCGAGGACTTCGGCGTTGAAGGCCGTGGCAAATTCTATGACGATGTCGGCGCTATCCGCGACGTGATCGAGAACCATCTGCTCAACATCCTTTTGCTGCTCGCCATGGAACCGCCGGTCGGCCGCTCGGCCGACGATCTGATCGACGAGAAGGTGCAGGTGCTGCGCGCCATCCGCACGCTGACCAAGGACGACGTCGTGCGCGGCCAGTTCACCGGCTACCTCGCTGAACCCGGCGTGAAGCCGAACTCGCCGGTCGAAACCTTTGCCGCGGTGCGCTTCATGGTCGACACCTGGCGCTGGCAGGACGTGCCCTTCTTCATCCGCACCGGCAAGAACATGCCGGTGCATGTGACCGAAGTGATCGTGCGGCTGAAGCGGCCGCCGCTCGACGTCTTCGATCCGATCAAGCCCAGCGACGCCAATTACGTGCGCTTCCGCATCGACCCGCAGGTGGCGATCTCGATCGGCGCGCAGCGCAAGGCGCCCGGCGACGACATGGTCGGCGAGCAGGTCGAGCTCACCGCGCTGGACGATTCGAAGGGCGACATGCCGCCCTATGAGCGGCTGATCGGCGATGCCATGAACGGCAATGGCCAATTGTTCACCCGCCAGGATGCCAGCGAGCTTGCCTGGCGCATCGTCGGCCCGGTGCTGGGCGACACCACGCCGCCGCATATGTATGAGCCGAAGACCTGGGGGCCTGCCGACGCCATGGCCAGCTTCGGGCCGCCCAACGGCTGGATCAATCCGAGTTGAGCAATTCCAGGAAAAGTGCGAGCGGTCTTTCCGTCCGAAATTGGGTAAAAACAAAGAGTTGGAGCATTCCCCCGTTTCCCTGAAACGCGGGAATGCGCCAAGTGAGCGGAGGAAACGACATGGCCAAGGCAGCCAGGCCCGCGAAGGCCAAGGCCGAACCGATCGTGCTGACGATCGATGTCGGCGGCTCGCATGTGAAAATCCTCACCAGCGCAGGCGGCGAGATGCGCCGCGCCGATTCCGGACCGGACCTGACGCCGCAGCAGATGGTCGCCACGGTGAAGACGCTGGCCGAAGGGCTGGCCTATGACCTGATCTCGATGGGCTATCCCGGCCCGGTCAGGCACAACAGGCCTTCGCTCGATCCCGCCAATCTCGGCAAGGGCTGGGACGGCTACGATTTTGCTGCCGCCTTCGGCAAGCCGGTCAAGGTCGTCAACGACGCGCTGCTGCAGGCGATCGGCAGCTACGATGGCGGGCGCATGCTGTTCCTCGGCCTCGGCACCGGCCTGGGCGCGGCGATGATCCTCAACAATGTCGGCCAGCCGATGGAACTGGCGCATCTGCCGTACCGCAAGGGCGGCAGTTTCGAAGATTATGTCGGCGAGCGCGGCCTGGAGAAATACGGCAAGAAAAAATGGCGCAAATACGTTTTCGACGTCGTGGGGCGGCTGCGTGCGGCGCTGCAGCCGGATTATGTCGTCATCGGCGGCGGCAATGTCGACAGACTGGATGAATTGCCCGCCACATCCAGGCGCGGCGACAATACGCGCGCTTTCGAGGGCGGTTTTCGACTATGGCGCGACAAGGCGCTGATCGTCTGATAGTATTAAAATTCAGTATAGTTGTTCAAAATGACGTGTGGCGCGATACGAAGTCATTGCGTTACGCAGATTTGGCGATTAGATCGGTGGCACCGGATGGAATCATCTGGCGCAACCGCACATATGCGGCAAGACAAATGACTAGAGCGGATTTCCGGCTCCGCTGGGACCACTCTGGGAGTTTCCGCCACCCCCCTAGCGACGGAGAGATAAATTGGCCGACGACAGCAACGACTCTGACAAGGACATCGACCTGCTCGAGCTTACCGCCCATATCGTGTCCGCTTACGTCGAGAAGAACCGCTTGCCCGTTGCCGGCCTGAGCGATCTCATCGCCAGCGTTGCGGCGTCGATCGGCGGGCTCAGCCAGCCGCCGGCCCCAGTGGCGGCGCCGCAGATCCCGGCCGTCAATCCCAAGCGGTCGGTGACGCCGGATTACATCATCTGCCTCGAGGACGGCAAAAAATTCAAATCGCTGAAGCGCCATCTCGGCGTCCATTTCAACCTGACGCCGGAAGCCTATCGTACCAAATGGGCCCTGCCGGCCGACTATCCGATGGTTGCCCCCAACTACGCGGCGTCGCGCTCCGAGCTGGCCAAGTCGATCGGCCTCGGCCGCAAGGCCGCAGTTGCCGCGCCGGCGAAAGCCAAGGGCCGGAAGGCCAAAGTTCCGGCCTGAGTGGGATCAGCGCCTCGGCCCTGAGCCAATCGTTTGGACGACTGGAACAGAAGCCTGCCGGCGAATGAGCCTTGGCAGGCTTCGTGCTTTTATGGCTTGTACCTCTGAGTGTCAGGACTTTGGGGGAGCAGCCATGAACTACGCCAGAATGGTGATCGAGAAAGAGGCGCCGGAGGAATACGGCTACGATCGCATTCGGTTCAATCTCTCCGAAAGCTCGATCGCCGATCAGAAACTCTCCGACGTCGGCCTGTCGCTGCCGGATCTCACGCTGTTCTACGGCGAGCATCGCGGCGACAAGGAGTTGCGGGCGCTGATCGCGGCGCAGGATTCCGGCATTTCGCCTGACGATGTTCTTGTGACCGCCGGTGCGGCGGGCGCGCTCTTCATCATTTCGACCTCGCTTCTGTCGGAGCGCGACCACCTTGTCGTCGTCCGGCCGAACTACGCCACCAACATCGAGACCCCCAAGGCGATCGGCTGCGCCATCTCCTATGTCGATCTCGATTTCGACGCAGGCTTTGCCATCGATTTCGGCCGCGTCGCCGCCAGCATGCAACCGAACACCAAGCTGATCAGCGTCACCTGCCCGCACAACCCGACCGGCACGATGATGGGCCGGGCCGATCTCGACGCGCTGATTGCGCTGGCCGAAGCGAGCGGCTGCCATCTGCTGGTCGACGAGACCTATCGCGACCTCTCCTATGGACAGCGCCTGCCGGCGGCGGCTTCTCTCAGCCCCAAAGCGATCAGCGTCTCGTCGCTGTCGAAAGCCTTCGGCATTCCCGGCATCCGCATTGGCTGGCTGATCACCAGCGATGCCGAACTGCAGGAGCGCTTCCTCGCCGCCAAGGAGCAGATCGGCATTTGCGGCAGCGTCATCGACGAAGGCATTGCGCGCGGCATGCTGGGGCGCCGCGACGCTTTCTTGGGCGCGCTGCTGCCCGAGATGGCGAAACGCCGCGACATCGTGCAAGCCTGGATCGACCGCGAGCCGCTGGTCGACTGGGTGCGGCCACAAGGCGGCGTCGTCGGATTTCCAAGGCTCGTTGTCAGTCCAGACTTCGACCTCGACCGTTTCTACGTCAATCTCTTGGAAAACCACGGCACCTATGTCGGTCCCGGCCACTGGTTTGATATGCCCAAGCGCTTCTTCCGCGTCGGTTTCGGCTGGCCGAAAGAGGCGGAATTACAGGGCGGCCTCGACGCCATTTCCGCCGCGCTGAGGCAGTAACGTCCGCGTGCAATCGGGCGAGCGGCTTGAAAACCGCTTGATCCGGGCCCGATTTTCACGCATACGCGCCCCGAACTTTGATAAGTTTCATTGGCCGGAACAGCGCCCATTTCCGGGAAGTGCCCCGCCGGCCAATGCAAGCAACGGGGCCTGTATCCATGACATCCCATTCCCATACACCGCCTGACCGGCGTTACGCCGCCTTCCGCCATCGCTCCTTCCTGAGCTATTGGGCGGCGCGTTTCCTGACCACCTTCGCCACCATGATCGTGTCCGTCGCCGTCGGCTGGCAGATCTATGATCTGACGCGCGATCCCTTCGATCTCGGCATTGTCGGCATCGTCCAGTTCCTGCCGTCGCTGCTGCTGGTGCTGGTCACCGGCGTTGTCGCCGACCGTTTCGGCCGCCGCCTGATCATGGCGCTGGCGACGGTAGTCGAGGCAGGTTGTGCGCTTGTCCTGTTGTACTTCACGCTGCGCGGTCTCGTCAGCCCGCTGCCGATCTTCATCGTGCTGGCTATGTTCGGCCTGGCGCGCGCTTTTTATGGGCCGGCCTCGTCGTCGCTGTTCGCCAACCTTGTTCCGCCGGAAGATTTCGGCAATGCGATCGCCTGGAACTCGTCCGCCTGGCAAACGGCGACCATTGTCGGCCCGGTCGCCGGCGGCCTGCTCTATGGCGTCTCGGCCGAAGCCGCTTACGCCGTTGCCTCCGTGCTGATGCTGGTGGCCGGTCTGCTGATCTTCACCATTCCGAAACCGGCCCAGCAGAGCGCCACCGACAAGCCGACGATGGAGACGCTGTTTGCCGGCTTCCGATACATCTGGAGCGAGAAGATCGTCCTGGGCGCCATCTCGCTCGACCTCTTCGCCGTGCTTCTGTCCGGTGCCTCGGCGCTGCTGCCGGTCTATGCCCGCGATATTCTGGAACTCGGCCCGTGGGGCCTCGGCCTGCTGCGCTCGGCGCCCGGCATCGGCGCCATCTGTGTCGCGGTCTGGCTTGCCGGGCACCCGCTGCGCGACAGTGCCGGCAAGATCATGCTCGGCTTCGTCGCCGGGTTCGGCGCCTTCACCGTGCTGTTCGGCGTCTCGACCATCACCTGGCTGTCGATCCTGGCCCTTGCCGGCCTCGGCGCCACCGACATGTTCAGCGTCTATATCAGGGAGACGCTGATCCAGCTGTGGACACCCGACGAGGTGCGCGGCCGCGTCAACGCCGTCAACCAGGTCTTCGTCGGCGCCTCCAACGAAGTCGGCGAGTTCCGCGCCGGCACCATGGCGGCGCTGATCGGCACCGTGCCGGCGGTGGTGATCGGCGGCGTCGGTGCGATTGCCGTCGCCGGACTGTGGGCGGTGCTGTTTCCGCAACTGCGAAGGGTGCGGCATCTCAACAGCCGCAACTGATCGAGTAAGCCGCAGGATCCGGCGCTCGGTCCAAATCAGCTTGCGCCGATGACGGCTGAGATGGGCCGGAAGCGGATGGGCCGGTTCTGGGCGAACTAGCCAGAAGGCGGGGCAGCCACAGGGTGGACATTTCAGTCCATATGGAAAATGATTATGTTGCCATGCACAATACTGCAGTGCTCTGGTCTCGACGAGAAACCTTAAATATAGAAGAGAACCACCCGACCTCCGGGTCCAGCTAGCGGGGACGCAAATGGACACTTCAGGGAATCGGCAATCGCATCGCGACGCAAGCGGGCGACCCAGCCGATCGGTCGGCTGGCTGGCCCGCTCCGCCGTCCCAGTGGCATTCCTGCTCGGCATGGCTTTCAGCAGCAACGCGTTTGCGCAGGACCAGCAACTGCCGGTGGTGACGGCGGCCAAGCCGGTGGTGCGTGAAATCGTCGAAGACGACGAGTTCGTCGGGCGCTTCGAAGCCGTCGACGAGGTCGCCATCCGTTCGCGCGTCAGCGGCTATCTGGACAAGATCAGCTTCCAGGACGGCGCACTGGTCAACAAGGGCGACCTGCTCTTCACCATCGACCAGCGTCCGTACCAGGCGGCCTACGATGCCGCCAAGTCGCAAGTAGACGTCGCCAAGTCCCTGCTCGAATTCTCCAAGATGCAGCTGGATCGCGCCGATGAACTCGCCAAGACCGGCAATATCTCGGCCGCGACGGTCGACGACCGTCGGCGGGAATACCTTTCGGCGCAGGCGCAGATGCAAGGCGCGACGGCTGCGCTGACGACGGCCAACCTGAACCTGGAGTTCACCGAGATCAAGGCGCCCTTGTCCGGCCGCATCGACCGCCGGCTGGTGTCGGTCGGCAACCTCGTGCAGCCGGATTCCACCTTGCTGACGACTATCGTCACACGCGATCCGATCGACTTCTATTTCGACGTCGATGAGCGCCTGTATTTCAGCTACGCCCGCGACGCGAAGGAGCGCGGCGGCAGCATGCAGGAAGGCGCCGGCGGGCTCGAGGTGGTGGTTCGCGTCGCCGACCGCGCGGAGGCGGTATTCAAGGGCAAGCTCGATTTTGCCGAGAACCGGATCGACAACGCGACCGGCACCATGCGGGTGCGTGCAAGGTTTGCCAACGCCGACGGCGTTCTCCAGCCAGGCATGTTCGGGCGCATCAACGTGCCGGGGTCGCTGCCGCATAGCGGCGTCCTGGTGCCCGACGAGGCGGTCGGCGCCGATCAGGATCGCCGCATCGTGTACCTGGTGGATGAGGCCGGGATGGTGTCGGCGAAGCCCGTGCGCACCGGCCCGCTTCTCGACGGCTACCGGGTGATCCGCGCGGGCCTGACCGGCGACGAGACGATCATCGTCAACGGGCTGATGCACGCCAGGCCCGGCACCAAGGTGAAAGTCGAGATGGTGACGTTGCCGCCCAAGGTCGAGACCGCCGGGTTGCAGCAATGAGGTTCGCCCATTTCTTCGTCGACCGTCCGATCTTCGCATCGGTGGTTTCGATCGTCCTCCTGATCCTCGGCGGGATTGCTTATACCCAGCTGCCGATCGCGCAATATCCCGAGATCGCGCCGCCGACCATCGTCGTTCGCGCCCAGTACCCGGGCGCCGACGCCGAGACGGTCGCAGCGACGGTGGCAACGCCGATCGAGCAGGAGATCAACGGCGTCGAGGGCATGCTTTACATGTCGTCCTATTCGTCCGGCGACGGGGCGATGGCGCTGACCATCACCTTCAAGCTAGGCACCGATCTCGACCAGGCGCAGGTGCTGGTACAGAACCGCGTGTCGGTCGCCGAGCCGCGCCTGCCCGAAGAAGTCCGCCGCCTCGGCATCACCACCATCAAGAGCTCGCCCGACCTGATGATGGTCGTGCACATGCTGTCGCCCGACAATACCTACGACCAGCTCTACGTCTCGAACTACGCCCGCTCGCGGGTGCGCGACATACTGCTCAGGTTGGACGGCGTCGGCGACCTCATCATCTTTGGCGAACGCGAATATTCGCTGCGCATCTGGCTCGATCCGGAAAAACTGTCCGCCCTGGGGATGACCTCGGGCGATGTGGTGCAGGCGCTGCGCGACCAGAACGTCCAGGTGTCGGGCGGCTCCATCGGCGCGCCGCCGACCAATACCGGCACGGCGTTCCAGTACACGGTCACCACGCAAGGCCGCTTCAACGACGCACGCGACTTCCGATACGTGATCGTCAAATCGGCCGAAGACGGCCGCCTGATCCAGCTGCAGGACGTGGCGCGCATCGAGCTCGGCGCCAAGGATTACGTCACCAACTCCTATCTCAACGGCAAACCGGCGGTGGCGCTCGCCATCTTCCAGCGGCCAGGCACCAATGCGCTCGCCGCAGCCGCGGAGATCCAGGACAAGATGAAGGAGCTTTCCCAGGACTTCCCGAAGGGGTTGAGCTACGACATCGTCTACAATCCGACCGAGTTCGTCGCCGAGTCGATCCAGGAGGTCTACAAGACGATCCTCGAGGCGATGGTGCTGGTCATCATCGTCATCATCGTCTTCCTGCAATCGTGGCGGATGGCGATCGTGCCGATCGTGGCGATCCCCGTGTCGCTGATCGGCACGCTGGCGGTGCTTTACGCCGCCGGCTTCTCCCTCAACATGCTGACGCTGTTCGGCCTCGTGCTGGCCATCGGCATCGTCGTCGACGATGCGATCGTCGTGGTCGAGAACGTCGAGCGCAATATCGCCAGCGGGCTGGCGCCCAATCCGGCGTCGCATCTGACCATGGACGAAGTCGGAACGGCGGTCATCGCGATCTCGCTGGTGCTGATAGCGGTGTTCGTGCCGACAGCCTTCATTCCCGGCATTTCCGGGCAGTTCTACCTGCAGTTTGCGATCACCATCGCGGTGTCGACGGCGATCTCGGCATTCAATTCGCTGACGCTCTCGCCGGCCTTGGCCGCGCTGCTGTTCAAGCCGCACCACACTGCTGCGGCGCCGCCGCGCTTTTTCCTGGCGCGGTTCGGACGGGCGCTCGCCGACGGCTTCAATCGGGGCTTCGACAAGGTCGCCCATTGGTATTCGAGCATCGTGCGCGTGCTGGTCGGCTCGCGAATAGCGATCGCCGCCACGCTGGCCGTTTTCGCGGCCCTCATCTACGCCACGGTCTATATGGTTCAGACGGTGCCGCGCGGTTTCATTCCGTCGCTCGACCAGGGCTATGCGATCGTCGTCGTCCAGTTGCCGGACGGCGCCTCGCTATCGCGGACCGATGCCGTCATCCAGCAGGCGTCGCAGATCATCCAGAAAACACCGGGCGTCGACTACGCGGTCGCCTTCGCCGGCTTCTCCGGCGCGACCTTCACCAACGCCAGCAACGCGGGCGTGATCTTCGCCAGGTTCAAGCCGTTTGACGAGCGACTGGAAGCCGGCCAGTCGGCGACCCAGGTCATCGGCAATCTGTTCGGCAGCCTGCAAAGCATCAAGGAAGCCTTCATAATCGCACTGCCGCCGCCGCCGATCCGCGGCGTCGGCAATGCCGGCGGCTTCAAGCTGCAGATCCAGGAGCGCAACAGCGCCGACATGCGGCAGATATTGGCGCTTGCCTATGAAATTGCCGGCAAGGCCAACAAGACGGCGGGGCTGACCGGCGTGTTCACCACTTTCTCCGCGTCCAGCCCGCAATTCTTCCTGGCGATCGATCGCGACAAGGCGCGCATCCTGAACGTGCCGATCCCCAACATCTTCGAGACGCTGTCGATCAATCTGGGCACCGCCTACGTCAACGACTTCAACGCTTTCGGGCGCGTCTACCAGGTGCGCGCGCAGGCCGACCAGGCGTTCCGCCTCGATCGCGCCGACATCTTGAAACTGAAGGTGCGCTCGGCGACCGGCGCGCTGGTTCCGCTGGGCACGTTGATCGAGATCCGCGACGTCACCGGCCCGGCGCTGGTCCAGCGCTACAACATGTACGTCTCGGTGCCGCTGCAGGGCAACGCCGCGCCCGGCGTTTCCACCGGCGATGCGCTTGCCAAGATGGAAGCGATCACGGCACAGACGTTGCCGGCCGGTACCTCCTACGAATGGACCGAACTCGCCTATCAGGAGCGTAACACCGGCAATGCCGCTGTCTATATCTTCGGACTGTCGGTGCTGTTCGTGTTCCTGGCGCTGGCGGCGCAATATGAAAGCTGGGTGCTGCCGTTCGCCATCGTGCTGGTGGTGCCGCTCGGCGTGCTCGCGGCGTTGCTCGGCGTGTCGTTCCGAGGGCTGGACAACAACATCCTCGTGCAGATCGGCCTCATCGTGCTGATCGGGCTTGCCGCCAAGAACGCGATCCTGATCGTCGAGTTCGCGCGGCAGGCCCAGGAACGCGGCCTGTCGGCCGCCGAGGCTGCCGTCGAAGCCTGCCGGCTCAGGCTGCGGCCGATCCTGATGACCGCCTTCTCGTTCATCCTCGGCGTCGTGCCGCTGATGATCGCGACGGGCCCGGGCGCGGAAATGCGCCAGTCGCTCGGCACCGCGGTGTTCTCCGGCATGCTGGGCGTCACTTTCGTCGGCCTGTTCCTGACGCCGGTGTTCTACGTCACGCTCAGGTCGCTGTTCTCACGGCGCAAGCCGCATGCCGAGGCCGAGTCTTCGGCACCGGCAGAGGTGCCGTCCGAGACGGCCGCCGAGTAGTGTTACACGGGCAGTTCGTGGCGCTGCCGACTATTTCGTTTTGGTGTTGAATTCACGGTTTGCAGCATAGTCGATAGTGAAGGTGCCCGCAGGAGCGCGAACGCCCTGCTTCACGTTGGATATGGTGACTGTCGAGGTAAGGCCCCTCTCGTCAGTCAGGGTCCATCTGCGTAGATCGAGCGATTCCCTGTCAAACACCATAGTGATATTCGAATTGCCGAAGGCCGACTTGTCGGCCAGCCTGATGATCACCTGGGCGCCATCGTCCCTGATACTTTTGAGGCGATTGCCGGAAAAGTCGACCTGATTGTCGAGGAGCAGCTTGAGCGGCGTCTTCGAGAGAGCATAAAGCCGCGATGTCTTGAGCTTCTTGTTATAGACCACCAAGGATTTTCCATCTGCAATTACGCTGACCCCTGATTGGCCTGCATAGTTGAACCGGATCTTGCCCGGCCGCTGGAGGAAAAATTTCCCTTTGGTCCTTTCCGCTCTTGGGCCCGACTGGACAAAGTCCCCGGACATGGACTTTACCGATGAGAAGTGATCGGCAATCGTCTTCGCTTCTACAGGTGCGGCCAAGGCCGCGGTCGAAAGTTCGGCGTTTATCGCGACAGCGCTGACAACGGCTAACCAGAAAGCCAGCAGTCTTTTGCTGTTATATGCCATTCAGTTATCCTACCCCGAGCAGGCGCGTGATCGAAAGAGATCACGCGCCTTTGAGATCAGTAGCCGTCCGGGCACTGAGCAACGTAAACTCGACCGTTCCGACCGCGATATCTGCACTGGCCGGCTTCGCTGGCGTGCCCGATGACCGCCCCGGCCAGCGCTCCGACCGCCCCGCCAACAACCGCCCCTTTTACCGGGTCGCCGGCCACTGCTGCGCCTACAGCTGCGCCACCCAAACCACCGACGGCAGCGCCTTGTTCGGTGCGGGAGCATGCCGCGAGCGGAATGAGTAGGCTCAAAATGAGCAGCGTCTTCTTCATTGGTTCTCTCCTGGGGCCGTTATTAGCCGAAGCTTAAATGCGCCACGGAGTTTTTCGATCCATCGGAGTGTTTGGGGCGCAATCCAAATCTGCGGGAACGGGCTAAGGTCCCGGATCCATCGTACACGCCTCCCAGAGGTAAGTCGTCTTTGGCAAGCTCGGCCGTTCAGAGTAGTTGGATTTTGCTCTATCCCTCAGTAGGCTTGCCGAAGATCAGGCTCAAAAATTCGCTCAGCCAGCGCTTGAGGTGCATATCCCAGATCAGCCGGCCGCCGAGATGGTCGCGGCCGGGCTGCGCGCCGGGCAATTCGAAACGGTGCGCGCCGCGCACCACCCAGCGCTGCATCATCAACCGGGTCAGTTCGCCATGGAACTGGATGCCCCAGGCATTGTCGCCATAGCGAAAAGCCTGGTTGGGGTAGGTTTCCGCCGTCGCCAGCAGCGTCGCATCCCTGGGCAGCGAAAAGCCTTCGCGGTGAAACTGGTAGACCATGTCGGGCCAAGGCAGCAGTTTCTTGCCGGCCTCGGTCGGCTTCAGCGGATACCAGCCGATCTCGACCAGCCCCTCGCCATGCCCCTCGACCTTGCCGCCGAGATGATTGGCCAGCATCTGCGCGCCAAGGCAGATGCCGAGGAAGGGCCGGTTCTCCTTTAGCGGAACATTGAGCCAGTTGGTCTCGCGGCGGACGAACTCATCTTCGTCATTGGCGCTCATCGGCCCGCCGAACACCACGGCGCCGGCGTGTCCCTCCAGCGTCTCCGGCAGGCTGTCGCCGAGAGGCGGCCGGCGGATGTCGAGGTCGAAACCTTCCTCGAGCAGCATGTGGCCAACCCGGCCGGGGCTCGAAGTCTCCTGATGCAGCACGATCAGGATTTTTGGTTTCGAGCTCGGTCTGGGCGGCATGGAAAGGCGGAATCCTATTCGTCGCTCGACGTTCCGCTGGCGCCGGGCGCGGCGGCCGCCGCCTTGCGGCGCGCCTCGACGCGGTCGTGGCGCTCGACGCCGATCAGTTCGGCGACGCGCCAGACGGTGTTGTCCTCCAACTCGTGCAGTTCGCCATCGGCATAGACGATTTCCCACATCAGGCCGATGAAAGCCTTGCGCGCCTCGGCGTCGAGATGGCGCTTCAAGACGCTGGTGAAGGCATAGAGGTCGATCGCCTCATTGTCGGCGCGCTCGCCGGCGGCAGCCAGTGCATCGAGTTCGTCGCCGCTGATCGAATAGCTCTGCGCCAGCACCTGCTTGAACCGCTCCCACTCGACATCCTGGCGCACGCCGTCGGCATTCATCACATGATAGAGCAAAGCCGACGCCGCAACGCGCGGATCGTCCGCATTGGCGCGAGCCCCAGCCCCGGAGGGCAGGTCTTTCAGAAAGGCCAGGACGCGTTCGAACATGGTGCTCACTTCACATTATTGGAGCATGATCTTTTCCAAAAACCGGTATCCACTTTTTGGGATCATGCTTCAGGGATCAAAACAGGCGGAAGCGGCGCGGTGACTTCTCCGCTTCGTCATCGGGGTCGACGCCGGGGTCGTCGGGCAGCCGCGCCAGTTCCTCGGCAGGTTCGACGGGTTCGGCGTCGTTTGGTATTGCGGCGAAAGCGGCGGCGGTGACCGGCGTGACCTGGTCATCGCCCACAGCGGGCTTCGGCTCGGTCGGCGCCTCGCTGATCGTCTTGGCAACGGCGGGATGATCGATCACTTCGGCTTCCTTTGCCGGCTTGGCGGGTGCCGCAAGCACCGGCACATCGGCTTCGTCTTCATGGCTGTCGATGAGCTGACCCAGCCGCTCCATCGGTGCGCGCCAGGCGAAAGCGTCGAGCTTGCCGCTGACCGGCGATACCGGCGCCCAGCGTTCGGAGACGACGCCGTCGGCGACCCAGGCCGGATCGCGCGGCGCCCTGACCGCCTTGGACAGCAATTGCCTGATCTTGCCCTGGTCGCCGGTCTCTGCCTCCTCGATATCGGCCAGCAGCAGGTAAGCGCCTTCCCGGCGATCCATGCGGATCGCCGCTTCCGCCTCCCGGCGGGCGGTGGAAAAATCCTGCGCATCGAGCGCGGCGCGCGCCACCGTCATCGACGATTCGGCATTGTTGCGCTTCAGCTCCTGCAGCTTCTTCGCCCGGTTGAGACGATCGACCACGGCATCTCCCGGCCTTGCATGGGTGTAGAGCTCGGCGATCTCGGGATGCGGCTCCGCCTTCCAGGCTGCCTCAAGGATCTTCGAGCCTTTGCGCACATCGTTCTGTTTGAACAGAAGATTGGCGGCTGCAACCGCGGCCGGTGCGAAATCGGGCGCGAGCTTGTTGGCCTCGAGTGCCGCTGTCTTGGCTGCATTGGGGTCGCTGTCGGTCAGCGCCTGCGCCTTGGCGGTCAACAGCACGGCGCGGCGGCGATTGGCGGCGTCGCGTTCGATCTGCCTGGTCGACTTCTGCGCCTCCACCAGCTTCAGCGCGCCGTCCCAGTCGCCGCGCCCGGTCAGATCCTCCAGCGTCGATTCGGCGGCCCAAGCCAGTTGCGGCGCGACGGAAGCGGCGCGCCCGGCATAGTGACGCGCCGCGTTGCGGTCGCCGAGCCGCTCGGCTTCGAGATAGAGCCCGCGCAGGCCAAGCAGCCGCATTTCGGGATCGTCGAGCATCGCCTCGAATTTTTCGCGCGCGCCCTCATGGTCGCCTTCGAGCAGCGAGGCTTGCGCTTCGAGCAGCTGGATCAGCGGCTCCTGGTCGGAGCGGATCAGTTTGGCGGCTTCCTTGGACTTCTTGCGGGCCAGCGCGCCATCGCCGGCGCCGGCTGCGATCATGCCGGTCGACAGCGCCTGATAGCCACGGTCGCGGCGGCGGACGCGGAAATAGCGCGAGATCGTGTATGGGCTGTTCCACAGCGACTTGATCAGCCACCAGACGATCATCACCGCTGCGACGACGGCAACGATCGCCACCGCAGCCACCATCAGGCTGACCTGGTATTGGTAACCGTTGAAGGTGACGACCATCTCGCCGGGACGATCGGCCAGCCAGGCAAAGCCAAGACCGAGCGCGAAGACGGCGCCGAGAAAGATGAGAATGCGGATCATCGTGTCGTCCTCATGCCTTCATCGCACCTGCAATCAGCGCGTCGACCTGCGTCTCGACGTCGATGCGCGCCTTCAGTTTGCCGGCAAAGTCGGCGCCGGCGGCCTTGACCGCATCCGGCAGCGTTGCGTATTCGCTGAGCGCCTTGGCGTAGTCGCCCTGATTGACCGCCACTTCGATGCGCGCCACGGTTTCCGGCGCGCCGGCGCCTTCGACGGCGCCGATCGGCCGAACCTTGACCAGCGATTCGGCGCTCGACAAAAGGTTCTGGAAGAAGCCGGCATTTTCATCGACCGGCGTCGCCGCCGCGACCATCGCATTGGCCGCGGCGTCGGCCTCGCCGGCGATCTCGGTGCGGGTTGGGACGCCCTTTTCAGCGTAGGGGCGCAGCGCCGCAATCTGCGGTGCATCGGGCGAGATCGCTGCGAAGGTCTCCAACTCGGCGGCGAACGGCGCGCCGCGGTCAAGCGCCGCCTTCAAGGCCGAAGCGGCGATGGCCATCGCGATCTTTGGCTGCGAGGCCTGCGCATCGACCTTGCCGGCGAGTTGCGTCACCGACTGCTCCAGCGCGGCGATCTTGCCTTCCTGCGCCTTGGCTGCCTCGCCGGCCGATTTCACCAGCGCGTCGAGGCCCGCCAGTCTTTCATTGAGCGGCGCGAGATCGACGGGCGCTGCACCACCGGCCTGGCCAAGGGCGGCGACCGCGGTCTCGATCTGCTTGACCTTGTCGCCAAGCGAGGCAAGCCCGGCATTGTCGCCGGCGCCGCCCCTTTCGACCGCCGATTTCAGCGATGCGACATCGGCCTTGACCTGATCCAGCGCCGAAGACAGCCCGTCGACCTTGGCCGTTGCGGCGCCATTGCCGCTGGCTTCCCTGAGGTCGGCGATTTCGCGCTTCAGCGAAGCGATCTCGCCATTGACGCCGTCGAGCGAGACCGTGCCCGCCCCTGAGCCCGGAGCGCCAAGCACGCCGGCAAACTGCAGCCCGCCGGCGGCAGCCAGCGCGATGACACCGCCGATGATGCCGGCGGCAATGCCGCTCGTGCGCTTCGGTTGCGCGGCCATGGGCTGGTTCCCGGCTGTCCTTGGGGTTTCCTTGGGTGCACCCGGCTTGGGCGAGGCATCCTCGAAACTGTAGTCGGAGGTTCTGGCGCGCGGTGGCGCATCCGAAGCGGTGGGGTAAGGCTGCTCCGCCTGGGTGGACGCCTTGGCATCGGCGCTTTCGGGAGCGGCCTGCGCCGCGGCGTCGGAGTGCTCCCACGGCTCGAGATCGGCTTGATCGGCATGAACGGGCTCGTCAGGCGTCTCCGGCTGCGCATTGGCCATGGCAGCCGCATCCTCGGCCGCAACCGATTCTGCCGGGGCCCCAACGTCGTCCGAGTTGGCGACATCCGTCTTGGCGGCATCCGCATCGGCAATGCGCGAGACAGCGCCGGGTTCGAGTTCGATGGTCACCGGCTCGCGGCGGCTTTTCGAATGTCGCATCTTCGGCGTCTTGACCATGCCTGGGCTCCGCAATCCTGCTTCGTCTGGGCGCCCGACGGCGCGTGATGGTTTGAAAAATGGTCTAGCACATCATCATCAGGTGAAAAGGGGCGGCGTGATGACACGGCGCTCAGTCGCCGCGGTGCAACAGCTCAAGCAGCGCCTCCTCCTGCGGTTCCCGCGCAATGCGTATTTTTTTGCCGGCGGCATTGTCAAACGCCGCTGCCACGCGCTCGGAGAGCGCAAAAGCCTGCATGTTTTCAAAGAGATCGCGCAGTTCCGCCCGGCGGGCCAAGGCCTGCAACGCTGCCGCCGCCTTGGCTGAATAGAGCAGCACCGCGTCGACCGCCTGATCGGACAGGCGTGTACGGATTTCAGCATCGGAATAATCGAGCGAAATCGTGTCGTAGGTTTCGACGGTGCGGACCTCGACGCCGGCCTTTCGCAGCCGCGCCTCGAATGCCGGAAACCGCACGCGCCCTGTGAGATAGACGACCGCCTTGCCGGAAAGGCCGGCAGCAATCGCCTCGGCCAGCCGCTCGGCGTCGCCCGCCCCTTCGCTGACCGACAAGAACCCTGTCGAACGTGCCGCTTCAGCCGTCCTGCGTCCGACGGCATGGCAAGGCAAGGCGGCGAGCGCACGAATGAGTTCTTTCGGCGCATGCCGCACCGCATTTGCGCTGGTCACAGCGACGGCCACGGCATTGTCGCTCGCAGCATCGGCGCCAACCCGCAGTGTCACCGTTTCGGTCAGCGGCAGAAGGAGCGGCTCAAATCCCAATTCCTGCAGCCGCCGCATGGTTCGCGACGCCCCAGGTTGCGGCCGCGTCACCAGGACACGCATATCAGACCCAGCCGTCGAAGAAGGTTTCGCCCGCTTTGACCCGCACCATCCTGGCCGCGTCCGTGCCGATGTCAGCGGCATCCAGCGCCAAGCCTTCGGCTTTGACCTCATGCGATTGCGTGCCATCGGGCGAAATGATCAGCCCGGCGAAAACCAGCCTGCCGCCCGAGATCGTCGCATAGCCGGCGATCGGCGTGCGGCAGGAGCCGTCGAGCGCCGCCAGGAAGGCGCGCTCACAGGCCAGCGCCTGGCCTGTCGGCACATCATGGATGGCCACCAGCATCTTTTCGACCTCGCTGTCGCCGATGCGGGTTTCGATGCCGATTGCGCCTTGTCCCGGCGCCGGCGGAAAGGCATCGAGCGGCATCAGATCGGTGACGACGTGGCCGAGCCCGAGCCGCTTCAGCCCGGCATAGGCGAGGATCGTGCCTTCGGCGACGCCTTCCTCCAGCTTGCGCAGCCTGGTCTGCACATTGCCGCGGAACATGACCACGTCTAGGTCCGGCCGCATGCGCCGGATCAGCGCCTGGCGCCTGAGCGAAGACGACCCGACCTTGGCGCCTTGCGGCAAATCAACAATGCGCTTCACCGCCTTTCCGATGAAGGCGTCCCGCGCATCCTCGCGCGGCAGGAAGGCGGACAGCTCCAGCCCGTCCGGCAGCACTGTCGGCATATCCTTGGAGGAATGCACGGCGATATCGATCGTGCCGGCCAGCAGCGCCTCTTCGATTTCCTTGGTGAACAGGCCCTTGCCGCCGGCTTCCGACAGCGGCCGGTCCTGGATGCGGTCGCCGCTGGTCGAAATGACGACGACCTCGAAGGCTTCCGCCGGCATGCCGTGCGCTTCCATCAGCCGCGCCTGCGTTTCATGCGCCTGGGCGAGCGCCAGCGGGCTGCCGCGTGTTCCGATTTTCAAAGTTTGCATGGCGCGCGGTCCGTGATAACCCCCGGCTGGCTTTGCGTTGCCGGCGCTCTCCCTAGCGAGGCCCGCCTCTACTAACTAGGAAAGTCCGGCGACACAATCTCTGGAGATAGCGACGAATTGATCCGCGTTCTGGGCATTGAGACGAGTTGCGACGAGACCGCCGCCAGCGTGGTGACGCTGGACGGCGATTCCGTGCCGGTGATTGCGTCCAACATCGTGCTCAGCCAGATCGAGGAGCACGCCGCCTTCGGCGGCGTCGTGCCGGAGATCGCCGCGCGCGCCCATGTCGAGGCGCTGGACGGCATTGTCGAGGCCGCTCTTGCGGATTCGGGCGTAGCCCTGGCCGACATCGACGCCATTGCCGCCACTGCGGGCCCCGGCCTGGTCGGCGGGCTGATCGTCGGCCTGATGACGGCCAAGGCGATTGCAGCGGCCGCCGGCAAGCCGCTGATCGCCATCAACCATCTCGAAGGCCACGCACTGACCGCAAGGCTGACCGACGGGCTCGACTTTCCCTATTTGCTGCTGCTGGTTTCCGGCGGCCACACCCAGATCGTCGCCGTGCGCGGCGTCGGCGACTACCAGCGCTGGGCGACGACCATCGACGACGCGCTCGGCGAAGCTTTCGACAAGACGGCCAAAATGCTCGGCCTGCCCTATCCCGGCGGCCCGAACGTCGAAAAGGCGGCAATGTCGGGCGATGCGACGCGCTTTGCCTTTCCGCGGCCGATGAGGGGCTCGGCGCAGCCCGATTTCTCCTTCTCCGGCCTCAAGACCGCCGTGCGCCAGGCGGCGACCGCCATCCAGCCGCTAAGCGAGCAGGATGTCGCCGACATCTGCGCTTCGTTCCAGGCGGCGGTAGCCGACGTACTTGGCGACCGCGTGGCCCGCGCGCTGGCCCGCTTCCGCGACGAATTTCCGGACAAGGCCGAGCCGGCGCTGGTCGTTGCCGGTGGCGTCGCCGCCAACAGAGCGATCAAGGCGACGCTGCAGAAGCAGTGCGCCGAGGCCGGCTTCGCCTTTGTCGCGCCGCCGCTCAAACTGTGCACCGACAACGCGGCGATGATCGCCTGGGCCGGCATCGAGCGGTTGCGGGCAGGCCTGTCTCAAGAGAACGGCTTCGATTTCGTGCCGCGTTCGCGCTGGCCGCTGGACAGCATTTCGGCCCCGATGGTCGGCTCCGGCCGGCGCGGAGCAAAAGCATGAGCGCCGGCAACACAAGCGGCAGGGACAGAACCGGCTGGCGCGTCGCCGTGCTCGGCGGCGGCGCCTGGGGCACGGCGCTGGCGCTGGCGATGCTGCGCGCCGGTCACGATGTCCGGCTCTACGCCCGCGACGAAGAGACTGTTTCCGCGATCCGCCGCGGCGAGAACCCGCGTTATCTCCCCGGCATCGCCATTGAAACAGGCATTGCGGCGACGAGCGATATCGGCACGGCCCTGACCGATGCCGATTGCGCGCTGGCCGTGGCGCCGGCGCAGGCGCTGCGCGCCATGCTGACGACGGCAAAGCCCCATATGCCGAAAGGCATCCCGCTGGTTCTCTGCGCCAAAGGCATCGAGCGCGACACCGGCGCGCTGCTGTCGGCGATCGTTGGTGAGATCCTGCCCGAAACTCCGGTTTCGGCCTTGTCCGGTCCGAGCTTTGCCGCCGATGTGGCCAGGGGTCTGCCGACCGCTGTCGTGGTTGCTGCCCCCGACGACGCCTTGGCGGCCGAGCTTGCCGCGCGCTTTTCGGCGCAGAATCTGCGCTGCTATTCCAGCGACGATTTGATCGGCGTCGAGATTGGTGGCGCTTTGAAGAATGTCTTCGCCATTGCCGCTGGCGCCGTCACCGGCGCTGGGCTCGGCGCCAGCGCGCAGGCCGCCATGGTGACACGCGGCTTCGTCGAACTGCGCCGCATCGGGGCATCCTTCGGCGCCAAGCCGGAGACGCTGATGGGGCTTTCCGGCCTCGGCGACCTTTTGCTCACCTGCTCTTCGGCCCAGTCGCGCAATTTCGCCTATGGGCTGGCGCTGGGGCAAGGCAAGCCCTTGGCCGGACTGCCGCTCGCCGAAGGCGTGCCGACGGCGGCGATCGCCGCCCGCATCGCCACCGAGCGCGACATCGACGCGCCGATCATCGCTGCGGTGTCGGCGATACTGGACGGCACGATCACCATTCGGCAGGCTGTCACGGCATTGATGACCCGGCCGCTGAAGACCGAAACCGGTATTTAATTGTAAACTCCCGTGAACAGCTCGGCATTGTCCCCGCCAGGCACGATGCGGTTTTCATAGTCACCTTCCGGCAGCAGCAGTGCCTCGGCTGGACCGTTGCGCAGGACAACGTCGCTGGTACCTGCCTCCAAGGATAGGGGCGAAGAATGCGAGGTGCCGTTTATCTCGACCTCGCCGTCTGCAAGCTCCCCGCTGGTCGTGTACAGGCTGTATCGTCCGGCGACAGGCACCTTGAAAACGACCGGACGACCGGAATAGAGGCGACGACCAGCCATTCTGATGTTGGGAGCGATCTGGACGTAGCTGTCGCGGATGAGAGGCGCGATGACGGTATCGATCAAATCCATGCGATATGACCAGAGGACCATCTTGGGCGGGGAATCCGAGAGAACTTTGTAGGCTTCCGATTGCCTGCCTTCCTGCAATGTTTTCAAGACATAATGCTGGTCGAGCCAGAGTGTGGAGGGCTCCTGTCGATTGGGCAGCATGGCGATGCCGTCGAAATACTTCTCATCCGGTGCGAGCAAAGATTCCGCGCGCGAGACCAGTTCAAGCTGGGTCTGATTGTTGAGGCGTAGGTAAACGACATTGCTCGCGTAGCTCATGGCGATGGCTGTGATCAGCACCGCGAGGACAGGAACCCGGTAGCGCGCGTGGGTTGCGGTGCTGTCGAGAAGCTCCAACGACCAGAGCGCAACGAACGGCAACGCCATGATGAAGACATAAGGCCAGGGCTGGTCGTGCGTGAATACCAGCACCGTGATGACGAGTGAAAAGATCAGCGCAATTCGCCTTCGACCATCGAGTTTCATGATCCGCATCAGTGACAGGGCCATACCGGAGAAACAGATCCCGTAAAGAAGGGCGTTCCGCGCCAGTGTCTGTAACACGAACTGCCTCAGTCCCCCATAGTCACCGCCTCCACGCGTCGCAATCTCGACCGGGCCAAGTATAAGGTTTTTGGCCGCGAGAACAGGGGCTCCTCCACCGAAGATCAAGCAATAGACGATTATCGGAACGGCCCATCCAAGCACGAGCCACCCTCCGCGAACCGCCCCTGTTGCGTAGCGTCTCATCAAGGCTGCGTCAGCAACAAGGCCGATGCCGAGCGCAACGTTGAAGTAGACCGATTTCTGAGTGATGACGAAGGCAAGGCCACTTAGCATGCCGGCGGCAACAAGCTGCCTTGCCCTCAACCCAGGTGCGCGCAGGACAACCAGCAACGCCGCCACGGCGAAGAACACTGCCGGCGGTTCGGCGATGGTACGAAAGATGCGCTCCATGAAATTCGAAAAGCACAGGAGAACGAGGACGATCGTCAAAGCGCGCACGCGATCCTCGCCCAGAGCGCGAGCGCATGCGTAGATCAAAGAGATCGTCCCGCAGGCCAGCAATGCAGTCTGCATGCGGCCAGCAAGCAGAATCGACGTGGCACTCCAGCCGATCAGATGAGCAATCTCATAAAAAGCCGCATAGCCGACCGCCTTGGGATGCCAGATCGTATCGAACAGGCCGTTGGAGAAATATTTCGCCCATCCGAGTTGGACGAATTCATCCATGACGAAGCGGATGTTCCAAGCCAGAACGAACAGCAAGATGATCTTGAGTGCGATCAGGATATGCAGAAAAGTTGTTGTTGGGCGCTGCCCGAGAGCGAACAGCTTGTTTGGTCCCGGCTCCTGCGTATTCAAGACAACCCCCTCGATCGTGCCCAGGCAGACCAACGCCAGGCGTGCTGCCTCGCTGGGCACAACGCCCTTCATCCTCAGACAACAACTTCGAGGCCGGCAGCTCCGCTTGGCGAAGCATGGTTCCACCGCAGTTAATTTTCCGACACTGTGCGGAACTGAAGCCGTCGCGCTTCGGATTCTTGCAGCGCTCCGCTCCAGCCTGTCTATACGTAGCGGACTTTAGCCGCTGTTAGCCTTTTGCTTGCTAAGAAGCGTTACGTTCAGACACGGCAACCTGCCTCTGCGACAATGCAGAGGCTTGAAAGGACATCGCGTGCTACAACCCAAGATGGCATCGGGCCTCGTCTGCCCAGTCTGCTATTCCAGGCTTGGCACAAGCCCGGCTGCCCTGACCTGCGAATCTTGCCCTGCCGCCTATCCCGTGCACAAAGGCGTTCCGTTCTTTGTCGAGTCGCCGGTGAGGGAGGGCTTCGACGCTAGCTTCCATGAAGAGGCGTATGACGGTACCAGCACGCGCGCCCGAATGTACAATTCGCTGAAGCAGGTCATCACCAGCGAATATTCACCTCACGACACGCTGAATTCGTTTCTTGCGTCGATACCTCAGGGCTCGATGGTCGTGGAGTTCGGCTCCGGCGCACGGCGCGTCCGCCCCGATGTCCTCAACATTGACCTGTTCCCCACCCCGAACGTCGATCTGGTTGCTAATGTCGAGCACACGCCGCTTGCGAGCGATTCCATTGACGTCGTCATTCTGGACAGCGTGATCGAGCATGTTCCCAATCCGGCAGCGGTCGTCGATGAAGTGTTCCGTGTCCTGAAGCCGGGCGGAACGCTGCTCTGCATCAACCCTTTCTTGTTCCCCTATCACGGCTATCCCGCCCACTACTGCAACTTCACAAAGGATGGGATCGAGCAGCTTCTGCAGCGGTTCGCAAGGGTGGAGGTCCAGACGCATCAAGGACCGACAAGCGCGATCGTCAACATCCTTTCGGAATATATCGGCGTCGTTATCGGTCGAGAGAACCGAACCCGCTACATGATAGCGAAAGCCGCAATCCTGACGCTGACATTCCCGTTGAAGTTTATCGATAAATTTCTGGTCGATCGCCCGGAGAGTCACCGGATCGCCAGCATGCTCAGCACCATCGCGACCAAATAGCGTGTCGTTGATCCGCGCTTACCGCCCGTGACACGCCGGGATCCACCCATCTGCTACCAGCTGAGCAGTTCACAATAATTCGGCCGGTCCGGTGATGCCGATACTCTCTTTGCCGTCGGGAAATGCCGCTTTGCCATGGCCGCGAAGTCCGAACGCGAAAACAAGACGACATGCTTGTCTCCGGTAATGTGCCGGTCCGCAAGAAGCGACAAGGTGGCGCGTATTCCACCAGGCTCGATGTCCTTGAGGATGATCTTCCGGCAGGCCCAGCGTTCGCAACTGTTGGCCAGCGATTTGAAGAACGCCTCGCGCCGATCCACCGGTACATGATGAATGACGTCGGAAATCGTGACGACATCGTAAGACCCTTGCACGCTGGAAAGGTCCGTCGCGGGCAGAAGTTCGACCTTCGCCCGATTTGCGTTGCTTAGAAACGCACCGATCGAAGGGGCGAGATCGCACATCGTAATCCTCAGGTCGGGGCGCTGATCGAGCAGCCGGTCGACGAGCGCTCCATCGCCGCCGCCGATATCCAAAACCTTCGCGCCGTTCGGCAATTCGCGATCGAGAAAATCCGCGATTACATTGAGATTGACGAAAACACGACGGTAGACGTCTCCGACCGGCTTGAAATGGCGGCCAAGAGCCCTGCGTATGATCTGACCTGGCGGTAACATTCTTATTCCTCGTTTCCCGCAAATTGCTGTGTGGCTGGGCGAGACGATGCCGTCGGCGCGGTGGCGGGCCGCAGATTGAACCGTGACAAGATCGCCAGGTGCGCAACGACAACGTTCCAGATGAGCAATGCGACGGTGGCGATCGGAGACGCAATCGCAACACCAAGGCCAAGCCAGCAACAGAGAAGCACCATCATGGCTACCGAGATCGGGTAGGCCGCAGCCACGCCTGCCGCAAAACGCGCAAATGCCTTGAAGCGTAGCGGTTTGCCGAAGGTGAACCAGCTGTGCAGAGCGTAGCCGGTCGGCGTCACCGCCAGGAATGAAATCATGATGCCCAGCAGGTAGTGCCTGCCCAGCTGATCGACCGTAATCATGATGACATTGTGCGCAATTGCGCATATCGCTCCCACCACAATGTACCGCCATCCCCGTTCCAGAAGCGGTCTTTCGCTCTGGTCCACTGGGATGTCGGCGATCCTGACAGAGCTGGACATTGCCTCAGAAAGCTCCTGTCAGTTTCGCGCGAAGCCGGCACATGACACGCTCACGCAGCCGCGAATCGCGCAAATAGCGCCTCAATCCCGTCGGCCCGAGCGACAGCATAATACGAGCGGCTCGAAGCAAGGCCTTCAAGTCGCCGGCTGACGCAGCCGCCAGCGACACATTAACGCTGATCGATGCCCGAGCAGCAGATTCGATCCGGCGCCGGCTGCGCGCCGAAAGCCGGTCCAAATGGCGCTCCAGGACAGTCTGCATTTGCGAACGGAATTCGTTCGCATCGCGCGATCCGGTTACGGTCAGCGAATCGCCATGAACCCGGAAGGCCGTGGTTATCTCCTGGTGATAAATGACGGGTCCGGCAACGGCGAGCTTCGCCCATATATCCCAATCAGCTGTATACCAGAGCCTCTCATCCATACCCCCGCATGCCAGCCACGCATTCCGACGAAATATCGGAGCAGGCACGGACACGAAATTCTGTACGAGAAGCCGTTCCAGCAAGAAGTCGGATTCGAGCACCTTGTCGCTCGGCAAGGGACAGTTCCAGCATCCCATTCCCCGGCCGTGGCGGTCGACGATCGCAGTCGGGGCCAAGTGAAGCGCTGCTTCGGGCAGGTCCTCGAGCCAGCGTCGCGTGGCCTCGATGCGCCCGGGCAACCAAAGGTCGTCTTGGTGGAGTATGCAGACATAGTCGGCGGCGGCCAGCTCAACGCCCAGATTGGTCTTCGCCTGCCAGGGCGCTAGATCCTTTCGCCGCAGCAGCCGGAAGGCCGGCCGGTGGAGAAATCGCTCGACAATGGCGGAAGTAGCGTTTGTCGGGCTGCTGTCGATGATGATTATCTCCAGGCCATCGCTCGGCTCTGCAGCAAGCGAGTCAAGTGTCGCTCCAATCCATGCCGCCCCGTCATGGACCGGCATGACAACCGACAGAAAAGGCTTTGCGGCCGAGCCGCTTGCCGCTTGAATTTCCGCTCGCAAGGCTGCTGGAGGGCTAGAGCTCACGTCTGCTACTCAACGTATCAAGCAGCAATTTGAGCACGAAGCCGGACAGCACCATCGACATGCCGGCCACGCAGATGGTGGTGACTACAAAGGTCAGGTGCACCGATTGCTCCATGGGGCCGCCAATAAGAATCCAATGTAGCGCGAGTGAACCATCGGCCGCGAAGCCGGTTGCCGCGAGTACGCCACCGGAAAAAACCAGCCATTCCAAAGGCCGGCCGCGCGTCAGCCATGGCACAATTCGACCGCTGTAGACCGGGTGGTAGATGGCGATTGCCACCTTTGCCAGCATACCGAACAGGATCGCTGAAAGGCCAATCAACGTCGCCATGGCCGAAAGCGCGACGAAGTGAATTCCAAAGTACCATCCGCCGATGCGAACAGGCCCAGCCGCGAGAACGGCAAGGCCGGCAATGCCAGCGATCAACAAGGTCAGCCCAGGCACGAGATACATGGTATCGGGCGCATGGGCTATGATCAGCCGCAGATGTCGCCAACCGTCCCGGAAGGAACGCAGATGCGGCGCGCGGTTGCGCTTGTCGGGGTAGAGCTTGATCGGCACTTCACGAATGGCGAGCCCGGCGCGATGCGCATTGATGATCATTTCCGAAGCGAATTCCATCCCTGGCGAGCGCGCGCCGATTTTTAGAAATGCCTCGCGCGTGAAACCGCGCATGCCGCAATGGAAGTCGCGGACCGGAGAGTTGTGCAAACAGCGAGCGATGGTGGAAAGGACAGGATTGCCGAGGTAGCGATGCAACGATGGCATGGCGCCCGGCTGGATCCCGCCGGCGAACCGGTCGCCCATCACAAGTTCCGCACCCTGTTCCAACGCATCGACGAAATCGCCGAGCTGGCTCCAATCGTAGGAATCATCGGCATCCGCCATGATGAGATATTTGCCTTCGGCCGCTTCGACCGCGGCACTGATTGCCGCGCCATAGCCCTTTACCGGCTGATGAACGACCCGCGCTCCCAGCTTTTGCGCAATCTCCACCGACTTGTCCGCGGATCCATTGTCGCCAACGACGACTTCCCCCTTGATGCCGCGCATCGAGAAGGCATTGAAGGCTTTGCGAATGCAAATGCCGAGCGTCAGTTCCTCGTTCAGGCAAGGAATGATTGCAGAGACGAGAACACGCTCGGTCCCCATGCCGGCCGTGAAAGCAAGCGCGACGTCGTCGATCCGAACCGTCGTGTTGCGCGCGATGCTCTCCATTGCGACCTCTATTCAGGCGTTCTGAGCAGACCAGCCCATTTCACAATTGACTTGCTGGAGTGTTGCGTATCGAAAATTGATTATTTTTGAATTTACGAAATACTCGGTAGTGGATTTATAGGCGGCGGCAAGCAAAGCTGGTGCGCTGTTGTGGTGCGCGACGCAGCCTGTCGCCTTCGTCCACTCTTTCGGCGAAGCGGGTTGCGTTTGTGATTTTCATCAACCCAGGACTGTCAACTATTTCAACGCCTTGGCTTGAGCCATAGCGGAGATTCAATGCGTCGAGAGATCGTCATTTGGCATTGACCCGAAGCCAGCATAAAAGCAAAACCGCGATTTCGGCAGTTCAAGCGAGCTGTTGTCGCAATCCCAAAACGGAGTTTTAAAAATGCTGTTTGCGTTGATTTGCAAGGACAAGCCGGGCAGCCTGCAGGTGCGGGTCGATACGCGGCCGGTCCACGTCGCCTTTCTCGAACGCCTGAACGCCGACAACAAACTGGCCTTTGCCGGCCCGTTCCTCGACGCCGAGGGCAAGCCCAATGGCAGCCTCGTCGTCGTGGAAGCGCCCGACCTCGCCGGTGCGCAGGCGCTGTCGGCTGCCGACCCCTACGCCAAGGCCGGGCTGTTCGAAAGTGTCGAAATCCGCCAGTGGAACTGGACCTTCAACAAGCCGGCGGCTAGTTAGTTCCGGCGGCGCCTAGAGCGATCCCAGGAAAAGTGTGTAACGGTTTTCCGTCCGGAATTGCGCAAAAATAGTAGTTGGAGCAAAGACATGAACTACTGGCTGTTCAAATCCGAACCTTCGGTCTTCTCCTTCGAGGCGCTGAAGGCCAAGGGCAAGGCCGGCACGCAGTGGGACGGCGTGCGCAACTATGCAGCGCGCAACAACATGAAGGCGATGCAGATCGGCGATCTCGGCTTCTTCTATCACTCCAATGAGGGGCTGAACGTCGTCGGCATTGCCGAGGTCTGCGCGCTTGCCCATCAGGATACCAGCACCGACGATCCGCGCTGGGAATGCGTCGACATCCGAGCCTTCAAGGATGTGCCGAACCCGCCGACGCTGGAACAGGTCAAGGCCAATCCGAAACTCGCCGAGATGGCTCTGGTGCGGCTTGGACGGCTTTCCGTACAGCCGGTGACGCCGGCCGAATGGAAGGAAGTCTGCCGCATGGGCGGCCTGACGCCGGCTCCGTGACGGCCCTCACGCCGAACAGCGCGAAAAAGTTCATTCTCGACAACACGGCGCTTATGTCGCCGCCGCATGTGCCGGAGATTGTCCTCAATCTTGCCGACGAAGCGCATGACCTCTGGCAGCGCACGGAGAACGAGCTGATCGAAATCGGCCTGCCGCCGCCGTTCTGGGCCTTTGCCTGGGCCGGCGGTCAGGGCCTTGCCCGTTACGTGCTGGACAATTCGTCGGATGTGCGGGGCAAACGCGTGCTCGACTTCGCCTCCGGCTCCGGCCTTGTCGCCGTCGCCGCCGCCAAGGCGGGTGCGGCGCACGTGATCGCCGCCGACATCGACCCGTTCTGCGAAACGGCGATCCGCCTCAACGCAGAGGCCAATGGCGTTGCCATCGACTTTTGCGGCACGGACTGCATCGGCACCGACGCCGGCTGGGACGTGGTACTGGCGGGCGACGTCTTCTACGAAAAATCCTTCGCCGACACGCTGATGCCGTGGTTTTCGACACTGAAGGCGCGCGGCGCTGACATCCTCGTCGGCGATCCGGGCCGCTCCTACATGCCGAAGGCGGGACTGGAGCCGCTCGCAGTCTACGAAGTGGCGGTGACGCGGGCGCTGGAGGACGCCCTGGTCAAGCGCACCACGGTGTGGCGCTTCGCTTGACGGCATTGCCGAACAGGCGTTCCATCGCGCATTGATTTGAAGAATACGCATGTCGTTATCCCAGAACCGTCAGGCTTTGGGCGGCTTGCTTGAGGGGAGGACTTTATGGATTTTTCAGTGGTGAACTGGCTGGCGGTGATTGTCGCGGCCGTCGCGGCGTGGCTGTTTGGCGCCGTCTGGTACACGGCCCTCAGCAAGCCTTGGATGAGGGCGGCCAGGATCGATCCGTCAACGTCAAAGAAATCGATATCGCCCTTCATCATCTCCTTCATCGCCGAGCTGATCATGGCGCTGGTCTTGGCCTTGGTCGTCGGCGCGATGACCGGCGGCGAGCCGGTCCTTGTCGCAGGGCTGGTCTTCGGCTTCGTCCTCTGGCTGGGTTTCGTCGCCACGACGCTGACGGCCAACCATCGCTATGAGAATTTCGGCTGGGACCTGACCCTGATCGACGGCGGCCACTGGCTCGGCGTGCTGTTGATCATCGGCGCGGTGATCGGCTGGTTCGGGGCGCCGGTCGCCGGCTGAGGCCTGCAGAAGTCGTCAGGTCTGCGTCCTGGCGACTTCGTCGAGGATCCATTCGCGGAAAGCGATGATGCGCGGATCGTTGGCAGTGCTCTCGGGATAGACCAGGAAGTAGCCGAACTCCGGCCCCACGCGCAGACCGAGTTCAAAGGGCTGCACCAGCCTTCCCTGGGAAAGGTCGTTTGCCACCATGGCGAACTCGGCGAGCGCCACGGCATTGCCGTCGAGCGCCGCCTGCACGGCATCGGTAGAGGTTCCAAACACGATAGTCCGACTGTCGTCGAAATCGTTGATGCCGGCCGCCGCCATCCACATGCGCCAGTTCGGCCATGTCACGCCTTGGCGCGACCATTCGATATGGGCAAGCGTGTGGTTGAAGAGGTCGCGCGGTTCGCGCAGCGGCGGGCCGGAGGTCAGCAGGCTCGGGCTGCACACCGGAATGAGGATGTTGTCGAACAGGCGATGGGCGCGAAGCCCCGGATACTTGCCGACCCCGAACCGGATGCCGACATCGACGTCGTCGAGTTCGAAATCGCGCACTTCGTAGCCGATGTCGAACCTCAGTTCGATACTGGGCTGAAGTTTGCGAAAATCGTCGACGCGCCGCATCAGCCATTTTGACGCGAACTGCGCGTCGAGCGTCACCTTCAGCAATGCCGTGCCGCGCGTCAGCTTGCGCGCCCGCGACACCGCCCGGTTGAGCAGGTCGAGCGCATCGATCGAGGCCTCGAACAGCACCGTACCTGCCTCGGTCAACCGGATGGTACGACTGGTTCGCGTGAACAGCACCAGCCCGAGCTGATCCTCGATTTCCTTGATCTGGTGGCTGACCGCCGCCGGCGTCAGCCCGAGCTCGTCGGCAGCGCGGGTGAAATTGAGGTGGCGGGCGGCGGCTTCCAGAGTCCTCAGCGCGCGCGTTCCGGGCAACAGACGGGACATCACCTTATCCTCAAATAAAATTTGACGATCCGAAAAGAACTACTCGTTTCTCTCATGGATTTCAATGCGGGATGATGCACCCATCGAAACACCATCAAGCCGGATTTGATATCCGGCGGACACGGAGCGCATCATGTCCATCTTCGTTTTGAACTCGCCAGCAGCTCGCTCGAACTGGTTGCATGCCGTAACGGACTGGCTTCGCCAGGCGAAAGTCGCCATCAACCTGCCGCGCCAGGACGTGGAGGACCTTTCGGATCGCCAACTGCGCGACGTCGGCGCGCAGCGCAAGGACGTGACGCGGGCCGTGGACCGGGAACTCGGCCGGCTTGGATTGCTGGACACTGGGTGGCAGAAGCCGAGAAGGCGTTAGGCAATGGTGAGTAGGGAGTAGTGAGTAGTGAAGGATTGAAACGACGCCGAGACCATCCTACTCCCTACTCCCTACTCCCTACTCCCTACTCCCTACTCCCTACTCCCTACTCCCTACTCCCTACTCCCTACTCCCTACTCCCTACTCCCTACTCCCTAC